>NZ_FWXQ01000024.1:0-1683 GCF_900176445.1 Pseudomonas sp. URIL14HWK12:I5
AAGCGGCGGGTGCAGTCGGCGACCGGGCTGTTGCGCAGGGCGGGACGGTAGCCGGTGGTGATGCGCCGGCACAATTCTAGGGCTTCGTTCAATGAGTCCATTGTGTACCTCAGTCCTTGCCGTGCAGGCATCGCTGCACGTTATCGATCAGGGGCGTTCGCTGCTCGCGTGTAGCAGCGATTGCGTCTTGCCAGGCAGGTGATTCGCAGAGCTGTTCTCCGGCGCGGGCCATCATCAGCACATAGCTGACCAGGTCTTGCTCTCGATCCAGTCCTTGCGCGCGGGCCTGATTCAGGTGGTGCTGGATCAGGCCAATTTGCGTACCGTGGCAGACAGCCGTGAAGGCCGCGCAAGACGGCTCGTGCTTCAGCATTTCGGCAAGTTGATAGCTCAGTGGGTCGCCGGCCAAGGCTGCCCAGCAGTCTTCGCTCAGGGTGATGGGCGGGACATGGATCATGCGAGGCTGGTCGCCGCCAGCGATTTGCACCCACAACCTCTTGTGCGGATGCGCCACCGGGGACCACCAGCAATGAATGGGCGCCAACCACTCGGCCACGCCAGGCAACTCGCGGCAGGTATCCAACACTTGCAGGACGGCTGCGGTGTGGTAACGCAACAGGTAAGCGTGGCCATCCGGCCCGGTAACGGAGTTGGCCTGGCTCAAGTGCTGTACAAGCTGGGCGGCTGGCAGCGCACTGACGATCCAGCCACTCACCGCACCCATTGCACCTTGCTCCAGCTGCCACTGGAAATCGTACTGGCCTGAGACATCGGAACCTGGCCTGGAGCTGAACAACCAAGGGCCTACCGCGCGTAAATTGCTGAATTGGGCCTGTTGCAACAAAGGCCAGCAGCGCCCCGTGTAATGTTGGGTCAGCGTTTCCCGGGCCCGGGGTGAAAGGTTGGCCATTTCAACGACGGCACTCAGGCGATAGCGGTCGGATGTGCGTAGCACTTCTACCATTGCTCTGATAAATGGGCTGGGCATCAGCTGGCACCCTCCATGGGAATCATGTTGTGGCCGTCGGCGATGGCTTTGAGCAAGCAACTCAGACAAATCGGCTCCCCAGGCTCAGGTACGCCGGAAGTGGCAGTCATGCGCTGGCTGCCCTTGGCCTGCTGGCTGACCGGCCCCTTGAAGTCCAGCGCAAGGCCGTCCAGCGTGATGCCGGCGCCGTCGATTCGTAGAAGACCTGCCGGACTTCTGATCGTCAGGCTTTCGCTGACCTGGATGTCGTAAACCTTGGTGGTGTGCCGAATAGCCTCGCCGGTTTGCAATGTGCTGTGACCGGCCACGACCTGTTCGAGATGGCCACCGATCTCTACCGTATGGTTGGCCTTGGTGAGGTCCTGCCGGTGATTGCCGACGTGTTCGATTCGGTCCTTGCCTGTGGTGATGGTATGGGTGCGGCCAACGCTCAGGCTGTCGTCATTGCCAACTTCATGTGCCCGGTTCTGGCCGATGCTTACGGTCTCGTCCCGGGCAACGTCTTCAAGACGGTCCTGCCCAATCGAAATCGTCTCGTCCCGTTCGACGCGTTCGGTGCGGTCGTTGCCCACTTGCGTGGTCTCGTCGTGCTTGACGATGTTGTTCTTGTCCCGCTGGGCATGGATGAACACTTCCTCTTTGCCCAGTTCGTCCTCGAAACGCAGTTCGTTGTAACCATCACCTTTATGGGTCTG
>NZ_FWXQ01000023.1:0-1788 GCF_900176445.1 Pseudomonas sp. URIL14HWK12:I5
AAGCGGCGCAGGTGGCCCTGCTCGCTCACTTCGTAGGCATGCCAGACCTGCTGGTCGAGCAGCACGTACAGGTAGCCCATGCGCAAGGTGCGCACGCCCAGCTTCGCCGAGACATGCAGGCTGCCGGCCACGGTGCTGAGGCCCTGTGGGCGTGTGTCCGGCACCAGGGCGCGACGCAGGGGCAGGATCGGCAGGCCTTGGCGTTCGCAGGCCATGCACTGGTCAGAAGGGAGCCCGGCTTCGGCTGTCGCAATGGCGATACGTTGACTGAGGGTCATAGGCGCCTCTCGTTTCTTGGAAGGGGATCGATCAGGCGACACCAGTGTTCCTCGGAATAGCGAGTGAGCATCGGGGCGAGAGGACGGTGATCGTTGACGGCCGCATCAACCATGTTGCGCACCGCAGCAACGGTATTCAGCCTGGGGTGGATGCACAGGTGATGCAGGGCAAAAACCGTGATGTCTTCCTCTGCGCTCAAGCCCAACGCTCGTGCATCGTCGATATGGTTGGAGACCCGCACGGCGGCAAACGGCGGTATCTGGCACTGTCTCGCGTCCTCCGAGGCCGCACGCAGCACTCTCCAGACAGCCAGCACGCGCTCGATCAACGCCACATCTTCCTGAATACGCTGGGCAGGCTCCGGCAAAGCATGCCGCTGCCCGCTCTGCCCTTTCAGGTGCGCCAACCTGCCACCGCTACTCAGGAACAACCAGTCGTTGATCGGCCACCATGGGCCATGCTCGACCTGCTTGAACGTCGCCGCGAGCAGCTCCAGGCGAACCGGCTCGTACACCGGATAGAAGCTGAACGCCCGTTTGGCATCGGGTATTCGGCACATGGCCGTGAGATGGGCGGCTACCGTGGCCGAAGCTGCTTCACTGAACAGCCAGCCACTCAGGTAGCGCCGAGGGTGGTGCAGCCTTCTATACGCTGCGCGCGCAGTCAGCGCCAGCAACTCACGGCTGGGCAACGTTCCGGGTGAAGCCAGGCAAGCCAACACGGGATGCAGGTGGGGCACATGGGCCAGATCGGCCCTGTCCACGCGCATCAATGCCGCCTCGCCCAACGCTTCGCGCAGGTGCGCAAGCAAGGCATGGTCACTCTGGCCAGCTATCGCGAGCGGGTCGACCAATACATGGCAATGCAGGTGCGCCGCATGATGCCCTTCGATGCGGCTGATCAGGCTCTCGACATTCATGCCTTGACCTCGCACTTGCTGCTAGCGTCAGGCGTAAGCTCAAAAGACGGGCTATCGCCATCCCCTTTCGCAACGGCCTTGGTCTGCCCTTTCAAGTCGAGTGTCAGGCCATTGATGGTAATGCCCTGCGCATCCAGCACGATGCTGCCGCCAGGGCTTCTCAATTCGATGCGCTCACTGGCCAGCAACTGGAATACTGTCGTGCGTTGTTGCACGCCCTGCCCGACGCTTATCGACTGAGCCCCTTTGACCACTAGCTCGCAGTTGCTCCCAGTGAGAACGCGGTGATTGCCACCCGTTGACTCAGTGCGGTTGTTGGCCACGTTCTCGACCAGGTCACGCTTGATGTCCAACAGGCTGTTTTGCCCAATAACCTGGGTATGGTTGTATGCCGTTTCCTGACGGAAGTTGTTGCCAATGCTCAGTTGCTCATCATTGCCGACCTGCTCGACACGATTGCGCCCCACACGCGTGGTCTCATCATTGCCGACCACATTGTTCTTGTCCCGCTGGGCATGGATGAACACTTCCTCTTTGCCCAGTTCGTCCTCGAAACGCAGTTCGTTGTAACCATCACCTTTATGGGTCTG
>NZ_FWXQ01000010.1:0-301628 GCF_900176445.1 Pseudomonas sp. URIL14HWK12:I5
CCAGCATGAAGGTGACCCAGGCGAGCAGTGCGGCACAGATTGCCTTGGTGGATATCTCGGTGGCGGCGGGGACGCTGGAGGCGAATGCGCGCAAGGTGTTGGAGGAAGTGCGCATTACTTCGCAGCAGGCGGCGCAGTTGGTGCGAACTGGCTTTAGCGGCTTGCGGGGTGTGGCAGGCAGTTGGGAAGTATTGCTCGCGATAGGCGGGTTGTATTTGCAACACGACAGCCTGAGCAGAAACCAGGATAAAGCAGAAACCGAGATTGGGCCCAAGGCACATGAGGCCAAGCTGGCGCTGCAAGGGTCGCAATTGGGATTGCTGGGAGGGCAAATTGAGCTGGTTGGGCTCGTGATGAAGTCAAGTGCTGGCCGAATGGGTATATCGGGGATTAAGGGAGCTTCGGGCGTTTCGTTAATGAAATTAGGTGCCATGGTAAGTGCAATGGCTGGAATATTTGATACGGCACAAGCATTTGTCGCGTCAGAGCGCGCTTCGGCAAAAGGAGATGACAGAGCAGGGAGGATATATTTTAGCGCAGGTTTTGTATATGGTTTCTCAACCGGGCTATTTGCCTACGCAGCGTTTGATACTTTTTTATTAGGACCTTTGGGTCTAGCTATAGCGCTGGCACTCACAGCCTACGCACTTGGCAAGTGGGCTGAAGGAAATGAATCTACCGCATTGGAGCTTTGGGCTCGGCGATGCTATTTTGGAAAGGCTAATGAAAAGTCGGCAGTGCATTGGCGCGTTCCCGAGTATGCAGACATTGCATTTGCGGAGCTTAATGCAGCTACGCTCGGCGTCCAAGCGGCGGTGGATTTTGAATCCAAGCGCACAAGCGATTCGACAGCTTCCAAAATAGGAGGTTTGGTAAGCTTGGAGCTAGAACATAAAATTAGGTTTCAAGTTGTACTTCCTGCGTTCAGTGATGAGCGCTCGGCCTTTCGCTGGACCCTGGTTGTGCATCGTTACGGTGACGGAAAGTTCCCCGATTTCAATGGCGGTGAGACCCTGCTTATCGATGAGTATCAAGCTCTCCCAGTCGATGCTCTGAATAAGACTCAATTATTCTCTGAATTTTCCAAGCCGAAAAATCCAGACTATAAACCTGATTTTTCAGTGAAGAGAAAGAGAAGGTCGTCGGGGTCAGAGCGTCAGGCTATGTCTTGGATGGAAATCACAGGCGCTGTAGAACTCATGGCAGCTATTGGGTTACATACTATTCGTGCAGTGACGTTACTTGTAATGTACTGGCCAGATAAAGCACTATCGGAGGCTTATGCTGAGGTTTGCGTCCAAGAGGAGAACGAATGATGGTTAGATCCAAGGGGCTTTGGAAGCGCGCCATGTGCTGGAGCTATGATCTTCCCCAAGTCAGTTCGCAAGCGGTTCCGTGCTTTAATTTAGATAATATAAATCCATCACCAAACTATTTGGATGATGTGTATCTAGAGCTCTCTCGATCTACGGTCGGTTTGCGTGGTGTTGCAGTTCTTCTTGGGGTTCCAGGCTTGGTGATATCGGTTTTGGCGCTTATCTCTTTGTATTGGGATATGTTTCATATTAGTTGGTCGCGTGACTGGCATGTTGCTCTTGTTATGATTCTGGCACCTTTGGTCGGCGTGTGGGCTGTTGCAGCTATTGTAAAGATTGACTTGACGCTCCCAAGAGACGAGCCAATACGTTTCAACCGCCATCGGAGAAAGATATATCTCTATCAATATAAATTCCATTACATCTACCTGTTCAGCCATAAGCACTGGGGCGTCAAACCAATCGCCTACGATTGGGACGACGTGACAGCCGAGGTCTACCGCGTCTACGCCCCCGGCCATGGCGGTGTTATCGAAAACGTAAAGCTGTCTGTCCGCAACCCGGAAACCAACGAAGTCATTGACCGGGTGGTGTTCACCTCCAACCTATATCGAGGTGAAGCCTACTGGGCCATCGCCCGTCTGTTCATGCAACAAGGCCCCGAAGCCTTGCCAAAATTCGTGCACCCACCCCGCGACTGGAACGACGACGACGGCCTCAGCCACATGCATTGCTTGGCCCCAAAGGTTGTGTGGCCAGCAGACATTGACCGTGAATCCCGTACAGCACCGTCTGAAGGAGAAACCCAATGAACCCGGTTGTACTTGTAGGCCACCGACATGAATGCCCGCTGCATGGCGTCAATCAGGTAGAGAGCGGCAGTGCCACCTATACCTTCAACGGCAGGGCAGTTGCGAGGGTAGGTGACCGCACCACGTGTGGTGCGGTTATCGAGAGTGGGGCAGAGCATTTCCTGATCGAAGGCGCGGCGGTGGCGCGCAAAGGCGACCGAACGGATCATGGCGGTGTGCTGGATGAGGGCGATGTCGGGTGGTTGCTGTAGGACTGTGTGGGTTTACTGATCTGTTTGCCGGCCTGGGAGGCCACTTCAAGGGCTTGGCCGTCCCGTTGCTTGCCTTGGCGAGCAAGGCCTTCAAGCTGCGGTATCAGCATGCCTTCCGGCAAATGCCGCCAGAAACGCCCGGGCATGTGCAGGCGCAAGGCATCCGGGTTGAGGCGGGCAGGGTTGAAGGTATGGCGATAATAGGTGCGCCACAGTTCGGCGCCAGGGTCGTCGGCGTTGCGTGCCCATTGCTGCCAATCCTCAGGGCAATGGCGTTGGTAATCGAACTGCTGGCCGTCAAAGCGAATGCCATCCTGTGGGGTGGCGATCAACCAGCGTAAACGCCCCAGACGGTCGGCAAAATGGGGGCTGGCACTTTCCAGAACGTCATGCGCCGGTTCGTGATAAGCCACCAGATCAAGTTGCAGGCGATCGGCCAACGCCTCTGGCAGCGGTACGAAGCGCACAAAGGCATGCAGGTGATGCGCCTCCCGGGTGACTTGCTTGATGCGCCGTTGCAACTCACTGCCCAATCGGTCACCTGCCAGCATCGCCGTGCGGTCGCCATGGGCAACACGCCAGAGCACTTCATACAGCAGGTTCCAGCGCTGTTCGCCACGATAACGGGCAGCCTGCTCCAACTGGCTCAGCAGCACGGCCGGGACTTTGGCACGAAAGGGGCCTGGGCCTTCCGGGGGCGCTGCCGGTGCTGCCAGCAGGTCGGCCATCGGGCCTTGCGACCAGGTGACCTCGGCGGGGTCGATGCCATGCCCCAGCAACACCCGGGCCTGATCCCGCCAAGTGGCGAACTGGTCATCACAATCGAGCGCGATCATCCCCACAACCCCATCTGCACGGGCGCCTGCGGCTCACGCAAACGCGCCCTTAGCAGGCCGCTGCGCAGCTCGGCCTGGGCCGGGCGATAATCGCTGGTGACGATGAACGGCCGTGCCTTGTCCAGCACGCAGCGCAGCTGAATGAGGTCGTCATAGCGAATGCGCCGCTCTCGGCGCAGTGCGACCAGGCGTTGCACGCTACGCAGGCCAATGCCGGGAATACGCGCCAGCAGCGCGGGCTCGGCGCGGTTCACGTCCAGCGGGAATACCTCCCGGTTGGCCAGCGCCCAGGCCAGCTTTGGGTCGATGTCCAGCGCCAGGTTGCCGCTCTGGCCCAGCAGTTCACCCGCCTTGTAGCCGTAGCCACGCAGCAGGAAGTCGGCCTGGTACAGGCGGTGCTCGCGCAGTAGCGGCGGGGCAGCCAAGGGTACGCTGCCCGGGCTGTCTGGGATCGGGCTGAACGCAGAGTAATACACGCGTTTGAGGCCATAGCCTTGATACAGCGACTCGGCATTGCGCAGCAGGGTGCTGTCGTCGGTGCTGTCGGCACCGACGATCACTTGGGTGCTTTGGCCGGCAGGGGTGAAGCGCGGGGCTTTGGGTTCGTTGGCCACCGCTTGCTGGCCCAGGTGAATCACGCCCATTGCCTGGCGGATGGTATGCGCCTGTTTTTCCGGTGCCAGGCGCTTGAGGCTGGCGTCGGTGGGCAGCTCGATGTTGACGCTGAGTCGGTCGGCCAGGCGGCCGGCTTCTTCGATCAGCAGGGGGTCGGCATCCGGGATGGTCTTGAGGTGAATGTAACCGCGGAAGTTGTGTTCTTCGCGCAGCAACCGGGCTACGCGGATCAACTGCTCCATGGTGTAGTCCGCCGAGCGGATGATGCCGGAGCTAAGGAACAGGCCGCTGATGCAGTTCCGCCGGTAGAAGTCCAGCGTCAGGCGGACCACCTCTTCGGGGGAAAAGCGCGCGCGAGGTACGTTGCTGGAGCGGCGGTTGACGCAGTACTGGCAGTCGTACAGGCAGAAGTTGGTCAATAGCACCTTGAGCAGCGAGACGCAGCGGCCGTCGGGGGTGTAGCTGTGGCAGATGCCCATGCCGTTGGTGGCGCCCAGGCCATCACCGCCGCGTGAATTACGCTTGGGCGCGCCGCTGCTGGCGCAGGAGGCGTCGTACTTGGCGGCGTCGGCGAGGATGCCGAGTTTGGCGATGAGCTGCATGTGACTGACTCGCGATACTGAATATTCATACAGTATTTTGAGAATTCATGAATTGCAAGGGGCACGAAGCTCCGCCTTGAACATACCCGAGTAAATCCATCAGCTAAGCTTGTGCCGGACTAACGGACAGCAACGAGGCACGGGAGAGGTTATGAAGATCACCATCAAGCCGGAACTGGCGCTGGCCGGGCTGGCGCTGGCATTGAGCATGCTCAATGCCCAGGCAGCGGAAACCAGAAAGGTGGACGTGATGCTGGTGGGCGGCGGCATCATGAGTTCCACGCTGGCCGTTTGGCTCAACGAGCTGGAGCCAGGCTGGTCGATGGAGATGGTCGAGCGCCTGGACAAGGTGGCCGAAGAAAGTTCCAACGGCTGGAACAACGCCGGCACCGGCCACTCGGCCTTGGCCGAACTCAACTACACGCCGGAAAAAGACGGCAAGATCGACATCAGCAAAGCCGTGGAGATCAACGAGTCGTTCCAGGTCACCCGCCAGTTCCTCGCCTGGCAGGTGAAGCAGGGCGTGTTGAAGAACCCGCATTCCTTCATCAATACCACGCCGCACATGAGCTTCGTGTGGGGGGACGACAACATCCGCTTCCTGAAAAAGCGCTATGAGGCGCTGCAGGCCAGCCCGTTGTTCAAGCCCATGCAGTACTCCGAAGACCACGAGCAGATCCGCAAGTGGGTGCCGTTGATGATGGAAGGGCGCGATCCCAACCAGAAACTGGCCGTGACCTGGACGCCAATCGGCACCGATGTGAATTTTGGCGAGATCACCCGGCAGTACGTGGGTTACCTGCAGACTCGGCCCAACTTCGACCTCAAACTGTCCACCGAGGTGCAGGACATTACCCGCAACGGTGATGGCTCCTGGCATGTCGAATACAAGAACCTGAAAGACGGCAGCAAGGCGGCCACTGACGCCAGGTTCCTGTTCATTGGTGCCGGTGGTGCGGCGTTACCGCTGCTGCAGAAGTCGGGTATCGACGAAGCCAAGGACTATGCCGGCTTCCCGGTCGGCGGCTCGTTCCTGGTCACCGACAACCCGGCCATCGCCCAGCGCCACATGGCCAAGGCCTATGGCATTGCCGCGACCGGTGCACCGCCGATGTCGGTGCCGCACCTGGACACCCGGGTGCTCGATGGCAAGCGGATGATTCTGTTCGGGCCGTTCGCCACGTTCTCGACCAAGTTCCTCAAACAGGGCTCGCTGCTTGACCTGCTTGCCAGTACCAGTGTGCACAACGCCTGGCCGATGGTGCGGGTGGGCGTACGCGAGTTTGACCTGGTGCAGTACCTGATCGGCCAGGTGCTGCAATCCGACAATGACCGCTTCGAAGCGCTGCGCACCTACTTCCCCGGGGCGAAGAAGGAAGACTGGCGGCTGTGGCAGGCCGGCCAGCGGGTGCAGATCATCAAGAAGGACGAAGCATTGGGTGGCGTGCTCAAGCTCGGTACCGAGGTGGTGACATCCAAGGACGGCAGTATCGCCGGCTTGCTGGGGGCTTCGCCGGGTGCCTCGACCGCACCACCCATCATGCTCGATGTGCTGAACAAGGTGTTCAAGGACAAGGTGGCAACGCCGGAATGGCAGGCCAAGATCAAGCAGATCATCCCGTCCTATGGCATTCGCCTCAATGACCACCCGGACCAGGTACAGAAGGAATGGGCATACACCAATGAGGTGCTGCAGCTCAATCCGCCAGGCAGTAATGCTGCACCGTAAGTGGCTATGGCCGGCTGCTTGAAAGCGGCCGGCCAAGGTTCACTGCTGGCTGGCGGCACTTGGCCACGTCCAATACCGTAGTATGTCAGGCCTGCAGAGGCCATGTGGTCAGGCTCGTAAAGGTTGCGGCCATCGAATACCACTCGGTCTGCAAGCAATTGGGGCACCGTCTCCAGGTTGAGCACACGGTAGTCTTGCCATTCCGTCACGATCACCAAGGCATCAGCGCCTTGCAGGGCAGCTTCCTTGGAAGGCACAAGCTGCAGGTCGGCGCGTGGGCCGTAATGCCGCAGAATTTCCGGCATCGCCTGAGGGTCGTGCGCCTGTACTCGTGCCCCGGCAGCCCACAGCGCCTCAAGTACCACCCGGCTGGAGGCTTCGCGAATGTCGTTGGTATTGGGCTTGAACGACAGTCCCCACAACGCAAAGACCTTGCCACGCAGTCCGCGTGAGTAGTGACGCTGGATCTTGTTGAACAGCCGGCCTTTTTGCTGTTCGTTGATCGACTCTACCGCGCGCAGCAGCTGCGGCTCGAAGCCTTCGGCTTCGGCGCTGCGGCGCAGGGCTTGCAGATCCTTGGGGAAGCACGAACCGCCGAAACCGCAGCCGGCGTAGATGAAGTCGTAGCCAATGCGCGAGTCTGAGCCGATCCCGCGACGTACCATTTCGATGTCGGCACCTAAATGCTCGGCCAGATTGGCGATTTCGTTCATGAAGGAAATCTTGGTGGCCAGCATGCAGTTGGCTGCGTATTTACTGAGCTCGGCGCTACGCGCATCCATGACCATGAATTTTTCGCGATTTCGGTTGAACGGCAGGTATAGCTCGCGCAGCAACTCTACCTCGGCTGGCGTGGCGCCACCGATAATGATGCGCTCCGGGCGCATGCAATCGTCCACGGCCGAGCCTTCCTTGAGGAATTCGGGATTACTGATTACCTGAAAGCGGTTGGTGTCGGCCACAGCCTGTGCAATACGCTCCTTTATACGGTGCACGGTGCCAACTGGCGCGGTAGATTTGTTGACGATTAACTTGGCACCTTCGGCATGTTTGAGAATGTTGTCGACCACGGTGAAAACCTGTTTCAGGTCAGCACTGCCGTCGGCCTGTGCAGGGGTTCCGACCGCGATAAACAGCACCGTTGCGAAATTGGTGGCTTCGTCGGTATCGGTGGTGAAGCGCAGGCGTCCGCAGGCCAGGTTTTTTTCCAGCATCGGTGCAAGGCCTGGCTCGAAGATAGGGCAATGGCCTCCATTGAGTGTGGCGACACGCTCGGCGTCGACGTCCATGCACAACACCGAATGTCCCACATGGGCCAGGCACGCTGCCTGGGTGAGGCCGACATAGCCAGTACCGAAAACCGTGACTTTCATCTGACAGCTCCTTGGCAAGAACGCTGACGAAAAATGTCACAGTGGTATTTAGATTTTGTTACCTGAACGGGCTGCTACTTCCTGCGCGACTGCCCATAGTTGCTGGCGGAACCACTGGCGCAAGGGATCGGCATGGGTGCGTTCGTGCCAGATCTGCATTACCTCGATTGCAGGCAGTACCAGCGGAAGTGGGTACATGAGCAGGTCGTCATCACGTTTGACTGCTTCAATAGCCAGCGAGCGCAGGCAGGTAAGCAGAAGGTCTGTGCCTTGTATCATGCGCATGGGGGCTATGAAACTCGACAGGCCTGCCACTACTCGCCTGTGCTTTCCTTGGGCGCGCAAGGCGCGGTCGACCAAACCATCAAGGTCGCCGGTGAGGGTGGTGAGCAGGTGGTCGCATGCCAGGAAGGTGTTGAGGTCCAGGCCATTTCCAAGGCGAGGATGACTGCGAGAGGCCAGTACTACGAAGTCATCGCTGAGCAGGCGCTGCTGGTGGAAGCTATCCGCCAGGTCAGTGAAGAATCCGGCGACGGCAAGGTCGCAAGTACCTTTCTCCAAGGCTTCCCGCGGGAGCTGGCCACGGGTGTTATGGGTGACCAGTGTCAAGTTTGGCGCCTGGTTACGCAGGATCGGGAGCAGCCCAGGTAATAGCGTCTGCTCTACATAATCAGTGCTGTACAGGTGCAGGCGGGCAGGGCGTAAAAGAAAATCCTGCCCTTCGCAGCGTTCGTAGAAACTTTCCAGGCCCATGATCAAGCGCTCGACTTCGGCAGCCAATTCGTGAGCGCGTGGCGTGGGCGTCAAGCCCCTCGGGGCGCGTATGAACAATGGATCACCGAACTGATGGCGCAGCTTGTTGAGCTTGTGACTGAGTGCAGGCTGGCTCAGGGCCATGCGCTGCGCGGCGAGGGTGAGGTTGCGCTCTTGATAAAGCACATGAAACAGATGCAGCAGATTGAGATCCTTGCGGGTGATATTCATTTTATGGATCACAGGTATGCGAGCATTCGAATTATCGAATTCTAGCCTGGTCGTTAGGATGTGCCCATCCCGCCAATGTTAGACGGCGCTTAGATCAGGAGATTGATGCATGACCAGGCTGTCCTCGCTTGCCCTCACTATTGCCACCGCCTTACTGACCAGTGGCGCCCATGGCTCGTCCAAGGGTGAAGTTCTTGTGCTGCTCTCCAGCGAGAACCAACTGGCGCTACAGGACGGCAAGCCCTATTCCACCGGCTATTACCTCAATGAGTTCGGCGTGCCTGCCGACCAGTTGCTCCAGGCCGGTTACACGGTGGTGCTGGTGACTCCCAAGGGTAACGCCCCGAGCGTTGACCCACTTTCGATCGATCCTCAGTACTTTGCGGGTGATGCGAGCGAAATGCGGAGGATCGAGAAGGTGGTCCAAGGCTTGGCGGACATTGGCGATACCTTGTCGGTGAAAGAGGTGCTCGCCAGTGACATGGGGCGGTACGCCGGTTTGTTCATTCCCGGCGGCCACGCCCCCTTGATCGACCTGGCCAACAACCCGGACGTCGGTGCCTTGCTGCGGCATTTTCATGAGGCTGGCAAGCCTACGGCCGCTATTTGTCATGGCCCCATCGCCTTGCTCTCGGCGCAGCGGGACCCGGGAAGCTATCAACGGATGTTGGCTCGTGGTGAAACACCGGCCGCCACCGACTGGTTGTACAAGGGGTACAGGATGACTATTTTCTCCGACCCGGAAGAGCAAGTGTTCGAAGGTTCGCTCAAGGGCCAGCGGCTGTTGTTCTACCCGGCCAAGGCCATGGCGACGGCCGGTGGCGATATGGCTTACGCCAAGGCCTGGCAGCCCAATGTGGTAGTGGACCGCGAACTGATCACGGGGCAAAACCCATTTTCGGACAAGCTGCTGGCCAAAGCGCTACTGGAAAAGCTTACTGAGCAGGCCCAAGGCGCTGAGCAAGCCAACTAGACTTACACAGGGTCTGTTTTGCGAGCGTTATGGCAGGCCCATCCAATAACCCCGACCACCGCCTCCCCGGAGCGGATGTCCCTCGCTGGCGATGGCCTTCTTGCAGAGGAGGGCAGGTCATGGACGAGGCAAGGCTTCATGATTTCATGGGCAAGCTGGTGGGCGACATGGGCGCCGCAGCGACGCTGGCAAATGTCATCCTGGGTGACGAGCTGGGCCTGTACCGGGCCCTGGCCGACAGCCAGCCGACCACGCCCGAGGCGCTGGCGGCCAAAACCGGCTGCCACCCTCGGTTGGTGCGCGAATGGCTGAACGCCCAGGCGGCATCGGGCTACATGACGCACGACAAGGGCCTTTTTGTGTTGCCCGAAGAGCAGGCCATGGCTTTGGCGCTGGAGGACTCCCCGGCTTACATGGCGGGTGGTGCTGCAGTGATCGCGGCATTGTTCCATGACAAGGACAAGCTGGTCGCGGCCATGCGCGGCGATGGCGGGCTGGCCTGGGGCGACCACCACCCGTGCATGTTCAGCGGTACCGAACGGTTCTTCCGGCCGGGTTATCGGACGTTCCTGGTGGCTGAGTGGCTGCCGGCGCTGGAGGGTGTGGTGGCCAAACTGCAGGCGGGCGCCAAGGTGGCGGATGTGGGGTGTGGGCACGGCGCCTCCACGCTGGTCATGGCCCAGGCATTTCCGGCGTCGACTTTTGTAGGTTATGACTACCACGGTCCCTCTATCACCACCGCCAACGAACGGGCGCGCGAAGCGGGGCTGTCGGAGCGGGTGAATTTCCAGCAGGCAAGTGCCAAGGATTACCCGGGGCATGACCATGACCTGGTGTGCTTTTTCGACTGCCTGCACGACATGGGCGACCCGGTGGGGGCCGCCAGGCACGCCTACCGTGCATTGAAGCCTGACGGTACGGTGATGCTGGTAGAGCCTTATGCCGAGGATTCGCTGGACGGCAACCTGAACCCGGTCGGGCGGTTGTTTTATGCCGCGTCGACATTTATCTGCACGCCGAATTCGTTGTCGCAGGAAGTGGGCTTGGGGCTGGGCGCGCAGGCCGGGGAGGGGCGGTTGCGGGCGGTGTTCGAAGCGGCGGGGTTCAGCCGGTTCCGGCGGGCGACGCAAACGCCGTTCAACCTGATTCTGGAGGCCCGGAAGTAGAGGCCTGGCCTGGAAAAGCAGAAGGGGCGCCATGTGGCACCCCTTCTGTTTGCTACTTAGGCTTCAGCGTCCCAGGGACGATCGCCTTTTTCATCTTTAACGCGGGTCGGCAGGCCCATCACGTCCAGCGCCTTGAGGAACGGCTCGGCTGGCAGCTCCTCGACGTTGACCATGCGCTTGGCATCCCACTCGCCACGAGCTACCAGCAGGGCGGCAGCCACTGGCGGTACGCCGGCAGTGTAGGAAATACCCTGGCTGTCGGTTTCGGCGTAGGCCTCTTCGTGGTCAGCCACGTTGTAGATGAACACTTCGCGCGGCTGGCCATCCTTGGTGCCTTTGACCAGGTCACCGATGCAGGTCTTGCCGGTGTAGCCTGGGGCCAGCGAGGCTGGGTCCGGCAGTACGGCCTTGACCACTTTCAGCGGTACCACTTCCAGGCCTTCGGCGGTTTTCACCGGTTGCTCGCTGAGCAGGCCCAGGTTTTTCAGCACGGTGAACACGTTGATGTAGTGCTCGCCGAAGCTCATCCAGAAACGCACGTTCGGCACGTTGAGGTTCTTCGAGATCGAGTGAACTTCATCGTGACCGGTCAGGTACAGGTTTTGCGAACCTACCACCGGCAGGTCGTCAGTACGCTTGACCTCGAACATGGTGTTGCTGGTCCACTGGCTGTTCTGCCAGCTCCACACTTGCCCGGTAAACTCGCGGAAGTTGATTTCCGGGTCGAAGTTGGTGGCAAAGTACTTGCCATGCGAACCGGCATTGACGTCGAGAATGTCGATCGAATCAATGCTGTCGAAATACTGCTGCTGCGCCAGTTTGGCGTAGCTGTTCACCACACCCGGGTCGAAACCGACGCCGAGAATGGCAGTGATGTTCTTTTGTTGGCACTCTTCGAGGTGTTTCCACTCGTAGTTGCCGTACCACGGCGGGGTTTCGCAGATCTTGCCCGGCTCTTCGTGGATGGCGGTGTCCAGGTAGGCGACACCGGTATCGATGCAGGCGCGCAGCACCGACATGTTGAGGAAGGCGGACCCCACGTTGATCACGATCTGCGATTCGGTTTCGCGGATCAGTGCCTTGGTTGCCTCGACATCGAGGGCGTTGAGCGAGAAGGCCTGGATGTCGGCGGGTACCTTGAGGCTACCCTTGGCCTTGACGCTGTCGATGATGGCCTGGCATTTGGAGATGTTCCGTGACGCGATAGCGATACGACCCAGTTCGTCGTTATGCTGCGCGCACTTGTGGGCCACCACCTTGGCGACACCTCCTGCACCAATGATAAGAACGTTCTTCTTCAATTTACCCTTTGCTCCTTACTTGAGTAGCCAGTCTTACGACAGGCTGGAAACGTAGTCTTCGAAACCGAACTCGCGGACGACTTCGACGCTGCCGTCGAGTTGCTTGACCACGATGGAAGGCATTTTCAGACCGTTGAACCAGTTTTTCTTGACCATGGTGTAACCCGCCGTGTCGACGAACGACAGGCGATCACCAATGGCCAACGGACGATCGAATTGGTACTCGCCGAAAATGTCGCCGGCCAGGCACGACTTGCCGCAGACCATGTAGGTGTGCTCGCCGTCATTCGGGGCCATCTTGGCGTTGAGGCGGTAGATCAGCAGGTCGAGCAGGTGCGCTTCGATGGAGCTGTCGACCACGGCCAGGTGCTTGCCGTTGTACAGGGTGTCGAGCACGGTCACTTCCAGCGAGGCGCTGTTGGTGATGGCCGCTTCGCCCGGCTCCAGGTACACCTGTACGCCGTATTTCTCCGAGAAGGCCTTGAGGCGCGCGCAGAAGGCGTCTACCGCATAGTCTTCACCGGTGAAGTGAATGCCGCCACCCAGGCTGACCCACTCGACCTTGTGCAGCAGGTGGCCGAAGCGTTCTTCGATATGCGTGAGCATCTTGTCGAACAGGCCGAAGTCGCCGTTCTCGCAGTTGTTGTGGAACATGAAGCCGGAGATCTGCTCGATCACCTGTTCGATCTTGGCCGGGTCCCATTCGCCCAGGCGGCTGAACGGGCGCGCCGGGTCGGCCAGCAGGTAGTCGGAGCTGCTGACTTGCGGGTTGACGCGCAGGCCGCGTACTTTGCCTTCGGACTGTTCGGCAAAGCGCTGCAGTTGGCCGATCGAGTTGAAGATGATCTTGTCGCAGTTCTCCAGCATTTCCTCGACCTCATCGTCGGCCCAGGCCACGCTGTAGGCGTGGGTTTCACCGGCGAACTTCTGGCGGCCGAGCTTGAGCTCGAAGAGGGAGGACGAGGTGGTGCCGTCCATGTACTGCTGCATCAGGTCGAACACCGACCAGGTGGCGAAGCACTTGAGGGCAAGCAGCGCCTTGGCACCGGAGTGTTCACGCACGTAGGCGATCTTCTCCATGTTGCTGAGCAGCTTGGTTTTGTCGATGAGGTAATACGGCGTCTTGATCATTTAAAGGCCCCCGGCCAGGCCGGCCAAAAAAAGGACACGCATTGTGCCTTCACTTGCCGCAGACCGAAAGGGTGCGATACGCATTTCGTCAGGGGTGACGCCGTTGCGAGGGCATTTTTCCGGTTGCGGCGGGCTCAGTAGAACAGACGCATGTGACTATCGTAATCACCACCGACAGGTGGCAGCCTCAATCAGCTTGCTGCAACCACGCCTTAATCTGCGCCAGCGTTGCGGTAGCACCGCCACAAACCACCACCAGCACGCTCTGGTATTGCGCCAGTGCGCCCGGCGCATACGCCAATGCCAACGCGGCCCCGCACGCCGGTTCGACCAGCAGGCGATGGTCCAGCAGGAACCGCTCGCAGGCCTCCAGCGCTGCGCGATCGCTGACCAAGTGGCTGTGCACCGCGTGCTGCTGCGCGCAGATCAGCGCCTGATTTGCGACGCGCTTTGCCCCCAGCGACGTTGCCACGGAAGCAATACGCTCCAGTTCAACCGAATGCCCCGCCTGCATGGCCGCATGCAGCGAAGCTGCACCGTTGGTTTCCACTGCCAGCACCGGTACCTCGCCCCACCCGTTGCGCTGCAACCCTTCGACCACGCCGCTGAGCAAGCCGCCGCCACCTACCGACAGCACCACAGCGTCGGGCTTCACGCCGGCTTCGGCCACTTCATCGATCAGGCTGGCATGCCCGGTCCACAACAGCGGGTCGTCAAACGGGTGGATAAAGGCGTCATTCGGGCCGACGAGGGTCTGTGCCAGGGCGTTGGCTTCTTGCCAGGAGCTGCCATGCACCACCACCTTGGCGTCTTCCAGACGCAGCAATTCCTTGGCTCGCTCAGTGGTGGTTTCGGGGACTACTACGGTTACCGGTACGCCCAGCTTGCGCCCGGCGTATGCCACCGCCAGGCCGGCGTTGCCCCCCGAGGACGAGATGAACTGTTTGGCGCCGCGGGCCTGATGCACTTCGCAGGCATGGCCCACCCCGCGCAGCTTGAACGAGCCGCAAGGTTGCAGGGCATCGAGTTTGAGCCAGACATTGCAGCCGGCGGCCAACGACAGCGGTCGGGATTCGATCAGGGGTGTTTGGATATGCAAGGTCATTGGCTGGCTCCGCGCAATTGTTCAAGGTAGTTGTAAATGGTGTAGCGGGTCACGCCGAGGGCACTGGCAGCCTTTTCCACGCCGCCTTTGACGATGAACAAGCCACGCTCCTGCATGACTCGAACAGCCTCGACTTTGGCCTGTTTGTTCATTCGCCCCTGGCCGCTGCGCTGAAGCGAGGCCTGGATGATTTCACTCATCAGCAGTTCCATGTCGGCAGGCTCGCTTACCGCGGGTGTGGCACCCAACGGTTGCAACTGCTGGAGAAAGCTCATGGCTGCGTCCAGGCCGGTGATGTCGGTGTTGACACAGAGGCTGGCGAAGGGGTGGCCGGTGCTGTCTCGAAAGATAGCGGTGGCGCTGCGCAGGGTGCGGCCCTTGAGCGTGGTGGGGTAGTCGGGGAGTACCACGGGCTCGCAGCCGCGCTGATCGGCCGAGGCCTGCATCAATGCTTTGAAGCCTTGGTCCTGTTCCGGGGCTGCAATAATCGGGCTGCCGACGCTACGGCCGGACAGGTGGCCGTTGACGATCGCCACCACGGAGTGCTCCGGGTGGTCGAGGTCGTGCAGGAGGATTTCCATGTTGCGTGCGGCAACGCTACCCAAGGCCTGGATGGCGGCCTTGAGCACAGAGAGGGTGAGGTGGCGTTCTTCGCTGGGGCAGATGGGCATGGCAGATCGCACAATTCAACTTTTTGTGTATTTTTACACATTAAGTTGAATTGTGCGATCTTCGCTGCAAAGCAGCCCCAATAATCAGCTCAGGGCTGGGGTGCGTGGCGGGATCATGCGGCGTGAGCCGGTCGCCTCGAAGGCTGCACCAAAGCTCAACAGCGCATTGTCGCTGTAAGCCCGCCCGGCAAAGGTCAGCCCCACCGGCATGCCGATGTCGGCCATCACGCCCATCGGCACGGTGACGGTTGGCACACCCAGGTGACGGATCGCCAGGTTGCCGTTGGCCACCCAGATACCGTTGCTCCAGGCGATGTCGGCCGAGGCCGGGTTGACATCGGCGTCGGCCGGGCCCACATCGGCAACGGTCGGGAACAGCACCGCGTCCAGGCCCAGATTGTCCATCCAGTCTTCCAGGTCCAGCTTGCGGGTCTTTTCCAGGCCGCGCAGGCCGTCAGGCAGGGTCTCGATCTGGTCCCAGGTTTTCAGACCACGCTTGGCCATGTTGACGTATTCGTCCATGCCGGCAGCCAGGTCGTCTTCACGGTTGGGCAGGGTACCCGGGTCGTGGGGGAAGATCTGTGGGCCATCGACATCGGCCAGGCGGTTGAGCTTGGGGTCGTCGTTGGCGCGCAGGAAGTCGTCGAAGGCCCAGCCCGAAAGCTCCCACAGTTCGTCGTGCAGGAATTCCTTGCTGACAATGCCACGGTTGTAAACAGTCGGGGCACCCGGGCGGTCGCCCTCGCAGTTGGACACCAGCGGGAAGTCCACTTCCAGTACTTCGGCACCGGCCGCTTCCAGGGCCTGGCGCGCCTGCTGCCACAAGGCGATCACCGTGGCGCGGGTGTTGATGCGCTGGCCGGTCGGGCCGCCGATGCCCGGCTTTTCGGAGGTGCCAGCTTCGGCATCCGCATTGATGTACATGCGTGGCACACCAAAGCGCTTGCCTTTGAGGGCACCGGCATCCACGGCCAGATCCAGGTAAGACGCAGGGCGCACCGTCGACGCTGCCGGAATCGGCACCCAAGGCTGCAAGCGCCACAGGTCGCCGCGCTTGTCAGCGTCATCGGCTACCACCACATCGAGGATTTCCAGCAAGTCGGCCATGGTGCGGGCGTAAGGCACCACCACGTCCATGGTCGGGGTCAGCGGCCAGTTGCCACGCACCGAAATCACCCCGCGCGATGGGGTATAGGCGCACAAACCGTTGTTGGACGCCGGGCCACGGCCACTGGACCAGGTTTCTTCAGCCAAGCCGAAGGCGCTGAAGCTGGCGGCGGTGGCGGTGCCGGCACCGTTGGAGGAGCCCGAGGCGAACGGCGCGGTCAGGTAGTTGGCGTTGTACGGGCTTTCGGCGCGGCCATACACGCCGCGCTGCATACCACCGTTGGCCATGGGCGGCATGTTGGTCTTGCCCAGGCACACGGCACCGGCGGCGCGCAGGCGCTCGATGGTGAAGGCGTCGCGCTGGGCGACCAGGTCCTTGAAGGCAGGGCTGCCGGAAGCAGCGGTCAAGCCTTTGACCAGGTAGCTGTCCTTGGCGGTGTAGGGGATGCCGTCCAGCGGGCTCAGCACCTGGCCCTGTGCGCGGCGGGCGTCGGAGGCCTCGGCTTCTTTCAGCGCCTCCGGGTTGCGCACCACCACGGCGTTCAGGGCCGTGGCGGTGTCGGCGCCATCGTAGGCGTCGATACGCGCCAGGTAGGCCTTGACCAGCTCGACCGCCGTCGTGCGGCCCGATTCGAGCGCGTCGCGCAGCTCGGCAATGGAAACCTCGGTTACCTCGATCATGCGTTCACCAAAAAAATGTGCAGGTGGGGGCTAATGCGAGGAGTGTACAAGAAGGGCTTGACGGACGCAGGTTTGCGCGGGGGCAAACGGTTTTATGCAGGCGGGCATTGTTGGGGTCGCGTAGCGACCCCGGCTAGCCCTCAATCCAGGTCCGCCGCGCAATGCCGCTCGGGCACCTGGCTGTCTTCATCTCCCCAGGTCCGGTTCACCCGGGTGCCGCGCTGCACCGCCGGGCGCTGGGCAATTTCTTCGGCCCAGCGCTGCACGTTGGGGTATTCGTCAACCGCCAGGAACTCCGCCGCGCCATACAGGTTGCCGCGCACCAACTGGCCATACCATGGCCACACGGCGATATCGGCAATGCTGTACTCGTCGCCGCCCAGGTAGCGGCTTTCGGCCAGGCGGCGGTCGAGTACATCCAGCTGGCGCTTGGCTTCCATGGTGAAGCGGTTGATGGCGTACTCGTCCTTCTCTGGTGCATACACGTAGAAGTGGCCAAAGCCACCACCCAGGTAAGGCGCTGCGCCCATCTGCCAGAACAACCAGTTCAGGCTTTCGGTGCGTGCAGCCGGCGATTTCGGCAGCAGGGCACCGAACTTGTCCGCCAGATACAGCAAGATCGATCCCGATTCGAACACCCGCACAGGTGGCTCGACACTACGGTCGAGCAGGGCAGGGATCTTCGAGTTGGGGTTTACCTGGACGAAGCCACTGGAGAACTGGTCGCCCTCGCCGATGCGGATCAGCCAGGCATCGTACTCGGCACCGCTGTGGCCCAAAGCAAGCAGCTCTTCAAGGGCAACGGTGACCTTGACGCCATTGGGCGTGGCCAGGGAATACAACTGCAGCGGGTGTTGGCCCTGCGGCAGGTCCTTGTCGTGCGTCGGGCCTGCAACCGGGCGGTTGATGCTGGCGAACTGGCCGCCGGATGCTGCGTCGTTGCGCCAGACCTTAGGTGGCACATAGGCGGGCTTGCTCATGCATGAATCTCCTTCAATGGCGCGAAACGGTCACGTAAAGACGTGGACCTGCATCTATGCCACGGGTTCGATGCCATGCGCAAATGCATAGGGCGCGCACGCCACATGCATGACGACGGTTTCATCCAGTTTTCATGCTGTGCCGGCCAGGCCGGTTCTATGCTGGGCTATCACTTCGCCCTGCAAGGAACCGCCGGCCGATGACCCTTCCACGCTGCATGTTGGCACTGGCCCTGCTCGCCGGCCTGCTGGCCCACGCCGAGGCTGCGCCATGGGTGGCCGGCCTGCACCACATGACACTGGCCGACCCGGTCGATAACCGGCCAATGCAAGCCCTGGCTTTTTATCCGGCCGTTGGGTCAACCCATCGCAGCCGTATAGACGGCTACCCAGTCGAGGTGGCTGAAGAGGCACCCGTTGCCATGGGCCGGTTCCCGTTACTGGTGTTGTCTCACGGCAACACCGGCAGCCCGTTGGCCTTGCATTACCTGGCCACGTCCCTGGCGCGCCAGGGGTTCGTGGTGGTAGCTGTCGTGCACCCGGGGGACAACGCCCGCGACCACACTCGCCTGGGTACCCTGAGCAATCTTTATGGCCGGCCACTGCAAGTCAGCGCTGCCATTGGTGCTGCCCGTGACGATGCATTGCTCGGGCCTTACCTGAATGAAGGCAAGGTCGGTGTGATCGGCTATTCGGCCGGCGGCGAAACCGCGTTGATACTGTCTGGCGCGCGCCCCGACCTGGACCGCCTGCGCCAGTACTGCCTGGAACGTCCGAACGACGCCGACGCCTGCAAAACCCACGGGATTCTGATTGCCGACCGCAGCGAGCTGGCGCCCCAGGCAGACCAGCGGGTGGGGGCGGTGATGCTGATGGCCCCGTTAAGCTTGCTGTTCGGGCGCCATGCCCTGGCCGGAGTGCAGGTACCCGCCCTGATCTACAGCGGAGACAGCGATCAACTGGTGGCCGTGGACCGCAACGCCGAAGCACTGGCCCGCAAACTGCCGGTCACACCGGATTACCGCTTGCTGGCCGGCGCCGGCCACTTTGTGTTCATGGCCCATTGCGACGCCGAGCAATACACGCGAATGCCCGTACTGTGCAAAGATGCCGAGGGCGTGGATCGACGCCATATTCATCATTCGCTGGAGCGCGAAACGGCGGCGTTCTTCAGCCAGGCGCTGGGTGCACCGCAACCGGGCGAGCGGTCAGCCGAGGCGGGCGCGCCGCGACAGCAACAGCGTTAGGCCCACCCCGGCCAGGGCCAACAGGGCCGCCACGCAGAAGATCGAGGCATAGCCGAAGTGCACGGCCACTGCGCCCATTACCGGCCCGGCGATGGCCAAGGCCATGTCAAAGAACACCGCATAGGCGCCTAGCCCCGCGCCACGGCTGCTGCTGGGGACCTGCTTGATTGCCTCTACGCCCAGCGCCGGGTACACCAACGACAGCCCGAAACCGGTAAGCCCAGCGCCGACCAGCGCCCAGGCCGGGGAAGGTGCCAGCCATAACAAGCTCAGGCCAAGCACTTCGGTGGCCATGCAGGCGACCGCCACGTTGTAGCCACCAAAGCGGTTGACCGCATTGACGAACAGCAGCCGCGAAATGATGAAGCACACACCAAACGCACTCAGGCACCAGGCAGCACCGGCCCAGCCGCGCTCCAGGTAGTAGAGGGTGACAAAGGTGGTCAGGGTGCCATAGCCGATCGAGGCGAGGGTCAGGCCCAGGCCACACGGGGCGACACGGCCGAACGCGGACCAGAAGGGCAGGCGCTTGCCGCGCACCACCACCACGTCAGGACGTTTGCGCAGCACCAGCAGGGCAGCCACGGCCAGCACCAGCAAGGCGGGCCCCAGTACGCTGAAGTCCAGCCCGTCCACGGCCAGTACGCCCAAGGGGGCGCCTATCGCGATAGCACCATAAGACGCAATCCCGTTCCACGAGATCACCCTGGCGGTGTGTTCGGGGCCGACCTGGCTGATGCCCCAGCTCAAGGTGGCTACACCAATCAACCCCTGGGCGATGCCCAGCAGCAAACGGCCTGCGAGCAGCAACGCGAGGCTCAGCAGCGGCAGCGTCAGGGTCCAGGCCGACAGCAGGGTCAATACCCCGCAGCTGGCAATCCCCAGCAGGCCGAAGCGGATGGCCCGCTTGCCCCCAAGCGTATCGGCAACGCGCCCGGCAAACGGGCGGCTGAGCAAGGTGGCCAGGTATTGCAGGCCTATGGTCACCCCGGCGATCACCGCGCCAAAGCCCAGCTGGTCGTGCACATAGCCGGGCAGTACCGCAATCGGCAGGCCGATGCAGAGGAAGGCAATGAAGGTGTAGAAAACGATCGACAGGATCTGCAGGGTGATATGCAGGGTATTGCGGGTGGGGGCGGGTTGTTGCGCGGTCATGGGCTCTTTCGCGGGCGGGCGGTTGGGCGTAGTTCCATGATGGCTGTTACAGGAGGGAAATGAAAGCAGGCTAACGAATTATTCGTCGGGGAATGCCAGCCTGAGAGACTGGCGGTGGATTCTTCGCTGGCTCGCCCCCCCCCACAGCTACCGCACAGTACTCAAGGCCTGCGCAGTACCTGTGGGAGCGGGCATGCCCGCGAAGAGGCCGGCTCAGCCATATAGATGGCCATGCCGCCCCATCAGTCAGACCAGCACACCCTGGCTACGCAGGTAGTCGTCATAGGTACCGCTGAAGTCCACCACGCCATCGGCCGACAGCTCGATGATGCGCGTGGCCAGCGACGATACGAATTCGCGGTCGTGGCTGACGAACAGCAGGGTGCCCGGGTAGTTTTCAAGCGCCAGGTTCAGCGCTTCGATCGATTCCATGTCCAGGTGGTTGGTCGGCTCGTCCATCACCAGTACGTTCGGCTTCTGCAGGATCAGCTTGCCGAACAGCATGCGGCCTTGCTCACCACCGGAAATCACCTTCACCGACTTGAGAATCTCGTCGTTGGAGAACAGCATGCGCCCCAGGGTGCCGCGGATTACCTGCTCGCCAGAGGTCCACTGGCCCATCCAGTCGAACAGGGTCATGTCGTCTTCGAAGTCGTGGGCGTGATCCTGGGCGTAGTAGCCCACTTCGGCGCTGTCGGTCCACTTGACCGAACCTGCATCCGGGGTCATCTCGCCGACCAGGGTGCGCAGCAGCGTGGTCTTGCCAATGCCGTTGGGGCCGATGATGGCGACGCGCTCGCCCGCTTCGACGGTGATGTCGAAGTTCTTGAACAACACCTTGTCGTCGAAGGCTTTGGCCATTTTTTCGACGACCACGGCCTGGCGGTGCAGTTTCTTGGTCTGTTCGAAACGAATGAACGGGCTGACACGGCTGGACGGCTTGACCTCGGCCAGCTGGATCTTGTCGATCTGCTTGGCGCGCGAAGTCGCCTGCTTGGCCTTCGAGGCGTTGGCCGAGAAGCGGCTGACGAAGGTCTGCAGCTCGGCGATCTGGGCTTTCTTCTTGGCGTTGTCCGACAGCAGTTGCTCACGCGACTGGGTGGCTGCGGTCATGTACTCGTCATAGTTGCCCGGGAACAGGCGCAGTTCGCCGTAATCCAGGTCAGCCATGTGGGTGCAGACGCTGTTGAGGAAGTGTCGGTCGTGGGAAATGATGATCATGGTGCTGTTACGCGCCGTGAGGATCGTTTCCAGCCAGCGGATGGTGTTGATGTCCAGGTGGTTGGTCGGTTCGTCGAGCAGCAGCACGTCCGGGTCCGAGAACAGCGCCTGGGCCAGCAGCACGCGCAGTTTCCAGCCTGGTGCCACTTCGCTCATCGGGCCGAAGTGTTGCTCCAGTGGGATACCCAGGCCCAGCAGCAGTTCGCCGGCGCGGGATTCGGCGGTGTAGCCGTCCATTTCGGCGAACTCGGTTTCCAGCTCGGCGACGGCCATGCCGTCTTCCTCGGTCATTTCCGGCAGCGAGTAGATGCGGTCGCGCTCGGCCTTGACCTTCCACAGTTGACCGTGGCCCATGATCACCGTATCGATCACGGTGAATTCCTCGTAGGCGAACTGGTCCTGGCGCAGTTTGCCCAGGCGGGTGTTCGGCTCGAGCATGACCTGGCCACCGGATGGCTCCAGGTCACCGCCGAGGATCTTCATGAAGGTCGACTTGCCGCAACCGTTGGCGCCGATCAGGCCGTAGCGGTTGCCGTTGTTGAATTTGACGGAAACGTTTTCGAACAGCGGCTTGGAGCCGAACTGCATGGTGATGTTAGCTGTGGAGATCAAGTGCTTGTCCTGCGGGGGTTCCAGAGGTGTATTTAGGCCCTCTCGTCATTCTTGGGCCAATTTTGGACCAATTCGACGCGGGGCGGCAGCTTCTCCAGCTCCCTCCAGTCCGAGGAGGAGCTGATCCATTTCGCGTAGGTAGAGAGCAACATCTCAACGCTGTGGCCGAGCTGGTTCGCGATGAACGCGGGGTTCATCCCAGGCATCAAGCACATGGTTGCGTAGGTGTGTCGGGTGTCGTACTGCCGGCGTTCACGGATGTTCAGCGCCTTGAGCGCCGATTTGAAGTGGCGGATTGTAACACTTGGCTCGTTGATCCACAGCCCACCTTTGCTCGGCTGGAACACAAAAGGGCTCACAGGGTGCGCAGACCTTGATGCCATGCGCCGAATTTTCGACATTCGCTCGGCCTGGTGCGCCCGCAGAAAGGATTTGCTGCCTCTTCACCGAATCGGCCTTATCAACTCGGCCCCCTGATTGCGTACATTCCCCACTGCCTTGCCCACCGGGTACCACCTGAAATCCTCAGCCTGGCGGCATCCCGTTTCCACGATCGCTGCAGCGCGCTCAGGCGATGTGGTAGGGGCCAACCACTCTAGAGCGGTCTGTGGCGTGAGCACTAAGGGCTTTCTGTCATGGATGTCGATCAGCCCCTCGTCCGCCGGCGCTGTGATGATCACGAACCCGTCGCGCTCATCCGGTTCGAGGCTCTGGTGCACCTCAGCAAGTGCGGCGAAGTAAAGCGGGGCTCCGTCGCCGCCTGTGATGTAATACGGCTGCTTGCGCTTTGGATCTGTTGGGTCAGGTATCCATTCGAACCAGCCATTGGCAGGCGCTAAAGCCCTGCCTCCTGGCCACAACCCCTTGAAGAACTTTCCCGTCACCACTGTCTCGGCCCGAGCATTGATTGGATCAGGACGTTTCCCCTTCGCCCATAACGGCGACCATCCCCACTTGACCCTATCCACAGTCAGCTCATCACCGCTCTGGCGAATGACCTCGACTCGGGTCGATGGCGCCACGTTGTATCGGTTTATTGGCTCGTGGTCATAGCCATTTATCACGACCAGATCCAACGACAGCTGGCGCAAGTAGTGATCCATCGACGCGTAGATCGAGTACCGTCCGCACATTTTCCACCTCTCGCCCGTCAGAATTTTTACCGGTCAGGATTGACCGGGCAACCGATGCCAGATCTACTGTATATGCATACAGCTTGCATTGGACATTCCATCATGACCATCACATTTTTGGGCGCGCCAACCGGCGGAACCGAACTACTTCCTCTGTATTCGTTTCACGTTCCGGCCGGTTTCCCTTCACCCGCTGCGGACCATCTGGAAGGTCATATCTCCCTTGATGAGCTATTCGACCTCCGCGCGCCCCATGTGTATCTGGTGAAAGTGGAGGGCGACAGCATGCAAGGGGCAGGGATCTACTCGGGTGACATCGTCATCGTAGACCGCGGGCGTGAAGCGGAGCATGGGGACATTGTCATCGCTGCGGTCAACAGCGAGCCCGTTTGCAAGCGTCTGCACCGCCGTGAAGGGGTGGTGATTCTCAAGTCGGAGAACCCGGCATATCCACCACGGTACATCATGGAAGGCGATGAGCTCGTCGTTTGGGGCGTTGTCCGTTACAGCGTTCGCGACCATGCGCAGTGACCAGGTCTTCGCGCTGATCGATTGCAACGCGTTCTACGCGAGCTGCGAGCGCGTCTTTCGGCCCGACCTGGCCAAGACCCCTATTGTTGTGTTGAGCAACAACGACGGCTGCGTGATCGCCAGGTCATACGACGCGAAGCCCTTTGTGAAGATGGGCGAGCCGTACTTCCTGGCGAAGGACAAGCTACGCCGCCATGGTATCAGGGCCTTCAGTAGTAATTACGCGCTGTACGGCGACATGAGTGAGCGCGTCATGACCTTGATCGAATCAATGGTTCCGGCCACCGAGATCTACAGCATCGACGAATGCTTCGCTGAATTGTCCGGTATTCAG
Organism: Pseudomonas sp. URIL14HWK12:I5; assembly: GCF_900176445.1. Lineage (NCBI taxonomy): Bacteria > Pseudomonadati > Pseudomonadota > Gammaproteobacteria > Pseudomonadales > Pseudomonadaceae > Pseudomonas > Pseudomonas sp. URIL14HWK12:I5. The sequence continues at coordinate 23,867 of NZ_FWXQ01000010.1, forward strand.
GAAAACCTGACCCAGTTCGGGCGGAAACTTCGGTCCAGAATCTTTCAATGCACCGGCATCCCCGTGGGTGTCGGGATCGCCGGCACCAAGACGCTCGCCAAGCTGGCCAACCACACCGCCAAGCGCCTGCAGGCGCAGACGGGCGGGGTGGTCGACATTACCGATCCGTTCAAGCGCGATTGGGTGCTGCGCAATACTGGAGTGAAAGAGGTGTGGGGTGTGGGCCGCCGTATGACTGCCCACCTCGAAGCGATGGGCATTCACACGGCGATGGATCTGGCCAAGGCGGATGCCTGGACGCTGCGGCAGAAATTCAGTGTGGTGATCGAGAAGACTGCCCGCGAACTGGCTGGCACGCCATGCCTGGAGCTGGACGAGGCCGAGCCTGCGAAACAGGAGATCTGTTGCAGCCGGATGTTCGGCAAGCGCCTCACTGAGCTGGCGCCCATCAAACAGGCAGTGGCCACCTACGTTGGCCGGGCTGCAGAAAAGCTTCGGGCCCAGGGCTCAGTATGCAAGCGTATGCGCGTGAGCATCCGCACCGGCATGTTCAACCCGGACGAGTCACACCACGCCCAGGGCGCATTGGTAGAACTGCCATACCCTACCTGCGATACGCTGCTGATGACCCGGTTGGCCGCAGAAGCGGTCGACCGAATCTTCAGGCCCGGTTTTCGGTACAGCAAGGCTGAGGTGCTGCTGATGGACTTGCGGCAGCCAGGTGAGTTTTCAGAGGACTTGTTTGCGCTGAAGCAATCGGTGGCATGTGACCGACTGATGCAGGTGATGGATGACATCAACGTGCGCTGGGGGAGGGGGACAATGCGCGCCGCCAGCGTGCCGGCTACACCGGACTGGGGTATGAGGAGGGAGATGATGAGTCAATCCTATACGACGCGGATTGACCAGCTGTGGACGGTCAGATGTTGAGCCTTCGAGCCGTCCGGTATGACGCAATCATCATGCGTCGATGAACACAAAGAAAAATGGAGCTTTTGGTCGTGAAGCCAGGCCCGGCGAATCGATGTACCGGTCGCAGGCCTGGGGCATTGACCGAGCGCGTCAAGTTGTTGATGGGTACGCCCACACTGCGAACCCTGATGTGGCTTCTGAATAATCCAGCCTTCGGTCTGCAGGGAAGGTAATCTGCCAGGCAGGCTACCCACCGGGTGCTTCAGAGCTTGTACTGAATGGTGTAGGACGCATCGGTCCTCGGCTCTATCGCAATCGGAATGCCAAAGAGCTTCCCCCGGCAATCACTGACAACACAGCGATAGACTGTCCCCTGCCGGAGCTGGGCCCACAAGCCTTCGTCATGTATCGCAATCCGCAACACACGGTTGTTCGGATCCTCTCTGACCTGAGCAATGTGGTAGTCCAGGTCGCAGCCAAAGTCTGCACTGGTAAATTCCGGGTCGTAGCCGATCAGCACACCGTGCCTTTTCAGATCGTCCCGTATACGCTCAATCACGTCGTCTGCTTCTTGTTTTAGCATGATCGTTATCTCGCGGTGCTTGTACCCAATAAAACTCTAGCTGACCCTGAGTGTTTTCGTGGATTATCGGTATTACCACTGCCTTCCCCTTGTTCCTCTCGTTCCCCGCTTGCCTACCGGGTACCGCCAGTAAGGTACGAGCAACCAACGCAGCATGGCTTTACCTCTGCACTGGAACAGGAATTGCTGAAGCCCTGAGACATTGATCATGCGGGGTACGCAGAAATGACTCAGGATGACCGCTATTACATGATTTTCAGCGTGGTGGCTGTGCTGGTACTGGACCTGGCGGCGACTTATGTGTTTCTCAATGCCATATCCTGACCCCGATTGTGGGGCACGCCATACGCGTAATCGGGCCAGCCGCTACATGAAACCTGGCGGGGAAGATGACCAGCGGCGTGCGCCAGCCTGAACATCCCGATTGAGTGCGGTCCAACGTAAGCAAGCCTTGGCTTCGCTTGTCGGAGGTGCGCACATGAAACGCAAGACTGCATGGGTTGTGGTGTTGTCCGGTTCGCTGCTGCTCAGTGGCTGCTGGCCATACTGGCATGACGGGCGGCATCATCGCCATTATTACGACGGTGATCATGGTGGGCAGGAGTATCGTCGCTACTAATGGCGGGCGCGAGAAGGCGCCCCGAGGTCCATATAGCCAATAAGCCTGATACCGGGTTGCCTTCAAGCAGTAACATGGGCACACGAGGTTGCTGGACGCCGCACTGATGTGTTCCAAGGCATGAGGGTTAGCACTGGAAAACACAAAAAGCCCGCTGTTGAGAGCGGGCTTTTTGCATTTGCTGGCCACGGCCGCAATAATCCGCCTATTTAGAAGGAGAATCTCGGGTGCAAGCAAGAAGCGTTGTCGCCGAAATGTTCATTGGGATCCCGACGCATTTCTGGGTGTTGCCCGTTGCCGGCCTGGTTGCGTACTACGGCTTGAAGTGGTCTGCCAAATCCAGGAATCGCGCTACCTTACTGCAAACCTTGACTTACCTGTTGCTGCTGGCGCTGGCGGTGCTGCCCAACGGTTTTTATGCGCTGTTTCCCCCGGCGCCCGACCCGGATGTGTTGTTGAATAACGCGCCGTTGCCCAACTATGCAGGGCGCCTCTACCTGGATGTGTTCTACGTCTTCGGGGGGTGGGCGCTGAGCAAAGTGGTGAAGCTCAAGTTCAGCTGAGTCGCTGCCCGAATATCTGATGCGCCGACTGGAACGCATATTGCTCTTACCCTTTCAAACCGGCGCATTTGGGGGATACGGCAATGCTTCCTGAAGACCTGTATGTCATGTTTCTGTTTGTCGCCATCGTGCTGGCCCTCGATGTAGCGGCCATCGTGCTGTACCGGGGAGCCAAACCCTGACCCCCGTTTGGGGGGGCTGGCACCCTGAACCGGGTATATAGTCGCGGTCAGGAATGGATTAGCTAGGCAAACCAAGGCGATTTCCAGACCGTGAAGTCAGTCAACAAGCGCCTTCCATGTCGTCGATTCTTGCGGCGACAGAGCGCAACTCGTCCGCAACCACATCGATGGACTTGATGTGCGCAGCAACATCCACCTCGCTTTGCGAACTACCGCGCGCCGCCATGAACCTGGCATGACCACTCATGGCCTGACTGAGCTGGTCCAGGTGATCGGCTGTTCTGACCAAGTCTGACTTGATGCTATGAAGCGTTTCCATGGTGTTAAAGGCCTTCCTTGTCAGTTGCTTCAACGGGCCTGTGAGCATCGCCGCAGGGCAGGGTGAAACGCAACCGATTTGTAGAAGGCGCTTTCTCGCCCAAACCCGGAAGAGCTTACGCGATCATTGCTCGGGCGCCGGAGAGTGCCCAGGTTTTTCAGCGGTCTGTTTCCACCTGAAGTACCGAACCTTTATCGTCCGTTACCAACAATCCGATGGACTGGTTACCGTCTGATTGTTGCTCGGCAAGTGGCACGTCCGAGTGGCGAAAAATGCTACGGTTCTGTTCACCGGTTTTAAGGGTGATGAGTTTGCCATTCTGGTAGAAAAGAAGGGTTTTGTTGGCGTTATTTTGCATTGTGGAATTCCTTGCCGACTGGTGGGTTGACACCTTTACTGTCGCAGCCTCCACCTGCTCACGCTACTGGCAGAATTATCAGGTGCCCCAGCGCCTATGGCCGTGTCAATTGCGCGAAAACTGCAGCCAGACCTTGGTTGATTAGTAACTCGGCGCAACCCCCGTTAGAATGCAGCGTATCCCTAATGGCCAATTGCAAATGCCTACCTTTCGTATCCTTATCACTTCTGCGTTAGTTGCCAGCCTTGCCGGCTGCGCAACCCCCGGCAAACCCACGGCCAGTAAACTGACCAAAAAATCGCCGCAGCAGTACGCCGCGTGCGTCCTGCCTAAGTGGCAGGCACTAGCGCCCCAGGCTACGCAGAAGTCGATAGCCCACGGTTATCGGCTGACGGCGCCCAGTGCCGTAGCGAGCGACGATGTGCTGGACGTGGTCGATTCTCGCGATGGCAGCCGCGCTACGTTCTACAAGGGCAGCTTCCTGTCGGGCGACAAGTTGCGCCAGGCTGCCAGAGAGTGCCTGGACTGAGTCAGTAACCCGAGCCGCTCGAACCGCCCATGCTGGGCAGGCGGGCCTTGTGCTCGCGAAGCAGGGTCACTGCCACGGAGACCGCTTAGGGCTTGGCATATTGATCAACCCACGTCCCCGCGCTTGTTCATCTGCTCGCACTGAACCTGCGCATCCGTCCTGCTCGGGTAGCTCGGTTTGAGCCGCTCCTTCACCTGGTTATCGTAAATGTCGAACCCTCCACAAACGGTAGCGGCGTAATAGCGGCTGCCCATGCGGAACGACTCCTTTTCGATCGGCACAGCGGGAACGATAACGAATCTTGGTTGCATGTTTCGTGCCTCCCCAGGCAGAGACTTAAGTATTAGTCTCGCCATGGATAAGCATCAAGCAGGCTCATCAATAAAACAGCGTTCATGCAGGGCAGGGTGCCGATCGCGCTGTCATCAAATGAAAACCCGCTGTCGTCCGATGCGAAGCATCCTGAAAGCCAAGGGCATACAGTCCAGTCATCCAGAACTGACGCCAGGCGTCCAGATCGATGAGTGGAGAGACAAGCATGTCCAAAGTCGTACGTTTCCATCAGACCGGTGGCCCCGAAGTGCTGCGCTACGAGGATGCCGAGGTGGGCGAGCCTGGCCCGGGCCAGGTGCGTTTGCGCCAGGTGGCGGTGGGCCTGAACTACGCCGACACCTACTTCCGCAATGGCACCTACCCGATTCCGTTGCCCAATGGTATCGGCGTGGAAGCTGCCGGGGTGGTAGAGGCCGTGGGCGAGGGCGTGACGCAGGTGAGGGTCGGTGACCGTGTCACCTATACCGGCTTCCTCAATACCCTGGGTGCTTATTGCACCGAGCGGCTCATACCCGCCGCGGCACTGATAAAACTGCCGGAAACCATTGCCTTCGAGACCGCTGCCGCCATGACCATGCGCGGCCTGACCTCGGCCTACTTGCTACGCCGGCTCTATGACTTCAAGCCCGGTGACAGCGTGCTGCTGCATGCCGCTGCTGGCGGGGTTGGCCTGATTGTCGCGCAGTGGGCGAGGCTGTTGGGGCTGAACGTGATCGGCACCGTATCCACCGAGGCCAAGGCTGAAGTGGCCCGCGCCCATGGCTGTAACCACATCATCAACTACAGCGTCGAGGACGTAGCCAGCCGCGTGCGTGAGCTGACCGACGGGGTAGGGGTGAACGTGGTGTTTGACAGCGTTGGCAAGAACACCTTCATGGGCTCGCTCGATGCGCTCAAACGCCGTGGCCTGATGGTATGCGTTGGCACGGCTTCGGGCACCATCCCGCCATTCGACCCGCAATTGCTGGCGATCAAGGGTTCGCTGCAGCTCACCCGGCCGGCACTGGCCGACTTCATTGCCGACCCGGCAGAAAAGGCCGACCTGGCCGGTGAACTGTTCGACCACGTCAGCAGCGGGCGCATCCGGATCGAAATCAACCAGCACTACGCCTTGCAGGATGCCGCTCAGGCCCACCGTGACCTGGAAGCTCGCAAAACCACCGGCTCGTCGATCTTCGTCATCTGAAGAGGGCAACAGCATGCACATCGAACAACTGACCTGCGCGATCGGTGCCGAGGTAAGTGGCGTCAACCTGGCCGACGCGATTCACGATGATGACCTGTTCGCCCAACTGCGCCAGCAGCTGCTTCAACACCGTGTGCTGTTCCTGCGCGACCAGCACTTCAGCCGTGCCGAGCATGTGGCCTTCGCCCGTCGCTTCGGCGAATTGGAAGACCACCCGGTGGCCGGTAGCGATCCTGAGCACCCAGGGCTGGTGCAGATCTACAAGCGCCCGGACCAGCCCAACGACCGTTATGAAAATGCCTGGCACACCGACGCCACCTGGCGCGAGGCGCCCCCCATGGGCTGCGTACTGCGCTGCGTCGAATGCCCTCCGGTGGGCGGCGATACGATGTGGGCGAACATGGTGCTGGCCTATGAAAACCTGCCCAGCGACGTAAAGGCCAAAATCGAAGGCCTGCGCGCCCGCCACAGCATCGAGGCCAGCTTCGGCGCCGCCATGCCGCTGGACAAACGCCTGGCACTGAAGGCGCAGTTCCCCGATGCCGAGCACCCGGTGGTGCGCACCCACCCGGAAACGGGCGAGCAGGTGTTGTTCGTCAACGCCTTCACCACCCATTTCAGCAACTACCACACCCCGCAACGGGTGCGTTTCGGCCAGGACGCCAACCCAGGTGCCAGCGACCTGCTGCGTTACCTGATCAGCCAGGCGTACCTGCCCGAGTACCAGGTGCGCTGGCGCTGGAAGCCTAACAGCGTGGCGATCTGGGACAACCGCAGCACTCAGCATTACGCCGTCATGGACTACCCGCCGTGCCACCGCAAGATGGAGCGCGCCGGGATCAAGGGCAGCCGCACGTTCTAAGCCTGTTGCCGGCACTGGCGGCAACCGCACAATAACAATAGCGAGGACTACAGCATGCAATTCTTCGACGATTCGTTGCACCCGGAAAACATGGAAAAGGTGGTGATCACCGTGGCCCCCTATGGCCCGGAGTGGATGCCCGAAGACTTCCCTGAAGACATTCCACTGACCATGGACGAGCAGGTGCAGAAGGCCGTCGACTGTTACGAGGCAGGCGCCACCGTGCTGCACTTGCATGTGCGTGAACTGGACGGCAAAGGCTCCAAGCGCTTGTCCAAGTTCAACGAGCTGATCGCCGGTGTGCGTGAGGCGGTTCCGGACATGATCATCCAGGTGGGGGGGTCTATTTCCTTCGCGCCGGAGGGCGAAGGCGAGGCGGCCAAGTGGCTGTCGGACGATACCCGACACATGCTCGCCGAACTGACGCCGCGCCCCGACCAGGTGACCGTGGCGATCAACACCACACAGATGAACATCATGGAGCTGTTGTACCCTGAGTATCTCGAAGGCACCTCGCTGGCCAGCCCCGCAATCCATGCAGCTTACAGCGAGATGACCGTGCCGGCCGGCCCGGCCTGGGTCCGCGAACACCTGCGCCGCCTGCAGGCCAGCAATATCCAGCCGCATTTCCAGCTGACCGGCATGCATGCCCTGGAAACCCTTGAGCGCATTGTGCGCCGGGGTGACTACATGGGCCCGCTGAACCTGACCTGGATCGGCATTGGCGGCGGTTTTGACGGCCCCAACCCGTTCAACTTCTTCAACTTCATCCACCGCGCACCGGACGGCTGCACGTTGACCGCCGAGTCGTTGCTGAAGAACGTGCTGCCGTTCAATACCATGGCCTTGGCCATGGGCCTGCACCCGCGCTGTGGCAACGAAGACACCATCATCGACCAGCACGGCAAACGCTTCACCTCGGTGCAGCAGGTCCGGCAGACCGTGCGCGTGGCGCATGAACTGGGTCGTGAGATTGCCACTGGCAAAGAGGCCCGCGCCATTTACCGCATCGGCCAGCAGTACGACAGCATCGAGCAGACGCTGAAGGCCAACGGCATGGCGCCAAACCGCCAGTCGGGTGTGAAGGGGGTGCCGCAGCGTACCTGAAAGGCAGGCCCGACCCTTTCGCGGGCTTGCCCGCGAAGCGGCCCGCAAGAGCAACATCAGTTCTGGCTGTTACCCATAACAACAAAAACAACACCCAAGCCCTACACCCAAGGAGGCAACATGGCCACCTACCTCGCCAGCGCCGAAGACGCCGGCAGCGAATCCGCCCACAGCGTGCCCCGGCGTTATGCCTGGGTGGTCTTTGCCCTGACCTTTGGTCTGTTGATCTCCGACTACATGTCGCGCCAGGTACTCAACGCGGTGTTCCCGCTGCTCAAGGGCGAATGGGCGCTCAGTGACAGCCAGTTGGGCCTGCTCAGCGGCATCGTCGCGCTGATGGTCGGCCTGCTGACGTTCCCGCTGTCACTGTTGGCCGACCGTTTCGGCCGGGTACGCAGCCTGGTGTTCATGGCGGTATTGTGGAGCCTGGCGACGCTCGGCTGCGCCTTGGCAGAAAATTACCCGCAAATGTTCATTGCGCGTTTTCTGGTCGGGGTCGGAGAGGCCGCTTACGGCAGTGTCGGCATTGCCGTGGTGGTCGCCGTGTTCCCCCGCGACATGCGCTCGACCCTGGCCGGGGCATTCATGGCCGGTGGCATGTTCGGCTCGGTGCTGGGCATGGCCCTGGGCGGCGTGTTGGCTCAGCACCTGGGTTGGCGCTGGGCATTCGCCGGCATGGCACTGTTCGGCCTGGTGCTGGCGATGCTGTACCCCATGATCGTCAAGGAGGCACGCATTGCGCCCAAGTGCGCGCAGCAGGCGCTGGGCAAAGTCAGCCGCCCGCTGCGCAGCTTGTACAGCAGCCGCTCGGTCATCGCCGCCTATGTCGGCAGCGGCCTGCAGTTGTTTGTTGGCGGCACCTTGATTGTGTGGATGCCTAGCTACCTGAACCGCTATTACGCCATGGGCACTGACCGCGCCGGTGCGGTCGCCGCTGTTATCGTGTTGTGCAGCGGCGTCGGCATGATCCTCTGCGCCATGCTCTGCGACCGCCTGGGCCGGCAGCGCCCGGACCGCAAGATCAGCCTGGCCATCGGTTACTGCCTGGGCAGCTGCGTGCTGCTGAGCATGGCCTTCGCGTTGCCCGCTGGCACCGCACAACTGGTGCTGATCTGCCTGGGCATGATGATTGCCGCCGGCACCAACGGCCCGTCCAGTGCCATGGTTGCCAACCTTACCCACGCCTCGGTACATGGCACCGCTTTCGCCACCCTGACCCTGGCCAACAACCTGCTGGGCCTGGCGACCGGGCCGCTGATTACTGGCCGGGTATCCGACCTGATCGGCCTGCAGGCCGCATTACAGCTGGTACCGCTGACAAGCATCGCGGCGGCGGCTGTGTTCTTTTTCGCTAAACGTCATTACCACCGCGACATGGACTGTCTGCGCTCCAGGAGTTGAAACCGTGAAACAGCTGTTGTCCGTCGAGGTGTTCTTCGATTTTGTCTGCCCTTGGTGCCTGATTGGGCAGCGGCACCTGCAGGCGGCCCTGTTGTGGTTGCAACGTGAGCAACCTCAGGTAGAGGTGCAGGTGCACTGGCAGGGCGTGCAGCTGTTGCCTGGGCTGCCTGCCAATGGGGTGTCGTTCAGTACGTTTTACCTGCAACGCCTGGGCAGTGAACAAGCCGTACGCGAGCGCCAGGCCCAGGTGCGCGCCGCTGCCAGCGTGGTGGGCGAGGATATCGATTTCTCGCGCATACGCCGCATGCCCAATACCGGCAATGCTCACCGGTTGATGCAACGGGCCGGCAGCCTGCTCGGTGCACCGCAACAGGAGGCGTTGCTGGCGCAGTTGTTCATTGCCTATTTCCATCAGGGCCGTGACCTGGGGGACAGCGGCACCTTGCTCGGTATTGCCCAGAGCTGCGGGCTGCAGGCCGCACAAGTGGTCGACTGCCTGCGTGACGACGGTAGCCCGTTTCTCGATGGGGCAGGGCGCGCAGGCAGTGCCGTGCCGCGCTACCGCTTCAATCAGGGGCCGTTGATTGCAGGCGTGCGGCCGGCCGAGGCACTGTTCGCGGCCATGAAAGACGCCTTGCAGGAGGTGGTGCAGGCATGAAACGACGTATGGCACTGGCCCCCGATCAAGTACCCGAACGCAACGGGCGGGTGCTGTTGGACCTTGAAGGCCACAGTGTGGCCTTGTTCAACATTGCCGATTCGTTCTATGCCGTCGATGACAGTTGCCCGCACCAGGGGGCATCGCTGTGCGGTGGTCGCCTGGAGGGTCGCGTCATCCAGTGCTGTGCCCACGGATTGCGTTTCGACCTGGCCAGCGGTTATCTGCAGAACTCCACCGCGCTCAAGCTGAACACGTACCCTGTCGAGCACGAGAAGGGTGAGGTGTTTATCGTCATCGATGAGCCCGCAACGGGCGGTTAATGCAACTGCCCATTGTGCTGTGCGCGCCAGTTTGCCGGCGGCATGCCGTACTGGGCAATGAACCAGCGGGTGAATGAGCTGGGCATCGAATAACCGAGCATGTCGGCAATGCGCCCCAGCGAATAGCTGGGGTTTTCCAGGTAGCGCATCACCAAGTCACGGCGCACGCTGTTGATCAGGTCCTTGAAGGTCAGCGCGTTCTCTTCCAGCCGCCGCTGCAGGGTGCGCACGTTCATGCCTTGGGTCTGCGCCACTTGCTCGATGGTGGCACGGCCCATGGGTAGCAGCAGGTAGATGGTCTTGCGTAGCTCCAGTTCCAGCGACGGCACGCCGCTGGCCGGCAGCGTGTCCAGGTAGCGCCGCGCCAGCCGGGCCATGGCCTCGTTGGCCTGCGGGCTGGCGCTGTCGAGGTCGGCAGCGGGGCAAACGATGCCATTGAATTCGCTACCGAACACCAGTGTGCAACCGAAAATGCGCCGGTGAATGGCGGGGTCGGCAGGGGCCGCGTGGGTGAAGTTGGCACTGATCGGGTGCCAATGGGCACCCAGCAGTGCCGCGCACAGGCGCATCATCACGCCGATGGCCAACTCGGTGGCCTGGCGGCTGCACGGCGCTCGCTCGTTGATCACCTCCTCACGAATAACCACGGTCTTGCCGGCTTCCTCGATATGGATGGCCAGCGCGTCGTTGAGCAGGTGGCGGTACTGCACGATCACTTGCAGCGCATCGCGCAGGTTGCGTTGGTGGCTGAGCAGCAGGCTGATTTCGCCGAAGTCCGACAACTGACGCAATTCGGCCATGCGCAAACCGAAACTTTCGCACTTCGTGGCGCTGGCAGAGGCCTCCAGCAAGCTGATGACGCTGGCCACCGGGATACGCCGGTTGGGGTCGTCGAGCAGCGCGGCGCTCAGGCCAACCTGTGCCAGCAGTGCATGGGGATTGAGGCCCAGGTGGCGGGACACTTCCAGGTAGTTGGTCAAACTGGCGGCACGGACTAGAGCAGGCATTTTTTATTGTTGTCCCTGAAGTACGGGGGTTGCAGGTCCACTGGTTTTATAGCGTGCGTGTCATCAATTGAAAAGCAAAGCCCTGTTTTGACCGTTGTCATCAAATGAAAAGCGCCTGACGCCCAATGTAAAGCACCCGGGGGGAGGCCTGTTTACTGTGACCTTCAAGCGCTACATCGCACATGAGGTTCACCGTGGAAAAATTGCAAACCACAGCCACCGTGCTGATTGTCCCTGGCCTGCGTGACCACGTCGCCGAACATTGGCAAACCCTGCTGGCCGGCCGTCTGGCCAAGGTGCGCAGCGTACCGCCGTTGCAGGTTGACGGCCTGTGTTGCAACGCCCGGGTCGAGGCGATCCAGCGCGAGCTCGATCAGCTCGAAGGTGAGGTAATCCTGGTCGCGCACAGCGCTGGCGTACTGATGGTCGCCCATTGGGCGGCACGCTACCGGCGGCCGATCAAGGGGGCTTTGCTGGCGGCCCCGCCAGACCTCAATGCCCACTGGCCGGCGCATTACCCAAGCCCGGCCAGCCTGGCCGAGAAGGGTTGGTCACCGCTTCCGCCGACGTCGCTGCCATTCCCAAGCATTGTCGCGGCCAGCAGTAACGACCACCTCGCCAGCTACGCCGCCGCCGGTGAACTGGCCCGGCGTTGGGGCAGCGAACTGGTTGGCCTGGGCGCTGTTGGCCACCTTAATCCGGCTTCCGGTTTCGGCCCTTGGCCGCTGGCCGAGGCCCTGATCCGCCGACTGGACGGCGCAAACTTGCAGTAACGCATGGACGCCCCAGCCACGCCCGCAGCAGACGGGCGGCGTAAAAAACAATAACAATACGTGGAGCCATCGTAATGCCAGAACACCGCATTCACCGTGCTGTGAAGCCACAGCGCTGCCTGCTTGCCTGTGCCATCGGCCTGCTCACGCTGCCTGCCGCCCAAGCCTTCGAAGTCGATACCGGCAACGAAAACTGGGCCGTGCGCTTCGACAATACCGTCAAGTACAACTACGGCGTGCGCACTGAAAGTGCCGACAAGCGCTTGCTGGGCACGCCCAACAGCAACGACGGCGACTACAACTTCCGCAAGGCGGGCACCAACGTCACCAACCGGGTCGACCTGCTGACCGAGCTGGACGTGGTGTACCAGGGCAACACCGGTTTTCGCGTCAGCACTGCCAGCTGGTACGACAAGGCCTACGACAACACCGGCTCCAACAGCAACCCGTTCGTCAACGGTAATGGTGACCAGTCAGGCATCAACCCCAGCCTCAATGGCCTGCCGGGCACCGGCATACCGCTGGGCAGTCCGCACCTGAGTAACTACGCCCAGCGTTACTACAGCGGCCCCTCGGGCGAAGTGCTGGATGCCTTCGTGTTCATGAGCCGTGACGTGGGCGAAGCATCACAGGTCAGCGCCAAGCTGGGCCAGCACAACCTGTTCTGGGGTGAAACCCTGCTCAACCCGGTGCATTCGTTGAGCTACGGCCAGTCCGGCCTGGACCTGGCCAAGCTGGCGGCATCGCCGGGCACCGAGGCCAAGGAGCTGTTCGTGCCCCGTAACCAGCTGTCCACTTCGTTTCTGGTCAATTCCGAGCTCACCCTGGGCGCTCAGTACTTCTTCGACTGGGACGCGGCCCGACTGCCCGAGGCGGGTACCTACTATGGCGGCTCCGACGTGGTAGGCGAGGGCGCGCAGAGCTTACTGCTGGGCCATACCGGCACCCCGGGGCTGATCCCGGTGCGTGGTGCGCTGACCACCCTGCGCCGCGGTCATGACCTTACCCCTGGCAAAAGCGGCGACTGGGGCGTCATGGCCAAGTGGTCGCCGGAGTGGTTGGGCGGCACCCTGGGTTTCTACTACCGCAAGACCTCCGAAATCCTGCCCCAGGCCTGGCTCGATGCGCGTGGCATGACCGTGGCCAACGGTCCGTTCGGCAACCCGCCGGGCAGCCGCCAGGGCGCGGTCGGCAACCTCTACAACTCACTGCAAAGCACCACCTACCAGTTCGCCTATGCCGACAACATCGACATCTATGGGCTGAGCCTGTCCAAGGATGTGGCGGGCATCAGCGTCGGCAGCGACTTGAACATCCGCCACAACATGCCGCTGGCGAGCATCCCGGCAATCGTCAGTGCCCCCGGCCAGGCAGGCCTGGGGGGCGGCTTCGGCCTGCTGCCGGCGCGCCTGCCCAGCAGCGGGGTCATCTACGACGTGCCCAAGGATGGCGACAGCCTGAGCGCCACTGGTGACACCCTGCACTTCACCCTCAACGGGCTGATGACCATCGGCGACACGCCGCTGTTCGACTCGGCAACCCTGCTCGGCGAGCTGTTCTACAGCAACTTGCTCAAGCTCGATGGCCACAACGAGGCCTTGTACAAGGGCAAGAGCAGCTACCGCGGTATCGACAAGGCCACCCGCGATAACTGGGGCATTGCCGTCAACTTCACCCCCACCTGGTACCAGGTGGTACCGGGCATGGACTTGAGTATGCCGCTGTCGGTCAACGTCGGCATCGACGGTGTGTCGCCGGTGCAGGGCGGCGGTGCCGAAAACACCGGCAACTATGCGCTGGGCGTAAGCGCCGCGATCTACAACCAGTACTTCGTCGACCTCAAGTACGTCGACAGCTTCGGTCAGACCAAGGCCTGCAAGGATGGCCAGACCGACGGCAGCACCCCCAATGCCCTGGACGGCGAACAGGATTACACCTGCTACGGCGGCGGCTATGCCTCCTTCTCCGGTGGTGGTGCCACCACCGAGGACCGTGGCGCCCTGTACCTGACCGTCAAGACGACCTTCTGACTCATGTTTCCTACCGCCTACACAGGAAGACAACCATCATGAATTTCGTACGTACCCTGCTGGCCTCGTGCCTGTCGCTGGCCGCGCTCAACGCCGCCCAAGCCGCCGTTTCCCCTGACCAGGCTGCCCGCCTGGGCACCAACCTGACCGCCATCGGTGCCGAAAAGGCCGGCAATACCGACGGTTCGATCCCGGCTTACCAGGGGGGCCTGCAGACGCCGCCTGCCAACTTCCAGAGCGGTGCCAGCATGCGCCCCGACCCGTTTGCCAGCGACAAGCCGCTGCTGGTCATCGATGGCAAGAACGCCGACCAGTACAAGGGCCTGCTGACTGCAACCACCCTGGAACTGCTCAAGCGCTATCCCAGTTACCGTGTCGACGTGTACCCGACTCATCGCAGCGTAGCGCTGCCGCAGGCGGTGCTGGACAACACCCGCAAGAACGCCACCGCTGCCAAAAGCCTGGAGGGTGGCACGGCCGTGGACAACGTGCTGCCCGGCATCCCGTTCCCCATTCCGCAAAACGGCGCCGAGGCCATGTGGAACTTCCTGCTGCGCTACCAAGGCGTGAGCATGACCGCCAAGTACGACTCATGGAACGTCGATGCCGCCGGCAAAGCGTCACTGTCGACCACCGGCCAGGCCAATATCAGCTACCCGATCTACGAAGACATGGCCAAGCCGATCGGTGCCAAGGACACCTATTACCAGATGAAGCTGGTGTACACCGGGCCTGCGCGCCGTGCCGGCGAAGCCATGATGCTGCGCGATGCCGCCAACCCGCTGGTGCAGCCACGCAGCGCCTGGCAGTACCTGCCGGGGCAGCGCCGGGTCAAGCTGGCACCCAACCTGGCCTACGACACGCCCAACCCGGGCACGTCGGGCTCGGGCACCTACGATGATGTGTTCGTCTTCAATGGCGCCCTGGACCGCTACGACTGGACCTTGGTCGGCAAGCAGGAGATGTACGTGCCGTACAACACCTACCCGCTCACTTACAACACCGACGTCAAGCAACTGATCACCCCCAACCACCTGGCCCCGCAGTTCGTGCGCTGGGAAAAGCACCGCGTGTGGGTGGTGGAGGGCAAGCTCAAGGACGGCGCACGCCACATCTACCACAAGCGCCGCTTCTACCTTGACGAAGACAGCTGGATCGCCCTGGCCTCGGACCAGTACGACGCCCGTGGCCAGCTTTATCGCGGCTCGTTCGCCTTCCTCACCCAGAGCTACGACAAACAGACCCCGGACGCCACGCCTTTCATGATCTACGACCTGATCGGCGGCACCTACAACCTCAACGGCGTTGTGGGTGCCTACGGCGGTATCCGCTACATCGACCCATTGTCGAAAACCCAGTGGTCGCCCGAGTCGCTGGCCGGCAATGGCATTCGCTGAGCGCACGGAGCAGAGGTTGCCAATGTCTGTCTTCAAACGATGCAGCGCAGTGATGCTGGCCCTGGCGGCGCTGCAGGGCACGGCGCACGCCGTGCCCTTCACCGACGTACTGGAGGTGCCCGCCATGCCCAGTGCCCTGGCCAGCAGTAGCGCCCTGCGTGACGTGACCTTGGCCGGGCCGCGCCTGGTCGCGGTCGGCCCGCGCGGGCACATCCTGTATTCCGATGACCACGGCGCACACTGGCAGCAAGCCCAGGTGCCCGTCAGCGCCGACCTGAATGCGGTGAGCTTCGCCACGCCCGAACTGGGCTGGGCGGTCGGCCATGACGGTGTGGTGCTGCACAGCCGCGATGGTGGCGTGCACTGGCACAAACAGCTGGATGGCCGCGCGCTGGCCGAGCAGTTGCCCGCGGCGGCCACCGACAATGCCTTGCTCGACGTGTGGTTCAGCGATACCCGCAACGGCTATGCGGTGGGCGTGTTCAACCTGCTGTTGCGCACCACAGACGGCGGCGAGCACTGGCAACCCTGGCTCGACCACAGCGACAACCCGCAAGGCCTGCACCTGACCAGCCTGGCGGCGGTGGGTGACGACCTGTACATCACCGGCGAGCAGGGCCTGCTGCTGAAGTGGAGCGGCGCACGCTTCAGTCGCGTCGACCCGCCCTATGCCGGCACCCTGTTCGGTGCCGTCGGCAAACCCGGTGTGCTGCTGGTCTACGGCCTGCGCGGCCACGCCTACCGCAGCACCGATGGCGGCCAGCAGTGGCAGCCGGTGAATACGGGTATCAACACCAGCCTCACCGCCGCCGGCATCGACCGTGACGGCCAGCTGTGGCTGGCCAGCCAGGCCGGCGACCTGCTGCTCAGTCGGGATGACGGTGCCAGTTTCAGTCAGGTGCCGCAAAGCGCCCGTGGCCCCGTGACCGCGCTCGTCAGCGACACCGGCAATGGCCTGGTGCTGGTGGGCGAGCGGGGCGTGCGCAACCAGGCCGGTAACCCCACGCAACACCCATAACAAGAGAAGACCCTGATGGCCGCTACCCGCCAAGATACCCTTCCGGTAATCCGCAACCTTGCCGACTTCGATCCACATTCGGGCAACGGCCTGGAGCGCCTTGTGTTCAACCACCGCCTGCCATTTCTGCTGTGCATGCTGGTGGCGACGCTGGTGCTGGGCTTCATGGCGCTGACACGCCTGGAACTGCGGCCCAGCTTCGACAAGATGCTGCCGCAGAGCCACCCCTACATCCAGCATTACCTGGAAAACCGCGCCTCGTTGCGCGGCCTGGGCAATGCGGTGCGGGTAGTGGTAGAGCACACTCAGGGCGACATTTTCGACCCGGGCTACCTGCAGGCCCTGCGTCACATCAACGACGAGCTGTTCCTCAGCCAGGGGGTGGACCGGGCCTGGGTGAAGTCGCTGTGGAGCCCGGCGGTGCGCTGGACCGAGGTCACCGAAGAAGGCTTCCAGGGTGGCCCGGTCATGCCTGACGGCTATCAGGGTGCAGCCGGCGACATCGAGCAGCTACGGCAGAACATCGAACGTGCCAACATCGTCGGCAGCCTGGTGGCGCGCGACTTCAAGTCGAGCATGCTGGTGGTGCCGCTGCTCGACCAGGATTCGGCCACCGGCAAAGGCCTGGACTACCATGCCTTTTCGCAAAAGCTCGAACAGCTGCGCAGCCAGTACCAGGCCAGCGGCCAGTACCGTATTCATGTGATCGGCTTTGCCAAGCTGATGGGCGACCTGATCGACGGCCTGATCGAGGTAATGGCGTTCTTTGCCCTGGCGGTGTTGACCAGCCTGGTGATCATCTACTGCTATACCCGCTGTATACGCAGCACTTTGCTGGTGGTGCTGTGTTCGCTGACGGCGGTGGTATGGCAACTGGGTATCGTCGCCTGGCTGGGCTATGCCATCGACCCGTATTCAATCCTGGTGCCCTTCCTGATCTTTGCCATCGGCGTGTCGCATGCGGCGCAGAAGATGAACGGCATCCTTCAGGACATCGGTCGCGGTACTCATCGGCAGATCGCCGCTCGCTATACCTTCCGCCGCCTGTTCGTGGCCGGGGTGACCGCCTTGCTGGCCGATGCAGTGGGCTTTGCCGTGCTGATGATCATCGATATTCCGGTGATTCAGGACTTGGCGATTACCGCCAGCATTGGCGTGGCAGTGCTGATCTTTACCTCATTGCTGTTGATGCCGGTGGCCCTGTCCTATGTCGGGGTAGGCCGCAAGGCCGCCGACCGGGCGCTGCGTATCGATGCCCGCGCGGCTCGGCACCGAGGCTTCGGTCGGCTGTGGGACCTGCTCGACCGCTTCACTGAACGCAAATGGGCCAGCGCCGCTGTGCTGGCAGCCCTTGCCCTGGCCGCCCTGGGCATCTGGGGCAGCTTGCAGCTGAAAATCGGCGACCTCGACAGTGGCGCCCCCGAGCTTCGCGCTGATTCGCGCTACAACCTCGACAATGCCTACATCACCCAGCATTACGCACTGTCCAGCGACACCTTCGCGGTCATGGTCAAGACCGCTCCCGAAGGCTGCCTGCAGTACCCGACCTTGATTCTTGCCGACCGCCTCGCCTGGGAGCTGCAGCAACTGCCGGGTGTGCAGACCACTGTGTCGCTGGCCAACGCTGTGCGCCAGATCACCGCTGGTACCTACGAAGGCAACCCACGGCTGAACAGTCTGCAGCGTAACCAGGACGTGCTCAATTACGCCGCCCAGCAGGCTTCGGTCAACGCCCCGGAGCTGTTCAACAACGACTGCTCGCTGATGCCGGTGATCGCCTACCTCAAAGACCATCGCGCCGACACGCTGGCCGAGGTGGCTGCCGTGGCCGAACGCTTTGCCCAGGCCAACAGCAGTGCCGAGCACCAGTTCCTGCTGGCCGCCGGCAGCGCCGGTATCGAGGCCGCCACCAACGTGGTGGTACGCGAGGCCAACCACCGTATGTTGTTGCTGGTGTACCTGGCGGTCACGTTGTTCTGCCTGGTCACCTTCCGCAGCTGGCGCGCAACGCTGGTGGCGATCCTGCCGCTGATGCTCACCTCGGTGCTGTGCGAGGCGCTGATGGTGGCCATGGGTATTGGCGTCAAGGTTGCCACTTTGCCGGTGATCGCCCTTGGCGTGGGCATTGGCGTGGACTATGCGCTGTACCTGCTTAGCGTGCAGCTGCACTACCAGCGCGCCGGCCTGAGCCTGGCTCAGGCCTACCAGAACGCCGTGGCCTTCACCGGCCGGGTAGTGGGGCTGGTCGGCATTACCCTGGCCGCCGGTGTGGTTGGTTGGGCCTGGTCGCCCATCAAGTTCCAGGCCGACATGGGCCTGCTGCTGACCTTCATGTTCCTGTGGAACATGCTCGGCGCGCTGGTGCTGATACCCGCGCTGTCGCACTTCCTCCTGCGTGGCCAGGGCGCCCCGGCGGCTGCCGGAACCCGGGCCGTAGCACTTTCGCAAACCCAAGAAACCGAGTGTTCGTCTCATGTCTGATTACCTTCCGCCACTGCGCGACATGGATTTTCTGTTCAACGACGTGTTCGACATCCCCGCCTGGTGGGCGCAAACGCCCGCACTGGCCGACGTGGTCGATGGCGACACTGCCCGGGCCATACTCGAGCAGGCCGGCAAACTGATTGCCGAGCAGGTGGCGCCGCTCAACCGCAGTGGCGACGAGCAGGGATGCCGTTGGGAGGCTGGCCAGGTTCGGACACCCGACGGTTTCGCCGATGCCTACCGGGCATTCGCCGCTGACGGCTGGGTCGGGGTGTCCGGTGCGCCGGAATACGGCGGCATGGGCATGCCGAAAGTGATCGGCGCCCAGCTCGAAGAAATGCTCAATGCCGCCAACCTGTCATTCGGTTTGTACCCGATGTTGACGGCCGGCGCCTGCCTGGCACTGCTGAACCATGCCAGCGAGGCGTTGAAGGCGCTGTACCTGCCGCCGATGTACCAAGGGCGGTGGAGCGGATCGATGTGCCTGACCGAGCCCCACGCCGGCACCGACCTGGGCCTGATCCGCACCCGCGCCGAGCCCGTTGCGGATGGCGGCTACCGCATCAGCGGCACGAAGATTTTCATCACCGGCGGCGAGCAGGACCTGACCGAGAACATCATCCACCTGGTGCTGGCGAGGCTGCCGGATGCCCCTGCTGGCCCCAAAGGTATCTCGCTGTTCCTGGTACCCAAAGTGCTGGTTGGCGCCGACGGCACATTGGGCCAGGCCAATGCGGTGGGCTGCGGCTCGATCGAGCACAAGATGGGCATCAAGGCGTCGGCCACCTGCGTGATGAACTTTGACGGTGCCATCGGCTACCTGGTCGGTGAGCCGAACAAGGGGCTCAATGCGATGTTCACCATGATGAACTACGAGCGCCTCGGCGTGGGTATCCAAGGCCTGGCCTTGGGCGAGCGTTCGTATCAGGGGGCCATCGCCTATGCCCGCGATCGCCAGCAAGGCCGCGCACCAACGGGGGCTGAAGAGCCGGCGCAGCATGCCGACCCGATTATTGTCCACCCGGACGTACGCCGCATGCTGATGACCATGAAAGCGCTGAACGAAGGTGGCCGGGCATTTTCCACCTACGTGGCATTGCAGTTGGACATGGCCAAATACAGCGGCGACCCGGTTGCGCGCGCCCAGGCCGACGCCAAGGTGGCGTTGCTCACGCCGGTGGCCAAGGCCTTCCTCACCGACATGGGGCTGGAGACCACCGTGCACGGCCAGCAGGTGCTGGGTGGCCACGGCTACATCCGTGAATGGGGCCAGGAGCAGTTGATCCGCGACTGCCGCATTACCCAGATCTACGAAGGCACCAATGGCATCCAGGCCCTCGACCTGGTGGGGCGCAAGCTGTTTGCCGATGGTGGCGAAGCGTACCTTGCTGTGTCCGCTGAACTCACCACCTTCGCCGAGGCGCTGCCGGCCGCATTTGCCGAGTTCAGCGCACCGTTGCTCGCTGCCGTGCGCAACCTTGACGAACTCAGTGCCTGGCTGCTCGACCGTGCCCAAGGCAACCCGCGCGAGCTTGGCGCGGCGGCGGTCGAGTACCTGCAGGTGTTTGGCTACACCTTCTACGCCTACCTGTGGGCACGCATGGCCGTGGTGTGCCAGCGCCAAGCGGCACTAGAGCCGTTCCACGTGAGCAAGCTCGGTACCGCGCGCTTCTACTTTGCACGCCTGCTGCCGCGCATCCATTCGCTCAGTGCCAGTGTCAGGGCCGGCAGCGACAGCCTGTACCTGCTCGAGGCCGGGCAACTGTGATGGCCGCGAACATGACCACGACCCGCATCATGCCTGCGGCCGAGCAGGCGTATGCCTACCCGCTGCTGATCAAGCGCCTGCTGCTGTCGGGGGTGCGCTACCAGCCCAATCAGGAAATCGTCTACGCCGACCGGCTGCGCTACACCTACACGACGTTGCTGGCGCGCATTCAGCGGCTGGCCAATGCGCTCACCGCCGCCGGGGTGAAACCCGGCGATACCGTGGCCTTGCTCGACTGGGACAGCCATCGCGCACTGGAGTGTTTCTTTGCCGTACCGATGCTGGGGGCGGTGCTGCATACGGTAAACGTGCGGCTGTCCACCGAGCAGGTGCGCTACACCATGAACCATGCCGAGGACCGGTGGGTGCTGGTGCATGACGACTTCCTGCCGCTGATGCAGCAGCTACAGGCCGACCTGCCGACAGTCGATGGCTTCATCCGCCTCAGCGATGGCGCCCCTGCCGCGCAGGTGGTGCCTATGCTGGGCGAGTATGAAGCCATGCTGGCGGCTGCCGAGCCCCAGTTCGAATTCCCGGACTTCGACGAGAATTCCCTGGCCACGCTGTTCTATACCAGCGGTACCACCGGCAACCCCAAAGGCGTTTACTTCAGCCACCGGCAACTGGTGCTGCACACCTTGGTCGAGCAGGGCACCCTGGCCGCGTGCGGCGACCTACCGCTGCTGCGAACGGGCGATGTGTACATGCCGATCACGCCCATGTTCCACGTACATGCCTGGGGCGTGCCCTATGTGGCCACCGCGCTGGGCATCAAGCAGGTCTACCCCGGGCGCTACGAGCCCAATCGCCTGGTGCGCCTTTATCGCGACGAGGGTGTGACCTTCTCCCATTGTGTGCCCACGGTGCTGCAGATGATGCTCGACAGCGAGCAAGGGCGCTGCACCGACCTGGCTGGCTGGAAGATGCTGCTGGGCGGCAGCGCGTTGACCTTGGGCCTGGCCCAGCGGGCCAGCGAGCGGGGCATCAGCGTGCATTGTGGCTACGGCATGTCGGAAAGCTGCCCGCTGCTGAGCATCACCCATCTGAGCGCCGACCTGCTGGCACAACCCATGGCGCAACAACTGCCTCTGCGCATCGATGCCGGCGTGCCGATTGCTTTGGTGGACCTGCGTATCGTCGACAATGAGGGCAGGGCGGTGCCGCACGATGGCGAAAGCCTGGGCGAAGTGGTAGTGCGCGCGCCGTGGCTCACCCAGGGCTACCTGCACGAACCGGAGCAAGGCGCGGCGCTGTGGCTGGGGGGCTGGATGCACACCGGTGACCTGGCCTGCATCGACGCAGCCGGCGTGGTGCGCATCCGTGACCGGATCAAGGATGTGATCAAGACCGGTGGCGAGTGGGTGAGCTCGGTGGCGCTGGAAAACCTCATCAGCCAGCACCCGTCCGTCGCCTCGGTGGCGGTCATCGGTATTCCTGACCCACAGTGGGGGGAACAACCGTTGGCGCTGGTGGTCTGTTGTGACGGTGTGCAACTGGACCAGCCAGCATTGGCCAGGCACCTGCAGCCGTATGTCGACAGCGGGCACCTGAACAAATGGGCGATACCACGGCAGCTTCGTTGTGTGGACGAGATCCCCAGGACCAGTGTCGGCAAGATCGACAAGAAGCGCATTCGCCAGGCTGAAATCTAGGTTTGGCGTGCGACTTTCAGGGGCGCAAAGCGCCCCAAATCCCCGCCAGGCAAGGGAACGGCGGTTTGCTCATGTTCAGCCAGGTAAAGTTAGGTAAAAGCGGCCACGGCATATACACGGATCAGTATTGTGGTTTGTACTGTTCGGTCAAAGATGCCAAAGATGAACACACTTCCGTCGCAGCCAAGCGCTGAACGCGGGGCGTTCTCCAGTTTCGAGGCGTGTCGCAACACCCAGCAGGGCCCCGTGGTGATCCTTGCCTCCGGCGCTTCTGCCAGGCATTTTCCGTTGGGCGAGTTCGCACATTTGCCCATCATTGCCATGAACGGCTCGGTCGCCATGACCGCCGAACACGGTATCCACCCCTTCTTCTACGTGTGCACCGACAAAAGCTTTAGCCAGCAGCAGCCGGCCTTGTTTGCCACTGCCTTGCGCGACAGCGAACGCCTGGCACTCTGGCCCGAGCAGTACGAAGGTGCCGATGTGCCGGCGAGTACCGAGTGTTATGCCCTGCACAAAGCCGACACACCGGGCCTGCTGGACGGTTTGCGCGGCCATGGTGACAGTTGCGTGTGCAACCGCGCGCTGTGGAGCAAGCGCAGCCGCTCGATTGCCTTCAGCAAAGACCTGACACATGGTTTTTTCGATGCCCGCACAGTGGCCTATGTGGCCTTGCAGCTGGCGTATCACCTGGGCTTTGAAGAAGTGCTGCTGGTCGGGGTGGACCTGGACCAGACCGTGGGGCGCTTCTATGAAAACGGGCAGGGCCAGTGTTCGCCGTGCGGGCTCGACCAGCACTGGGACAGCCGCATCCTGCCGTCGCTGACGCTGATGGCGCGGGAGGTGGTGAGCGCGCATTTTCACGTCTACAACCTGTCGGCCACCTCACGCATCCCCGCCGAACTGATCCCCAAGGTCAACCTCAACGAAGCGCGGCGGATTGCCGGTTGTGCCATTACCTGAGCAAGAAAGCGGATGCGCACGGGGCTGTGGATGCGTACAGTACGCCCATCGCAAACAGGCAGGTTCACGCTTATGTCCAGCGCATTCACCCTCATGCAGTCGCCCGTCGGCACCTTGACCCTGGTGGCGCGCGGCGAATGCCTGGCAGCCGTATTGTGGGAAGAGGAGCGGGAAAACCGCGTTCGCCTCGGCGAGGTGTACCGTGACGACCAGTGCCCGGTGCTGCGGGAAACTGCACGACAGCTGGGTGAGTACTTTGCGGGTAAGCGGCAGCGCTTCGAATTGGCGCTGGATTTTGCCGGCACCGAGTTCCAGCGCCAGGTATGGGCTGCGTTACTGGCGATACCCTTCGGTGAAACCCGCAGCTACAGTGACATCGCCCGGCAGATCGGCAACCCCGACGCGGTGCGCGCAGTAGGCGCCGCCAACGGCCGCAACCCGATTTCGATCATTGCACCGTGCCACCGCGTGATCGGTGCTTCAGGCAGCCTTACCGGCTTTGCCGGCGGCCTGGCGGCCAAGCAGTACCTGCTGGCGCTGGAGGGCCGGCAAAGCCTGGCACTGGACCTGTAACGCGTCAGCTGAACCAGCTGGCGACCACGCAGGCCAGTATGGCCAACACCGACCCAGCCATCAGGGTGTAGTGCCGGTGGGCCCGCCGTGCATGGGGCTTGACCTCGCGCAGGTATTCGCCGGGTGTCGGCGCGTGCGGCCTATGGCGTAAGCCTTCGGCCACATCGGCAAGCTGGCCCTGGATCAGCAGGCCGACCAGGTAGTAGGTGCAGGCGTAGCTCAGCAGCGCCAGTAACAGGTAGATCATGCCGGGTGTAGGTCCAAGGGCAGGGCCACGGCGCTGGTGTTGCCGGTGTCCAGCAGGATCAGCCCTTCACTGTGGTCATCCAGGCTCGCCAGCAAGCGCCCCTGGCTGTCCCACGCCGCCGAGCCGCCGGCGCCGATGAACGTGTCGGCCGGCCCCACGCAGTTGGCCATCAGCACCGGCATGCCCAGTTCACGCGCCACTGCCGGGTAATGCAGGTAGCCTTCGCGGATGCCCTTGGCGGTTTTCGCCACACTGACCAGATACAGGTCGGCGCCGTGCTCGCGGGCGGCGGCAGCGTGGGCCATGAACATCGACTCGTAGCAGATTGCCGGTGCCACTCGGTGCTCACCGACCTGCAGCAGCAATGCCTGATCGCCCGGAGTGAAGTAAGGCAGCTCGTCTTCATGAAGGCGCCGTTTGGCATAGGCCTGGCGCGCAGCCATGGGGCTGAGAATCGGCATGCCGATGCGGATACCTTCGGGTGTCGGCAACGGCAAGCCAGCCGCAATGGTGATGCCCAAGCGGTCACAGGCGGCTTGCAGCGGGTCCAGCCGTGCGGAGCTGACCGGCAGGGCGGCCTGGCGCGCCAGGGTGGGCTCGTAGCCCGTCAGCGAGAGTTCGGGGAAGACCACCAGCTCGGCACCCAGTGCCGCCGCCTGCTCGATGCAGGCCAGGTGACGTTGGACGTTGCCTGGTACATCGCCCTTGAGCGACGCCAGTTGTACGGCACACAGTTTCATCTAAACCCTTCCCTGGTAAAGGTTGAAGGGCCGAGCATACTACCGGCACCAACACCTGTACCAGTGAAGGGTTTTTCAGGTTGCGGGGTGCGCGGCGAAGCGTTGGCGGAACCAGTCGTCGAGCATGGCCTTCTCGGCATACAGGCGGTCGTTGCTGCTGGCGACCCGGCCCGGGCGGCTGAGGTACATCTTGTCGCTGACCCGTTCCTCCGCTTGCCGGGCGGGTTTGCCTGGCTGGTTGAGGGTGTAGGTCAGGTCAATCGTCGGCCAGGTGATCTCGCGCATGAAGCGCACATCGTAGGCCTGGCTGTGCCAAGGCTCGAAGCGCCCGGCCAGGTCGATGTCGCGGATGTCGATGACCAGTTGCTGGCCCGGTTGCAGGTAGCGTTGGCCGAGCTTCTGCAAGTACTGGGTGAGGGTTTTCATCACATAGTCATCGGCGCCACGCTCATAACCGTGGCTGTCCAGGCTGGCATCGCGGAATTTTTCCGGGTGGTCGAAACGCACCTTGACCTGCGCGGGCGGGGCACCTTGTGCCATGCTGTCCAGTGACAGCGCCATGAGCACGGCACACACGAGGGCGGTACGCATGATGCACCTCCTGGGTAGAGTGGGGGTGTTTCCATTTTACGCCTGCCATGGCGCCACCAGCAGAGGAAGATTGTAATGGGACGGTTTCGGCGGTTGCTCGCCAACATCCGGGGGCGGGACCTGGCAGTGGGCGATATCCATGGTCACTTCCAGCGGCTGGAGAAGTGCCTGGAAGCGGTAGGGTTCGACCCGGCCGTGGACCGCCTGTTCAGCGTAGGTGACCTGGTGGACCGTGGGCCGCACAGCGAGGCTGCTCTGGAATGGCTTGCGCAACCATGGTTTCATGCGGTGCAAGGCAACCATGAGGCGCTGGCAATCACCCGCGTGCGAGGGGGGCGGCTTGACCTGGAAATGTACCGTGCAGCGGGTGGGAGCTGGTTCCTCGACCTGCCGCGGGCCGAGCAACTTCGCTACGTGGAGCGCTTCGAGCAGTTGCCGATTGCGATAGAAGTGGAAAGCGCAGATGGCCTGGTAGGCCTGCTGCATGCCGACAGCCCGTTTGCCGACTGGGCAGCCTTGAGGCGTTGGCTGGAGCTGGAACTGGATGACGACCCCAAAGTGCGGGAAGTGTGCCAGTGGTCGCGGCGGCGGCTGAAGGAAGGCAATACCCAGCCGGTGCAAGGCCTGCGGGCCTTGCTGGTGGGGCACACGCCGGTGCTGGAGCCCAAGCTGCTGGGCAATGTGTGGCACCTGGATACCGGCGGTTGGGCCAGCGGCCACTTCAGCTTGATGGACATGCGGACGCTGAAACTGCTCAGCGCCGCGCCAGATGCAGCAGCAACGCCAACGCCAATGCCACCAGCATGACGCCCGAGGCTCGCTCCAGCCACGGCAGGCTACGGGCGAAACGCCGCAGTACCCGCTGGTTACCGATGGCCACGGCAACCAGCAAGTCCCAGAGCAGCACGATGCTGAACATCCACAAGGCATACGCCGTTTTCCAGCTGCCGCTGGCACTGGCGACCATGCTGGCCAGGCTGGCATAGAACAGCGCGTTCTTGGGGTTGAGGATGCCGGACAAGAAACCCATGCCCAAGCCCCGCCACCAACCCGGTACCGCCGACTCACCCGCGACTGCGCCCAGGCGGGTTCGCCCGGCATGGCGTAAGAACAGTACGCCGATGTACAGCAGGTAGCTGGCCCCGGCCAGTTGCAGGGCGGTGAACAGCAGGCTGCCTTCCTGCAGCACCGACAGGCCGGTGAACGCCATGGCGATGAACGCGCCATTGGCCAGGGCGATGCCCAGGCAGGCACCGCTGGCGATGCGCCAGCCGCTGTTGATCGAGGTACGCGCCACCAGGAAGAAGTCCGGGCCAGGTGATAGCAATGCGAGGAAGTGGGCGAGGGCGATGATCAGGAACTGTTGCATGGGTGGGGCTGCTCTGCGGAAAACCGCAGTCTGCTGCAGGGCCTGTCAGGCGTATTGAACAATATTGCAAGCCCAGGCGGCGGGCGTTCAACGCCCTCGGTACTGCCCCGGCGTCACCCCCACATGGGCCTTGAACACCCGCTGGAAGTGGCTCTGATCGGCAAACCCGAGCTGGTAGGCCACCTCCGCCAGCGCTGCCCCTTCAGCCAACAGCTGCCGCCCGCGATTGACCCGGGCATTGAGCAGGTAGGCATGTGGTGTAAACCCGGTGGCCGAACGAAACGCACGGATCAGCTGATAGCGCCCAAGCCCGGCCTGATGGGCCAGTGCTTTCAGGTTCAAGTGCGCCGGGTCCTGGCCTTCGATGCGTGCGACCAACCCGCTCAGCGCGCTTGCCTCCAGGGCGGGGGCTGCAAATAGTGGCGGCTGTGCCGAGTAGTCCAGGTCCCCCAGAAAGGCAATCAGCGCTGCATCCTTCTCCCCGTTGCTGGCGCAGGAGAACAACAGGCTGTTCAACTCGCAGAATTGCCGATACACCTGTGGTGCCCGGCAGATACGCGCCGGTTCGCCTGCCCCGGCACCGCTCAGCCCCGACTCCAGGCGCAACTGCGTCAGCCAGTCGGCGTCCACATGCAGCATCTGGTAGCTCCAGGCTTGCCCGGGTGCGGGGTTGCAGGCATGTACGCGGTGGGCCGGGACAAACACCAGCGTGCCGGGCCTCAGGCGTTCCTGCCCGTCCGCAGCCCCGGTGAAATGGCTGTGGCCAGCATCCACCGCGCCGATGGAAAACGTGGGGTGGCTGTGGGCCTTGTAGCAAGCCCGGCTATGGCAGGCGCGGCGACTTTCCACATGCGCAAGTGCCGGGTCGCGCCATAGCGCGGTGTAGGGGCGGGGCATCACAAGGTCCTCGGTTTTGCCAGCAGGGTAACAATTGCTGCGTACCCGTACAGTTTTTAACGCTGACTGTAACTTGACCGCAAGGCCCGGCAGCCGCCGAAATAGACGCCTGTTACCAAAGGAAAACAACAATGGACCTTTCCAGCCTGCTGCTTTTCATACCTGCCTGCTTCGCCTTGAACATGGCACCCGGGCCAAACAACCTGCTGTCGCTTCATAACGCCAGCCGCTACGGCCTGCGCACCGCCTGCGTGGCGGGTGGCGGGCGTATCCTGGCCTTCAGCGGTATGATCGCCCTGGCGGCCATGGGCCTGGCGGTGGTGCTGCACACCAGCGAATACTTGTTCCTGGCCATCAAGGTGGTGGGCGCGGCCTACCTGTTCTACATCGCCTGGCAATTGTGGCGCGCACCGGTGGGCGAAGCCGTGGTGGCAACTGACCACCCCAGTGGCACGTGGCGCCTGGCGCGCCAGGAGTTCTGGGTGGCGGCCGGCAACCCCAAGGCGATCCTGATCTTCACCGCCTTCCTGCCGCAGTTCGTCACGGTCGGTAGCGCCACCCCGGTGAGCGAGCAGTTCCTCTGGCTGGGCGTGTTGTTCCTGCTGCTGGAGTGGGCGGCCATTGCCATTTATTCAGGCCTGGGCGCCTACATGCAGCGTTGGTTCAGCCAGCCTGGCCCGCGCCGCCTGTTCAACCGGGTCAGTGCCTCCCTGCTGGGCTGCGCCGGCCTCGGCTTGCTGGCGGCACGCCGCTAGAACTGCCAGCGCACGCCCAGGTTCACGCCGCTGGCTTCCTGCTGGCGGCTGTCCAGGTTGGCGGTGTACTGCACGCCGCCATGCAGGCTCAGCGCCCCACTGACCTGCGCCACCACGCCGCCTTCCAGTTGTGCCGAGGTGTAGCGGTAGTCGGTCTTGATCTTGTCGACATCATCGAAGGTCAACGTATCGCGGCCACCGTCGCCGTGCCACAGGTTGACCTGTGCATAGGACTGCAACAAGCGCCCGCTGCTACCCGTAAACGCACCTTCCAGGCGTACCCCCAGCCGGCCGGTCAGTTCAACCTGTGCGTCATGACGGATGCGCGAGACACTGTCGCTTGCGCTGTCGAGCGAGACCTTCTGTGCAATCAGCTGGGCTTGTGGCTCCAGAGTCCAGCGCTCGGACAGGGCGATGGGGTAGCCGGACTCCAGCGAAGCCGTCCAGGCATGGCCGTCGATGTTCAGCTTGTCGCCACGGTCCGAACGGGCACGGCCATCGAGGCGGGTGTACTGCAACACGGTATCCAGATAAGCACCTTGTGGCCCGACCAGCGTCCAGTAGGTGCCGACGCTATCGCCATCAAGCCTCAGATCGCCGACGCTTCGGTTCTCCTCGGCCAAAGCGAACCCCTTGACGTCGGCCTCCAGGCGGCTGTGACTGGCGTAGAGGCCAACATGCTGCCGATAACCGTGGTCGCCAACCTTGGCGTACAAGTCCTGGCCAACCTTGAAACCGTATAGATCGCCATCCAGGCTCGGGCTGACCGTGCCGCTCCATTGCTGGCGTAGCGCGCCGCCGTAGGCCTGGCCCCAGCTGGCGGGCAGGGCGCCTTCACCTTTGAGTAGCAGTTGGTCGCCCTGGCGCTGGTGGAATGTGCCCAGTGCCTGGCGGGCGATGATCGCAGCGCCACGTGGAGCGGTGGCATATACGGGAACTTCCGGGCGATACAGCGGCAGGCTTTCACCTTGCACCGGGGCCGGCAGATCCACCTGACCGGGTGCCGGTGCCGCAACAGGTGGGGTTGCAGCCGGGGCAATGACTGGCGGCTCGCCAGGTTCGGTTGGCTGCGTCGGCTCGCCTGGTTGCGGTACAGGGGCCGGAGCGGGTGGCGCGACCACGGTTGAACGCAGGAACCAGCTGTTTTCGCTGCCAGCGGTCACGCCACCTTTGAACAGGCGATAGTCGTAGGCGCCAACCGACAGCGTCTGTGTCTGCACGAAGGCAGTGGCGGTACTGGTGGCGCCGTCACGGGCTTCGACGACCTGGATACCATTCAGAGCGGTCGCTGCACCCGCGCCATTGAGGTTGTTGATGAGCAATTGGGTAGAACCGCTGATGGCACCACGGCTGACCACCAAACGGTCGGAGGCGGCGCCATCACCCGCCAGCACGCTGTTTAGGCGCAGGTTACCGTTGTTGCCGGTGTAATCGCCCTGTATGGTCAGGCGGCCCTGGGCGTCGTTGCCACGGCTCAGGTCGATGGTGCCGGCGTTTACAACCGATACCATGTTGCCACTCTGGATACTGACGATGCTGCCCTGGCGGCTGATCAGCGAGCTGCTTGCATCAATTTGCAAGGTGCCGGTGCCCGTGGCAGGGATTACGCGTGGTAGGTCGGCGCCCAGATCTCCCAGGGTAAGGGTGTCGTCGAGGGTCAGCTGGCTGCCCTGTGTGAGGTTGATGCGCTCCCAGTTGGCGTACAAGGCACCTTTGCCGACCTGACTCTGCTCGAACGAAAGCGTGTCCGTGCCGGTGCCGCCGTCCAGGATAACGGCCGAGTTGCCGAGGTCGAGGGTGCGGACAGTAGCCGTGTCATTCCCATTCTCCAGGATGACTCGTTTGCCGATCTGACCGCCAGTCCAGGTAAACACATCATCGTCATTGCCAGTGCGTATTTCGCCTTTGAGCGTGCCGCCACTGAGGGTGATCTTGTCTACGCCGCTACTGGTGCTGATGTCACCGCCGATGGTGCCACCGGTCATGGTGATCGTGTCATTGCCAAGCCCACTGACGACATTGCCGACAACGAGGGTTTCAATCCCGAGATTTTGGGAAATATTGAGAATGTTGTCAGCAAGCTTGAGATCTATCCGGCCAATGCTGCCGCCCTGGAAGTCGGCGATGTCACCATCTTCAAACGCGCCCGTAATAGTTCCGCCGGTCATGGTGAACGTGTCCATGTCACCGCCCTGGTTCAGCGAGCCCAACGTACCGCCAGACATGGTGTACGTGTCTTGGCCATTGCCTTGCTGCAATGACAGAACCGTGCCGCCACCGATAGTGAACGTGTCAGCCGCATTTGTCTGCACGAGGGCACCCAGATTGTCACCGGGTGAAACGGTCAGGGATTCAGCGTGAGCCAGCAAAGGCAGGGTAAGCAGGGGGAATGCGGCAGGCAGCAGCAGGCGAGGGCAGCGCATAGGCAGGTCTCCGTGTCCATTGAAGGGTCCACTACCTGAAGCGTCGCTTCGGCCCTGCCTGTGTTTTATGTAATGCGCAGTGACGGGACAACTGGCAGAAATGTCAGGTGGCCCGCTGCCATCAATCGCGGTAGAAGGTTTGCACCAGGTGGTAGCCGAACTTGCTCTTGATCGGCCCGTGCACCACGCGCAGCGGCTTTTTGAAAATCACCTGGTCGATGGCGCCGACCATCTGGCCCGGGCGGATTTCGCCCAGGTCGCCACCGCGCTTGCCTGATGGGCAAATGGAGAACTTTTTGGCCAGCACGTCGAAAGCCTCGCCGTTGGCGATGCGCTGCTTGAGCTTTTCGGCTTCGTCAGCGGTCTTGACCAGGATGTGGCGGGCTTGGGCTTTCATGGGGTACCTGTGCTTCGGGGAAAAGGGCGGCATTATGCCTGCTCGCGCAACTCCACGCGATCTCGAAACTGCTCCAGCGCTTGCGGGTTAGCAAGCGCGTCGGTGTTCTTCACCGGTAACCCATGCACCACATTGCGAACCGCCAACTCCACAAGCTTGCCGCTGATGGTACGTGGTATGTCACTGACCTGGGCAATCACCGCCGGCACGTGGCGGGGGGTGGTGAATTGGCGTATCACCTGGCGAATGCGCTGACGCAGGGCTTCATCGAGCAGCAGGCCGTCTTGCAGGCGTACGAACAGCACCACGCGCACATCGCCTTGCCAGTCCTGGCCGACGGCCACGCTTTCCAGCACCTGTTCGACTTTCTCCACCTGGCGGTAGATCTCCGCCGTGCCAATGCGCACGCCGCCCGGGTTGAGCACGGCATCCGAGCGGCCGTGAATCACCAGGCCGCCATGGGTGCGCTGTTCGGCATAGTCGCCTTGGGCCCAAACCCCCGGGTACTGGCTGAAATAGGCGTCGCGGTAGCGGCTGCCGTCCGGGTCGTGCCAAAACCCCAAAGGCATGCTGGGAAAGTTGCGGGTACACACCAGCTCGCCTTTTTCGTCCTGCACCGGCTGGCCGTGCTCATTCCACACTTCCACCGCCATGCCCAGGCCCTTGCACTGGATTTCGCCACGGCGCACTGGCAGGGTCGGGTTGCCCAGCACGAAGCACGAGACAATGTCGGTACCGCCGGACATGGACGCCAGGCACAGGTCAGCCTTGATCTTGCTGTACACGTAGTCATAGCTGTGGGGTGACAGCGGCGAGCCGGTAGACAGCAGCAATCGCAGGCTGGCCAGGTTGTGGCTGGCTGCAGGCTCAAGGCCCGCCTGTTCCAGCGCTGCCAGGTACTTGGGGCTGGTCCCGAAGGCGTGGATGCCCTCGGCGTCGATCAGGTCCAGCAGCCGTTCGGGGCCGGGGTGAAACGGCGAGCCGTCGTACAGCACCAGCGTGGCGCCTATTGCCAGGCCGCTGGCCAGCCAGTTCCACATCATCCAGCCGCAGGTGGTGTAGTAGAACAACACGTCATCGGCTTTCAGGTCGTTGTGCAGGCCGTGTTCCTTGAGGTGCTGCAGCAACACGCCACCGGCGCGGTGGACGATGCACTTGGGCACGCCGGTGGTGCCGCTGGAGTAGAGGATGTACAGCGGGTGGTCAAACGGCAGCGGGGTGAAGCGCGGTTCGCCACCGGGCTGGTAGACGTCATCCCACAGGCTCACCCGGGCCGCGTGGAACTCGTCGGGGCGAGTGCCGCTGCGGGTATGAGGCACTACGATCAGCTGCTCCAGGCTCGGCAGCTGCTCGCACACCTGGTTGATCTTGGCCACCTGATCGATGTCTTTTCCAGCGTATTGATAGCCGGCACAGACGATCAGCAGTTTGGGCGCAATCTGGCCGAAACGGTCGATGATGCCATGCACGCCGAACTCGGGCGAAGAGGTCGACCAGATCGCGCCGAGGCTGGTGCAGGCAAGCATGGCCACCAGTGTTTGCCAGGTATTGGGCATCACGGCAGCCACACGGTCGCCTGCGACGATGCCTGCGGCCTTGAACGCCGCTTGCAACCCCGCTACATGGGCGGCCAGCTGGGCGTGGGTGACCGCCTGGCGGTGGCCATCCTCGCGTATGGAAACGACGGCCGGGCGGTCGTCGCGACGGCGCAGCAGGTGTTCGGCGAAGTTCAGGCTGGCGTTGGCGAACCACTGCGCTTCGGGCATTTGTGGCCCTTCACTCAGCACTTGGCTCGGCGGGGTGTGCCAGCGCACGTGGAAATAGTCGGCAAGGGTCTGCCAGAAGGCGGCCCGCTGTTCGATGCTCCAGCGGTGCAGCGCCTGGTAGTCGGTGAGTTGCAGGTTGTAGCGCAGGTTGACCCGTCGGCGGAAGGCATCCATCCGGCTGGCCTCGATCTGCCCCGTGGAGGGGCGCCAGAGCACATCGTTCATGCGGTTCCTCCCGTTACTGCCAACTGCGGGCTTGTTCTTTGTGGGACAGGTATCTGCTATCCCCTGTGGGAGCGCAAGCTTTCAGATGCCGAGCAAGGCCGTGCTTACTCTACTTTAGCCTTTTGCACGTCCTGCGATGCCGACCACACGCGGTAGCGGACTTCGACATCCTTGGGCACATACACCACCACTGGCAATTTGCTGTTGTAGCGCAGCAGGAAGCCGTCACCGACCACCGGCACGAAGGCCTCGGTCTTTTTGCCATCCGGGCAGGCCATCAGCGTGCTGGCCGGGCCGCTGACCTTGTCCAGGCGGTAGTAGTTGTAGCCCCAGCCTTCCAGGGTGCGTTCTTCCAGGTTGCCGCCCAGGCGTTGGCGATTGCAGTCCACCTGCAGCGTCTTGCCGGCGAGGATTTCCAGTTTATAGGCCGACTCATCGGCCTGTGCCGGCAGGTGGATCACCTGCCGGGTGAAGCCTTTTTCTGCCTCGGGGTAGGGGGCGACGTCCTTCAGGCTGGCAGCCATCACAGGGGCTGCGGCAGCCAGGGTCAGGGCCAGAATCGCGGTCATCGGGGTAGGGCGCATAAGGCCTCCTTGCAAATAATCGAATGCGAGACCACCGCCAGGCCCAGGCTGCCCGTCACTGGGCCAACCAGCCACCATCGACGTTCCAGGCGGCGCCGCGAACCTGGCTTGCGGCCTCGCTGCACAAGAATAGTACCAGCTCACCCAGGTGTTCGGGGGTGACGAACGCCAGCGATGGTTGTTTCTCGGCCAGCAGATCATGCTGTGCCTGCAGCGGATCGCCACCGTTGGCAGCACGGTCGTCGATCTGCTTCTGCACCAGCGGGGTCAGCACCCAGCCTGGGCAGATGGCATTGCAGGTGACATTGCTGGTGGCCGTTTCCAGCCCGACCACCTTGGTCAGGCCGACCACACCATGTTTGGCCGCCACATAGGCTGCCTTGCCAGTCGAACCGACCAGGCCATGTACCGAAGCGATGTTGATGATGCGCCCCCAGTTGCGCGCGCGCATGCCCGGCAGCGCCAGCCGCGTGCCATGGAACACGGCCGACAGGTTGAGGGCGATGATCTTGTCCCAGCTTTCCTGCGGGAACTGCTCCACCGGCGCTACATGCTGGATGCCGGCATTGTTGACCAGAATGTCGACACCACCGAATTCGCGTTCGGCCAAGGCGAACAACGCTTCGATCTGGGCCACGTCCGACAGGTCGGCCGGGTGGTGAACGGCCTTCACCCCGTGCCGGCTGATCTCGGCCAGCGCCGGTGCCGGGTCGCCAAAGCCGTTGAGCACGATATCGGCGCCCGCGCGGGCCAGCACCTGGGCGATGCCCAGGCCGATGCCGCTGGTGGAACCGGTGACGAGTGCAGTCTTGCCTTTGAGGGTCATGCATAGCTCCTTAGACGATGCCAGTGGCGTAGAACGTGGCGATGACCACGAACACCGCCAGGGTCTTGATCAGGGTAATACCGAAAATGTCCTTGTAAGCCTCGCGGTGGGTCAGGCCGGTCACCGCCAGCAAGGTGATCACCGCGCCGTTGTGTGGCAGGGTGTCCATGCCACCGCTGGCCATGGCGGCCACCCGGTGCAGTACTTCGAGCGGGATGTTGGCGGCATGGGCGGCGGCGATGAACGTGTCGCCCATGGCCGCCAGGGCGATGCTCATGCCGCCCGAAGCGGAGCCTGTGATGCCGGCGAGCAAGGTCACGGTGATGGCTTCGTTGACCAGCGGGTTGGGGATGCCACGCAGGGCATCGGCCAGCACCAGAAAGCCTGGCAGCGAGGCGATCACTGCACCAAAGCCATATTCAGAAGCGGTATTCATGGCCGCCAGCAAGGCACCACCCACCGCGCTTTTGGTGCCTTCGGCAAGGCGCGTGCGGATGGCGCCAAAGGCACACACCAGCACCATGAGGATGCCCACCAGCAATGCCGCCTGCACTGCCCAGATGGCCGTGAGCTTGGCCACGTCGCTTTGCACTGGCGCGTTCATGCCGGGCAGTTGCAGGCTGTGGCTGGGGCCGTACCACTGCGGGATCCAGTGGGTGAACAGCAGGTTCATCACCCCCACCAGCAGCAGTGGCGCCAAGGCCAGCCAGGGGTTAGGCAGGGCCAGGTCGGCAGCGGTTTCCGGCTCATTGCGCAGGTCGGTGCCATAGCCTTCACCCGCACGCTGGGCTTTGTTGCGTTGGCGTTGCAAGTAGGCCATGCCGGTAAAGAACACGAACAACGTGCCGATCAGGCCCAGCCATGGCGCCGCCCAGGCGGTGGTGTTGAAGAAGGTGCTGGGGATGATGTTCTGGATTTGCGGGGTGCCCGGCAGGGCGTCCATGGTGAACGAGAACGCGCCCAAGGCGATGGTGGCGGGGATCAGGCGCTTGGGGATGTTGCTCTGGCGGAACATTTCGGCGGCGAACGGGTACACCGCGAACACCACCACGAACAGCGAGACACCGCCATAGGTGAGCAGGGCACAGACCAGCACGATTACCAGCATCGCCTGACGGGTGCCAAGCAGGCGGATGGCGGCGGCGACGATCGATCGGGAAAAGCCGGACAGTTCGATCAGCTTGCCAAATACTGCGCCCAGCAGGAACACCGGGAAATAGAGTTTGATGAAGCCCACCATTTTCTCCATGAACACCCCGGTGAACGCGGGGGCCACGGCAGAGGGGTCGGTGAGCAGGACGGCGCCGAGGGCGGCGATGGGGGCAAAGAGAATTACGCTGTAACCGCGATAGGCAGCCAGCATCAGCAGGGCCAGAGCGGCGAGGGCGATGAGCACGGTCATCGGGGTGGGTCTCCTGGGTAAGTCTTGTTTTTATCGGTGTGCAGGAGATAGCGGGAATCGTGCCAACATTTAAGTCATTGATTTATAGATGTTTTTTGTTTTTTCTAAAATATTTGTCTCTAATTCGAGATTTTTTTTCGCTTTGCGTCACTTCGAGGCACAAGGGCAAAGCCCTTGCCATAGTCTCAATATAGAAACTAGAGTCTCTAATCAGAGACTGAGTGCAACCATCTTCTTGTACAGGGTCGACCGTCCTAGCCCCAACGCCTTAGCAGCCTGCGGTACATTGCCCTCGCATTCTGCGAGTGCCTCGCCAATCAGCTTGCGCTCGAATGCCTCGCAGGCCTCCCGGTATGTCTGTCGCACCGGCCCGCCCGCTACCGGGCTCAACGGCCCCAATGCCGCACGCAAGTCCGCCCCCCCCAACCGTGGCTGATCCGCCAGCAATGTCGCGCGCTCCAGCACATTGCGCAGCTCGCGAATGTTCCCCGGCCATGCATGCCGCGCCAGCAGTTGTTGCGCGTCGGCCTCCAGCTCGTACTGGCTGCCCAGTTCACCCAGTATGGTCTCGCACAGCGCTGGCAAATCCTCCAGTCGCTCCCGCAGCGGCGGCACGTCGATCGGCAGCACATTCAGCCGGTAATACAGGTCGGCGCGAAACGCCCCACGGGCCATGGCCGCCTGCAGGTCGATGGAGGTGGCGGCAATGATGCGCACGTCGCTGCGCAGCATCTGGTTCGAGCCAACCGGCTCGTATTCCTTTTCCTGCAGCACGCGCAGCAGCTTGCTCTGCAGGGCTAGCGGCATGTCGCCGATCTCGTCGAGGAACAGCGTGCCGCCTTCGGCCAACTGCAGCTTGCCACTGCGGCCCTTGCGGTCGGCGCCGGTAAACGCACCCGGCGCGGTGCCGAAAAATTCGGCTTCCAGCAGCGTTTCAGGGATCGCTGCACTGTTGATGCTGACGAAGGCTTTGTGCGCCCGCGCCGAAGCCGCGTGGATGGCATGGGCCAGTAGCTCTTTGCCCGTACCGGTTTCGCCCAGCAACAACACCGGCGAATCGCTGCCCGCACCGCGCCGGGCGCGGCGCTTGGCTTCCAGGCTGGCAGCGCTGCTGCCCACGAACTGGGCGAAGCTGTACTTGGCTTGGCGGGCGCGCAGTTGCGAGCGGGTCGAGGCCAGTTCCTGCTGCATGCTGGCGTAGCGTTTAAGCAGTGGCGACAGGCTGCGCAGTTCGTCGAACAGGGCAAAGCCGATGGCACCGATCAGAGCGCCCTGGTCGTCGTGGATCGGCAGGCGCATCACCACCAAGGGCTCGTTCGGGGTGTCGAGCATGTCCAGCAGGATTGGCCGGCCATTGCTCACCACCTCGCGCATCAGGCTGCCCGGGATCACCGCTTCGCACGGCTGGCCGATGGCACTGGCGGCATCGGCCAGGCCAAAGCGCCGGGCGTAGCGTTCGTTCATCCAGACGATACGTGCATTGCGGTCAACGATGACCGTGCCTTCGCTGGACTGCTCGATAATCTCGAACAGCGAGTGAATTGCCAGTTGCCGTACCTGGGGGTAGTTCTTGAGGCTGTCGCTGTCGTGCATGGGGCAAATTCCGAATCATGTGAAGGCCGGGCCTGTAAAACCTAACCTCTGGGGTCGAATGCTTCGCGCAAGGCGTCCCCGATAAACACCAGCAACGACAAGATCACCGCCAGCGCGAAAAACGCGGTAAAGCCCAGCCATGGCGCCTCCAGGTGTTGCTTGCCCTGGGTCACCAACTCACCCAGCGAAGCACTCCCGGCCGGCATGCCAAACCCGAGGAAATCCAGTGCGGTCAGGGTCGTGATCGCCCCGGTCAGCATGAATGGCACGTAGGTCAGCGTGGCATTCATGGCGTTGGGCAAAATATGTCGCAGCATCACCTGGCTGTCCGGCAGGCCCAACGCCCGGGCTGCCTTTACATACTCCAGGTTGCGCCCACGCAGAAACTCGGCGCGTACCACATCGACCAACGTCAGCCAGGAGAACAGCGCCATGATCCCCAGCAACCACCAGAAATCCGGTTCGACAAAGCCGCTGAGGATGATCAGCAGGTACAGCACCGGCAAGCCTGACCACACTTCCAGCAGGCGCTGGCCGAGCAGGTCGACCCAACCGCCGTGGTAGCCCTGCAACGCGCCGGCTATCACGCCAATGAGCACGCTAACGACGGTCAGGGCAAAAGCGAACAGCAGCGATACCCGCGTGCCGTACAGTACCCGCGCCAGCACATCGCGCCCTTGATCGTCGGTACCCAACCAGTTGCTTGCACTTGGCGGGCTGGGGGTGGGGACTTGCAGGTCGTAGTTGGGGGTGTCGGCGCTGAACGGGATGGGCGCGAACAGCATCCAGCCGCCTTGTTCCGCGATCAGTTGGCGCACATACGCACTGCGGTAATCGGGCTGGAACGGCAATTGGCCACCAAACTGCTGCTCGGTGTAGCGTTTGAGTGCCGGCATGTAGAGCTCGCCCTTGTAGCCCAGCAGCAGGGGTTTATCGTTGGCCACCAGCTCTGCGCCCATGCTCAACAGCAACAGGCCGGCAAACAGCCACAGCGAGACCCAGCCCAGGCGGTTGCGGCGAAAGCGTTGCAGGCGACGGCGCGAGACGGGGGAAAGCATCAGTGCGCCCTCGTATCGAAGTCGATGCGAGGGTCGAGCAACGTGTACGACAGGTCCCCGATCAGGCGGATCAACAGGCCCGCCAGGGTGAAGATGAACAGTGTGCCGAACACGACCGGGTAATCCCGCGACACTGCTGCGTCATAGCTCATGCGGCCCAGGCCATCGAGCGAAAAGATCACTTCGATCAGCAAGGAACCGGCGAAAAACACCGTTATCAGTGCCTGCGGCAAGCCCGCTACCACCAGCAGCATGGCATTGCGCAATACATGGCCATACAGCACCCGGCGTTCACTCAGGCCTTTGGCCCGGGCGGTGACGACGTATTGGCGGGAAATCTCGTCGAGGAAGGCGTTCTTGGTCAGCAACGTGAGGGTCGCGAAACCGCCAATGACCAAGGCGCCGACTGGCAGCACCAGGTGCCAGAAGTAGTCGGCAACCTTGCCCAGCAGGCTGAGTTCGTCAAAGTTGTCCGAAACCAGGCCACGCACCGGGAACCAGTTGAGCGAGGTCCCTCCGGCGAACAGCACGATCAGCAGCAAGGCGAACAGGAACGAGGGCAGGGCATAGCCGACCACGATCAGCGCGCTGCTCCAGGCATCGAACCGGCTGCCGTGGCGCACCGCCTTGCGTATGCCCAGCGGGATCGACACCAGGTAGGTGATCAGCGTGGCCCAGAAACCCAGCGACAGGGTGACCGGCAACTTGTCCAGGATCAGGTCCGTGACCTTGGCACCGCGGAAGAAACTGTTGCCGAAGTCCAGCCGGGCATACTGGCCCAGCATGAGCCACAAGCGCTCGGGGGCGGATTTGTCGAAACCGTACTGGCGCTTGATCTCCTCGATCAGTTTCGGGTCCAGGCCTCGTGTGGCGCGGGACTCACCGTGCACCACTTCGGCCCGCGCGCCGGGTGTACCGCCGCCAAGGCCTTGCAGACGCGCCACGGCCTGTTCTACCGGGCCACCCGGCGCAGCCTGGACGATGGCGAAGTTGACCAGCAGGATCGCCAGCAGGGTCGGGATGATCAACAACAGACGGCGCAAGATGTAGGTGGTCATCGCAAGGCCTTCTGGCGTTCGGCCATTTGCGCGTTGGTCAGCGGAGTGGGGCTGATCTCCCACCAGGTGTCCAGGCCTTCGTCATAGGCCGCCTGGACCTTGGGCAGGCCAAAGCGGTTCCACCAGGCGGTGGAGCTACCTGGCGGGTAGTAGTTGGGAATCCAGTAGTAGTTCCATTGCAGCACCCGGTCCAGGGCGCGGGCGTGCTGCAGCATGTCGGCCTGGGTGTCGGCCCGCACCAGGCCGTCGATCAGGCGGTCCACGGCCGGGTCTTGCAGCACCATCAGGTTGTTCGAGCCGGGGTCGTGGGCGGCTGCCGAGCCAAAGTAGTTGTACAACTCGGCACCCGGCGACAGGGTAACCGGGTAGCCGGTGACGATCATGTCGTAGTCGCGCGCCATCAGCCGGTTGACGTACTGGGCAGCGTCGACATTGCGGATGTTCAGGGTGACGCCGATCTGGGCCAGGTTGCGCTTCCACGGCAGCAGCAGGCGCTCCATGCCCGCCTGGCCGTTGAGGAAGGTGAAGGCCAGCGGTGTGCCGTCGCTGTTCACCAGGCGGTCGCCTTCGGGGTGCCAACCGGCTTGTTCAAGCAGGGCCAGGGCCTGCAACTGTTGTTTGCGGATGATCCCGGACCCGTCGGTGACCGGGGCGCTGAACACCGTGGTAAAAACTTCGCCTGGTACGTGGCCGCGCAACGGCTCCAGCAGCTTCAGCTCGCCGGCATCCGGCAACTTGCGGGCCGCCAGCGGGGTGTTGGAGAACACGCTTTGTTGGCGGATGTACATATTGCGCATCATCTGCCGGTTGCTCCACTCGTAGTCCCACAACATGCCCAGCGCCTGGCGCACCCGGCGGTCCTTGAACTGCGGCTGGTCGAGGTTGAACACGAAGCCTTGGGCCACTTGCGGTTTGGCCGGGCCAAGGTGGGCGCGTTGCAGGCGACCATCCTCCAGTTGCGCACCGTTGTAGCCCAGGGTGTAAGCGGTGGCGGAGAACTCACGGTTGTAGTCGTACCCCCCGCCTTTGAGCACCTGCCGGGCCACCTCGGTATCGCCGAAGTACTCGATGCGCAGCTTGTCGAAATTGTAGCGGCCACGGCTGGCGGGCAGGTCGCGCGCCCACCAGGTGGGGTCGCGTTCGAAGGTGATGCTGCGGCCGTTGTCGATGCGCCCGATGCGGTACGGGCCGCTGCCGACTGGCTTGTCAAAACCGGCACCGTTGGCGAAGTCGCGTTGCTGCCAGTCGTGTTCGGGCATTACCGGCAGGCTGGCGAGGTCAAGGGTCAGGGTGCGGCCGTGCCCGGGCTTGAAGTCGAAGCGTACGCTGTGCGGGTTTTCCACGGTCACACCAGTGACGTCGGCGAACTGGGTGCGGTACTTGAGGCTGCCCTTGTTCATCAGCAGCTCGAAGGTGAAACGTACGTCTTCGGCACGCACCGGTTTGCCATCGGCGAAGGTGGCACGCGGGTCGATATTGAAACGTAGCCAGGCATCGTCGGGGCCGCGCTCCATGCTGTGGGCGATCAGGCCATAGACGGTATAGGGTTCATCGAACGAGCGCACGGCCAGTGGCGCATACAACAGGCCATCGACTTCGCTGACGCCAATGCCTTTGTCAATGTACGGCAGGATATGGTCGAACTGGCCGATCTCGATGGCCGAGCGGCGCAGGATGCCGCCCTTGGGGGCGTTAGGGTTGACGTAGTCGAAGTGCTGGAAGCTGGCGTTGTAGCGGGGAGCTTCACCGTAGACGGTGAGTGCGTGGGTGGGGGCGGCTTGGGCATTGAAGGCCAGACAAAGCAAGAGCAGGCCCCACAAACCCTGTGGGAGCGGGCGTGCCCGCGAATGCGTCGGCTCAGGCAACGAGGTTGTCTGGTCTGGCCTATTCGCGGGCACGCCCGCTCCCACACGGACTTTCATCGGCTGCGAGGACTTAGTCCTGGCGGCTGGTCACTTCCAGCAGGTGGTAGCCGAACTGGGTTTTCACCGGGCCTTGCACGGTGTTGACCGGAGCGCTGAACACCACGGTGTCGAATTCCTTGACCATCTGGCCTGGGCCGAACGAGCCCAGGTCACCGCCCTGACGGCTGGACGGGCAGGTGGAGTTGGCTTTGGCGATTTCAGCGAAGTCGGCGCCTGCTTCGATCTGGGCTTTGAGTTCGTTGCATTTATCGATGCTGCTGACCAGGATGTGGCGGGCGGTTGCACGGGCCATGGGTACTGCTCCTTGGGGTAAAAAGGCAAGCCTAGCGCACTTGCTTGGGGTATGTCTCGCCAGGCTTGCATCCTTCGTCTTACAGTTTTTGTGCCGCTTCGCGCAACAGGGTTTCGGTCAAGGTCCAGCCCAGGCAGCCGTCGGTGATCGACACGCCGTACTTCAGTACACCCTTGCCCAGCGCCTGACAGCCATCGAACAAATGCCCCTCGATCATCACGCCAACGAGCGAGCGGTCGCCGGCCAGGCGTTGCGCCAGCACATCGTTGAACACCGCTGGCTGGCGAGCCGGGTCCTTGCCGCTGTTGGCGTGGCTGCAATCGACCATGATTCGCGCCTGCACGCCAACCTTGGCCAGTGCCTGGCGGGCCATGGCGATGCTGTTGGCATCGTAGTTGGGGCCTTTGTGGCCACCGCGCAGTACCAGGTGAGTGTCCGGGTTGCCCAGGGTTTCGATGATCGCCGGGTGGCCCTGCGCATCCATACCGAAGTGGCGGTGTGGGTGGGCGGCGCTGCGCATGGCGTCGCTGGCGATGGCGATGCCGCCGTCGGTGCCGTTCTTGAAGCCGACTGGCAGCTCCAGGCCGCTGACCATTTCCCGGTGAATCTGCGATTCGGTGGTGCGTGCGCCAATCGCGGCCCAGGCCAGCAGGTCGTCGAAGTAGCCGGCGGCCATCGGTTGCAGCAGCTCGGTGGCGATCGGCAGGCCGCGTTCGATCATGCTCAGCATCAACCCACGGGACAACGCGATGCCCGAGTGCATGTCGTCACTGCCATCGAGGTGCGGGTCGTAGGCGAGGCCTTTCCAGCCCACGGTAGTACGGGGTTTTTCGACGTAGGCGCGCATCACCAGCAGCAGCTTGTCGCTGACTTCACGGCTGAGAGCGGCCAGGCGGTCGGCGTACTCCAGGGCTGAACGAGGGTCGTGGATCGAGCAGGGGCCGACAATCACCAACAGGCGCGGATCGCGGCCTTCGAGGATGTCGCGGATGGCCTGACGGTGGGCATGGACTTGCTGGGTGAGTTCGCTGGACAGCGGCATTTGCTGCTTGAGCAGGTGCGGGCTGGGCAGGCGCTTGCTGACGGTGGTGTTGGCCGCTTGCGGCTGGGTCAGGGGCAGGGCGAGGCTGGAAGCTTGCA
Source organism: Pseudomonas sp. URIL14HWK12:I5 (assembly GCF_900176445.1). Taxonomy (NCBI): domain Bacteria; kingdom Pseudomonadati; phylum Pseudomonadota; class Gammaproteobacteria; order Pseudomonadales; family Pseudomonadaceae; genus Pseudomonas; species Pseudomonas sp. URIL14HWK12:I5. The sequence goes on from NZ_FWXQ01000010.1 coordinate 66,755, forward strand.
TGGCGTTTTTCCCTGGGCGGACGGCGGGTTCTGGCCCGCGAGGTCGGCCCTATCGAGGTGTTCGACAGATCGTTGAATTCGTATTGGCTGTTGCATTGCCACCTGTGGAAGACCGGACGGAGGCGGCAGGCTGGCCCGAACGGGATTGGCTAAATCGCCAGGCATAGGTGTTTGCGTAGTAATAAGTGGCGTAGTTCATGAATCTGTCCTCAATGTGAATCGGTGTTGTTCAAAGGCCTGAAAAGCAAAACCCCCGGTCGGGGAGCCGACCGGGGGTTTGAGTATTCTCATGTTCGGCGGCCCCTCGAAGGTGGGCGCCGTGTGGGTATCGGCGCCTAGTGGCTAAACCAATACCCAAAGTAATAGCTGGCAGGTGCCACGCAGCCGGCAACGGCCAGCACAGGGCGCAGGGTGCGACCGGTGTGGTTGGCGTGGTTGCGGGTGTGTTTCGGCATGTTGCTCTCCAGTGAATGAGCCCGAGCTTACTTCAGTTCGGCCGGGCCATTCAATGGATAAATGCTATAGGGTTGATCATTTGTTTTTGTACTGGCTGGTTCAATGACCGTAACGCCCGACCTAGTGGCTGTCTTGGTCCTCTGCAGTGCCTCCGGTGTGCCCCGCACCGGAGCCGGTAGCCTCGCCGGTGCTGTTGGAGCCGCCGCTGGCGCCGTCGGCGGCATCGGTGTTGTTGCCGGCGTCGTTGCTGTCGTTGCTTTTACCACTGCCGGGGCTGTTGACGCTGCTGCCCTCACCAGCCGTCTTGCCGCCAGACTGATCGGTCTGTGGGCGACTGTCGGTGTTGGTGTGTGTGTCGGTGTTGGTGGCAGCGAAGGCGGTGCCGGTGAGGCTGGTCAGGGCCAGCGCGAGGTACAGGGAAAGCGGACGAATGCGGATCATGGGAAGTCTCCTTTGCGGATGATCTGTCATTCGTTTGGCCAAGTGCGGGGAGCGGGGTGCGCTTTGGGCGACGAGCGGTAACTTCAGGGGCCGCACTGCGGCCCCTGGGATCAATGAGATTCCGAGCGCTGTGCTGGTGCAGGGTTTTCTACCGGCTCCAGCGGCGGATGCTCCTGCGCGGCGTGCATCAGGTCTTCGGTCACGCGCAGCTCGGCGCCGGTTGGCGAGAAGGTGGTCGAAGCCGTAAACGGTGCCGGGTGCTCCGCCGCCGGGCGTTTGCCACGGCGCCACATGAAGAAGCACACCATGCCCAGGTTGACCACGGCAAAGGCCCAGAACAGGCCGGCTTCGCCAAACTCGGTCATCATCGGCGACATGGCGACCGGCGCCATGGCAGAGCCCAGCGAGTTGATCAGCAGCAGGCCCTGAATCATCGGTACCAGCGCATCGGACGGCGCCCGGTCGGCGGCATGGCTGACCGCCACCGGGTACAGGGTGAACACGCCACCACCCAGCAGGAACAGCATGGCTGGCAGCAGGAACGAGTCCGACGGCAGGAACACCGTGACCAGCGACAGCACCACACACAGCGCAGCCAGGGCGATCAGCACATCCTGGCGGTCCTTGCGGTCGGACCAGCGCCCGACCGGGTATTGCAGCAGCATGGCGCCGAGGATCACCCAAGCCATCATGTTGCCGACCTCGCCCACCTCCAGGCCGATGCGTTGCAGGTACAGCGGCAGCAGGGAATAGATCCCGGCAATGGCCACACCCGAACCGAAGCAGCCCACCAGGCCCGACGGTGCCACACCCAGCAGCTGGCGGGGTTTGAGCGGTTCGACCTGGTCCAGCAGGGGCGATACCCGCGGCAAGATCACGATAGGCAGCACCGACAGTGCAGCCAGTACGCCAGCCAGCATGAAGGGGGCGGTGTGACCCAGCTGGGTGATTTCGCCCAGGCCTGCCTGGGCGATTACCCCGGCGCCGTAGAAGGCGATCATGTACAGCGCGAGCAGGCGGCCGCGAATCTTGGCGTCGCCGGCCAGCAGCAGCCAGCTTTCGATCACCAGGAACACGCCGACCGCTGCCCAGCCGTTGATCAGGCGCAGCACAGACCACCAGGTGACGTCGTAGAACAACCCTTGCAGCAGGATGGTCGCGGCGATCAGCGAAGCGAAGCTGGTGTAGGCGCGGATGTGGCCGATGCGCAAGATCAGCCGGTCGTTGAAGATTGCACCCAGGGTCAGGCCGATGAAGTAGGTCGACGAGACAATGCCGATGGTGGTGGCTGATTCACCGGCAGCGCCCAGGCGCAGGGTGGTCAGGGAAGACATGAAGCCGTTGCCCAGGGCAATGATGAACAACCCGAGCAGGGGCGCCAGCGCCATGGCCAGCAAACGCGGAGACATACGTACCTCTAGTTGGATGAGCGGAATGAGCGCCTTCTCGGACGCGCACGCCGGCCCGACCCGGCAAGGGGCGAGTGGCTACACGGATGCGACCTGGGCAAGACTCAACCGCTGGGCCCTTTGGGAAATGGGCCGTGCGGGGAGGGTTGAGCCTATTTCACATGTGCGTTCATGTGTTCAGGCACGGACTCTGTCATTGCTGCCGGTTGCCACCGTTCAAGGCGACGGGCGAAAAGGAGGCGCGATTCTACGGGCTTGCGCGGTTTTGCCCAAGGGGCATTGGCGTGCGACGAGACGCCGCAGTCTGTGGGCGACATGAATGTGTCTTTGGCAGACAAGCCAGTGCTGCAGGGCAAACCCGGTAACCCACTATCTGTCCCGCAGTTGCCATCCTTGATGGGTCAGCACCATGGCCCGGGTATCTTTGAGCGGCGTAGCATGACTGGCCACAGCCTTGCCCAGTTCGGCAATGCTGGCTTTGACCTGTTCATCACCGGCCCATGCCGGTAGCCCGGTAATTGTGTAGGCATAGGTCACATTCGATGTCTTTTGTCCCGCGGCTTCGCTTGGCGCGCTGAACTGTTCGATCGCTGTTACCTGCGCCTTGCCAAAGCAAAGGCCGTGGTCCGCCTTGTAATACTTGCGGCCTTCGTCGGTAAGCGCATAGGCATAGTAGATGTCCGTACGTGCCGGTTGCCACAGACGGGCAGGCACCTCGGTGCGCGAGATTTCCTTCTCACTGACCACGCCCACCTTAGCCAAGGCATGCAGCGCCTTGTTGGTGCCGTGCAGGTCGAAGTCCTGTGTCTTGGTGGGGAAGGAGCTGATGACGAAGCAGTGCGGATACTGGGTGTCGAGGTAGGCCTGGGCGGCTTTCTTGAAACTGGCCTCGGAGGTGTCGTTGCTGTCGGAGCAACCTGCCAGGGTTGCCAGCAGCGCCAGCGGCATGATCTTCCTGTACATGGTGAAACGTCCTTGAATGGCGAAGATAAAACCGATGGCTGCAGATTAGAACCCACGGGTTAGAGCGGCGCAATCGTGGCAAGACGGCATCGCTATGGCTCACCTCGGGTATCGATACTGACGACCACCGACATGCCTGGGCGCAGTCGCCTGGCGTCGTCCTGGCCGGCATCCACAGTAATGCGCACCGGAATCCGCTGGGCGATCTTGACGAAGTTGCCAGTGGCATTGTCTGCCTGCAGCAGGGCGAACTCCGAGCCGGTGGCTGGCGATATCTGCTGCACGTGCCCCTGCAACTTCAGGTGGTTCAGGGCATCCACGGTGAACGTCACCGGCTGGCCGATGCGTACATTGGCCATTTGGGTTTCCTTCATGTTGGCGATGACCCACAAGGTGTCGGGTACCAGCGCCATCAACTGCGCGCCAGAGTTCACATAAGCCCCCAGGCGTGTGCCGATTTGCCCCAGCTGGCCGTCGCGCGGGGCAGTGACGCGGGTATTGTCGAGGTCGATGCGCGCCAGTTCCACGGCCGCCTTGGCATTCTCTACCGATGCTTCCAGCGCTGCCCGGTTGACCACCACCGTTTCACGGTCCTGGCGGGCGATTTCCAGCGCTGCCTTGGCCTGGGCCAGGCTGGCGACCGCTGCCGCTTCGCTGGCACGGGCCAGGTCCAGGTCGCGCCGCGACACCGAGCCGTCGTTGACCAGCGCCTGGTTGCGGCTCAGGTCGGCTTTGGCCGTGATCGCCTGGGCCATCGCATCGCCGATGGCCGCTTGGCGCTGGGCGATGGTGGCTTCGGCACTGTTGCGCTGCTGCAGGTTGTTGGCCAGGGCTGCCTGTTGTTGCTGCAGTTGGGCGATGGCCTGGGCCAGGCGCTGTTTGTAGATGCGGTCGTCCAGTTGCACCAAGAGGTCACCGGCCTTGACGAACTGGAAGTCGTGCACCGGCACGTCGACAATGTAGCCACTCAGTTGTGGGCCGATGATAGTCACCTGGCCGCGTACCAGCGCATTCTCGGTACTTTCGATGGCGCTGCCGAACGGTGGCAGGCGCCAGGCATACAGCACCAGCAGGATGCCGGCCAGGGCCACGCAGGCGAAACTGATTGACGAGAGGATGCGTACCCGCCGCGAACGTACCGGGCTGGTCGGCTCGCTGGGCGGTGTGGCACCTTCCGGGGTTTCGGCAATGGCAGTGGTGGTCGTGGTGCGGGTGTCGTCGGTCATCGGTTGGGCGCGCCGGGGGTGGAGTCGGTGAGGGTGGCCTGGCGTTTTGCGTACCAGAGCCAGGTGCTACGGATGCAGATCCAGACCATTGTCAGGATAGCGATACTGCCAATCAGCACGAACACGTCGTTGTACGCCATGATGTTCGCCTCGCGGGTGGCGGCGCTGGCCAGCAGGCGCATGCCGGCTTCGCTACGCAGGGCCGGGTCGGCGATGATGCCGCCGTAACCGCTGCCGCCGCTCTGCACACGCGCATTGACCAGGGGTTCGAGGTAGCTGAGGCGGTCCATCAGGTGGCTGGAATGGAATTTTTCCCGCCAGATCTGGAAGGTGCCCAGCAGCGCCGCGCCAATCAGGCCGCCGAGGTTGTTGCAGATGCCGAACAGTACCGAAAAGCTCACCAGGTTGCGTGGGTTGGCGCGCACATGGCTGATGCCCAAGGCCATCGACGGGCCAAGAAAGAAGGTGCTGCCAAAAGCCAGCAGAAACTGGCTGAAGTACATTTGTGCCGGACGCGTGAGGTTGCTGGAGCTGCTGTCCATGAAGGCGCCGGCAGCCATGGCCAGCAACGAGACGAAAAGCGGAATCACCAGGTGGTTGGGGTTGATGGTGAGGGCGCTGCTGGCCAGGCCTGCCACGGCACCCAGCAGCATGACCCAGTACAGCGTGCGCATTTGCTCGCTGCCCATGTTCAGCGCCTGCAAAAAGCCGACTGCGCCCGTTGACTGTTCGGATGTGACCATGCGGATCAACACCACGCACAGCGCCAGGCGAATGACTGCACCGCTGCCCAGCCAATGGGTCATCAACAACGGGTTCCGCCGGTTGTGCTCGATGGCCAGGCCGCTGAAGAGCAGACCGATCGAGGCCGCCAGCGCCACGCCGATCCACGGCGCCTCCAGCCACCAGTCGATGCGCCCCAGCGACAGCACGGCGCAAAGCAGGGCTGTGCCACTGGCGATCAGGGTGAAGGTGAGGAAGTCCAGGGGCTCGAAGGTCTTGAAGCGGTCACCGGGTGGCAACTTGAGCATCAACACGCAACCCAGCGCGGCCAGCGCCAGGCCCAGCTCGAACAGGTACAGGCCACGCCATTCGGCGATTTGCAGCAGGTCTTCGGAAAAGATGCGTGCCAGCGGCAGTGCCAGCTGCGAGGCGCCCAGGCCCAGCACCATCGCCTTGAGCCGCCATTGCGCCGGGAACGCCTGGATCATGTAATACAGCCCCAGCGAGCTGAGCGCGGCGCCGACCATGCCGTGGGCCGCCCGTACCGCGATGGCCGAGTTGAGGTCGTTGACCAGCAGGTGGGCGAAGGTGACCAGGGCATACAGCACCAAGAACACCTCGGTGAAGGCCCGCAGGCCGAACTGTTGGCGAAACTTCACCAGCAGCAGGTTGATGGACACGTTGGTCATGACGTAGGCGGCAGGCAGCCAGGCCATTTCTGCCGTGGTCGCGCCCAAGGCGCCTTGCAGGAACACCAGGTTGGCGGTGACCAACGCGTTGCCAAGGCCGCCGGTGATTGCGACCAGCAGGCCGACCACGCCATAGGCCAGGCGCTTGGCTGGCGAATGCAGGGGCGTGGAGGGGGAGCCCGGCAGGCTGGGTTTTTCGTGGGGAAGCCACTGGCGTGGGGCGTACTTGTCCATGGGCAGACTGTACTTGAGCGGCGGTTGCTGCTGCTAGGTGCATGCCTTGGTTTTTGTGGTGGCATTGAGATCGTGTGCATGAACATCGCACCGGTCAGCAGCCGCAGGCCGTCCACCGGCTCACCGAACACATTCAGCTCCACCCCCTTGTTGACCTGTTCGCCGTCCATGTTGAAGGTGTCCTGCTGCGAACGACACATGTTCCCAGGGCTTGATCACCAGGCCATACACCGGGGTAGTGATGGATTCGTCGTAAGGCGTGTTGCGCGCACCGGTGCCGGTCGCCCAGCTGTCGACGCTGATCGATTGCCGCCGTACGCCCACGGTCAGCGGTGCCCTACTGCAACTGCCCTAGCCAACCCTGCAGCCAGCCGTGGTGCTCGGTGCACAGCGTCTGGACCTGCAGGTTGAGGGTAGGTCGGCGGGCGGCATGGCAGGCGCGAGGTTCCGGGAGAGGGGTGCAATCAAGAATTGATCGCAATCTGTGGCCCTGACTGGAGCCTGGCAATGCGCGCTTTTACAGGGCCTTGGCCAAAAACGCTGCTGTACGGCTTACCGCACACCCAGCCACCACCTGCGGCGTGCCACTGACCACCACCTTGCCCCCGGCATCGCCGGCACCCGGCCCGATATCGATCACCCAGTCGCTTTGCGCTACCACACGCATGTCATGTTCAACCACCACCACGCTGTGCCCGCCGTCGACCAGGCGGTTCAGTTGCACCAGCAATCGGTCGATGTCTTGCGGGTGCAAGCCGTTGGTGGGCTCGTCCAGCACATACAGCGTTGCCCCGCGGGCCGTGCGTTGCAGCTCGGTCGCCAGTTTGATCCGTTGTGCTTCACCACCGGACAGTTCGGTAGCCGGTTGGCCCAGGCGAAGGTAGCCCAGGCCGATGTCCTGCAACACTTGCAGGCAACGCCGCGCCGGTGGCTGTTCGGCAAAGACCTGCAGGGCTTGCTCGACAGTCAGCTGCAGCACTTGCGCAATGTTCATGCCTTGCCAGCTCACCCCCAGGGTTTCAGGGTTGTAGCGGTCGCCATGGCAGGTGGGGCAGGGGGCGTAGACACTGGGCATGAACAGCAGCTCAACGCTGACGAAGCCTTCGCCTTCGCAATTGGCGCAGCGGCCCTTGGCAACGTTGAAGGAAAAGCGCCCCGCGTCAAAGCCCTGTGCCTTGGCCTGCTCAGTGGCCGCGAACAGCTTGCGCACGTGGTCGAACAGGCCGGTGTAGGTGGCCAGGTTGGAGCGAGGCGTGCGACCGATCGGCTTCTGGTCGACCTGTACCAGGCGCTTGATGCTATCCAGGCCAGCGCTGACATGCCCACTGCCGGTCTGCTCAGGCGCGTCCTCCAGGCTTGGTTCTTCGGGCTCGCTGCGTTGCTCGGCATGGCCCAGGTGCGCACCGACCAGCTCCAGCAGGGCCTGGCTGACCAGGCTGGACTTGCCCGAGCCGGAAATGCCCGTAACGGCGGTAAAGCAGCCCAGCGGGAATGCGGCGCTAAGGTTGTTGAGGTTGTTACGGGTAATGCCTTCAAGCGTGAGCCAGTTTCGGGCCTGGCGTGGCGCACGTGTGGCCCGGGACTGTGCATTGAACAGATAGGTGCGGGTGCAAGATGGCTCGACCTCGGCCAGGCCTGCGGGCGGCCCGCTGTAGAGTATGGTGCCACCATGCTCGCCGGCAGCCGGCCCTACATCCACCAGCCAGTCGGCGCGGCGCATGGTGTCCAGGTCGTGCTCCACCACATATACCGAGTTGCCCGCGTGCTTCAGGCGTTGCAGGGCTTCCAACAACGCCTCGCTGTCGGCCGGGTGTAAGCCGGCCGAGGGCTCGTCAAGCACGTAGATCACACCGAACAGCTGTGAGTTGAGCTGGGTGGCCAGGCGCAAGCGTTGCAGCTCACCCGAAGACAAGGTGGGGGTGCTGCGCTCCAGGGCCAGGTAACCGAGGCCAAGGTCGAGCAGCGTGTCGATGCGCTCCAGCAATTCCTTGGCGATGCGTTGTGCCGCCAGGCGCTTTTCCAGGGTCAGGTCGTCTTGCGGGTGCGCCAGATAGTCAGCTGCCGACACTTTGCGGAACACCTCGGCCAGCGCCTGCAGCGACAAGTGCGACAGTTCGGCGATATCCATGCCGGCGAAGGTCACGCCCAGCGACTCGCGCTTCAAGCGCTTGCCTTGGCACAGCGGGCAGGGGCTGGGGCGCATGTACTGGGCCACGCGTTTACGCATCTGTGCGCTCTGCGAGTGCATGAAGGTATGCAGCACGTAACGCCGGGCACCCATGAACGTGCCTTGATAGCTAGGCTCCTGCTTGCGCTTGAGTGCGGCGCGGGTCTGCGCGGGCGTCAGGCCGGCATACACCGGCGCGGTGGGCGTTTCTTCGGTGAACAGGATCCAGTCGCGTTGCGCCTGGGGCAAGTCGCGCCAAGGGATATCGACGTCATAGCCCAGCGTTACCAGAATGTCGCGCTGGTTCTGGCCCTGCCAGGCCATCGGCCACGCTGCCACCGCGCGTTCGCGAATGGTCAGTGACGGGTCGGGGACCATGGTCGCTTCGGTCACCTCGAAGACCCGGCCCATGCCATGGCACTCCGGGCATGCGCCCTGGGGCGTGTTTGGCGAAAAGTCTTCGGCATACAGCATCGCTTGCCCGGCCGGGTAGTGGCCGGCGCGTGAGTAGAGCATGCGGATCGAGCTGGACAAGGTGGTCACGCTGCCCACCGAGGAACGCGCGCTGGGTGTGCCACGTTGCTGCTGCAGGGCCACGGCTGGAGGCAGGCCTTCGATCGCATCTACGTCTGGCACGCCAACCTGGTCGATCAGGCGCCGGGCATAGGGTGCCACTGATTCGAAATAGCGGCGCTGGGCTTCGGCATACAACGTGGAGAAGGCCAGTGACGATTTGCCTGAGCCGGATACGCCGGTAAACACCACCAGCGCATCGCGGGGGATATCGACATCGATGTTCTTCAGGTTGTGCTCGCGGGCACCCCGCACACGGACGAAGCCGTTTGGGGTGGTTGGGCGTGGAGGCATGACGCAGTCCTTGGCTGTTTCGGAACAGTGCGCCCAAGGTAACAGCAATTGCAGCCATCGTGTGTGGGTAATGTTTCCGCTCAGCAAATCTGCGAGTTATTGATTAAGGGTGATGGGGTTAGTGTGAAGGGGCAAGTAACACTAACAGGAACTGAAAAACATGCGAACTTCATATTTATTGGCCATTGACCAACAGGCCTCCGTGCACGCAAGTAATAACTTCCCGTTACAGCCCTATACACCCTATGGCTATCAGGGGGGCAAGGGCTGCCCGCTGTTGGCCTTTGCCGGAGAGGCCGGCGCGCTTCTGCCGCAGGGTTATCTACTTGGCAACGGCAAGCGTGCCTATCACACCGGGACAATGCGCTTTCACAGCCCGGACGTATTCAGCCCGTTTGGTCATGGAGGGCTTAATGCCTATGCCTACTGCATGGGGGACCCGATTAACAAGGTCGACCGTGATGGTCATTCGCCCACACGGGTAGTCGGGCAAGCAACAGGACTTGTTTGGGGAACGGTAGGCATGTTGTCTTCACTGAACAAGGCATCCAAAGCAATCGTCAAACGTTCAATTGCCAAGGCTAACGGAACGCCAATACCCAAGGAGTTCAACAATTCAAGCCGTACCAATAATGCAATGATATTTATGGGCGGCCTGGCGGGTACCATCGTCAAGGCACCCAGTGCGGTGTTCGCTTTTTCAGCGCCCTTTGAGTCAGTGGGGGCTGAACTGGTGACCGGGGCCGGAATAGCCGCAGGGTCTCTCGCCGGAGTGGGCAAGCTGAGGCAGCTGTTCAACGATGTAAAATCGACTTATCAGGAAGCCACAGCGAATAGATTGCCACTTGGCAAGTTGGTAATAGAGTCCATCAAGGAAGCCACCGGCTGGAACCGATTACGCGGCCGGGAATCGGCCATTCTCGAACCCTTGCCAGAACAAATATTATTGGTTCGCCTCCCCGCCATGAAGTAGTGCTTGCCGTTGCAAGCAATGGCGGCCCTGATCGGCGCTTTCGGTTCCACGCTGTGAAACCAGATTCGATTGTGCTTCATCGCTCCTCGCGCTTATCTGTTCGCAAGCACGACCTGCCTCAGCCGTCGTGACCTCAAGGCGAACAACAAGAACGGGAAACCACCCGCGCGAGGAGACTCCACATGTCCCGACATCAGCACATCCTGGCCTGGCTTGACGATGTGGCCAGCGAGCTGCACGCGATCCGTCACGATATCCACGCTCACCCGGAACTGGGTTTTGAAGAAAACCGCACGTCTGCACTGGTCGCCCAGTTGCTTGAGGCGTGGGGCTATGAGGTGCACACCGGCATCGGCAAGACTGGCGTGGTCGGCGTGTTACGCAATGGCAGCAGCTCACGCCGTCTGGGCCTGCGCGCCGACATGGACGCGCTGCCCATCCACGAGGCCACGGGCGCGACGTACAGCAGCCAGCACCAGGGTTGCATGCACGCCTGCGGCCATGACGGTCACACCACCATGCTGCTCGGCGCCGCGCGGTACCTGGCGGCGACCCGGCAGTTCGACGGCACGCTGACGCTGATCTTCCAGCCGGCCGAGGAGGGCCAGGGCGGCGCCGAGGCGATGCTGGCCGACGGCCTGCTGGAGCGCTTCCCTTGCGATGCCCTGTTCGGCATGCACAACATGCCGGGCCTGCCAGCCGGGCACCTGGGTTTTCGCGAGGGCCCGATGATGGCCTCGCAAGACTTGCTGACGGTGACAATCGACGGGGTTGGCGGCCATGGTTCGATGCCGCACCTGACCATCGACCCGCTGGTGGCGGCGGCCAGTGTGGTGATGGCACTGCAAACCGTGGTGGCGCGTAATATCGATGCGCAGGAGGCGGCTGTTGTCACGGTGGGTGCGCTGCAGGCCGGTGAAGCGGCCAACGTGATCCCGCAGCAGGCGTTGCTGCGCCTTAGCCTGCGCGCTCTGAACGCCGAGGTGCGGGCACAGACCCTGGAACGGGTGCGGGCGATCATCGTCAGCCAGGCCGAAAGCTTTGGCTGCAGTGCCAGCATCGAACACCGTCCGGCTTACCCGGTGCTGGTCAACCATGGCGCAGAGAACGCCTTCGCCACGCAGGTCGGGGTGGAACTGCTGGGTGCCGAGGCGGTGGATGCCAACACCCGCAAGCTGATGGGCAGCGAAGACTTCGCCTGGATGCTGCAACGTTGCCCGGGTGCCTACCTGTTCATCGGCAATGGGGTATCGCGGCCGATGGTGCACAACCCGGCCTACGACTTCAACGACGACATCCTGCTGACCGGCGCCGCCTACTGGGGCGCGCTGGCAGAGCGCTGGCTCGCACCCGCCTGACTTTCCCATTTACGACTGCCGCTGGAACCCGGGTGCGACCGTGCCCGGGTGATCACCCAATCATTGTGTGGAGTGTTCCCCTATGCAGACTTCGAGCACTGGCGTGTCGCGTACCCGGCAGGTGGTCGCTGCCGTTATCGGCAACGCCCTGGAGTGGTATGACTTTATCGTGTATGGCTTTCTGGCCAGCATCATTGCCCGGCAGTTTTTCCCGTCCGACGATGAGTACGCCTCGCTGCTGATGGCCCTGGCCACCTTTGGCGTCGGCTTTTTCATGCGCCCGGTGGGTGGTGTGTTGCTGGGCATGTATTCCGATCGCAAGGGCCGCAAGGCGGCCATGCAGATGATCATCCGGCTGATGACCGTGTCGATCGCCATGATCGCTTTTGCCCCCGATTACCTGGCCATTGGCATGGCCGCGCCGATGCTGATCGTGGTGGCGCGTATGCTGCAGGGCTTCGCTACCGGTGGCGAATACGCCAGCGCGACAGCGTTTCTGGTGGAAAGCGCGCCGGCCCACCGCAAGGGTCTGTATGGTTCGTGGCAACTGGTGGGGCAGTGCCTGGCGGTGTTTTCCGGGGCGGCAATGGTCGCCCTGGTGACGCACCTGTGTTCGCCTGAGGCACTGGACAGCTGGGGCTGGCGCATTCCGTTCGTGCTCGGCCTGCTGATCGGCCCGGTGGGGCTGTGGATTCGCAAGCATATGGAGGAGCCGGAAGAGTTCGTCGAAGCGCGCCGCCAGGCCAAGGGCCACTCGCCCAGCCTGTGGCAGGTGTTGCGTGAGCACCGGCGCAGCCTGCTGGTGTCGATGGGCCTGGCCTGTGGCGCGACGGTGTCGTTCTACGTGGTGCTGGTGAACATGCCGACCTTCGCCCACAAGAATCTCGGGCTGCCGCTGGACCAGGTGCTGCTGGTGCAGATGCTGGCCGTGGGGCTGATGACCGTTGTGATTCCGTTGTCTGGCGCGCTGTCGGACCGGCTGGGCAGGCGCCCGGTTCTGATGGCCTTCACCTTGGCGTTCTTCGTGATGGTCTACCCGCTGTATGTTTGGGTGGCCGCAGCGCCGTCCGTGGAGCGCCTGCTGATCATGCAACTGCTGCTGTGCACCACCATCGGCGGCTTCTTCGGCCCGGCACCCACTGCATTGGCCGAGCAGTTCCCGGTCGAGGTGCGCTCCACCGGTGTGTCGGTGGCCTATAACGTGGCAGTGATGGTGTTCGGCGGCTTTGCCCCGTTGATCGTGACCTGGCTGAGCAAGGTGCTTGGCACCCCGGTGGCGCCTGCGTTCTATGTGCTGTTCGCCTGCCTGCTGACACTGCTGGGTACCTACTGCCTGAAAGAAGCACCTCGGGTGGCCAAGTCTGCCAACTTCAACCTTGGAGTGAAACCGTGAAGCCGCTAGCCATCGACCCCATCGTAGCCCTCGATGCCGATGCATTGTCCCAGGCTATCCATGCCCGCCAGGTGTCGTGTCGGGACGTGATGCAGGCCTACCTGCTGCACATTGAACGCTGCAACCCTGTAGTCAATGCGCTGGTGTCACTGCGCCCGGCCGAAGCGCTGCTGGCCGAGGCCGATGAGCGTGACCGTGAACTGGCCCGTGGCCATTCACGAGGTTGGATGCATGGCATGCCGCAGGCGATCAAGGACCTGGCAGCCACTGCCGGGCTGCGCACCACCCTTGGCTCCCCCTTGTTTGCCGAACAGGTACCCGAGCAGGACGCGATCAGTGTTGCGCGGGTGCGGGCGAGCGGGGCGCTGATCGTGGGCAAGAGTAACGTGCCCGAGTTCGGCCTCGGCTCGCAAACCTACAACACCCTGTTCGGCACCACCACCAATGCCTACGACCCGCAGCGTGTGGCCGGTGGCAGCAGTGGCGGGGCGGCAGCGGCGCTGGCCATGCGCCTGCTGCCGGTCGCCGACGGGAGCGACATGATGGGCTCGCTGCGCAACCCGGCGGCGTTCAACAATGTGTTCGGCCTGCGCCCCTCACAGGGCCGAGTGCCCCATGGGCCGGCGCCCGAACTGTTCGTGCAGCAGCTGGCCACCGAGGGGCCCATGGGCCGCAGCGTGGTTGACGTGGCGCGGTTGCTGTCGATACAGGCTGGCGTCGACGCACGGGTACCCCTGTCGCTGAGCGAAGGTCGGCGGGATTTTGCTGCCGGTTTGCAGCGTGATTTCCGGGGTGTACGGGGCGGCTGGCTGGGTGATTACAACGGCTACCTGCCCATGGATGACGGGGTGATGAGCCTGTGCGAGTCGGCGCTGGCCGACTTTGCCGAACTGGGCTGTCGGGTGGAGGCTTGCCAGCCGGCATTCGACCTCGCGCGGTTGTGGGAATGCTGGCTGACCCATCGCCACTTCCTGGTGCACGGCAACCTCGGCGCGGCCTATGCCGACCCGAACAAGCGCGCACGGCTCAAGCCTGAGGCACAGTGGGAAGTGGAAGGGGGTTTGCAACTGAGTGCGGCAGCGCTGTACCAGGCTTCGCTGGACCGCAGCGACTGGTACCGAGCTTTGGCCCATCTGTTCGAACGTTACGATTTTTTGCTGTTGCCATCGGCCCAGGTGTTCCCTTTCGATGCACGCCAGCCATGGCCGACGGTGGTTGGGGGGCGGGCGATGGACACCTACCACCGCTGGATGGAGGTGGTGATCGGACCGACCCTGGCCGGCTTGCCGAGCATCAGCGTACCGGTCGGGTTCAGTGCTGCCGGGTTGCCCATGGGCCTGCAAATCATAGGCCCGGCCCAGGCTGACCATGCGGTGTTGCAGTTGGCGTATGCCCACGAACAGCTCACCCGGTGGGTGGAGCGTTGCCCACCCCAGTGCCTGCAGGCGTCATGAAAGCACCGGGCAGGCGCGGATCTTGCTGGCTATGCTGACCATCCCGCTACAAGGAGGTCAAAACCATGGGCATCACGGCAGACAGTGGCGGCGTGCGTTCCGTGGAACGGGCGTTGGCCATTGTCGACCTGTTGGGCGAACACCAGGCGCTGGGCCTGGAGGAACTGCATTACCTGACGGCGCTGCCCAAGGCCACGGTATCGCGCATGCTTGCCACCTTGCAGGAGCAAGGCTGGGTGTACCGTGGCCTGAGCGACCGGCGCTACCGGCTGTGCGCGCGGCGCCTGTTCGGCGACCGCCAGTTGCGTTTCAAGCGACGCCTGGTGGAAAGCGCTGCGCCCATGCTGCTGGAGCTGAGCGAACGCACCGGGCTGGTAGCAGACCTGTCGTGCTTTGACGGCGAACGGCTGGAGGTGATGGAGAGTGCCATCCCCCAAGTGTTGCGCAAGCGCTACCCGCACACCTGCCAAATTGTTGGGCACCATGCCAGCCTGTTCCATTCGGCGATGGGGCGGGCCTGCCTGGGTGAGCTGGCGGAGGACGAAGTGCAGCGCTTGGCGGCCCATGAGCGGCTGCGCGATGACACGGTGCTGCGCAATATCGAGGAAGACGCACACAACGGCTTTGGCCAGCGGACTGAAGGGCACTGGGAGTATCCGGTGCGGTTGCCGTTCCTGATTCGCGCCATCGCCTTGCCGGTGCATGCCGAAGGGCACCTGGCCGGGAGCATTGCCTTGCACTGGCCACTGGACCAGGCGCCGGTCGAGCGGGTGTTGAACCTGCACCTGAACAGTCTGGCGACTACCGTGGGCGAGGTGCAGCGGGCATTGTCGGTTTGAGGTTTCGGCGTTGGTGCCGTGGCAGCAAGGTCGGCATGCCGCACACTGGCTTATCGCTCCAGGCTGTACATCCGGCACTCCGCCAGCAACGCCAGCAGGTTCGGCTCCCGCTCCCGGGCTTTCAGAAACACCACACCGATATGCTGCTGCAAGCGATATTGCGGCTTCAAGGCAATCAACCTGACGCGGTTCTCGTATACCGCGGCGATGCGCCCGGGCAGCAGGGCAAAGCCCACTCCCGAGCTGACCATGCTCAGCAATGTGAAGATATCGTTCACCTGCATGGCCACCTTCGGTTCAAAGCCGGCCTGCTGGAACACCCGTGCGCCATCGCGGTGGGTGGCGAAGCCCTGGGTCAGGGTAATGAACGTGGAGTCGGCCAGGTCGGCCAGGTCCACCTCGGCTTGCTCGGCGAAAGGCGAGTCAGTGGGGACCGCGAGGAAGATATCGTCGGAGAACAGCGGCAACTGCTCGCAGGCCGGGTCGCTGACGCTTTCATCAAGGGAGACCAGAATGGCCTCCAGTTCGTGGTTCTTCAGGCGTTGCAGCAAGTCGATGTTAGAGCCCAGGGTCAGGTCTATGTTCAGTTCGCTGCGGCGCAGTTTCAGGCCCATGACCAGCTTGGGCACGGTCTTCACGGTTAGCGAATAGAGCGCGCCCAGGCGGAAGCGCTCTGCATAGAAGCCGGCGGCCTCACGGGTCTGGCGCACCATCTGCTCAGCGTCCTGGATCAGCTGTCGGGCCTTCTTTTCCAGCACGTAAGCACTTTCCAGCGGGATCAGTTGGCGGCCTTCGTGCTTGAACAATGGGCAGCGCAGGGCGCTTTCCAGTGAGTGGATGGCGCGATGCACACTGACCGCACTGGTGGACAGCTCGGCAGCGGCGCGGCCGAGGTTGCCGCTGCGCATGAAGGCGAGGAAGGTTTCCAGCTTTTTGAGGGTGAGTTCTTCGTCGATCAGCATGGGCGGCCTTGGGCGGTCACTGCATGGATTCGATCAATGCCCACAACGCCGGGTCATCGAAGTCATTCACAACCAGCCTGGCACCCGCCGCGAACAAGCGCTCCGGCGTCTGCGTCGTGGCCACGCCTACGGTGAAGATGCCTGCGCCACTGGCCGCAGCCACGCCTGGTAATGAATCCTCGAAGGCCAGTGCTTGCGTGGCTTCGGCGCCCAGCCGCTGCAGCCCGGTAAGGTAGGGCAGCGGGTCTGGCTTGGGCCGCGCCAGTTCCTCGGCCACCAGCACATGCGCGAAGCGCTGGCCAAGGCCCATGGCATTCAACATGTGCTCGGCATTCAGCCGTGGTGCGTTGGTGACCACGCACATGCCGATGCTGCGCGCCTGGGCATGTGCCAGCAAGCGTAGCAGGCCCGGCATTGGTTCAAGGGAAGGCGACATGTTGCGGAACAGCGCTTCCTTGCGGTCGGCCAGCGCCTTGCACTGTTCGGCGCTGGCGTCGCTGAACAGCTCGGCGAACAGCTCGCCGTTGGCGCGGCCGCTGACCTGGGCATCGAACTGCGCCTGGCTAAGCTCGCGGCCATCCTGCTCACGCAGCAGCTGACGGAAGGCCTGCAGGTGCAGGGTATCGGTGTCGGTGAGGGTTCCGTCGAGGTCGAACAGCAGGGCGGTCAGCATGAAATATCCAGATCAAAAAACACAAGCCAGGGCAGTCATCTTAGCTAAATCTTGCAATGTCTGGGCTGGGATGCTCGGCGTCCGCCATCAGGGTTGTTTTAGCCAAGCCTTCACAGCACCTTACCCGAGAGACCGAAGCTTCGCGATATCTCGGCTCGGTGGGGCCCCAAACATCCGGCTGTATTCACGGCTGAATTGTGACGGACTTTCATAGCCCACCTTGAATCCGGCTGTAGAAACATCCAGACCCTCTGAAATCATCAACCTGCGTGCATGCTGCAGGCGAAGTTGTTTTTGATACTGCAAAGGACTCATTGCGGTGACAGCCTTGAATCGGTGGTGAAGCGTCGAATTACTCAAATTGACATAGCTCGCTAGCTCATCAATGTGCAATGGCTGTGCATAATTGTTGTTCAGCCACTCAATGGCCCGAGTAACGCGATGGGTCTGGCTATCGGTAATGGCTATCTCATGTAAACGCTGACCCTGCTGGCTTTTGAGCAGTCGGTAGAAAATTTCTCTTAGTGCTAGCGGCGCCAACGCTGGGATATCCGATGGCACATCCAACAGACGTACCAATCGCAGCACTGCATCAAGCAACGAGCTGTCGATCTTATCCAGATATAGTCCTCGGTGGGGCTGTTGGCTCGGCACGCCGATAGGACTGACGTCTGCGACGAGCTGAGCGATTTCTGCTGGATCGATAT
This sequence comes from Pseudomonas sp. URIL14HWK12:I5, assembly GCF_900176445.1. Taxonomy (NCBI): domain Bacteria; kingdom Pseudomonadati; phylum Pseudomonadota; class Gammaproteobacteria; order Pseudomonadales; family Pseudomonadaceae; genus Pseudomonas; species Pseudomonas sp. URIL14HWK12:I5. The sequence goes on from NZ_FWXQ01000010.1 coordinate 84,289, forward strand.
CCAGGCGGATGCAGAAATAGGGCGTTTCTGAGGATGCCTCTGTCACTTGACCCGCTAGAGGCAGGGTTACCGAGACGACCAGATAGTTCAAAGGGTCGTAGACATAGCTTTCTTCCCACAACTGCACCTGTTTACGGCCCTGCACAACGATGCATAGCCCCGGCTTATGTACAGTGTGGATCACATCGGTGGGTGTATCACTGCGTATGAAATGCAGCGGAGCAATGCCCGTCTGAAACACACCGTAGGTGGGAGCATAACGATGCATGGTTGATGCTAGCTCGGCCCTCAGACGCGTCAGCTCTTCGTCCCTATCATCCACTGCCATTACCTCCCGTCAGGCTTGTTCTGTTGCAGAGAATAAATGGGTCTGCAGCCTTTTGGGTAGATGCTAATGGACACCCTTCAAATGCGAGAGCCCGCCGGGCCGGGCTCTCGGTAGGGTGGTTTACGTTCGATGAGATAGATAAGCATGTTTGCCTTTTGCCCGCTGACATCGCATGACCTCTACCGCCGACCGCTTACGCAGGATCGTGCATGTTGACCGCAGGAATCGGATAACCCAGCCCAGCCAAGGCTTCTTACTCTTGCTTCACCACCTGCCTGTCGGCGGTGGCCCCCTCAAGCCAGAAACAGGAGTACGAAAATGCACGGCATCGAACAAAAAGTCATCGTGATCACCGGCGCCAGCAGTGGTATCGGCGAAGCGACAGCCCGCCTGCTTGCCAGCAAAGGCGCTCGCGTGGTCCTGGGCGCCCGCCGCACCGATCGCCTGGAAACGCTGGCCAGGGAGATTCGTTCAGCAGGCGGTGTCGCTGATGTCCTGGCGCTGGATGTTACCAACCTGGATGACATGCAGTCCTTTATCGACTTCGCTGTCGAACTGCACGGACGCGTCGACGTGCTGATCAACAATGCCGGCGTCATGCCGCTTTCGAAACTCGAAGCGCTCAAGGTAGATGAGTGGAATCGGATGATCGATGTGAACATTCGCGGCGTCCTGCACGGCATTGCCGCAACGCTGCCGCTCATGCAAGAACAGCGCGCCGGTCAGATCATCAATATTGCCTCGATTGGAGCCTACGCGGTGAGCCCGACCGCTGCGGTGTACTGCGCCACCAAATATGCCGTACGAGCCATTTCCGAGGGCTTGCGTCAGGAGGTGGGCGGTGACATCCGGGTCACCGTCATTGCCCCAGGCGTCACCGAGTCCGAACTGGCCGACAGCATTTCCGATGAGGGCGGGCGTGCCGAGATGCGCGAGTTCCGCGAGATCGCGATTCCAGCCTCGGCGATTGCCCGGGCGATCGCCTACGCCGTAGAACAGCCTGCGGATGTCGATGTCAGCGAACTGATCGTGCGTCCAACCGCAAGTCCATTCTGAATGTCCGGTCGACAGCGAGGAAATACCATGGGTGAACCACTTGGAGATCAGGACAAATACGTTGGCATGTGGGTGACGGCTGACGGACGCATTCGCCATGAGCTCCTGCCTGGCGGCCGCTATGACGAAGCCCGCGGAGCACAACAAAGCGCGTACCAAGGTCGATACTGGCTAGAGGGTGATCACATCGAGTATGTGGATGACACCGGATTTACTGCCGACGGGGAGTTTAGAAGCAACGTGCTGTATCACGCAGGGATGATTCTCTATCCCGAGCGTTGAGGGGCCGGCCGGAATGGAGACATTCCGGCTTTTTTTTCGACATTTACCTTTCAGAGCACGCAGCCAGAGCGGATTTTTACATCCCCTACGGGGCCGCGAACGGCCTTCACTGTTGAAAGCCCAGGCTTGAACTTCAAGTCCACCCTGTGAGACCAATGCCCGAGATGGCTCGTGTGTGCCGACGTACTAACTGAGGTGACGATTCCCATGGATGTCATAGAGCGGACTTCAGCCCACGGTTTGGAGGCTTACATTCGGGGTGAGCGGCTTGCCGCCTCGGACGTTCTGGCCGATAGGGATATGTTGGTGCAGATCTTTAACCGGGAGCGTAAGGAAGAGAGCTTTATCGTGCCCGCCGTAGCTGAGCCCTTGCTCGTGTGGATCATCTCCGGGAATGCTGCCGTTCAGGAGCGTGAGCTTGACGGCGACTGGCAATGTAGCCAGGTGTCCAAAGGTGATTTCTTCTTGACTACCTCGGCACAGCCTTACGAGATGCGCTGGAACGTAGTCGGTGCAGAACCATTTGAAGTCATGCATATCTACCTCGGCATCCCGCTTTTGGAAAAAGCCATCCATGAGGTCTTGGGCGGGTCTGTGGAAGCGGTTCGACTACGTGAGGTCTCAGGCGGGCGTGACGATGGGTTGTCCGTTCTACTGGAGCAAGTTCGCCTGGAGCTGACGGGGCACAGGGCTAGTCCTCTTTATCTGCAAGGTCTGGCCCAGTGCATCGCCATTCACCTTGCCCGCAGCTACCTGGACAGCTCAGCGGACGATATCGTGCGCCGCAACGCATTGCCTGCTTACAAGCTGCGCCGCGTGCTGTCGGCGATGGAGGCGAATCTGGCTGAGGAATTCAATCTCGGGCACTTGGCCGAAATAGCTGGGATGAGCGAGTACCACTTCAGCCGGCTGTTCAAAAAAGCCGCTGGTTATTCCCCGTCGCAGTTCTTTATCAGACTGAGGATGGCACGCGCCCGGCAGCTCCTGGTCGAAACGGATCGGAGCGTGATCGATATAGGCTTGGAGATCGGATACAGCAGCCCAAGCCATTTTTCGCAGGTGTTCAAACGTGAGGTTGGCGTCACGCCCACTCAATACCGTAAATAGTGAGTGGGCTACGCCAGTCAGAGGTTCTGGGGACGAAATTGCTGGCGAAAATCCAAGGTTTCCCCAGCCACCATGAATTGACCGCCTCCCCTGTAGTGCAGCGTTCTGGGCTGCTCCACGGAGCGATCTACGTGCGCTTTGACGACTTCCCAGATGAACAAGCCGTAATCGCCAATCAGCTTCGAGTCGTACAGCTGGCATTCGAAGCTGGCATAACATTCGCCTATCAACGGCGCTGCAACCCGCGTCGCTGCTGTCGCGGTAAGACCGAACTGACCAAACTTGTCCACGTCACCGCCCGTACTGTTGCCCACCGCGACTACCTGATCAACCAGCTCCAGAGTGGGTACGTTGATCACGCATTGCTGGCTGTTGCGAATCAGTTCATAGCTATGGTTCCCCGACCAGATGTAGCAGCCAAAAAGGGCTGGATCGAATTGCATCATCATGTGCCAGCCCATGGTCATGATGTTGCTTTCGCCGTTCCAGGCTGAGGTCACGAGCACTATGGGCCCGGTTTCAAGATGCTGGCGAACGTCGATGAGAGGGAAGTCGGATTTTCGAAGTGCGGTCATGACGGCTCCGTTGAACAGGTCTGGTAGCAAGAAAACGCGTTGTGCTGCCAATGCAGCACAACGCGGACAAGGCGAAGGATTAACCTACCGGGACGCTCATGCCGCCATCGGCCATGACCACCGAACCGACAATAAAGCTGGCGCGCTCGGAAGCCAGGAAAGAGACTATCTCGGCGATCTCTTCCGGTGCTGCAGCTCGACCGATCGGCGCGGACTTGCCATGCTCTTGCAGGAACCCTCGACCGTCTTCCATGAAGTGGTTCAACAGGTTGGTAACCACATCCCCCACGCCAATGGCATTGACCCGGATGCCGTGCTCAATCGCTTCGAGCGCCTGGGTACGAGTCAACTGTGCCAAGGCGCCTTTGGACGCGGTATAGGCCGCGATACCGGGAAATGCGAAGTAGGACGCGTAGGAGGCGATGTTCACGATCGCGCCGCTCTTGTTCTTCATCATCTCCTTCATCGCCTCTCGGGAGTGAAGAAACGCCCCCGTCACGTTGGTTTGCATCTGCCATTCCCAATCTTCACGGGTCATTTCGACGAGCGGCTTGTACAGGATGCGACCGGCGTTATTGACCAGGACGTCCAGCTTGCCAAACTTCTCTACCGCCAACGCCACCGCTTGCTCGGCAGAACCGTCAACGGTGATATCGGCGACGAAAGGAACCAAGCCGGGACGCTCAAGCGCGTTGACTTTCGGGTCGATATCCTCGGCAATGACTTTCGCTCCACGGCTGTGAAGGAGCTCGGCGATGGCCTTGCCGATGCCGCTAGCCGCGCCGGTTACCAGCACCACTTTGCCTGCCACTTCGTTTGGGGTTGGGATGAAGTCAGTCATTTTGATGTCTCCAAGTCAGGAATTGGTTGTCGCTTTCGACGGTGCCAATTTCTCTCTTTTTGACATGCGACTCTCTGGTGACCTTGCTTTGCCTGTCGGAGTTTTGCTTCTTTCGTGCAATCGGCAGCGCGGTAGCCTGTCGCAACACCCGAAATGCCATTTCGCTATTGCTAAAGAAGGGTGCGCTAACGCACTGACGGCTGCCCCAATTGCTGACAAAGTACCTACTCCGACCGCTACGAGTACGGTGTGTACCGGTTCCACCATCCAGCGGCCGTTCATTCTCGTTACCGTTGGCGCGTGCCCCATGAACGAAGATCAAGTGAAAGGCAAAGTCAAACAGGTTTCCGGCCAAATCAAGGAAAGCACTGGGAAGCTGCTCGGAAACAGATCGCTGGAGAACAAGGGCAAGATGCAAAAGGTGATCGGAGAGTTCCAGGAATGTACTGGTGACATCAAGGAGGAAATCAAGAAGGGAGGCTAGCCATGACTTTATGGCAGGAGCAGGCCAGCAGGTATGCGATGAGGTAACGAGCAGGTTCCGACCCGCGCCCCATGATCCCTGTGGGGCGGAGGTCGTCAAACACCCTATAGCGCGCTTGGTGAGGCACAACAGTGCCACATCCGAGCGACCAGGAAATCAGCCCATGATCACTCACTTCAAAGTCGACGGCCACTTGGCCTGCGGCCGCCATGGCACCAACCTCCTTTGCACTGACCAGCCCGGCCGCGTGAAGTGCCGCAACTGCAGAGTCACCGAGGTATTCCAGAGTGCCCGTAAGGACATGCGAAACGCTGCGCGCAGAGCCGCCCGGAAGTTGCTGAAACCCCATGAGAAGCTTGGCTGGCGTGCTTTTTGGTTGGAAAGACTTGCTAAAATGCCCGGCCTGCAGCGTCTCCCAAGAGGCTTCAGTGGCCAGCCGTACATCTAGTCCATGAGTACAGCGCAGCCAGGCCTGGCTACGCTGTACTGGCTTACCTTGCTTTTCACGTCGGCTCAGTTCGAAATCCCCGGATCCATGATCTTGCTCGCAAGCCATGACGAAGCGTCACACTGCTCAGCGCTTGATTCTGGATATCTTGGTTCCCTCGATGCTGACTCCGGCCATAAGCCCCTGCTGGTCGAAGATGAAGGCATAGGCGTCACCCCGCCGAGACGAGCGAGAAGAAGGCAAGCATGATTTCCCGCGGACAGGGTTTGCCGACGGCGGCCTCGCTGTTGTCACGGAAGGAATAACGTTCAGCAGCCGATTCACGTCGCTGTGCCAGAGGAATACGCGCCGCCGCGTCGGTGCCCGGGCGCACAGACGCAGGCCCACCGCCGGCTGTCAAATGGCAGGGGGCTCGGGCGACAGGTAGGGCAGCAGCCGTTCAGTTTCTTTCTTCACCACGGCATAGCATTCGCAACTGAGCCGCTCCAGGTGTGCTCTGTCCAGCACCCTGATGTTTCCCCGGCTGTACTCGATCACACCTAGACGCTGCAATTTGCCCGCAGCATCGGTCACCCCTTCACGGCGTACGCCTAGCATGTTGGCGATGAGTTCCTGGGTCATGCACAGGCGATCTCCCGGCAGGCGATCTAGCGACAGCAGCAGCCAGCGGCACAGTTGCTGGTCGATGGAATGATGGCGGTTGCACACCGCTGTTTGAGCCATCTGGGTAATCAGTGCCTGGGTGTAGCGCAGCATAAGCATCATAAGTTCGCCATGGCGATTGAACTCGTCCTTGAGTCGCTGCCCCGGCAGGCGATAGGCATGCCCTGCGCTTTGCACGATCGCTCGGCTGGGCGTGCTTTCACCGCCCATGAACACCGCAATCCCGACCAGTCCTTCATTGCCCACTACCGAGATTTCGGCCGAGGCGCCGTTCTCCATGACATAAAGTAAAGAGACAATTGAGTCGGTAGGAAAGTAGACATGGCGCATTGCGTCGCCAGACTCGTAGAGTGCCTTGCCCAGTGGCAGGCTCACCCGTTCCAAGTGAGGCTCCAGCCGGCTGAACGTCTGCACTGATAATGCAGCCAGCAGATGATTCTGTTGTGGGGGGGGCGAGGGTTGCATGTTCGGGACCGTCGAGGGCAGGTTTTGTCAAAACAAGATTAGCCCAGCAGGACTGCAGTTTCTCACCCAGGTCCGCGCGCTGTCGAACGGTTCAGTTCGTAGGCAAGAGGCAGCTTTGGCACTGGGCGATTACCTGATGCAGCTTTCCATCATCCTTCAGTTGCAGTGTGGCATGGGCAAGCAACTGGCCATCCAGGCGGAGGGTCCGTTCGGCGCTGGCGCTGTTGCGCACTTCAATGCGGTAGTAGGTATTTCCATAACGGTAGTGCAGTACACAACCTGGCCAGCCTGCCGGTAACAGCGGGCGTAGCCGCAGGGTGTCACCGCTACGTTGCAGGCCCAGCAGGCTTTCGGTTATTAGGCGATACATCCAGCCCGCGGAGCCCGTGTACCAGCTCCAGCCTCCCCGCCCTGCGTGGGGGGTTATGGCGTAGACGTCGGCGGCCATGACATAGGGTTCTACTTTGTAGGTATCGATCAGTGCGCTACAACCCTGGCGTATTGGGTTAATCAAGCGCAATAGCTCCCAGGCCCTGTCTGCGTCTCCTAGGTGGGCATATGCCATGCTCGCCCAGATCGCCGCATGGGTGTATTGTCCGCCATTCTCACGCACGCCAGGCAGGTAGCCCTTGATGTAGCCAGGGTCCAGATCGCCCTGGTCGAAGGGAGGATCGAGCAGTTTCACGATACCGATATCGCGTCTTACCAGGTGGTGATCCAGCGCCCCCATGGCGGCGCGTGCGCGCTCGGCCGACGCGACCCCGGACAGCACCGCCCAACTTTGTGCGAGCGAGTCTATGCGGCACTCCTGATTGCTTGCCGATCCCAGTGCCTGGCCATCGTCGAACCATGCGCGGCGGTACCAACCGCCATCCCAAGCGTGCTGCTCAAGGTTTTCGGCAAGGACGGCGGCTTGCCTGGTGCAGTGCACTGCGAAGCCAGTGTCACCATGGCGTAGAGCGAGGTCGCCGAACGCCCGCAACACCTCATGACCGAAGAAGCCCAACCATACACTTTCGCCCCGACCTTGTTCGCCGATGCGGTTCATACCGTCATTCCAGTCGCCGCTGCCTATCAACGGCAGGCCATGGACTCCACACTGTAGGGCGTGCCCGAGTGCACGCTGGCAATGCTGGTACAGGCTCTCGACCAGGTGCGAGTGGGCTGGCAGGTCGTAATAGGATTCTTCGCCGACATTGAGTTCACGCCCTTCCAGGTAGCCGACCGGCTCGTCCAGTACCGCTTTGTCTCCCGTGATCTCCACGTAGCGGCTGGTCGCCAGCGGCAGCCAGAGCAGGTCGTCCGAGCAGCGGGTACGGACACCGCGCTGCATGGGTGGGTGCCACCAGTGCTGGACATCGCCTTCGACATACTGATGCGCGGCACACGCAAGGAGGTGCTCGCGCGCCGCCGCCGGGGCAGCGTGCAGCATTGCCATACTGTCCTGTAACTGGTCGCGAAAACCGATGGCACCACCGGACTGGTAGAAGCCGCTGCGCGCCCAGAAACGGCAGGCAATTACCTGGTACATCAACCAGCCGTTGGCCAAGACATCCAACGAGGGTTCGGGGGTTTCGATCCGCAGGGCGCCCAGGGTCTGGCGCCAGTAGATCTGAACCTTTTCGAACGCTTCCATGGCTGCCCGTAGGCCGCGGTATTGCTGCACACACCGGGTAGCGGTCTTGGCATCCTGCTCGGCCCCCAGGCGGAACACCACCTCACGGCTTTCGCCGGCCTCCAGCAGCACGCTGACCCGCAGCGCCGCGCAGGGATCCAACCCTCCGCCCGTGCGCCCCGACAACCGCGCCTGGCGCATGCCGGCCGGCGCTTGAGAATCGCCGTTGCGGCCGAGGAACTCGCTGCGATCGCAGGTGATGCTATCAAAAGGCAGGTCGCAGTCGAGAAACGCCACATGTCCGCAAAACTCTACGGCATAGGTATTACGGGCGAACAAGGCACCGCTGACCGGGTCGGTCTCGCTGACCACATGCATAGCAGACTTGCTGCGCAGGTCGCCAAGAACCCACTCGGCGAAGCAGGTCACAGATAACCGTCGTACTCGCCTAGAGTGGTTGTGCAATTTGAGTCGGCTGAACTTGACCGGGGCATCCAGCGCTACATGCACCCAAAGCTCACTGCGCAGGTCATCCTCGGTATACTCGAACACGCTGTAGCCAAAGCCATGCCGGGTGCAATAACGGCCAGGGCCAGGACAGGGCTGCGGAGTCGGCGACCAGTAGTGCCCGCTGTCCTCGTCACGCAGGTACAAGGTTTCGCCGCTGGGGTCGGTGACGGGGTCATTGTGCCAGGGCGTCAACCGATACTCGTGTGCGTTCTCGTACCAGGTGTAGGCGCTGCCAGCCTCCGAGACCACGCTGCCGAACCGTGGGTTGGCCAGGATATTGACCCACGGTGCCGGTGGCGGCTTGTCGGGGATCAGAGGGATGACGTACTCGCGACCATCGGCACTGAACCCCCCGTAGGAGTTGGCAAGCATCAGCGCGAGCTGGCCCGTTGGCAGGTGGTTGGTGGGCTCGGGTCGGGTGTAGGCCGGGTTCGGCTGGAAGGCGGGTGGTACAGGAGGCTGACGGCGCCGATGCAGTTGCTCGGCCAGCGTGCCATGGCTGTCGTTGAGCACCAGCCGCGCTACCGAAAGCGTCAGGATCCTGTCCTCTTCGGACAACTGTTGTGCAGGGCGTACGAATATCCCACCGGGGCGATCGAGCAGGGCTGCCTCGCTGCCGGAGGCGACAATACCCATGATCAGCTCCTGCAACTGCTGACGGTAGCCGGCCTGGTCTTCGTTCCAGATCACCAGGTCGAGTGTCAGGCCCTTCTGACGCCAGTAGGCATGGGCAAGCACCATCTGCTTGACCAATTGAAGGTTGGCGAGGTCGCCAATCTGTACCAGCACGATTGGTAGATCCCCCGACAGTCCCTGGCTCCACAGGCCGGACTGGTTGCGCCCGTTGCTGGCCAGCAGGGCCCCGCTAGCGCGTAGGCCGGCATTGGGGTAGATCACCGATGCGGCCATTTGCTCGAACAGTCGCGCATCGGCCACCGAACCATTGAGTTGGCGCAACAGGACCTGGCTATGCGGCCAGGCGAGGTCGAAGGCCCGGTCGGCCAGGTGGCGGTCGCGGTACTTGGCGACTTGCTGAAGGCAGGCGTCGCGGCTGTCGGCGACGCCAGTGACCAGGTCGACTGTTACTGTCTGGCCTGGCGTCAGGGTTATGCGGCAGCGGATCGCCACGATCGGATCGAGCACCGCCCCCGCACTGCCGGATAACGTCTCAGTGTCATAGTCCAGTGCTGCCGGTGCCACGAGGGTACGGCCGCGGCCTATGAAGCGGGCCCGATCTGTCTCATAGGACACGGCATCGATATCGGCGCCATGCACGGCCAGAACATGACACATCCACGGCACGGCGTCCTGCAGCGAGCGGGGCCGCCGGGTGCAGAGGATGGCCTGCAACGGCTGAATCAGTTCGGTCTGGATGAACAACTTGCTGAAGGCCGGGTGCAACGCATCGCTCAGTGCCGGCGCCAGCACCACTTCGGCATAACTGGTCAGTTCCAGGATGCGGCGCTCGTCGCCATGGTTGGTCAGGTGCAGGCGACGTAATTCGATGTCGTCTTCGGGGGAGACGGCAATTTCAGTATGGCAGTCGAAGTTTCGTTCGCGAATGCGGAATTCCGCCCGGCCGTCGCTGAAAATTGCCTCCTGGTTTCTGGTTCGGTGGTGGGTCGGCTGGTAGGTGTTGGACCAGTACGCGCCGCTGGCGACGTCGCGCAGATAGCAGAAGTTTCCTAAGTCGTCGTGGCTGGCGTCCTCGCGCCAACGGGTGACCGCCAGGTCGTTACGCCGACTGTAGCCACTACCCACGTGATTGACCATTACGTGGTAGTGGCCATTGGAGAGCAGTTGGACGGCGGGGTGTTGCCGGTTCGGTTCGCTGAATAGGCGCAGTCGTGTTTCGGCGGTGCAGTCTGCGGCCACCACGGCCGATGCCTGAAGTGAATGAAGGTACGGGGCTGCCGTTTTCGGGACTCGCTCTTGCAACAGCAGCATGCTGGCCTGGAACTGTGGGTCCGAGGCGAAGCGCCGTTGCATGGGCTTGCCAAGTAGTAGGGAGGTCAGGGCGAGAAAGCTCATGCCTTGGTGATGGGCCATGAACGAGCGGATCACCACAGAGTCCTGCCCGGGGGGTAGCCGTGTCTCGCTGTAGTCCACCGCCTCGTACAGCCCGAAACGTCCGGCAAGTCCGAGCCTGCCAAGGCGCTGCAGGTTATGGCAGGCGGCAGTGGGCGCCACCATCAAGGCGAGCGCGCTGGCGTAAGGGGCAACCACGTGCTCTTCGCCCAGACCGCGCTTCAGGCCAAGGCCGGGAACACCGAATGCACGGTATTGGTAGTTGAAGTGAGCATCCAGCGCATTGTAGGCCGACTCTGAAACCCCCCAAGGAATGCCCAACAGGTTGCCATGTTTGATTTGCCGGTCGACGGCGGCCTGGCAGGTTTGGTCGAGCAAGGTCCCCTCATAGCTGGGCATCACCAGCAGAGGCATCAGATACTCGAACATCGAACCGGACCAGGACAGCAGAACCGGTACGCCAGCATTGCTGGTGAGTAGTCGGCCAAGGGCGAACCAACTGTCCTGGGGTACCTGTCCCTGGGCGATGATCACGAAATTGGTCAGGCGCATCTCCGACGCCAGCAGGTCGTAGAATGCTGAATCCAGTCGATGCTCATCGGCGTTGTAGCCGATGGCGAAAAGATCCCGGTGGGTGTCGTAGAGAAAGGTGAAGTCCATGGTGGCCAAGGTTGTAATGCGCCTTGCCAAGGCTTGCGCTTGAGCGATGCGCTGGCGGGCCAGCGCTCGAACGTTGGTCACTGCCAGCTGTTCGGAGAGCGGCCATTGGCCCGGATCGAGCTCTGCCAATTGTCGCCAACTCAACGGTGTCTGGGGCGCTAGGTTGTTGCCAGGGGGTAATTGGAAACCCTGCAACTCCGTGCACAGGTCGAGGCACTGCGTATGCAGGGCCTGCAACCAGAACACACAGTCATCGGTTTCCTCGGCCCCAGGTGATGGGGGAATCAAACCTGGCAGTTGCTCGGCCAGCAGCGACATCTGGGTGACTGGCAGGTTGCCTGATCGCTCATGGGCTTGCTGCACCTGTTCACGCAAAGCTTCTATCTCCCTTGCGTCACGGCCTGAGCGGCTGAAGGCGTCGAGCAGGGTGTCGAAGGTGTCGAGCAGCCCCAGGGTCAGGCGCTGGTCCAGCATGGGGGTATCTGCCATTTCCAGAAGCCCGGGTCTCAGCGTCAGGAGCAGAGCGGCCAGGTTGCCGCTGTCCACCGCCGAAACATACTGTGGTGACAGTGGTTTGAGGGTCTGGGTGTCGTACCAGTTGTAGAAATGCCCCCTGTAGCGCTCCAGGCGGCTCATGCTGTCGAGTATATGCGCCAGGCGTTCGAACAGGCGGCCGGCACTCAGATAACCGAAGTCATGGGCCGCCAGGTGTGAGAGCAGGGCCATGCCCATGTTGGTCGGCGACGTGCGGTGAGCGATGCTGGCGAAGGGCGGCTCCTGGAGGTTATCGGGCGGCAACCAGTTATCCTCAGGGCCGACATGACGGTCGAAGAACGCCCAGTTGCTGCGGGCCAGCCGATGCAGAAAGCGCAGATCCTCAGCCAACGGTGTGAACGTGACCTGACCACGCGGACGGCTGAGCCACCAGGCCAGTGCCGGCCCGAGCAGCCAGAGGGCGAGGATGGGTGATGCAAGCAGCAACACCCTAGGCTGCATCGACAACACGCTGGCCAGCACCAGTACCAGGGCTGGTTGCATCCATTGCTCGCGATAAACCGCCTGGAGCGTATCGGCGCTTGTGCGCTCCTCCTCCCGCGAGGGGTTCCATTGAAGCAGTCGATGTTTGCTGACGACCAACCGCCAAAGGGTGCGCAGGATGGCATCCAGGCTGTAGTTGGTCTCGAACGGTAACCAGGCCAGTGACAGGCCGGCACGAACGAAGAAGGTGCCCGAGGTGCGCAGGGCCGCAAGCAAGTGTTCGGAAAATGGTACATCGGTAGTTTTGCGCAACACCTCGAGCAATGAATCCAACAGTGGGCGAGTCAGCAGCAACCCCAGCAGTGCAAGCGTCCAGGGCAATGCCGAGGCGCTGGCCAGCCAGCCCCACAGCAGCACCGTTAACAGGGCTGCCGGCTCCAGGCTGCGGCGCAGATTGTCGAGGATTTTCCAGCGCGACAGTGCGCTTAGCGGACTTTGCGCGAGACCGTGGGTGCCTGTGCGCAGCCACGGTACAAGCCACGGCAGCAGTTGCCAGTCCCCCCGTATCCAGCGGTGGCGGCGCTTGATATCGACGCTGTAGCGCGCCGGATATGCTTCGAATAACTGCACGTCGCTGAGCAGGCCGGAGTGGGCATAGCAGCCTTCGATCAGGTCATGGCTGAGCACGCGATTGTCGGCAAAGCGGCCATCCAGTGCCTGTTCGAAGGCATCCACCGCGTAGATGCCTTTGCCGATGAAGGAACCGCTCAAGAACAGGTCTTGGTAGACGTCAGAAACGGCCTGGGTATAGGGATCGACACCGGCCTCGCTGCCGAACAGCCGAGCGTAGGTCGAGCGCGACACACTGGGTAGGCTGATACCTACCCGCGGTTGCAGGATCGCGTACCCAGAGCGCACGCGACCGGTCTGTGCGTCGAAGCGTGCGCGGTTCAATGGATGCTGCATGGCCCCGACGAGCTTCTGGGCTACACCGCGCGGCAACTGGGTGTCAGTGTCCAAGGTGATGACATAGCGCACGCGCTCGAGCTTTTGCAGATCGCCGACGATGCGCATGAAGCACCCGTCCCCGTGGCCACGCAGGAGGGCATTGAGTTCGGCAAGTTTGCCGCGCTTGCGCTCACGCCCCATCCAGCACTGTTCGGTTCCGTTCCACGCGCGTGGCCGATGCAACAGAAAGAAGCGTTCGCAGCCTGGGCTTGGGTATTTGTGGTTCAGCGCCCGGATACCTTCGCTGGCCAGGTCGAGGAGGGCCATGTCTTCAGGGCATGTCTGTTCAGGGGCATCCATGAAATCGCTCAACAGCGCGAAATGCAGGTGCTCATCACGGTTTGCCAGAAAGCGCACTTCCAGCCCCTCGACCAGTTCTTCTGCATCGCTGGCAGTGGCTAGCATGGTGGGCACCACGACCAATGTCCTGGCGTCAGCAGGAATCCCGGACGAGTAGTCCAGCCGTGGCAGGAAGGAAGGTTTCACGGTCAGGGTCACCAGCCAGTTAACAAGGCCAATGGCCAGGCGGCTGGTCGTCAGCACTATCGGTAGGGCCATGACCGTGAGTACCCATGTGGGCCAGCCCTCAACGTCAATGGACCGTATGAAGCCCCAGGCCAACAGGCACGACAGCAGAATCACAGGCACCAGGTAGAATACCAGCGGCGCTCGGTGCAACAGGCGTTGCCACCGCTCGGCAAGTGGAATATGGGCCGCGAGCCGTCGCTCCAGCGATGGCAGGCCGCCCCCTGCCAGGTAGAAACCAACATGCTCGGCCTGGTCTCCAGGCCGGGGGGCTGCGGCCTGAGCGAGCTCGATAGCCGCCTGCGCCACTTCTTTCTCATTGAATGCGCTATGGCGTGCCACCTGTTCGACCACATGCCGATAGTGATCACGGCTGGCAAAGTCCATCGCTGGGTATACCGAGGCCGGGTCCTGACGCAGGATCTGTTCGACATGACTCAGGTTTTCGACGAACAGCTTCCAATCGATGGTCGACAACAGCCGCAAGCTTCCAATGCTGTTGCTGATGGACACTTGGTCGATGGCCTGCTGCTGGGCATCGAGTTGCACATTGCGTTCGATGCTGAGTGCTGACTCGCTGAGCATCTGTTCGACCCAGGCAAGCGGTTGCGTCAGTAGAGTGCTGTGGCCTTGAAGACGCCTTGCCAGTTCGGCAACAAAGGCGGGGGTCATCGGTGGTTCCGAGCGGGCCATGTCCGCCACCACCAGCACTACGCTCTTGGCGTCGCGCTCGGCGGTTTCCCCGAGCTGGTCGGCCCAGGCATTGGCCAGATCGCGGTCAGCCAAGTTGGCCATGACCCGTGCTGCCACCCGGCGCAGATTTTCAATCAGCGCCAGCCGTAACATAATCGGGATTGCCCAGAGTTCTCCAAGGGTCAGTGTCCCGACCTGCTGATAGGCCTCGACAAAAAGGCTGAGACTCTCGGCGTCGACCCGGCCATCGCCGTGGGAGATGGTTTCCAGCGCGATGTCGTAGACCCGTGGCAGGCCGGCCGAGGGGCCGTTGTCCAGCCGCGGCAGTTGCAGGCTGTAGTCTGTCGGCAGATGACGTTTGGCGATGCGGATATGGGTCTCGACCAGGTAGAAGTTGTCGAGCAACCATTGCGCCGCTGGCAGCGCTGGGCGCGAGCTGGGCAGAGCGCCAGCAAGGGAGGTACAACAGGTGGAGAGCATCCGCTCGTTGTCAGCCAGACGGTCGAGCAGCGAATCATCTGCGGGCAGTTGGCTCAAACGATGCTGGCTAGCAAGCCAGGTGCCGTGTTCCGCCATTTGCTTGGCGCTATACAGCTCAGACCGGAGCAGGCTCTCGTAGGTGAACGAATGGCGGGGCGATCGCCAGGGTCGCGCATGGCCAGGCAGGCGTTTAACGAAGGCGAGCGCGCGAAGCCAAGGATTGTCCATGGTGTCCTGGAGTACCGAGATCTGGCCGGTCAGCACTCAGTTTGAGGGGAGGCGCAAAGGAGGTCTGTTCGGTAGCGAACAGACCTGTCATGGCATCGCGCTCATCCTGCTCCTATGCACCGCTCCAAAACCTGGAAGGGTGCTATCACCCCTCCCTATCCGGCAGGGGCGTGGTGTTTGATCGCAGGAGCTTGAGTATTGAACACTCTTTGGAACCCTACCGCTATATCGACCTGCAGAAAGAGCCCTGACCTTGCTTCGCAAATATATTTGGACGAATCCGATCATGGCGTGCTGTTGACGGCAGAAAGCGGGCGCATCGAGAGCGCCAACCCTACGTTTTGTCGGTGGATCGGTTACACATTCGAAGAACTCCACGGTATGCGAATTCAGCAACTGTTGAGTGTGGAGGCCAGGACCTTTCATCAGATGTACTGGCTACCCTTGATGGCGCTCCAGGGGGCGGTGGCGAATGTCAAGTTCGATCTCGTGCACCATGCGGGCTTCATACTGCCGATGATATCGAGTGCCATTACCTGCACGCATTCAAAGGCCATCGTTCATGAGCTGACCTTGTTCAACACCGAGGAGCAAAGGTACATACGTGAGCTGCTCACTGCCCGGCTGCTGGCTTATCCAGTCTGGGCGAGGTGTTCCCATTCACCCTACAGTCTCGGATCTACCGAGCGCCGTGGAAGGATGCCTGGAGGAATTACGTCTGGTATTTCCCCGTCATCAATTAACATACAATCACGTTGGCCAGCGTCTCGCCCTGTTCGATAAGGACCGCCTTTTCCAAGTCATTGGAAACCTTGTCGCCAACGCCATTGCGTATGGCGACCCACAGTCACCGGTGAGTGTGAAATCTTGTAACCAAGATAAGATCGTCGTCATCACCGTCCACAATATGGGCGCTCCAATTCCCGCTGAACTTTTAGAGCGTTTATTCGAGCCTCTGGTACGTGGGCAGAAACAGCCTGTTGAAATGCGTCATGCAGGGCTTGGGTTATTCATAGTCAGCCAAATAGCAAAGGCCCACGCGGGAGGCGTATCAGTCATTTCGACACAACAGGATGGCACCACTTTCAGTGTGACATTTTCTCAAATCTATGCAGGCACGAACCCAGATCACCCTCTATCAAACACCTTTGCTTGCGCTTTGGACTTTCTGAAGGCGCAAGCGCGACCGACCAGCTAGGCCTATCGACGCTCAGCTACCTTCTCGAAGGCCAGATGATTCACCGCGACAGTGAGGGGCATACGGAGAAGCATAAGCGACGCAAGCTGCCATCGAAACCGCAGATGCAAAAGCTTCGCAAGGTGTTCCGCTCGGCGTGGTGGGTTCGATCTCACATGCCCAGAACCTCGCCCTAGCCTGTGCTACAGATGCCCAGTACTACGCAGGTGTTGGCGTAGATGCCGAGCCGATAGCCTTGTATCCGGAGTTATGGGGGATGGCCGAGCAGGTCGTGACGAGCCACGAACGGGCATGCCTGGAGGGCGTGTTAATCACAATTTGCATGGCTATTTGCAATTAACGAGCGTAATGATGCGGCTCACCCCTTACTGGGGCTGGAGAAAAACCCTTGAATACCGAACCGACCAATCAAGAAGTCGCTGCAGCAGTTGGAATTGGCGAGGCTCAAGTTGAGCGGTACCGAAGGGAAACGGTTCGACTTAACGAGGGCGCCTGGCTTGTTCACTTTTCCTATGAAATGCCCAGGGAGCTTCGTTATGGCTTTACCGGCAGCTTCACAGCGCTGATAACGGATACACGTCAGCGTAACGACGCTAACCCTCGTGGCTAGATGCTTTACCCAGCGTGTGTCGCACGCTTTCTTCATCCTGAATGAGGACGATGAGTGAAATCTCTCTATCGAGCAGCTGACGCGCACCCAATCAAAACTCAGGAGCGCTGGAGGAGAGACATCCTGCGCGCTCTGGAGCTTGAGGTAGAGGCCGCGTTGCTGGAAGCGCAGCACATTCTCGACCATGAAGGCCATTGGGTCGCAAATGTCGGTTGACTGCGACTGAACCAATAAGCCAATGTGCGTTCATCCTGTCATTCCTGCGCATGTTGAGGCGTGATAAACAAAACCCGGCCACCGAGCCGGTTTTTTTGCCCGAAGAGGGGCTCAAGCGTCCCAACGCTGCGCCAGTCTTATTAATTGTCCCGGTGGTCTGGTATTTCACCCTGTGGCAAACTTAGGGCGCATACTCGATTTAGCTCAGATTTTCTGAGTTATTGAGAGGTACTTATGTCTAGTGACACTACCAAGCCAGATGGATCTCCGGGGCTTGAATGGGAAGTTGAATCAGGTACAGAAAAGCGTGAGGGGTTGGATAAAGCTAGCCCAGAGGATAGGGACGATTATATCGATCCCGACGCTACGCCTGAACAAAATCCTGAGCCCCCTGAACGTCAAAAAGCTTCAAATAAGGAAACGTTCAGTAATCAGCAGGCTGGTTGGACTTATCCTGGGCGTCGTTGGTAGAGGCGCCCAACCAAAGACCGCTCTTCCGCCCCATACGCGCATTGAAGCTGATGATCCTCTGGGCTACACCCCAGATGATGACGAGCCAGGCCTTGATAAAGGTCCGGAGAGTGACCGGAGGCAGAGGCGTACACATGATGGATCATTCGCTGAGTAATTCATTTATTTGAGCTCGGATACCGGGCTCATCAGAGGTTTATATGACAGATAAAACATCGCACCAAGGTGAAAGAAGTTCTGGCGAAAATACACCTCCCCAAGGCCCAAGGACGGAGGGTAGTAAGGGTGCCAACACCGAGCGGGCTTCAAAGGCAGAGCTCTATAGTCGGCACGACAAGGTTGCTGAGAAAGATGTCAAAAATGATCCGCGAAAGTCGTGAAGTAGAACATTTGAGCTGATTGAAGCGCCCAATGAATTGGGGAAGCGCTCATAAATCACTGGCTAGCCGCCTTCGGGCGGCTTTTCTGTTCAGGTCACTCAAAGCTGGCGACAAAGGGGGCTGTTCAGCGTGCTCCGAAAGGAGTACAAATGTGCTCCATGGACAATCTAACCCCCAAACGCCGCGCCATTTTCGAATTCATTCGTGAGCGCATTGCCGACCATGGCCAGCCGCCAAGCCTGGCCGATATCGCCACGCGCTTCGGTTTTGCCTCGCGCAGCGTTGCGCGCAAGCACATCACTGCCCTGTGCCAGGCCGGCTATATCGATGTCACGCCGAACCAGGCGCGGGGCATCCGCCTGGCTGAACCGTTGCGCCGGCCCGAAATCCTCGAAGTACCGGTGCTGGGCCAGGTGGCAGCAGGTGCTCCCATCGGCCCGGACCTGGGCATTCACGAACAATTGCTGCTCGACCCCAGCCTGTTCCGCCGTACACCGGATTACCTGCTGAAGGTGCGTGGCGACTCGATGATCGACGACGGCATTTTCGACGGTGATCTGGTCGGCATTCTTCAGCAGGCCGACGCCCGCGATGGCCAGATCGTGGTTGCACGCCTGGACGGTGAAGTCACCATCAAGCGCCTGCAACGCAAAGGTAGCCATTACCGGCTGTTGCCCCGCAATCCGGCCTACGCGCCCATCGATGTTAAGCCTGAACAGGAGTTCTTCATCGAAGGCGTGTTCTGCGGCCTGCTGAGGCGTGACTGATGGGCGCGGTGGTCGACCTCGACAGGCTGCTCGACCAACGCCGGGTATGGCGCGGGCGGCAGGCCCAGGCGCGGCCACTCGGGTTGCAGCCCACCGGCCATGCGGCCCTCGACGAGCGCTTGCCGGAAGGTGGCTGGCCAGCGGCCGCACTTAGCGAGCTGTTGCTGGCCAGCCCCGGTTGTGGCGAATTGCAGTTGCTGTGGCCAACCCTGGCCCGGCTAAGCGCTGACGCCAGCCGCGTGGTGCTGGTGGCACCGCCGTTCATTCCGTATGCACCGGCCTGGCAGGCGGCGGGGGTGGACCTGCGCTGGCTGGTACAGGTGGATGCCGAGCCCGCCGATGCCCTGTGGGCCGCCGAACAGTGCCTGCGCTCGGGCAGTTGTGCGGCGGTGCTATGCTGGCCTGAACGTGCCGATGACCGCGCCCTGAGGCGCTTGCAGGTGGCTGCTGAAACCGGTCAGGCACTGGCATTCGCCTGCAGGCCGCAGCAGGCGGCGCACAACCCTTCACCTGCAGCATTGCGCATTGCCGTTGACACGCGCCCGGCGCAATGGCGTGTGCTGAAGAGCCGTGGCGGCATGCCGCCAGCGCTGCCCATCGCCTGCCCGGGCCGGGGCTGATGCACCATGCTCTGGGCCTGCATCCTGCTGCCGCAGCTGGCGCTGGACACCGTCCTGCGTGAGCGTGACGACCCTGATACGCCGCTGGTGCTTGTTGGCGGGCCTACCCAGCGGCGTGTGGTGCAGGCCGTCAATCCGGCTGCCGCGGCACTTGGCTTGCGGGCCGGGCAAACCCTGACCGCAGCGCGTGCCCTGGCGGATGGCTTCATCTGTGTCGAAAGCGACCCCAAGCGCATCGAGCAGGTGCAGCAGTTGCTGGCGGCCTGGGCCTACCGTTTCAGCGCCCAGGTCAGCGTGCATTACCCTCGGGCGCTGTTGTTGGAAGTAGGCTCCAGCCTGCAACTGTTCGGCCCGTGGCCCTTGTTCGAGGCGCGTCTGCGCCAGGAACTGGCAAACCTGGGCTTGCGCCAACGCATTGTCCTGGCCAGCAACCCGGTGGCGGCGCGTATGCTCGCCAATGGCCACGACGGTTTGGCGGTGAGTGATGCCCAAGCAACTCGCGCAGCGTTGCTGGCCATGCCCATCACGCGAATCGGCTTGCCGGCAGAGGCTGCCGAAGCCTTTGCCCGCATGGGCTTGCGTCAGTTGGGCCAGGTACTGGCCTTGCCGCGCGATACCTTGGCCAGGCGCTTTCCGGCCCAGGTACAACTGCACCTCGACCAGTTGCTCGGCCTGCGCAACCTGGGGCTGGACTTCTACCAGCCACCGGACCGTTTCGAAACCCGGCTGGAACTGAATTTCGACGTT
Organism: Pseudomonas sp. URIL14HWK12:I5; assembly: GCF_900176445.1. Lineage (NCBI taxonomy): Bacteria > Pseudomonadati > Pseudomonadota > Gammaproteobacteria > Pseudomonadales > Pseudomonadaceae > Pseudomonas > Pseudomonas sp. URIL14HWK12:I5. The sequence goes on from NZ_FWXQ01000010.1 coordinate 104,272, forward strand.
GAATCACACCAGGCGCTGCTGTTCCCGCTGCGGCGCATGCTCAACGACCTGGCTGCATTTCTCGCCGGGCGCGACTGTGGCGTACAGCGCTTTTGCCTGCATCTGGAACATGCCGAAGGGCCGGATACCCTGCTCAAGGTGGGCCTGCTGGCGGCTGAGCGCGATGCCGCGATGCTGTTCGAGCTGGCCCGTGGGCGCCTGGAGCCACTGCGTATACCTGCACCGGTGCGCAACCTGCGGTTGGTCGCCGAAGACCTGCCGCCCTTCGTGCCGCAGCATCAGCCTTTGTTCGACCCGCGTGCTCAACAGGCGCAGCCCTGGGCGCAATTGCGTGAGCGGCTGCGCGCCCGCCTGGGTGATGAGGCCGTCAAGGGGCTGAGCGCGGCTGCAGATCACCGCCCTGAATGCGCCTGGCAACTGGCAGAGCAGGGCGCACAAGGCAACATGCCGGTTGCCCCGGGCAGCCGCCCAGGCTGGCTACTGCCTGCACCGATGGCGCTGGATGATGCCGGCTATCGGATGCAGGGGCATGCCGAACGCATCGAATCGGGTTGGTGGGATGGCGGCGATGTGCGCCGCGACTACTACCGCATCGAAACCCGTGAGGGCCTGCGTGGCTGGGCCTACCGTGACTTGGGCCAGGCCGGCCCGCTGTGGTTGCAGGGCTGGTTTGCATGAGCACGCCGGGTTATGCCGAGCTGCATTGCTTGTCCAACTTCAGCTTCCAGCGCGGTGCCTCGAGTGCCGAGGAGCTGTTCCGCCGCGCAGCTGAACAGGGTTACCAGGCGTTGGCGATCACTGACGAATGTACCCTGGCCGGTATCGTGCGCGCCTGGCAGGCCGCCAAGGCGCATGGGTTGCGGCTGATCGTCGGCAGCGAGGTGCAGTTGCACGACGGCCCCAAGCTGGTGCTGCTGGTCGAAAACCTGGCCGGCTACCAGAACTTGTGCGCACTGATCACCCGTGCCCGTCGGCGGGCAGAAAAGGGTGAGTACCAGCTTTTTCGTGACGACCTGCAGCTGCACGGTCAGGGCCTGCTGGCCTTGTGGGTGGCCGATGACAGTGACGATACGGCCACCGGAAAGTGGCTGCGCGATGTGTTCGATGAGCGCCTGTGGCTGGCGGTGCACCTGCACCGGGGCCACGACGATGCCATGCGCCTGCAACGCTTGCGGGCACTGGCGGCTGATGTGGGGATCCGCGCCGTGGCCTGTGGCGACGTGCACATGCATGTGCGCGGCCGCCGTGCCTTGCAGGACTGCATGACTGCCATCCGCCAGCATTGCCAGGTGGCCGAAGCCGGGCGTTTTCTGTTTGCCAATGGCGAGCGGCACTTGCGTAGCCTGGCGCAACTGGGCGAGCTGTACCCGTTCGACCTGTTGGCCGAAACCCTGGCCATTGCCCAGCGCTGCCAATTCGACCTCAGCGAGTTGAAGTACCAGTACCCCCGGGAATTGGTGCCCCAGGGCCACACCCCGGCAAGCTGGTTGCACGCGCTGTGCGAGCAGGGCCTGCCGTTGCGCTGGCCGCAGGGGCCCAGTGACAAGGTACGTGATGTGCTGGCCAAGGAACTGGCGCTGATCGAAGCGCTGGGTTACGAGAGTTACTTCCTGACCGTGCACGACATCGTCGCCTTCGCCCGCAGCCAGCGCATCTTGTGCCAAGGGCGTGGCTCTGCTGCCAACTCGGTGGTGTGTTTCGTGCTGGGTATTACCGAGCTCGACCCCATGGAGCACCACCTGTTGTTCGAGCGTTTCCTGTCGCGCGAGCGCAACGAGCCACCCGATATCGACGTGGACTTCGAGCACGACCGGCGCGAAGAAGTGATCCAGTACGTATTCCGCCGCTATGGCCGGCACCGTGCCGCGCTGACTGCGGTGGTCAACACTTACCATGCAGCGGGTGCGGTGCGGGATGTGGCGCGGGTGCTGGGTTTGCCGATGGATCAGGTGGATGCCCTGGCCAAATGCTGTGGCCGCTGGAGCGACCGCATACCCGACGACCAGCGACTGGCGGAAGCCGGCTTCGAGGCCGGCAGCCCTTCGCTACGCCGGGTGCTGGTGCTGGCGGGTGAGCTGATCGGCTTCCCTCGGCACCTGTCGCAGCATCCGGGTGGTTTCGTCATTTCCCAGCAGCCGCTCGACCAGCTGGTGCCGGTGGAGAATGCGGCAATGGCCGAACGCACGGTGATCCAGTGGGACAAGGACGACCTGGACATGGTCGGTTTGCTCAAAGTCGACGTGCTGGCACTGGGTATGCTCAGTGCCTTGCGCCGTTGCTTCGACCTGCTGCAACACCACCGTGGCCGGCAGCTGACCCTGGCGACCATCCCCAGCGAATGCCCGGCCACCTACGCGATGATCAGCCGCGCCGAGACCATGGGGGTGTTCCAGATCGAGTCGCGTGCGCAGATGGCCATGCTGCCTCGGCTGCGGCCCCGAACGTTCTATGACCTGGTCATCGAAGTGGCCATTGTTCGCCCCGGGCCGATCCAAGGTGACATGGTGCATCCCTACTTGCGCCGGCGCCTGAAGCAGGAGCCCGTGACCTACCCGTCGCCGCAGCTCAAGGCAGTTTTCGAACGGACCTTGGGCGTGCCGTTGTTTCAGGAACAGGTGATGGAACTGGCCATGGTCGCAGCCGACTACACGCCGGGCGAGGCCGACCAGCTACGTCGCAGCATGGCGGCCTGGAAACGCCACGGTGGCCTGGAGCCGCACCGCGAGCGGCTGCTGCAAGGCATGCTGCGCAATGGTTACGAACTGGCGTTCGCCGAGCGCATCTTCGAACAGATCAAGGGCTTTGGCAGTTATGGTTTCCCGGAGTCGCACGCGGCCAGTTTTGCCTTGCTGTGTTATGCCAGCAGCTGGCTGAAGTGCCATGAGCCGGCAATTTTCACCTGCGCGCTGGTCAACAGCTGGCCCATGGGCTTCTACAGCCCGGACCAGTTGCTGCAGGAGGCGCGCCGCCAAGGTATCGAGGTGCGACCCGTCGACGTTTGCCACAGCGACTGGGACTGCACCCTCGAACCTGATGCTCAAGGTGCGTTGGCCATTCGCATGGGCTTGCGGCTGGTGCGTGGCCTGGCCGAAGCCGATGCCAGGCGCGTGCAGCAGGCGAGGGCGCAACGGCCGTGGCGCGACGTCGAAGACCTTTGCCTGCGTGCTGGCCTCGACCAACGCGCCCGTGCCCGTCTGGCTGATGGCGGGGCGTTGCGTACCTTGGCCAGCGACCGCCATCAGGCACGCTGGCAGGTGGCGGCGGTGCAGCCGCAGCTTCCCTTGTTCGCAGAGGTGGAAGCGGCGCCTGAAGCCGCAGTTGATTTGCCTGTGCCAAGCGTGGGGGAGGACCTGATGGCCGATTACCAAACCTTGGGCACCACGCTCGGGCCGCATCCGCTGGCCTTGTTACGTTCACGCCTGAGGGCGTTGGGGTGTCGCAGTTCGAGTGAGCTGCAAGGTGTCGCGCATGGCGACACGATTGCCGTAGCCGGGTTGGTAGTCGGGCGCCAGCGGCCGCAGACGGCCAGTGGGGTCACCTTCGTCACGCTGGAGGATGAGCACGGGATGGTCAACGTGGTCGTGTGGCGGGAGCTCGCCGAGCGGCAACGGCGGGCGCTGGTGGGGTCGCAGCTACTGAAGGTCAGTGGGCGGCTGGAGCAGGAGGAGGGCGTGAGGCACCTGATTGCGCGGCGACTGGAGGATGTGAGCCCACTGTTGCAGGGGCTGGATGTGCGCAGCCGCGACTTCCATTGAATGATCGGGGCCGCAAAGCAACCCCAGGATGCTCAAGGCTGGCTGCTTACACCATCGCCAACCGCTGCTTGCGCGTCGGTGTCGGGAACGCCCGGTCTATCGCTCGCAGGTCTTCACTGTTCAAGGTCAATAAACCCGCAGCAGCATTCAGCCGCACATGCTCAGGTGTCACGGCTTTGGGGATGGCGATCACCCCGTCGTTGCGGGTCACCCAGGCCAGGCTGACCTGGGCGGGTGTAGCACCATGGCGCTCGGCGATTTCTGCCAGCACGGGGTGCTGCAACAGGCGCCCGGCCTGAGCCAGCGGGCAGTAGGCCATGGTCGGCAGCGCACGTTTTTCGCACCACGGCAGCAGGTCGAACTCGATGCCACGCTGAGCCGGGTTGTACAGCACCTGGTTGGTGGCACAGTCAGGGTTGTGCAGTTCGCGCAGGTCGTCCACGTCGAAATTGGACACGCCCCAGCGTTTGATCTTGCCTTGCTCGCGCAAGCGCTCGAAAGCATCGACCGTTTCTTCCAGTGGGTGCTGGCCACGCCAGTGCAGCAGGTACAGGTCAATGCAGTCAGTCCCCAAACGAGTGAGGCTGCGCTCACAGGCAGCTGCCATACCGCGCGCACTCGCATTGTGCGGGTATACCTTGCTGACCAGAAACACCTGATCGCGACGCCCCGCAATGGCCTGGCCAACCACGGCTTCTGCCCCGCCTTCGGCATACATCTCTGCCGTGTCGAGCAGGGTCAGGCCCAGCTCGATGCCCTGTTGCAAGGCCGCCACTTCTGCCGCTTTGCGGCCAGGGTCTTCCCCCATATACCAGGTGCCTTGGCCAATGGCCGGAACGCTCGAACCTGCCAGTTTCACGTAACGCATGTCACCTCCGGGATCCGGGTATTGGAATGCAGAACCTCAAGCAGCGCCTGCGCTGCGGTGGAAAGCTTGTGTTCGCTAAGGGCAATCACGCCGATACGCCGCTCGACCGTGGGCTCCACCAAGGTCACGCAACGGGCGCCCAGCTCTTGCATCTGGTTGATGCACAGCGCCGGTACGGCACTGACTCCCAGGCCGCTGGCGACCATGCGGCCGATGGTCGCCAACTGGTGGCTTTCGAAGGCCACGGCCAGTTTGCCGTGCTGGGGGGCCACATTCTGCTCCATCAGCAGGCGCACTGCCGAAGGACGTTGCAGGGCGACGAAGTCTTCGGCCATCAGCTGTGCCCAGCTCACCTCCGGCAGCAGTGCCAAGGGCGAGTCGGCAGGTACCACCGCAACGAAACGGTCCATGTACAACGGGTGGAAGTCCAGCCCGTCGATGTTGTCCGGCTCGAAGCCGATGCCCAGTTCGACGCGGCGATGGCGCACCAGTTCCTGCACCTGTTCATTGATCACGTCATGCACGGTGACGTTGACCTTGGGGTAGCGTTGGCGAAACACCTTGAGCGAGTGGGGCAACAGGTTGCCGGCGAAGGCCGGCATGGCTGCCACCGCCACGCGGCCCAGTTGCAAGGTGAAGCGCTGGCGGAGCATCTCCTCGGTGTCGTCCCAATCGGCCAGAAGCCGCCGTGCCAGTGGCAGCAGCACTTCGCCTTCGGCGGTCAGGCTGACACTGCGCGTGGTGCGGCTGAGCAGGGCACCGCCGAGGTTTTCTTCCAGGGCCTTGATAGTCAGGCTGAGGGCGGGCTGTGAGACATGCAGGTGCTCTCCGGCCTGGGCAAAGCTCTGGTACTTGGCCACGGCGACAAAAGCACGCAGTTGCTTGACGTTCATGACGGGCCTATTTTTTGTTTTGTAAAAGTTATCAATCGATGACGAAAACAAAATTAACAAATCAGTCGCTTGCGGTGAAGATGTCTGCACACGCTCACCGACAGCTTCGTCGGTTCAACAACTACAAAAGGCGGATCAGCATGGCCGGACTGGACAAGCGCGTTGCAACCTATGAACAGGCCCTTGAAGGCCTGACCGACAACATGACGGTACTGGCCGGTGGTTTCGGCCTGTGCGGCATCCCGGAAAACCTCATTGGCGAAATCAAGCGGCGCGGCGTCAAGGGCCTGACCGTGGTTTCCAACAACTGCGGCGTCGACGGCTTTGGTCTGGGCGTGCTGCTGGAAGACCGGCAGATCCGCAAGATGGTCGCTTCCTACGTGGGCGAAAACGCCGAGTTCGAACGCCAGCTGCTCAGCGGCGAGCTGGAGGTGGAGCTGACTCCGCAGGGCACCCTCGCCGAGAAAATGCGCGCAGGAGGTGCCGGTATTCCGGCGTTCTACACCGCCACCGGGTACGGCACCCCGGTTGCCGACGGCAAGGAGGTGCGCGAGTTCAAGGGCCGCAAGTACATCCTTGAAGAGTCCATCACAGGCGACTTCGCCATCGTCAAGGGCTGGAAGGCTGACCACTACGGCAACGTGGTGTACCGCAACACGGCGCAAAACTTCAACCCGCTGGCAGCCACCGCCGGCAAGATCACCGTGGTCGAAGTGGAAGAAATCGTCGAGCCAGGCGTCCTGTTGCCCAGCGAAATCCATACCCCGGGCATCTATGTGGACCGGGTTATCGTCGGCACCTTCGAAAAGCGTATCGAAAAGCGCACCGTCAAGGCCTGAGTGCCATCCACCAGAACAACAAAGAGATCCTGATCATGGCACTGACCCGCGAACAGATGGCGCAACGCGTTGCCCGCGAACTGAAGGACGGCTACTACGTGAACCTGGGTATCGGCATTCCGACCCTGGTGGCCAACTACGTCCCCGCCGACATGGATGTGATGCTGCAATCGGAAAACGGCCTGCTCGGCATGGGCGAATTCCCGACCGAAAGTACGATTGATGCCGACATGATCAACGCCGGCAAGCAAACCGTCACCGCCCGCCGCGGTGCCTCGATCTTCGATTCGGCGCAGTCGTTCGCCATGATCCGAGGCGGCCACGTCGACCTGACCGTACTGGGGGCCTTCGAGGTGGACGTGCAGGGCAACATCGCCTCGTGGATGATCCCGGGCAAGCTGGTCAAGGGCATGGGCGGTGCCATGGACCTGGTGGCTGGCGCCGATAACATCATCGTCACCATGACCCACGCCTCCAAGGACGGCGAGTCCAAACTGTTGCCGCAGTGCAGCCTGCCACTCACCGGCGCTGGCTGCATCCGCAAGGTGCTGACCGACCTGGCCTACCTGGAAATCGAAGACGGCGCCTTCATCCTGCGCGAGACCGCACCAGGGGTGAGCGTGGAGGAAATCATCGAGAAAACCGCCGGCAAGCTGATCGTGCCGGATGATGTGAAGGAAATGACCTTCTAATCACTCGCTTTACACCGCCCCCTGTAGGAGCGGCCTTGTGTCGCGAAAGGGCTGCAAAGCAGCCCCGCGATTTCGGCCTCGACGCTGAGATCAGGGGCCGCTTTGCGGCCCTTTCGCGACACAAAGCTGCTCCTACAGGGGTTTTGTGTTTTTGCTGTTTTATCCGATAAAACCAATAAAAGGAATTCAACTGTGGCCGCTGAAATCCAAGACAGCCGCTCCGCCCGCTTTGCCTTGCGTTGTTCCAACTGGGCGGAACGCTGGTTCCCCGATTCCTGGGTGTTCGCCGCGCTGGCGGTGCTGCTGGTGTGCATCGGCGCGCTGGCCATGGGGGCCAAGCCGACCGACACCGCCAAAGCCTTTGGCGATGGCTTCTGGAGCCTGATTCCGTTCACCATGCAGATGGCCTTCGTGGTTATCGGCGGTTATGTGGTGGCCAGCTCGCCGCCTGCTGCACGGCTGATCGACCGCCTGGCGCGCATCCCTGGCAATGGTCGCTCGGCAGTGTGCTGGGTCGCGCTGATCTCGATGTTGGCCTCTTTGCTCAACTGGGGCCTGTCGCTGGTATTCGGTGGCCTCCTGGTACGCGCCCTGGCACGGCGCACCGAGCTGAAAATGGACTACCGTGCCGCAGGTGCTGCTGCCTACCTGGGCCTGGGCGCGGTATGGGCTTTGGGCCTGTCGTCATCGGCTGCTCAACTGCAAGCCAACCCGGCCAGCCTGCCCCCTTCGATCCTGTCGATTACCGGGGTCATCCCGTTCACCGAAACCATTTTCCTCTGGCAATCCGGCGTAATGCTGGCGGCGCTGGTGGTGTTGTCGCTGGTGATTGCCTACGCCACGGCCCCTGGGCCAAACAGTGCACGCAGCGCCGAAGACTGCGGTGTCGACCCCAGTTTCACCGCGCCACCGGCACCGCAACGTACGCGCCCGGGGGAGTGGCTGGAGCACAGCCCGATCCTGATTCTGCTGCTGGTGGCCCTGGCTGCTGGCTGGCTGTACCAGGAGTTCGCCACTAAACCTGCGATCACGGCGATTTCCGGGCTGAACACCTACAACCTGTTGTTCATCATGCTGGGTGCCTTGTTGCACTGGCGCCCGCGCAGCTTTCTTGACGCCGTAGCGAGAGCGGTACCGACCACCACCGGGGTGCTGATCCAGTTCCCGCTTTATGGCTCGATTGCTGCCATCCTTACCCAGGTCAAAGGTGTGGATGAGCAGACCCTTGCGCACCACATCTCGCTGTTCTTCACCCAGATCGCCACCCATGACACCTATGCGGTGCTGATGGGCGTTTATTCGGCGGTGCTGGGCTTCTTCATCCCTTCGGGCGGTGGCAAGTGGATCATCGAAGCGCCTTACGTGATGCTGGTGGCCAACGACCTGCAGTACCATCTGGGCTGGGCGGTACAGATCTACAATGCTGCCGAAGCCCTGCCGAACCTGATCAACCCGTTCTACATGCTGCCGCTGCTGGGCGTGCTAGGGCTCAAGGCGCGCGACCTGATCGGTTTTTCCTTCGTCCAGTTGCTGGTGCATGTGCCGCTGGTGCTGGTGTTGCTGTGGGCGCTAGGTACGACGCTGCAGTATGTGCCGCCGGTAATGCCGTAGTTAAAGGGGCTCTCAGGCTTGGCGTCAGCTTTCAGACGCGTATCATGGCTGCCTCAGCCTGGGAAACCCGCGTCACATGTCTATCCGATTGAAACTGCTGCGTAAGAAACTGGGGATGACTCTGGAAGTGCTGGCCGAAAAGACCGGCATGACCAAAAGCTACCTGTCCAAGGTCGAGCGTGGTCTCAACACACCCTCGATCGCAGCCGCGCTGAAGCTGGCGCGGGCGCTGAACGTCAATGTTGAAGAGCTGTTCGCCGAAGAACAGACAGGGCCGAGCCGCTACAGTCTGGTGCGCCATGGCGAACGCCAGGCTTTGGTCGGCGATGGGCGAGGGCCGGGGTACGCGGCCCTCACCAGCCAGGTGGGGCAGCGCAGCCTGTTGCCGTTCCTGATCCAGCCGCCTTCCGAATTCAGTGACCCCACGTTCAAGGAGCATCAGGGCGAGGAGTTCCTGTTCGTGCATGCCGGCCAGGTCGAGGTGGATTTCATGAACGAGCGGGTGCTGCTGGCACAGGGCGATGCCCTGCATTTCAACGCCCAGACACCCCACCGACTGCGCTCGTTGGGTGCGCAACCGGCGCAGCTGCTGGTCGTGGTTCACCACGCGGACGAATGAAAAGCCAGGGGCGTGTGGCACGGCCCCATGCCTTCTCGACCGTGATGCACAGCCTCCATTCCGACAGTGTACGGTTGCACATTCTGCATGTCGGTATTTTGACGATAGCGCCCATCGTCCATTGAATTTTATTATGGTGTCGGATCATTGACGTAGTGTCATTGTGCCCATAAGCTCAATTCAACAGCGAAACAACTCCCGCCACACCACGCAAATAACTAATTGATTTTCCTGTTTTTTGGAGGGGCGTATGCGCACGACTCTGATTATCAAATCGATGTTTTTGCTGGTGTTGCTGAGTGGTGCCGCTCGCGCAGCAGATTCGTATGTAAATCAAAACAGTATCATTCCTGTTTCAACCGCAGGCTGGTTGTTGGCTTTTGCTGTTGTGGGTTTTGTGCTGGTGGCTAACAGAAGAAAGATTTGAACCTGCTCGGCACGTTTATAAAGTACAACGCGTTGCCCCAAGCCTTGGGCCTGGCTTGTGAATTCCCCAACCGTTGCTATATTCCCATTAGCCCATGAGGCCCACGGTTGCAGCACCTTGCAGCCCTCGTATACAGCGTCAAGGTAAAGGCCTCCAGGAAGGTAGGGGCCATCGCGGCGGATGTCGGTCGCGAAGCGGAGCGAGAGTTGGTGTGCTGTTCTCATTCAGTGCTCTTTGTCGGGCCATTTGGCCGGAGGGACCCTCATGAAGCGTTCGTTGATTGCCGCATTCTGCATGCTGACTGTGTGGTCTGGCGTGGGCAACGCCGACCAGAGCAGTGCGACTTACCTGCTCAGCCCCGGCGATGTCGTCATGGTTTCGGTGTGGCAGGAAGACAGCCTGCGTCAAGAAGCCACCGTACTTCCCGATGGCAGTATTACCTTCCCCCTGGCCGGGCGCATCAATGTTGCCGGGCTGGATGTCACGGCGGTTGAAAAGCAAGTCGCTGCCAAACTCGAAAAGTTCCTCCCCGACCCGAACGTCAGCGTTGTCGTCAAGAGCATCGCCGGCAACCTGGTCTATGTCCAAGGCAAAGTGATCAAGCCGGGCCCTGTACAAATGGCAGGCCCTACGGCGGTGCTTCAGGCCCTGAGCATGTCGGGCGGCCTGGACAAGTTTGCGGACGAAAGCGAAATCAAGGTGGTCCGTGGCACTGGCGCTTCCCAAAAGATCCTGCCCGTGCGATATAAGGACCTGGTGTCTGGGCGGGACATGTCCACCAACATCCAACTTCAGGCTGGCGACACGCTGGTCGTTCCTTGATCTTGCCTTTAATAAGAACATTTAATGCATCTTCTTAAAACAACACGCATTGCAACGGCAATTCTGGTGTTGCCGTTCACGGACGCGGTCCTGGCGGCAAATTGGCAGTCCACGGTGGTGGTACCGACATCCGTCGAATACGACAGCAACCCTTTGTTGCTCACGTCGGGGGAAAAGGGCATAACGCGCACGATCATTGCGCCGGACTACACCCTGATCGGTACCTTCGACCGTGACGAACTGAGGTTGGGCTTGGGCATGCATGTGTTGCGCTCATCCGACACGGACATAGTCGATGACCGGGAAGACCCTGACCTGAGCCTGGGCTGGCAGCGCACGACCGAGCGTGGGCGTTTTGGCCTGGTGGCTCGCTATAACGAAAGCTCGACCCTGTCGGGAACCGTGCTGGACACTGGCGTGATCACCACCGACGGTACGCAAAAGCTGTATACGCTGACCGGCAACTGGAGCCAGGCGGTTACCGAACGCAGCACCCTGAGTAACGAAACCACGTACAGCCGCGCCCGTTATGACATCAGTACGCTGACGGGTTACGACGAATTGGCGAACGTCTTTACCTGGACCTACGCCTGGAGCGAGCGGGCCGACCTGTACACCCGTTTCGGCGCGCGGCGGTATGAGCCCGAGCAAGACCTTACCGCGACAGCCTCCAACAGCTACACCCCGGCGGTGGGGATCAAGTACCAGCTTTCGGATCGCCTGAGCGCCGACGCGCACGTAGGCGTCAACGAAGTATCCGGTGATGAAGGCGGCCGGCGCGGGGAGGGTGGCGTGTCGCTGCTTTACACCGGTGTGCGCGCAGATGCCAGTTTTACTGCCGAACGCAGCACGGTGGCCAGCGCCGAAGGTGGCTTCGCCGAGTTGGACCAGGTGCGCGGTGTGTGGAGTTATGCGGTCAGCGAGCTGAACCGGGTGGGCGCGGACGCGGCCTGGCAAGACAGCAAGGGGCAGAGCCCCAACACGTTACAGACTTACAGCGTATGGGCCAGCCGCCAGTTTTCGCCGTACTGGGACCTGCGCCTGTCGCTGATGTACAAGGAACGGCAGCAGGACCATGTAGCGGATGCAACCGCGACGATCGTTGGTTTGACGTTGACGTACAGGTACCCCGACATCTGAACTTCAGGCAGGTGGCCCCATGAAGTCTGACTACGAACTCTCCCTCAGGGATTACATCGCCATTATCAAGGACAGGGCCCTGGTGTTAGGGGTGAGTGCCGCAGTCATTCTTGCCGCGACCGTGGCCGTCGCGTTGATGGTGCCGCCGATCTACCAGTCGACCGGCACTATCCTGGTGGAGTCGCAGCAGATTTCGCCCGAGCTGGTGTCTACCAACAACACCAGCTTTGCCGATGAGCGCATCGAAGTGATCCGCCAGCGGGTGATGACCCGTGGGAACCTGCTGCGCATCATCGGCAAGTACGACCTGTTCGCCGACAAGCGCCTCAGCGAAAGCGACAAGATCGACCAGATGCGCAATGCCATCGTGGTCGAAACCCTCACCACCTTCGTGCGCGGGCGGGGTGAAGCCACCGTGGCGTTCAATGTGTCCTTCGAGCACAAGCAGGCGCAAGTGGCCAAGGAAGTGGCTGACGAACTGGTGACGCTGTTCCTCAACGAGAACCTCAAGCAGCGCACCGAACGGGCCAACGAAACCACCGAATTTCTCACCCAGGAGGCCAACAAGCTGGGCGCCGAGTTGGCCAGCCTGGAAAACCAGCTGGCCGACTTCAAGCAAGCCCATGCCAACGCCTTGCCCGAGCACCAGACCCTGCGCATGAACATGCTGTCGCGCTCGGAGCTGGAATTCCGTGAAGTCGACCGTGACTACAAGGCTGCCCAGGAAGAGCTGCGCTACCTTGAGCTGGAATTGTCCGCCGCCAATGCTGGCCTGGCCACCAAGGCAACCGAAGGCAGCAAATCAGCGAGCGCCGACCAGCCCGAGGACCTGCCGAGCCTGAAGGCTGAATACGCCCGCTTGCTGACTCGCTACAAAGACGCTCACCCGGATGTGGTGGCGATCAAACGCAAGATTCAGGCGCTCGAAGCCACGGGCGGTCGCACGGCAGCGGCTTCCACGGTGGGCCTCGATGTTGCCCGCGTGCGCGCCAAGATGAGTGCAGCCCAGGAACGTATCAGTTCGCTGGCCGAGCAGAAGCGCGAACTGACCAAAAAGATGGAAGGCTATGAGGCCGAGATCCTCGAAGCACCGCAGGTCGAACGTGGCCTGGTGACCTTGATGCGCGACCACGACAACGCGCGCAAGAAGTACGAAGAAATCCGCGCCAAGGAAATGGGCGCGAAGATTACCGAAAGCCTGGAACAGGAAAACAAGGCCGAGCGCTTCGTGCTGCTGGAGCCACCGTTGATGCCAGAGAAGCCGATCAAGCCCAACCGCAAGAAAATCGCGGCTCTGGGGCTGGTGCTGGCGCCGGCAGGCGGTGGTGCGCTGGTGATGCTGCTGGAAATGCTCAACCAGCGTGTGCGCGGCGTCGGTGCCCTGGAAAACCTGCTGGGCAAACGCGTGTTGGTGGCGGTGCCGTACATCGATACCAAAGCGGATGTGGCCAGGCGTAAACGCTGGCGGAACGGGTTGATCCTGGCGGCACTGGCACTGGCGGCTATCATGGTAGTGCTGGTGCACGTGTTCTACATGCCACTGGATGTGCTGTTGTTCAAAGTCATGTCTCGGTTTGCATAGGGAAAGCAGTGATGGACAGGATCAAGCCGGCTATTGGCAATAACGTTCACCCGGTGACACCGGGAACTCCCCAGGCCTTGTCACCTGCCCCGGGGACGGCACTGGCGGAAGTGCCTGGCCAGTTCGACTACGTGAACACCAAGGTAGTGCCGCTTCGCGCGGAGCACCTTGAACGTCACCGCATCGTGGCCTACAACAAGAACTCCAGCATGAACGGGCCGATCGACCTGCTGCGCACGCAGGTACTCAGGCTTATGGACGAAAACGGCTGGCGCACCTTGGCCATCACCTCACCCACACCTGAAGCGGGCAAGACGGTGCTGGCGATCAACCTGGCCATGAGCATCGCCCACCACACCACCAAGACTGCGCTGCTGGTGGACTTCGACTTGCGCCGGCCCAAGGTCGGCAGCAGCCTGGGCCTGCCCATGGAACAGGCGCTGAACGAGTTTTTGACGGACAAGGCCGAACTGCAGGAGTGCCTGGTCAACCCGACCCTGCCGCGTTTTGTAGTGTTGCCTACGCGGGTACCTGTGCCGTTGTCGACCGAGATGCTGTCGTCGCCCAAGGTGAACAACCTGATCAGCGATTTGCGCAACCGCTACGAGTCGCGCATCTGTATTTTCGATTTGCCTCCGTTGCTTAGCTCTGATGATGCGATCACCGTGATACCCAAGTTCGACTGTGTATTGCTGGTGGTGGCCAACGGGATGAACAACAAGAAGGAAATCGAGGATTGCCTGCATCACCTGGGGCAGGTGAACCTGATCGGGACCGTGCTGAACAAGGCTGACGAGCAACCGCGGACCTATTATTGAGGCCTGAAATCCAACCATTGGGGCTGCTACGCAGCCCCGAAGATGTCAGCCTTGCCGCGTAGTCCAGGGATACTGCAACTCCCAATGCCACGCATGCCTCACAATCTGCTCCAGCGATACAAACTCCGGCCGCCAGCTCAACACACTCAGCGCCTTGCCGGCATCAGCCACCAGGCGGGGCGGGTCGCCGGCGCGGCGTGGTGCGTCGAGTACGTGAATCTGCCGCCCGGTCACTGCGCGTGCAGTATCGATCACCTGCTGCACTGAAAACCCATGGCCGTTGCCCAGGTTGAATGCCGTACGTTCCCCACCCGCCAGCAGATAGTCCACAGCCAGCGCGTGCGCCGTCGCCAGGTCGGCCACATGGATGTAGTCGCGTATACAGGTGCCATCCGGCGTGTCGTAATCCCGGCCAAACACCGTCACCGCCTCACGTCGGCCCGCGGCAGCCTGCAGGATCAGCGGGATCAGGTGGGTTTCGGGCTCGTGGCGCTCTCCCAGCTGGCCTTCCGGGTCAGCGCCTGCTGCATTGAAATAGCGCAGGCAAACCGATTTCAAGCCATAGGCCCGGTCGAAGTCCTCGAGAATCTGCTCGACCATCCACTTGCTCAGCCCATACGGGTTGATTGGTCCTTTGGCATGCGCTTCATCGATTGGAATATAGAGCGGATTACCGTAAACGGCCGCGCTGGAAGAAAACACCAGATGCTTGATGCCGGCATTCACCATGGCCTGCAGCAGGCTAAGGGTGGCCGCGACATTATTCTGGTAGTACTTGCCAGGCGCGCTGACCGACTCGCCTACCTGAATGAACGAGGCAAAGTGAAAGACGGCATCAAAGCGGCACACACCAAACAACACATCCAGTGCGGCCTCGTCGGCGATATCCAGCTTGGCCCATTGGACGCCAGGTGCAGGTGCAACCAGGTCAGCCACCACCACCTCGTGGCCTGCAGCGATCAAGTGCTTGACCATATGCGAGCCGATGTAGCCGGCGCCACCGACAACCAGGAACTTCATCCGCACCTCCTGTGACCTGCTGTTTTACAAACGCGGTGAACCGTCCCTGAAAAGTTCAGGTGAATTGGCCAGCTACAGGTGACTTGAGCGTAGATGGCCAGATGCCCTATTTCAAGAACAGCCAGTTGGACATGTAGTTGCCGTCGAACGTAATCACGTAATGCCCGTCCTTGTACGTTGCCGGCAGGGGCTTGAGTTGGATCTGCGCATCGTGTGCGAACAGCTTCAGCCCGGCAGGTGCCTCGATGGTCAGGCTGCCCTCGAAGGGTTCGACATTGAATGGCGTCTTGTCATCGGCCTTGGGCATGGCGCGGGTACCCAGTGACAGCAACAGCTCCCGTGACTGGCCCAGCGGTTTGCCGTCCAGGCTCTGTACTGCGACGCTGGCGTAAGGCGTTTTCGTTTGCAGCTGAATGGCCCCCAGGCTGATCGAACGACCTCCCAGCCAGCCGGTGGCGGCCTGGCTCAGCGGTGTATCGATGGTGTAGATGCCTTGTTGCCAGTTGCGCTTGAGCTCGCCGGTGTCGGTCACCGATTCGGTAGCATCGGTGGCCAGCAGCGATTGCCCTGGGTCTTGCAGCACTTGCGCACCTGCGGGAATGGCGGCCGGTTTCAACCACGGCAACTCCGGTGTTTGCGGCAGGGCAATCTGCAGTTGGCCCTTCTCCATGGCTGTGCGCAACAAAGGCGAATTTCGTGGGGTGATCTCTTGGTTGTAAAGGGTGGTGGGCGTCGGTGCGAAAACGTAATGGGTGGTTGCAGGCTTCACATCGGCACGGCGATAGAGCAGGGCAGCAGCGGGCAGCGTGGCGATCATCGCGGGGTCGTTGTAGGCGTGCCAGTTGTCCGCCGTGCGCCAGCCGGGGTTGAAGGCCTGCTGGCTGTAGGCATATTGCATCAGTGCGTCCCAGCCCTGGTGGCTGGCAGTGCCGGCCACGTACAGCGGCAGCGAGTGGCGGTCGGGCAGTGGGAAAGGCTCGGCGTTCCATTCGGTGACGGTCAGCGGTTTGCCCACGACCTGGGCGGCGGCGATCCAGTCGATCATGCCGTCGCTGGTCAACGGGTTCTTCTCCAGTTGGCCGATGGCGCCGTAGCTGTGGGCATCGACGACGTCGCCTGCGGTCAGGGCCGGCAATGCGCTCAGGCCATTGCCGCCCCAGGTGCTGGTGGTGGCGATCGGCACCTTTACCCCCACGCTGCGCAGGTGAGTGATCATGTCGACGTTGAAGCGCTGTTCCAGGTCGTTGAGGAGCAGCTTCGACGGGCCGTGCTCCCACGCACGCCAGGTTTGGTCGACGGGCAGGTTGTACTGCCTGGCGAAGGCTTTGGCCGCTGCCATGTAGCGCTCACTGTGGCGCGGTACATCCTTGTTCGGCATCAGGGCGTTGCCGTAATGCTGGGTAAGGTCGTTCTCGTTGGTGATCAGCACGGCGGCGATGGCCGGGTCGTCCTTGTAGGCAAGGCCCGTGTACTTGTTCACATGGGTCAGGTACTGCTCGGCAAAGCGCTTCATCGCCGCCTGAATACTGTTGTTCACATAGGCATAGCCCTTCAGGTCGACGCGGTCATCCTTCTTGGGCAGCTCATCGAAATCGTCTATGTTGTCGTTGGCGGTAAGTGCGCGCTGTACGTGCATGTCCAGCCAGATGTAGATGCCTTCGTCCTTGAGCGCCTTGATCCACAGGTCGAGCTTGCGCAGGGACTCGGCACTGAGCTGCTGGGTGTCGCGCACCAGGGTACCGTCGCCGAACACGTTCGGGCTGACCCAGGGCGAGTCGTGGTGGTGCAGGCGCACCAGGTTGAACCCCAGTGCGGACAGGCGCTTGGCCTGTTGGCGAATTTCGTCGTCTGGGCTTTTGAACAGCGAATAGGCAGACAGGTTGGTGCCCCAGAAACGCACGGGGGTGTTGTCTTCGAACATCAGCTGTTCACCGACCGCCTTGACGAACCCACGTTTGCCGGCGGGCTTTTCCGCCGCGTTGAGGAACGACAGGTCCACCGGTGAAGTGCGCCAGTCGAGCTGATCATCGGGCCAGCTGGCGGGATCGGCCAGGCCGAAGCGCTCAGTGGGCGTGGGCCCCAGCTCGATGTCGCCGGTCACGTTGAGTACAGCCTTGAGTTGTTGCTTGCCGGCGTTGATCGGGTCTTTGTACAGGAACGCACGCAATTCGGACGGGTTGCCACGCTCGAAATACACCTTGGCCAGTGGCGGGTCGAAGCGCATTTCGATGCGCCGGCCTTGGTCAGCCTTGCCCCAGGACCAACCGCGATTGTCGGCCAGCAGTTGTGGCGCACCCATATCGCCGGCGATTTGCGCCGGGTCGAACTGGAACACCATGCCGCCACCCATCACCCCGGTCTGGCGGCTATGGGCGTCCAGGTCGAAGGCCCAGCTCAGGGTTTGTGCTTGCGCTTTGCGGATATCAGCCGCCAGGTCGAAGTCCAGCTCTTTGTTCTTGCCCCGCAGTGTGTACTGATAGGGGCCATTGACCTTGAAGTCGGTATAGAAGCCGGTCCAGCTCCAGTTGGCAGCCCAGAAGTCGAACTTGGCCTTCATCACCGGGCCACCGCCGTGTGTCACGGTGGGCAGCCCATTCTGTTCATCGACACTGACCTGCCAGCCGGAGCCCCAGCCGGCCAAGGGCAGCAAGGCCAGGCCGGCAATGGCCCAAAGTCGTACGAAAGGACGCAGGGATAGCACGTTCATGTACATTACCTGGGTTGTAGGCCGGGTTCGGCCAGTTCCATGGCCTGGCTGTCGTGCAGCCGGCGAACCATCTGGATGTAGGCCACACCCAGCCCCGCGATGGACCAGTAGACCACCGGGATGAAGGTGATGCTGCTGACGGTGAAGATGATCACCAGAATGCCCATCAGTGTCGCCAGCAACACCCGGCCGAGTTGTCGTCGTTCATCATCCTTGTCAGCGAAGCTGAGCATGGCCCTGCGGATCCCGTGCAGCACCACGGCAAAGAACGCCACAAACAGCCCGAGCCCCACCAGCCCGACCCGCAGCGCCAGGTTGATGTAGGTGTTGACGATGTCGATGATGCCTTCGCCCTGGATCATCGACTGCATTTCAGGTGTGTTGCGGAAGTCGAATGAGCCGAACAGCGGGTTGCGCTGGATGACGATCCAGGCGTTGTCCATCAGCCGCTCGCGGTAGGTGATGTTCTCTTTTTCCAGGTTGCCAATGAAGGGCAGCAGGTCCAGTACCTTTTCACCGCCGGGCACGATCGTGAGCAAGGGCAGGGCCAGCATGCCGGCTGCCCCCAGTAGCGCCAGGCGCTTGACGGCTCCTTTGCCCAGGGCAATGAACACCACCACGATGACCACGACGCCGATCCACGGGCCGCGTGACAACGGTGCGAACAGCCCGGCGGCCAGTAGCAGGGCGCCCAGGGCTTTGTGCAGCGGGCGTTGCACATAGCCCTGGACGAACAGGAACAGGCCGATGGCCACGCTCATCACATAGCCCAGGGCAATTGCCTGGCCGGTGGTGACGCTAGCCCGCAGCGCGCCGCCGCGGCTGAGGTAACCCGACATGCTCCAAGGCACGCCCATGGCATCGACCAGGGCGCTGTACAGCAGCCAGTGGCGTACATATTCGGCCACGGCGATCAGTGCCATGACGAAGGCGGTGAGCACGAAGGCCAGCATGGCATCTTTGAAGTCGCTTATCTGGCGCAGGCCGCGGCTGGCCACGTAATACGGCAGGAAGACGTCGACATACAAGTACAGCGCCTGGCGCAGGGTGTCGGTGGGGGTGGTTTCGCGCAAGTACAGCACACTCATCAGCATCAGGCCGGCCGCCAGTAGCTTGTCGGCCCAGGTGCGGCCAAAGCGCAAGGTGCCTGCCTGGCGGCTTAGCTGGAGCGCGGCGGGCAGCAGCACGCACAGGGTGAGCAGGCGGATATGGTTCAGGTCGACCAGGTAATTGACCACGCCAAATCCGGGCACCTGCACCGACGCAGGCGGGATGAGGAACAACAGCATGTAGAACAGTGCCATGGGGTTGTGTTCGCGGCGCCCGGCAATCAGCAGGATGACCGCGCCCGCACCCAGATACAGCCAGAAGCTGTGCGAGACGAAAGCCAGCACAGTCAGCAGGAACCACAAGTTGCGCCGGCGCTTGAAGTCAGCGAGCGGAATCAGCTCGGTGGCAGGGCGCCGCGCAAGCAGGAAGACCACGCTCGCCAAAAACAGGATGACGATCAACGCACGAAAATGTTCAGGCATCGGCTATGTACACCTTTCCCTCGGTGGGCAACGGCTAGCATCGTGGCTAATTGAAACTATAGTGACTTTTAGCCAATCAGTCAGAGATTGAAGTCATGCCGTCGATTGATGTGTCAGCCACCGCAAGCCTGCGCCAGCGGGCCATGAGGGCCGGGTCCTGGAACCTGGTGTCGCAGGTGGCGTCACAGGTCATGCGCCTTGGTGGCAACCTGATCATGGCCCGCTTGTTGCTGCCGGAAATGTTCGGGGTGATGGTCATTGCCACTACCGTTTCGGTACTGCTGCACCTGCTGTCCGATGTCGGCCTGCGCCAGAACATCATCCAGAGCCAACGGGGTGACGACCCGGACTTTCTCAATACCGCTTGGACCGTGCAGATCATCCGCGGCTTCGTGCTGTTCGGCCTGACCCTGTTGCTGGCTTTGTGTGCCTGGGTGGCGCAGTTCGAAGAACTGTGGCCGGCAGACTCCACCTATGCCGCGCCCATATTGCCGATGGTGCTGGCGGTTACCGGGCTGTCGGCGGTCATCTGGGGGTTCCAGTCCACCAAGATAGACGTGGCGGTACGCACTTTCCAACAGAAGCGTGTGGTACTGGTGGACCTGGCGTCACAAGCGGCCGGCCTGGTGGTGATGCTGGTGCTGGGCTTGCTGACCCATTCCATCTGGGCCTTGGTCATTGCCGGCCTGGTGTCTGCCGTGGCCTGGACTGTGCTGGGCCACACGGCGTTGGAGGGGCCGCGCAACCACCTGCGCTGGGACCGTACGGCGCTTACCGAACTGATCGTGTTTGGCCGCTGGATCCTGCTGTCGTCGATGGTGGGCGTGCTGGCCATGTACGGCGACCGCATCCTGTTCGGTGCCAGCATGTCGGCGGCGCAGCTGGGGGTGTATTCGATTGCCGTGCTGATCCTGGGCGCGGTGCAGACCGCACTGATGAAGATTGTGGGCGCCGTGGCGCTTCCTGCTTTCAGCGAAGCGGCCCGCGCCGACGACAAGGCGCGGCTGAAAGCGCTGTATCACCGTTTCCGCCTGCTGGTCGACCTGCTGGTGCTGTTCATCTGCGGTGGCTTCCTGACCGCCAGCCCTCTGCTGATCGGCTGGATGTACGACGAGCGATACAGTGAGGCAGGCTCGATGCTGGCGATTCTTTCGCTGTCGTTCATCGTATTGCGCTATACCTTGGCTCATCAGGTGTGGATCGCCTTGGGCCTGACCAAGTATCAAGCCATGGACAACATCATCCGCCTGGTCTCGCTGTGGGGGCTGCTACCGCTGCTGTTGGCGATTGGCGGTGTGGAATGGGCCATCTGGGGTGTTGCCCTGCATACCGTGCCCACGCTGGTGCTGGTTGTGTACGTGAATTGCAAGCTAGGTATCTTCAGCCTTAAACGTGAGCTGGTGGTGCTACCGATGCTACTGGTCGGGGCGCTGTGCGGGGCGCTGTTGACGGCCTTTTTCAACTGGCTGTGATGCAGCGTGCTGGGTGTAAATTCAACGGGTACAGGTCACGGGATCATGGGGAAGCTTACTTTTTGTAGTGCGCAGCTGGGGCGTAGGGGCTTTCTCCAGAGTTGTGTCTTGCTGGGCGTCGGTGGCGCTGTATTCGGCGCTTTTGCCCCCGTTGCTGGCAAACCTGTCGAAAAGCCCGGGTTCGTGGTGATCAACGGCTGGGTATTGCCGTCCCGTTACTTCCGGAACGAGCCAGCATGATCAAGGACTATCAGCAGCAGAAGGCGCTGCGCGATCATTACGATTTTTGCATCATTGGCGCCGGCCCGGCAGGTATTACCCTGGGCCTGCGCTTGGCCGCTGCGGGCTGGAGCGTGTTGCTCGCCGAGGGCGGCGGGCGTGAGTATGCGCCGCACTCGCAAGGCTTGTATGCTTGCGCGTCCACGGGCCTTGAACTGTACGCCGAGGAAACCCGCCTGCGTTACCTGGGCGGCACTTCCAACCATTGGGCCGGCCGTTGTCGCCCCTTCACGCCCTCCGACTTTTCTATCTCCCCGCCAGGCGACCTGCCTGGCTGGCCCATCGCCTATTCGGAGATCGAGGGTTACCTGCCTGCAGCCATGGAGATCGTAGACCTGCCGGCCGGGTCGGATTTTCGTGCGATGAATACCGGCCTCAAAGGCGGCGATTTCGAACCCGATCGTTTCCTGCTGAGCACACCCACGCGCTTTGCGCAGAAATACGCCACGGCCCTCGAACAGACCAAAGGCCTGGACGTGTTCATCAATTGCAACTGCGTGGACCTGGAGTTCGACAAGGCGTCCGGGCACCTGGCCGCCGTGATCCTGTCCGACTACGAACGCAATCGGCAGCGCCTGGTGGCAGGCAACTTCATTCTGGCCACCGGTGCCATCGAGAATGCCCGGCAATTGCTCAACAGTGAGACCTTGGTGGGCGCGGGCGTGGTGAACAAGGACGGGCTGGTTGGCGGGTGCTTCATGGAACACCTGAACATCGACCTGGGGACCTTCATCCTCAAGTCCGGGCAGGACCCGGAGCCACGCCAGTACTACACCACCGATGCCTTCGTCGATGAGTACAAGGCCGGCAAAGGCAACGTCACCGCCGCCTTGCTGGCCGATGTGCAAACTTATGGTCGTACCGCCGAGGTCAAACATTTTCTCGAAAACCTGGCCTGTGATTGGGGCTTCGCCAGCAAGGTAGCGTTCGTTGCCAAGTTCAGCTGCCCCGGTGATGGCGTGATCAGTACGATGATCGAGCAATTCCCGAACCTGCACAGCCGTATTTCGCTGCTGGACGAGAAGGACGCACTGGGCGTTGCCAAGGTCAATGTCAACTGGGCACTGACTGCCGATGACCGGCACACCATCAAGTGCATTGGCAGCGAGCTGGCCAAGCAGTTCGCCAACATGGACCTGGGCTTCGTCAAGCTCAACGACTTTGTCTACGACACGTCGATCCCGCTGAAGATGGCCCCGCATGCCCATCACATGGGCACCACGCGCATGGCCGCCTCGCCGCAGTACGGCGTGGTCGATACCAACTGCAAGGTGTTTGGTACCGAAAACCTGTACATCGCCGGCAGCAGTATTTTCGCCAAGGGCGGCGCCTCCAACCCGACCATGCCGCTGCTGCAGTTTGCCGTGCGGCTGGCCGACCACCTCAATGCCAAGATGACGGCGGCCAGGGGCGCCGTGGCGTGACGCTTGTTGTACATGGGTTGAGTGCGCTGCGGTCAGCAACCAGAAGAACGAGACCGGAACGCCTCAGGAACATTCCAGACGGATTTGATTGCGAGGCCAGGCAGTATGAAGGGATGGATACGCAAGGCAGTGGCGCATTATGCACATGCAACCGGGCGGGGCGGCACGTTCTACAGGCGGTTCTGCAGGCCTTCAGGGCTTGAATGGGGCGCCTACCTCACCCGTTGGGGCAACTTTCACTCGGTCGGCACCAACTTCTTTGTCAATACAGGCTGCAAGTTCCTCGACCCGTCGCTGGTGCGCATTGGCAACAGTGTGGGCCTTTCCGACTGCACGCTGATCGGTCATGACGGGGTGGTATTGCTGATCGAGCATCGCTTCGGCAAGCACCTGGATTCAGTCGGGTTCATCGATATCAAGGACAACTGCTTCATCGGCCACGGTGCGATCATCATGCCCCGTGTGACCATCGGGCCGGAATCGATCGTGGCTGCCGGCGCGGTAGTGACCAAGGATGTACCGCCTGGCACAGTCTACGGTGGCAACCCGGCTGAATTCATCTGTACCACCGAACAGCTGATCAAACGGGTCGAGGCGCGTTGCGAAGCGTACCCGTGGATCGACCTGGTCAAGCAGCGCAATGGCGCCTACGACCCGGAAGTGGAGCCGCTGTTGATGGCGCAAAGGCGTCAGTATTTCTTCGGGGACAGCAAAAATGGCTAGCAAACCTGTGGATGTCATGGTGGTCAACTTCAATACCGCCGGGCTGCTACAGCCGATGTTCGACGCCCTGCGCCGCGCCGACGGCGAGCGGCTGGCCAGCTACCTGGTGGTGGACAATGCATCACGCGATGACTCGGTGCAGCGCATGGCCCAGGTGTGTCCCGAAGCACTGCTGTTGAGCAACAAACAGAATGTGGGCTTCGGCCGGGCCAACAACCAGCTGCTGGCACACCTGAAGGGCAAGTACGCCTTGCTACTCAATACCGATGCCTTTGTCGCCGCCGACTCCTTGCAGAAAACCCTCGACTACATGGAGGCCCACCCGGAGTGCGGTGTGCTGGGGGTGCGCCTTGAGGGCCGAGACGGTGACCTGCAGCCCAGTTGCCGCTACTTCCCCACACCGCTCAACGTTTTTGTCGCGCGTACCGGGTTGGGGCGGTTTTTCCCCGGGCTGAAAATGGTCGACGAAATGAACTGGGACCACGCATCGGTTCGCGAGTGTGACTGGTTGCCCGGCTGCTTCTACCTGGTACGCCGCGAAGTGCTGGACAAGGTAGGCCTGTTCGACCCTCGCTACTTCCTTTATTACGAAGAGGTGGACCACTGCAAGCGGGTGAAGGAGGCGGGCTGGAAAGTGGTGTTCTATCCGCATACAACCGTGGTGCACATCGGGGGTGAAAGCTCCAAATCGGTGGCCGAGCTGGAGGCGGCAAGCCGGCAGATCTCGGCGTACCAGATCGAAAGCGAGTTGCTGTACTTCCGCAAGCACCACGGGCTGGCGGGGCTAGCCCTGCACATGCTGCTGGTCACCTTGGGTGACCTGGTGCTGGCACTCAAGGCGCTGTTGAAACGACGCGGCTGGGGCGCGATACAGGCCTGCTGGCGTCATTGCCAGGCAACCTGGTCATTGTTGTTCAAGACCCGGTACGCCAGCCAGGCGACAAGGTAGGTGGAGCCATGTTCGAGAATATTCGTGCTGACCTGCGGGCCCACGGCGGTGACTGGGGCGCCCAGGGGTTCTGGGTACTGCTGGTGTATCGCTTTGGCCGCTGGCGCTATACCGTGCGCCCGGCGCTGCTGCGCAAGCTGTGCTCGTTGATCTACAAGGTGCTGTTCAAATTCGTGCAAATCATCACCGGCATCGAACTGCCGTGCGAAGTGGTGATTGGCCGCAACTTCGTCATCGACCATTTTGGCGGCATCGTTGTCAGCGGCTATGCCCGCTTTGGCGATGATTGCCGCATCCGCAACGGCGTGGTGGTGGGCTTGAAAAATGTCGACGAGCCGATTGCCCCGGTGTTCGGCAACAACGTCGATGTCGGCACCGGCGCCAAGGTGCTGGGGAGTATTCGTATAGGCAACAACGTGATCATCGGCGCCAATGCCGTGGTACTGGTGGATGTGCCGGACAACTCGTTGGCGGTAGGGGTGCCGGCCACCATCAAGACCAGGCAGCCGGCTAGCACCGCGCCCGTTGAGTGAGGCTTATGGCAACGGTAATCGGTGTGGTGGTCATCGGCCGCAATGAAGGCACACGCCTGGAGCGTTGCCTGCGTTCGCTGATGCAGGGTGTGGGCAAGGTCATGTACGTCGACTCGGGCTCCACCGACGGTTCGCCGCAGCTGGCCCGCAGCCTGGGGGTGGAGGTTCTGGCGTTGGACATGCGTGTTCCGTTCACTGCCGCGCGCGCCCGCAACGAAGGCTTTAGCGCCTTGCAGCGGCTGTTGCCGTCGATGCAGCTGGTGCAGTTCGTCGATGGTGACTGCGAGGTGGATGCCCGCTGGCTGGCTACGGCGCAGGCATTTCTCGACCACCATCCCGAGGTGGCAGTGGTGTGCGGCCGCCGCCGTGAGCGCTTCCCGGAACGATCGGTGTACAACCTGTTGTGCGATCTGGAATGGGACACCCCCATCGGTGAAGCCAAGGCTTGTGGCGGCGATGCGTTGATGCGCGCAGACGCCTTCGCTGGCGCTGGCGGCTTCCGCGCTGACCTGATCGCTGGCGAGGAGCCCGAGCTGTGCGTGCGCTTGCGAGGCAATGGCTGGAAAGTCTGGCGCCTGGACGCCGAGATGACCCTGCACGACGCGGCCATGACCCGCTTCAGCCAATGGTGGCGGCGCAGCCTGCGGGCCGGCCATGCCTATGCCGAGGGGGCTTACCTGCATGGGCAGCCGCCAGAGCAGCACTGGATACGCGAGTCACGCCGGGCCTGGCTGTGGGGTTTGGGCATTCCTGTTGTGATTGTGCTGGCTTGCCTGCTGCTGGGTGGCTGGGGCCTGTTACTGCTATTGGTTTATCCGCTTCAGGCTGTGCGCCTGGCCCGTCGTGGTGCCAAATCGGCGCGCGAGAACTGGCTGCAGGCGGTGTTCCTGGTGCTGGGCAAGTTCCCGGAAATGCTCGGCCAGCTGAAATTCATGCGCCACCGCTTCGCGGCCGGCAAATCGGCTTTGATCGAGTACAAGTGAGAAACCCCATGATGCTCGGCGCCCTCGTCAAAAGCGTGTTTACCCTGCAACCGGGCTACTCGTTGCGGGCATTGAACAACAAGTACAAGTTGACCCGAGAGATTGTCAGGCAATGGCCTGAGCTGAATGCCTTCATGCAGCGCATGACGGCGGCGCTGGGCCAGCAGGGGCTGCAGCGGCTGGGTGTGGATTGCATCGGCGTGGTGCAGTGGCCTTACCTCAGCAAATGCTGGGAGGCCCCGCAGCGCCTGGAGGTGGTGGCTTCGCACTTTGAAGTGCTGGCCGGGCAGTTTCCGGCGCTGTTGCTACTGGGGCGGGACGAAAGCCTGACGCTGTGCGAGCTGGCCAGTTATTCGCCGGGCTGCCGCCTGGTGCTGGACCGGCCGATCTGGTTCAAGCGCGAAGGTGAACTGGTACTGAACCTGTTCCAGGGCGACCTGCGCGTGGCGTCGTTGGCGTTTAGCCTGTGCCGTGATCAGGGGGGGCTGTCGATGTTCATCGGTGCCGTCCAAGGCATTCACAAGGGCATCGACAGTGACACCTCGCTGGCCATCTACCGTGACCTGACCAAGGACTTCGAGGGGCTGCGCCCGCGCAGCCTGCTGCTCGAAGCGTTGAAGTGCCTGGCACGCATGCTGGGCGTTGCGCACCTGTATGCCGTCAGCGATGCCTGCCGGCACCATCGCCACCCGTACTTTGGCAGCGACAAGGCCCAGGATCTGGCGGCCAATTACGACGTCATCTGGCAGGAAAATGGCGCTACGGCGTCGAACCGCGACGACTTCTTCACTATCCCCTTGGCACCGGCACAACGGGCCGAGCAGGACATCCCGGCCAAAAAGCGCGCGATGTACCGCCGCCGCCAGGCGCTGCTCGACGATGTTTTTATTCGCCTGCAGGCCGCATTGCCGGGCAGCGGTCACAACCTTGGACTACAAGGAAAACAGGGGGATGCATTTGCTTTGAGTGCATCGGCAGTAGACAGACCACCGGTAGTCGACAGCCTGAAGTGAAGGTTGCCAGGGCAGGCCGGTCATCAAGCGGGTTGGGATCTGGATTCGTATGCGCATTGCTTACTTCATCAATCAGTACCCGAAGGTCAGCCACAGTTTCATCCGCCGCGAGATCCTGGCGCTGGAGCGTCAGGGCGTAGAGGTGCAACGCATCGCCCTGCGGGGATGGGACGCCGAGTTGCAGGATGCCGAGGATACGGCCGAGCGCGACAAGACCCGCTATGTGCTGCGGGCTGGTGTAAAGGGCTTGCTGAGGCCCACGTTACAGGTGCTGCGAGCACAACCCGGGCGGTTCTTCCAGGCCCTGTGGCTGGCCATGCGCCTTGGCCTGCGCGCCGACCGCGCCTGGCCCTACCACTTGGTCTACCTGGCCGAAGCTTGCCTGGTGCTGCAGTGGCTACAGGCCAGTGAGGCGAAACACGTGCATGCCCATTTCGGCACCAACTCCACCGAGGTGGTCATGCTGACCAACCAACTGGGCGGACCGGCCTACAGTTTTACCGTGCATGGACCGGAAGAGTTCGACAAACCGCAGTTCCTGCACATGGGCGAAAAGGTGCGGCGAGCCGCCTTTGTCGCAGCGGTCAGTTCCTACGGGCGCAGCCAGCTGTTCCGCTGGGTGGCGCACGAGCATTGGCCCAAGGTAAAGGTGGTGCATTGCGGCCTGGAGCGGGGTTTCCATGAGGTGGCGCCGGTCGATGTACCGTCAGTAGCACGGTTTGTTTGCGTGGGGCGCCTGTGTGAGCAGAAAGGCCAGCTGCTGTTGCTTGAGGCGGCGCGTCAGCTTGCTGCACAGTCGATTGACTTCGAACTGGTGTTGGCGGGTGACGGTGAAATGCGCCAGCAGATCGAGGCCCTGATTGCCCGGCATGGCCTGCAGCAGCACGTGCGCATCACTGGCTGGATCAGCAGTGCACAGGTGCGCGAAGAAATCCTCGCCGCCCGTGCGCTGGTATTGCCCAGCTTCGCCGAAGGCCTGCCGGTGGTGATCATGGAGGCCATGGCATTGCGCCGGCCCGTGCTGACTACCTATGTGGCGGGCATCCCCGAGCTGGTGCGCCCGGGTGAGAACGGCTGGCTTTTCCCCGCTGGCGCCGTCGACGAGCTGGCTGAAGCCATGGCGGATTGCCTGTGCCAACCGGCCGACGTATTGCAGCGCATGGGCGAGGCAGCCTACCAGCGTGTGCTGCAGCGGCATGATATCGACACCGAAGCGGCCCGGCTGGCCGCTTACTTCAAGGCATCCGCATGATAAGTGTATTGAGTTGGTCGCTGGGCCTGCTGACGTTCATCGTCCTTGTGCCTGTGTCGATTTTTTTTGTACAGATGCTGCTGGCGTGTCTGCCACCACGCTCGCAGTACCTGGGCCATAGTCTGCGCCCCCGGGTGGCGGTGCTGGTACCTGCCCACGATGAGGCTGCGATCATTCGTGCAACGCTGGCGAGCATTGCCCCGCAATTGCTTGACGGTGACCGCTTGCTGGTGGTGGCAGACAACTGCACCGATGATACGGCGCAGCTGGCCCGCGACGCCGGCGCCGAGGTGGTGGAACGCTTCGACGCGGTGTTGCGTGGCAAAGGCTATGCGCTGGACTTCGGCGTGCGTCACCTGGCCGAACAGCCACCCGAGGTGGTGATTGTGGTGGATGCCGATTGCCAGGTGGGTGAGGGGGCAATTGACTGCCTGGCGCGTCGTTATCACCAGACCCGGCGGCCGGTACAGGCGCTGTACCTGATGCGTGCGCCCGTGGGTACCGGGCTGAAAGTGCAAGTCGCCGAGTTTGCCTGGCGGGTAAAAAACCTGGTGCGCCCGCGTGGCTGGGCGCGGCTGGGCTTGCCCTGTCAACTGATGGGGGCGGGCATGGCATTCGGTTGGCACGACCTGACCTTGATCAACCTTGCCAATGGGCACCTGGTAGAGGACGTGAAACTGGGCCTGGACCTGTGTCAGCAGGGCAAGCCTCCCGTGTTCTGCCCTGAGGCATTGGTCACCAGTCAGTTTCCTGCCAGCCAGCAAGGCCTGAACAGCCAGCGCACCCGCTGGGAGCATGGCCACCTGGGCTTGATGCTGGCCGATGCGCCCAAGCGTGCGTTGGCCGCCGTGACCCAAGGCAATGGTAGCCTGCTGGCGATGACCCTCGACTTGCTGGTACCGCCTTTGGCGTTGTTGGTACTGACCCTGCTGGGGCTCAATCTGGTGGCCTGGCTGGCGTACTTGCTGTTCGATGTTGCCGCGCCAGCGTGGATCGCCCTGATAGCCTTGGCCATGCTCAGCCTTGCGGTTTTGCTGGCTTGGGCGCGCTTCTGCCGTGAGCTGATCCCGTTTTCCGTCTTGCTTTACGCACCGTTCTACGCGGCAAAGAAAATCCCTTTGTACCTTGGGTTCCTGATCAAGCGCCAGGTTGAGTGGGTGCGCTCAAAACGGGATGATGACTGATGGCACTGTGGCAATGGCAGAATCGCTGGCAACGCATAATCGATGCGCTCGAGGTGGTGCCCGACAGCGGCGCGGCACAGCGCCTGCTCGACAGGCTGGCAGCCCCGCAAGCCGCGACCGTGCTGGGCTTCGTCAATGCCCATGCGATGAACCTGGTGGTCCGTGACGGCGCCTACTGCCAGGCACTGTCGGCAGCCGACGTGTTGCTGCGCGACGGCTCCGGCATGGCCATCCTGTATCGGCGTCTGGGCCTGGCACCCGGGCTTAACATGAACGGGACTGACTTCATTCCCAGGCTCATGGCCGCATACCGTGGGCGCAAGGTCGCATTCTGGGGCACCCGACAACCCTACCTGAATCAGGCTGTGCAGCGGTGTGAAACCGATTTTGGTGTAGTACCCGTGTCGGTACATGACGGCTTCGCCAGCCTCGAAACCTACCTGCAGCTGGCCCGTGAGCAACAACCCGAGCTGATCGTTCTGGGCATGGGCATGCCCAAACAGGAGGCGGTGGCGGCCAGGCTGGCAGCCGTTGGCGGGCCGTGCCTGATCGTGTGTGGTGGGGCAATTCTGGACTTTCTCGGCGGCAAGGTCAGCCGGGCAC
This sequence comes from Pseudomonas sp. URIL14HWK12:I5, assembly GCF_900176445.1. NCBI lineage: Bacteria > Pseudomonadati > Pseudomonadota > Gammaproteobacteria > Pseudomonadales > Pseudomonadaceae > Pseudomonas > Pseudomonas sp. URIL14HWK12:I5. The sequence continues at coordinate 134,012 of NZ_FWXQ01000010.1, forward strand.
CGCCTTGGCTAAGGCGGCTGGGGGGAGAGTGGGCCTACCGGCTGTTGCGCGAGCCAAAACGTCTGTTCATGCGTTATGTAGTGGGCAACCCGCTGTTCTTGCTGCGCACGCTGCTTTACCGCAAGGCAGCCGATTCGGCCAGGGGCACTGTATGAATCGGCCAAAATCCGCGCTGATGGCGGGTGGCTGCTACAGTGAGAGCAGTGGCTTGGGGGCTGCTTATCTGGCGTTGTACACGCTGTTTTCAAGACTTGATGCTTGATGGAAGGCACTGGCTACGCTGACACAGATGAGGTCTGAAATGGTTTTCGAACCCAGAAGCAGTCGTTCCTTACTCCAAAGAAGAAGCAGCGTAAGTAACGCCATTCAGGCAGGGCTCGATGGCATTGCAGTCACCGGTATTGCCTGGTATCTCATCTACGACCAGTTTGGTTACATTACCTCCGATTATGTAATCATGCTGCTGTTGCTGATTGGCGCACTGGCCGTCATTTACGACCATTATGCGATCTACCGCACCAATGTCGGGCTTTCGATCAAAGCCTTCCGCCTGTTCAAGGCCTGGTCGGCAACGTTCTGTTTTCTCGTGGTCATGGCCTTCCTGACCAAGCAGAGTGAAACGTACTCGCGTTTGTTGGTGGTGCAGTTGTTCATCATTGGCTACATCGCGCAGTTATTCCTGCACTTTGCCGTTCGTGAACTGCAAAAGCGTTTTACCGCCCATGCACGCCTGGATAACGCGCTGATTATCGGCGACGGCGACCTGGCGAATTTTCTTTATCAGAAAATCAGCAACAACCCCTGGTTTGGTGAACGGGTATTGGGGTGCGTACTGCTCGACAAGGGCGACGGCCAGGGGCGTGACAACGGCGAGGGCAAGCAGCGCCTGCCTGTGCTGGGGCACATTGCAGACCTGGATGAAATCGTCGCCCAGCATGGCATACGCACCGTTTACCTGGTCACGCCGCTCGGTGGCTCCGAGGTCATCAACGATGTGTACTTCAAGTTGCTCGACAAGTGCATCGCGGTGAACTGGGTGCCGGATATCTTTTCGTTGCGCCTGATCAACCACAGTGTGCGGGAAATTGCCGGGATTCCTGTGCTGACCTTGTCGGAAACGCCCCTGACGGGCATGAGCCTTTTCCTGAAAAACCTTGAGGACAGGGTGCTGGCAGCGGTGATTCTACTGTGCGCTTCGCCTGTGTTGCTGACGGTTGCACTGGCCATCAAACTCACCAGCCCCGGGCCGGTGTTCTTCCGCCAGGAACGCACGGGCTGGACCGGGGAATCGTTCCGGATCTGGAAATTCAGGAGCATGCATGTCCACCAGCCCGAAGGTGGTGTGGTCAAGCAGGCACAGAAGGATGACCCGCGGCTCACCAAGATTGGCGCCTTCATTCGACGCACCAGCCTGGATGAATTGCCGCAGTTGTTCAATGTACTGACCGGGGAAATGTCGCTGGTCGGGCCGCGACCGCATGCGTTGCAGCATGACACCTTGTATTCGCAGGACATCGTTGATTACTTCGCCCGCCACAACATCAAACCAGGCATGACCGGCTTGGCCCAAGTACGTGGCTTCAGGGGAGAGACCAAGGATATCGAGCAGATGATCCAGCGGGTGGACTCGGACATCGAGTACATCAACAACTGGTCGCTGTGGCTGGACTTCGTGATTCTGGTGCGTACCCTGAACGCCTTTACCGGCAAGCAGGCTTACTAGTCATAAAGCTGGCGAGACCCTTGTAGGAGCGTACAGGCTGGCTATTCCTTGTTTAGCGGGTGCAATTCCCGGAATCCTCGCGCTTCCTCCACCAGCCAGTCATGCACCGCCCGCGCCCCAGGCTGGTTCAGCCCGCCTGGCGGGTAATGCACCACGTAGCGTTTGTGGTTGGCGATCGGAACGCCGAACGGCACGATCAATGCGCCGCGCTCCAGCTCGTCATTCAACAGTGTGCGACGGGCGATCGCTACGCCGATACCGGCGATGGCCGCTTCGATGGTCAGGTGGTTGCGGTTGAAAGTGTGCCCACGCCGCACATCCAGGCCAGCGGCGCCAATACCCTCCAGGTAGAACTCCCACTCCGCATACTCCGAACTGCCACGCCACGCCGTGATGTCGTGCAGCAGTGGGTAGTGCGCCAGGTCTGCCGGCCCATGCAGCGGCGGGCGCCCGCGTAGCAGGGTAGGTGAGCACACCGGAAAGATCTGCTCGTCCAGCAGCGGTGTCGAGAGCATGCCAGGGTAGCTGCCATCGTTCAGGTCGATAGCCAGGTCGAAATCGCCTGGGGTCAATGCCTGGGCACTGTCCTCGGCCACCAGGCGCAGCTCGATGTCCGGGTAACGCTGCTGAAAGCGCGGCAGGCGCGGGGTAAGCCATTTGGCCAAAAAAGACGGGATCGAGCGCACCCGCAAGGTGCCGCGGATTTCTCCGGCATCCAGGCGCAACAATTCGGCCTCGATGCTGCCGTAGGCTTCTGCCACTGTCTGGGCCAGGCGTTGCCCTTCGGCGCTCAGCTCCACACCGCGTGCCCGACGCAGGAACAGCCGGTAACCCAGGCGTTCTTCCAGCTGGCGCATCTGCTGGCTGACAGCACCTGGGGTGATGTGCAGCTCTTCGGCGCAGCGGGTGAAGGACAGGTGCCGGGCTGCGCAGGCGAATACATGCAGCCAGACGAACACCTGACCATTGAGTTGTCGTCGCATCGTTTAGTACCACTAAAGCCTTGCTTAGAAAGATTCGTTGGTCATTCGTGAATGAGCGCGTCAGTATCGCGCAAAATCGCAATACCGCTCAATTTCTTCAGATAACCGTGCCGTGGATTCATCTCAGGGTACGGTCAGGCATTAGCATGGCTATCAGTGTTTTCGACCTTTTCAAAATCGGCATCGGGCCGTCCAGCTCTCACACCGTCGGCCCGATGCGGGCAGCAGCGACGTTCGCCCAGGCCCTGCGTGAGCAGGGGGTGCTGACGCGGGTGACGCGCGTTGAAGTGCGGTTGTATGGCTCGCTGTCGGCTACCGGGGTTGGCCATGCCACCGACCGCGCCTGCTTGCTGGGCCTGATGGGCCAATGGCCAGACCGGATCGACCCGGCCACCATCGATTCGCGTATCAGCCAGGTGCTGCAGGAGCGTTGCCTGATATTGGATGGCAGCCACCCGCTGGTCTTCGAGTATGGCCGTGACATGTTGCTGCTCGACGAAAACCTGCCTTATCACCCCAATGCCATGAGCCTGGAGGCGCTGGACGGGCAGGGCAGCCTGCTGTGCCAGACCTACTATTCAGTGGGCGGTGGGTTTATCGTCGAGCAGGCCGAAATCGATGCCCCTGCCGCCGAAAGCAACGCAGTGATCTTGCCGTATGAGTTCGACAGTGCGGCCCAGCTGCTGACCTTGTGTAAAACCCACGGTTTGAGCGTTGCGCAACTGATGATGGCCAACGAACGTGCCTGGCGCCCGGAAGCCGAAGTGCGTGAAGGCTTGCTGCGTATCTGGGCGGCCATGCAGGAGTGTGTTCAGAACGGCCTGCGCAACGAAGGCATTCTGCCGGGTGGGCTGCATGTCAAGCGCCGCGCCGCGCGTTTGCATCGTAGCTTGCAGGAACTGGGCAAGCCCAACGTGATTGGCTCGACCCTCAGCGCCATGGAGTGGGTGAACCTGTTCGCCCTGGCGGTCAATGAAGAGAATGCTGCCGGTGGGCGCATGGTCACTGCACCAACCAACGGTGCGGCGGGCATTATCCCGGCGGTGCTGCACTATTATATGAAGTTCAACCCCAGTGCCAATGACGCGGATGTGGTGGACTTCCTGCTCGGCGCCGCAGCAGTTGGTATTCTGTGCAAGAAAAACGCGTCGATCTCCGGCGCCGAAGTCGGTTGCCAGGGCGAGGTGGGCTCAGCGTGTTCGATGGCCGCTGCCGGCCTGGCCCAGGTGCTGGGTGCGACCCCGCCACAACTTGAGAACGCCGCCGAAATTGCGCTGGAGCACAACCTCGGGCTGACCTGCGATCCGGTCGGTGGCCTGGTGCAGGTGCCGTGCATCGAGCGCAATGCGATTGCTGCGGTAAAGGCGATCAACGCCGTACAGATGGCGTTGCGTGGGGATGGCGAGCACTTCATCTCGCTTGACCGGGTGATCCGCACCATGCGGGATACCGGGGCGGATATGCATGCCAATTACAAGGAAACTTCGCGTGGCGGTTTGGCGGTTGCATTCGTAGAGTGCTAACAGGCTAGATCAGGTTTAGGGCCGCAAAGCGGCCCTAAACTTAACGAGCCTTCTGCTTCGCTGCCAGGAAGCTGGCACGCATGTCCTTCGCCCAACCATCCAGCACTGGCTTTACGTCATTCAAGGTCAGCTTCTGGGTATCGTTCTCCAGTTCCTGCCCCGTGCCTTTGCGCACCACCTGGGCCAGCACCTTCTGGCTGGCACCATCAAGGAACGCTGCCTCCACGCCGACATCCACTTCCTGATCACGGCCACCCATGGCCGTGTTCACGCCCGCCGAAATCAGTGCGATAGGGATGACTTCGTAAGGCTTCAGGCCTTCGTTGCTGGTCGACACCGCTGTAATGGCGGGGCGCACCACGATCACTCCCGGGCCTGGCCCCTTGGCCAGCGGTATCACGCTGCCCATTTCACGGCGCAAGGCTTCATTGAAGTAACGCGTGATTTCTTGCAGCGTCTGCTGCGAAATCACCGCCGTTGGCTGTGGCTTGGGGTAGAACTGGCTGGGCTCGATGAACACCTGGCTGTACTGGTTGACGTTAACGTTGGGGTCGATCCAGCGCATCACCGGGTCACCCGAAGGGCTCTTGGCTTCCTGCAGGCGGCTGTAATCCTTGAGGAAGCCGGAATAGTCCTTGGGGTCCACGCTTTTGCTGGAGCAGGCGGCCACGGCAAGCAGCGCGGCGCACAACAGGGTAATGCGAGGCAGTGATTTCATGATGGAGGTGCATCCATGAGAGGTCGGCCAGAACAACGCTAGCAGGTGCGCGGCAGTTGGCCAGTGGGGGCGTTCAATCTGGACAATGAATTGCGGTGCCTGGTCTGTCTGGCGCCGCAATTCATGTGCTGGACTCACCCCAACGCTTCGCGCAACCGGTACCACAACATGCCCAGTGCCAGTAGCGGCGAGCGCAGTGCCTTGCCGCCGGGGAAGGTCAGGTGTGGCACGGCGCTGAACACATCCAGGCCATGGCTATGGCCGAGGGCGATACTTTCGGCCAGCAGTTTCGCCGTCCAGTGCGTCACGTTCAGCCCATGCCCGGAGTAGCCTTGGGCGTAGTATACGTTCGGGTGGTGGCTCAGGCGCCCAACCTGGGGGAAGCGGTTGGCGGTGATGCCGATCATGCCGCCCCACTGAAAATCGATGCGCACATTGGCCAGCTGGGGGAACACTTTCAGCACCTTGGGCCGCATATAGGCCGCGATGTCCTTGGGGTCGCGCCCGGAGTAGTGGCAGGCGCCGCCAAACAGCAGGCGGCGGTCGGCGGTGAGGCGGTAGTAGTCCAGGCCGACCTTCTGGTCGCACAGTGCCATGTTCTGCGGAATCAGGCTGCGGGCCAGTGCTTCGGGCAATGGTTCGGTGGCCACCACGTAACTGCCGGCTGGCAGCACCTTGCCGCTCAGTCGCGGCTCCAGCTCGTCGAGGTGGGCGTTACAGCCGAGTACCAGGCTACTGGCCCGCACCTTGCCGCGAGCCGTGTGCAGGGTGACGCAAGGTCCGTGTTCGATGCGCAATACCGGGCTCTGCTCGAAAATGCGCACACCCAGGCCGTGCGCGGCACGGGCTTCGCCCTGGACCAAGTCGAGGGGGTGCAAGTGGCCCGAGCCCATGTCGACCAGGCCGCCGGCGTACTGGTCGCTGGCGACAATCTCGTTCAACTGCCCCGCACCGACCAGGCGTGTTGCATGGCGATAGCCCAGCGCCGCGAGGTCGTCCTGTTCATCCTTGAAGGCAGCGAACTGGGCAGGTGTATTGGCCAGCTCGCAGAAACCCCACCGCAGGTCGCAGGCAATACCGTAGCGGGCGATACGCTCGGCCACCAGCGCCACCGAATCGATGCCGGCCTGCTTCAGGTAACGCACGCCGTCCTGGCCAACATGCCGGGCGAAACCGCTGACATCGTGGCCAATACCGCGAATCAGCTGGCCGCCATTGCGCCCACTGGCGCCCCAGCCGATGCGCCGGCCTTCCAGCAGCACCACCGAAAGGCCACGCTCGGCGAGCTCCAGGGCGGTATTGACCCCGGTCAGCCCGCCGCCGACCACGCATACGTCAGCCGTCAGTTCGCCGTCCAGGCTGGGGTAGGGGGCCGCATCGCGCGCCGTGGCGGCGTAGTACGAAGCGGCGTGTTGAGTAGTGAAAGACATGGGCGTTCTCGACTCAGCGGTTGGACTTGATCTTGCTCCAGGAGCGGGTCATGACGCGCATGATCTTCGGGCTCGGGGTGCTGGAGATGTACAGTTTGTCCAGCACGTCCTGGGGTGGGTAGATTTCGGGATTGCCGACCAGCGATGCATCCATGTAGGCCTTGGCGTCCGGGTTGGCATTGGCATAGCCGACGGTTGCGCTGACCTTGGCGATCACTTTGGGGTCGAGCAGGTAGTTGATGAATGCCAGGGCCTGCTCGGGGTTGCTGGCGTCCTTGGGGATGGCCAGCAGGTCGAACCACAGGTTGCTGCCTTCCTTGGGAATGCTGTAGGCCACTTTCACGCCGTTCTTCGCTTCCACGGCACGGTTGGCGGCCTGGAACACGTCGCCGGAGTAGCCGAAGGCCACGCAGACATCGCCATTGGCCAGGTCGGAGACGTATTTGGATGAATGGAAGTACGTGATGTAGGGGCGCAGCTCCAGCAGGCGGGCTTCGGCCTTGGCGTAGTCGGCCGGTTTTTCGCTGCGCGGGTCCATGCCCAGGTAGTTGAGGACAGCCGGGAACAGTTCATCGGGCGAGTCCATGAAGGCCACGCCGCACTGTTTGAGCTTTTTGAGGTTTTCCGGCTCGAACAGCACCGCCCACGAGTCGATATGGTCCACGCCTAGAGCCGCCTTGACCTTATCGACGTTGTAGCCGATGCCATTGGTACCCCACAGGTAAGGCACCGCGTACTGGTTACCTGGGTCGTTCTGTTCAAGCTGTTTGAGCAGCTTGGGGTCCAGGTGCTGCCAGTTCGGCAGTTTGCTGCGGTCCAGCGGCAAGAAAGCACCGGCCTGGGCCTGGCGGGCGAGGAAGTGGTTCGACGGCACCACCACGTCATAACCGGTGCGCCCGGCCAGCAGTTTGCCTTCGAGGGTTTCGTTGGAGTCGAACACGTCATACACCACCTTGATCCCGCTGCTGGCCTGGAAGTCGGCCAGGGTGGTGTCACCAATGTAGTCGGTCCAGTTGTACACGCTGACCGAAGGGGTGGCGTGGGTGGTGGTGGCGAACAGCAGGGTGAATGCAGCGGGTATCAGGGCTTGCAGATGACGCATGGGGACACCTCGTTGGTCTTGTTCTTCGAATTCGGTGCAGGGGGCTTCAAGCCCCCCCTGTGTGGGTCAAACGCTGAGCATCAGGAACTCGCGCTCCCACGAGCTGATCACGCGCTTGTAGTTCTCGTGCTCGGCCCGCTTGACCGCCACGTAGCCCTGGACGAACTGCTTGCCCAGGTACTGCTGCACGGTTTCGCAGTCTTCCATGTGCTGCAGCGCATCCTCGATGGTGATCGGCAAGCGCAGGTTGCGCCGTTCGTAGGCACGGCCTTGTACCGGCGCGCTGGGGTCGATTTGCTCGACCATGCCCAGATAGCCGCACAGCAGGCTGGCGGCAATCGCCAGGTACGGGTTGGCATCCGCACCCGGCAGGCGGTTTTCCACGCGCATCGCCTCGGGGCTGGACGTGGGCACACGCAAGCCCGCGGTGCGGTTTTCTTCGCCCCACTCGACGTTGACCGGTGCCGAGGTGTCCGGCAGGAAGCGGCGGAACGAGTTGACGTTGGGCGCGAACATCGGCAGCAGCTTGGGGATGTACTTCTGCAAGCCGCCGATGTGGTGCAGGAACAGCGGGCTCATGCTGCCGTCTTCATTGGCGAAAATCGGCTTGCCGGTGGCGATGTCCACCACGCTTTGGTGCAGGTGCATGGCGCTGCCCGGCTCGTCGGTGATCGGCTTGGCCATGAAGGTAGCGGCGACGTTGTGCTTGAGGGCTGCCTCACGCATGGTGCGCTTGAACACGGTGATCTGGTCGGCCAGGTCCAGCGCGTCTCCGTGGCGGAAGTTGATCTCCATCTGCGCCGGGCCGTCTTCGTGAATCAGCGTATCCAGGTCCAGGCCCTGGATCTCGCACCAGTCGTAGACGTCTTCGAACAGCGGGTCGAATTCGTTGGCGGCATCGATCGAGAACGACTGACGGCCGCTTTCGGCACGGCCAGAGCGCCCCAGCGGGACCTGCAGTGGCAAGTCCGGGTCTTCGCAGCGCTTGGTCAGGTAAAACTCCATTTCCGGCGCGACGATCGGCTGCCAGCCTTTGTCGGCGTACAGCTTGAGCACCTTCTTCAGCACGTTGCGCGGCGACAGCTCAATGGGGTTGCCTTGTTTGTCGAAGGTGTCGTGGATCACGATCGCAGTCGGCTCGATCGCCCACGGGATCTGGTACACAGCGCTTGGGTCGGGGCGGCAGACCATGTCGATGTCGGCGGCGTCGAGCAGGTTGTAGTAGATGTCATCGTCAACGTAGTCGCCGGTGACCGTCTGCAGCAGCACGCTTTCTGGCAGGCGCATGCCACGTTCATGGAGGAACTTGGCGGTGGGCGCGATCTTGCCACGGGCGATGCCGGTCAAGTCGCTGATCACGCATTCGACTTCGGTGATGCGGTGTTCTTTCAGCCAGGTGTACAGCTGATCGAAGGGGGCGTTCATACAGACCTCTTGGTTGGGTTTTAGTGTGGGAACGCGTAAGCCCGAGAAAGCCGTCTCAGGGTTTCCGGGGCATCACGCTTCCCAGGTGACGCGCTGGAGACTATCTTGGTCGCAGCCCCCCGAGGCAATCTATCCACTTTCTTCAGCAATGAATGCACCAAAAGAGTGCATACAGGACAATGCGTGACAACCGCCAATGCGTTGCAGGTCCAGGCTTTTCATACCACCGACGTTACCGAGCAAGTGCGCGCCACCCCTGGCTGGCAGCAACAGTATCGGCAGATGTCACCCGGGCATTTCAGCGGTGAACTGCGTTGCCTGGGGCTCGATGGCGTGGAGGTGTACGAAGAGCGGCTGAATACCCGGGTGGAGCAGTTTTTCCGCGCGCCGAGCGGTTCGCTGGCGTTCTGCTTCGACCGTAGCGAGAACAGCCTGTACCTGCTGAACGAGCAAAGCCGCAATATCTGGATCACGCCGGAGAACTACCAGGAGGTGGCGGTGGTGTTCGATCAGGCCTTTCTGGCCCGCCATGGGCTGGACCCGCAGCGCCTCGAAGGTTTATTCATGGTGCCATTGGGCAGCGGGCAGAATGCCTTGTTCGGTAGCTGGCTGAGCGCCACGCTGACGCGCCTGGGCGACGCGGATTGCCGGCTGCAGGGGCAGGCCTTGGCCGAGCAATTGCTGGAGGACTGCCTGTTCATTCTCGACAATGCCTGTCAGCGCTTGCAGGGTGTGGCGTTGGGGCGCCGTGACGAAGAGCGCGCGATCATGCGCCGGGTCAGCGAATGGGCGGCCGACTGCCCGGAAGAGACGCTAAACCTGATGGAGTTGGCGGGGGTTGCCGGGGTTTCCCTGCGTCAGTTGCAGCAGGCGTTCAAGGCATTTACCGGCATGCCGCCGGCGCAGTGGCTGCGGTTGCGCAGGCTGAACGGTGCGCGGCGCGACTTGTTGCGCGGTGGTGGCGTAACGGTCGCCGAAGTAGCGATGCGCTGGTCATTTTGGCATTTGGGAAGGTTTTCAGAGAGTTACAAACAGTTGTTCAAGGAGTTTCCCAGCGAGACGTTGAAGCGGCGCAGGGGTTAAACCCAGCATTCCCTACCGAAAGTTGCTATCGTGCCGCCCTGTTTCCACCCGAGGTGCCGATGTTTTACCTGCCTTTGCCCAGCGACCAGGCCGATCGCCTCGCCAGCGAACCCAACACTGACTTTTTCACCACTGCCAGCGTGCTCGACGCCGCCGCAGTGCTGTTCGTGCAAAACCTCCCACGCCAGCCCGGCACCGCATCGGCGGACGCGCAAGAGCGCCGTTTCGCCGGAATCGTGCGCATCGCCAACGAAGTCGAAAGCGTCGCGCCCGGGCGTTTCCAGGGCCAGGTGGCGCAGCACTTCGATCGCGAAGCTTTTGCCATGGGCCTTGGCATGCTGGGTGAAAACGGCATTGCCCTGTTGTCGGCCGAGGTGGAGTACACCGCAGACGAGCTGCTGGATGCCGAAGGCCAGTGGAGCTTCCAGTTCGCCGACACCTACCGCCAGCGGGCCACACCGCTGCACCCGGTGTACTTGCCGTCCCTGGCCAGTGACCTGATGCTCAGCGATCAGCAAAACCGCCTGCTGCGCGAGTTTCTCAGTGGCATAGACGAGTCGGTGGCCGTGCAAGGCTTCGCCGGCACCGGCAAAACCTTCCTGATTCACCAGTTCGCCCGGCTGCTGGAGCCACAGCGCACGTTGCTGCTGGCACTGACCGAGGGCCAGTTGCGCGCCCTGCAGGCGCGGGTGAAGGACGCTGCCGCCTACACCGCGATGACCTTCGGCCAGCTGGCAGACGAGCTGCTGAACCGCGACCTCACCAGCAATGGCTGGCGTTTGCGCGACCCGTACCGTACCAAGCTGTCGTGGCGCCCGCAGGACGCACAGGTGGTGCGCTGGCTGGCCATTCCCGACATCGGCCCAGTTGCTGCACGCGATGTGGTTGCCTTGTGCGTGCGCGCCGTGCGCACGTTCTGCCACAGCGCCGACACCCAGCTGCAATTGCACCATTTGCCATGGGCCGGGCCGGGCACCTCGCCGCTGGACCAAGAGGTGCTGCTGGAAAAGGCGAGGTCGTACTGGCAGGAACTGATTCGCCCGTCGGCACGAGAAATCCAGCTACCGGTGCGCGACTACCACCGGGTAAAGCTGCTGTCACTGACCGACTATGTGATCGACAGCCGTTATACCCACGTCATCGTCGACGAATCCCACGAGCTGTCCGCACCGATGCTTGCCGTGCTTGATCGCAGCCCGCAGTCGATCATTGCCCTGGGGGACGAGCTGCAGAACCTCAACGGTCTGAGTCCGCACCATGGCGGTTTTATTCGCCAGCGCTGCATCGACCATTCGCTGCGTGCCGGGCCGGCGATGGACAACGTGCTGAACCCGCTGATTCAGGCGCACCCGGCCTCGATTCAGGCCGCTTTCAGTGGCAGCGCCGAGCACTACACCCGGGTCAGCTTCTTCGATGCCGTGACGGTGCCGGAACAGCCCACGGCGCTGATCGTCGATGACGAATGGGGCCTGTTTGGCTGGTTCCAGCGTCTGACACACCAGGGCGTGCCGTTCGTGCTGCTCAAAAGCGCGCGCAAGGACTTCGAATTGTTCGTCGAAGACTGCATCGAGTTGTACCGTTACGGCACGCGGCCCCGGCACCCGATGCTGTTCCGCTATGCCAGCTGGCAGGCGTTGGAGCAGGACAAGGGCGATGACAAGGCCTTCGTTGCCGTGGCCAACATGCTGCGCAAGGGCTACACGCCTGAGCACTTTGCCAAGGCCAAGAGCCGTTACCGTTGGGACAAGGCACCCAAGTTGTTCCTGGGGCGGGTAAGGGATGTGAAGAACATGGAATTCGCCCGGGTGATGGTGTCGCCGGAGCTGATGGTGGCGCCTCAGGTGGCGGGTAACCGCAATGAGCGGGCGCGGATGCTGGCGGGGTTGTACACCGCCTGTTCGCGGGCGCGGCATGAGTTGATCGTGCCGGGAGGGATGCTGGACTGGGTCAAGGACCAGGTTCGCGATTGAGATTGTTGGGGGCCGCAAAGCGGCCCCCATTTACACAATCAGTTACGGTCCAGCCAGACAGTCTGGGCATTGGTGAACTCACGCACACCAAAGTGCGAAAGCTCACGCCCGAAACCGCTCTTCTTCACACCGCCAAACGCCACGCGGGGGTCCGAAGCGCAGTAACCGTTGATGAACACGCCACCGGTATCCAGTGCTGCGGTCATGCGCTCAGCCAGCGCATAATCGGCGGTGTAGATGGTTGCGGCCAGGCCGAACTCGCTATCGTTTGCCAGCTCCACCGCATGGTCGGCATCACGGGCAGTGATGATCGCGGCCACCGGCCCGAACAGCTCCTGCTTGAACGCCGTCATGCCCGGCGTGACGTTGGCGAACACGGTCGGCGCGTAGAAGTTGGCCACGCCCTCGACTTTGTTGCCGCCCAGCAGCAGGGTGGCGCCTTCGGCGAGGGTCGCTTGCACCTGGCCGTCCAGCTCATCGCGCAGGTCGTAACGGGCCATAGGGCCAATGTAGGTGTCGTCGTCCAGTGGGTTGCCCACTTTCAGTTCACGGGTGGCTTCAACGAACTTGCGGGTGAATTCGTCAACGATGCTTTCTTCGACGATCAGACGCTTGGCCGCGGCGCAGACCTGGCCGGTGTTCTGGTAGCGGCCGATGACCGCAGCCTTGACGGCGGCATCCAGGTCGGCGTCGGCCAACACGATGAACGGGTCGGAACCACCCAGCTCCAGCACGCACTTCTTCAGCGCGGCACCGGCCTGGGCACCGATCGCCATGCCGGCACGTACGCTGCCGGTCAGGGTCACGGCGGCAATGCGCGTGTCGTTGATGGCGCGGGTGACGCCATCCGGGGTCACGTTCAGCACTTCGAACACGCCCTCTGGCAGCCCGGCATCCTTGAACAGCTCGCCCAGCAGGTAGGCGCTGCCCATCACGTTCGGCGCATGCTTGAGTACATACGTGTTACCCGCCAGGATCGCCGGCACGGCGCCGCGCAATACCTGCCAGACCGGGAAGTTCCAGGGCATCACGGCCAGGATCGGGCCAAGTGGACGGTATTCGATACGGGCTTTTTCAACCTGGGTAGGCTCAGGCGCGAGCATGGCCGGGCCGTGCTCGGCGTACCAACGGCACAGGCCAACGCACTTGCTGACTTCGCCACGGGCCTGGGCGACTGGCTTGCCGATTTCGCGGCTGATCATCTGGGCGAAGGCTTCGGCTTTGGCTTCGAGGGTGCTGGCCAGGGCGAGCAGGTACTCGCTGCGCTGACCCAGCGACACTTGGCGCCACTGGCGGTAGCCAACCTTGGCACGCTGCAGCGCCGCTTCCAGTGCGGCGTCGGTGTCGAACGGGTAGGCGCCGATCTGCTCGCCGCTGTACGGGTCGAGGGAGATGGCGTGGGTCAGGCTGCTGATCGCGCTCATGGCGGACACTCTCTTTGTTGTTAATCAGTGACGCCAGACTAGTGGGCTATGGCTTTAATGAAAACTGAATAATAATGAGTGAAACATTCACGTTTGGAGAAAGACTGTGGACCTGGTGCAACTGGAGATGTTCAAGGCCGTGGCAGAGCAAGGCAGCATCAGTGCCGCCGCGCAGCACATCCATCGGGTGCCGTCGAACCTGACCACACGCATCAAGCAGCTGGAGGAAGACCTCGGCGTTGAACTGTTCATTCGCGAAAAGAGCCGCCTGCGCCTGTCGCCTGCCGGTTGGAATTTTCTCGAATACACACGGCGCATTCTCGACCTGGTTCACGAGGCGCGTTTGACCGTGGCCGGTGAAGACCCGCAGGGCACCTTCGCCCTGGGCTCACTGGAAAGCACCGCGGCCGTGCGCATCCCGGCGCTGCTGGCGGCCTACAACCAGCGCTATCCCAAGGTCGACCTGGACCTGTCTACCGGCCCTTCGGGCACGATGCTGGAAGGCGTGTTGTCTGGTCGCCTGGTGGCGGCGTTCGTCGATGGCCCGGTGCTGCACCCGACACTGGAGGGCATGCCTGTGTTCGAGGAAGAGATGATGGTGATCGCGCCGCTCAACCATGCCCCGGTTACCCGTGCACAGGACGTGAACGGGGAGAGCATCTACGCCTTCCGTGCCAACTGCTCCTACCGCCATCACTTTGAAAACTGGTTCGTGCAGGACCAGGCGGTGCCGGGCAAGATCCACGAGATGGAGTCTTACCACGGCATGCTGGCCTGCGTCAGCGCTGGCGCAGGCCTGGCCATGATGCCGCGCAGCATGCTCGACAATATGCCCGGGTGCAGCACCGTCAGTGCGTGGCCGATGTCGGAGGATTTCCGCTACCTGAAAACCTGGCTGGTGTGGCGGCGGGGCACGGTATCGCGCAGCTTGAGCATGTTTGTAAAACTTCTTGAAGAAGCGCGTACAACATCCTGATATTTATATAAATTTACGTTCGCTTCATGCGTTAGTGCCGAATATCACGAGGGTAACCACACATCGGCACGAACACCGATACGCCTGAAGGATCAGATACTAGGTAAGCCATCCTCTGAAGGAGGGTCGTACCATGCGTAACCATCACTATGCCCTCGGTGCGGCACTGCTGGTCGCTTTTGCCATGCCATGGACCTTGGCAGCCGCCGCCAACCTCAATGCCCCCATCGATATGCAGGCCGTTCAGTTACAACCACAGGAACAGAACGGCGTGCGCTTTCTGCAGGGAGGCATCGGCCAGGATGAGGCCAACGCCCTGCGCAAAACCCCAGGTTACGACTTGCACGTAGAGCTTTCCACGGGGCCGGAAGGCAAGTTCCAGAGCGGGGCCAATATCGATATCCAGAACGCCCAGGGGCAGCCCGTGCTCAGCGTCATGGATGCCGGGCCGCTGCTGTATGTGCAGTTGCCGCCTGGCAAATACAAAGTCACCGGTAACGCTCAAGGGCAGACGGTGCAGCAAATGGTGACTGTTAACGGCAAGGCCCCTACGACCGTGAGCCTTAACTGGCGTTAAGGGATAACGGGCAGGAGTACATGTGTACTCCTGCCGGGTCGGAGCATATCGCCATGAGCCTGAGCCTTCAACTGGAGATGGTGGACGAGCGGGGGTATGTATTGATCCCGGATGTGCTCGAACCCCTGAGGCGGAATACAACTGCAGCCCTGCGCACGGCGAGGCACATCTTGAAGAAGCGAATTAGCCAATAGTGGCAATTCACTTTCAACTTTCTGATTATTTGGACAATAATAAAAAAAATATTACTTCGTGTGACCGGCCTGGAAGGGCCGGGCACCGCATAAGATCGAGGGGCTCAAGCCCCCGCTTGCCGTGTAGACCATCAGGAGAGTCGTTGATGAAAACCCGTCTAGCAGCATCGCTGGCCGCTGCAGTGCTGGCCTTTGCAGGGGCCAACCTGGCCCAGGCCGCGCAGGTGTCCGGTGCCGTTGGCGCCACCGGCCAAGGCGACATGACCTACCGTATTGGCATGTCGTTCGACTGGGACAAGAAATGGCTGGAAAGCAGCACCGGGTATTTGAGCGGATACTGGGACGCTGCGTACACCTACTGGGAGGGCGGGGACGCCAGTGGCGCACATTCGCTGTCGTTCAGCCCGGTGTTCACCTATGAATTCAGCGGTTTCACCTACACGCCGTACATCGAGGCCGGCATTGGCCTGGCGGCGTTCTCCAAGACCGACGTGGGCGATCAGCGTCTGGGTTCCTCAGTCAACTTCGAAGACCGCATCGGTTTTGGCTTGAAGTTGCCGGGGGAACAGAAGGTGGGCATCCGCGCGATGCATTACTCCAACGCGGGCATCAAGCAGCCCAACGACGGGATCGAGTCGTACTCGCTGTTCTACAGCAAGGGTTTCTAGCAGTTTGGGGCCGCCAGGCGGCCCCACACCCGTCAGAAGCTATACGAAACCCCAGCCTGCACTGTCCGAGGCGCCCCCGGGTACACATAGCTGTTGAACGCCCCTTCGTCATAGCCTTTGTTGAACACGTTCTTCACATCCAGGTTCAGACGGACGTGTTCGTTGACCTGGTAGAAGCTCAGCAAGTCGACCACGGTGTATTGCTCCATGGTGTAGGTCGTCGCGGCGGTCTGGCCTTGACGATCATCCACATACTTTACGCCAACGCCCAGGCCCAGCCCCTTGGCCACGCCATCCTGGAATTCATACGTGTTGAGCAGGCTGAAGCTGTTGCGCGGGATGTTTGCCAGGCGCGTGCCGGTCGGCAGGCTGGTGTCCTTTGTGACTTGGGCATCCACGTACGAATAGCCACCAATCACCCGCCACTCAGGCGTGATGTTGCCGGCAACGTTGATGTCCAGGCCACGGCTGCGCACCTCGCCGGCTGCGATTTTGTAGGTGCCGGTAGGGTCGCTGGGATCGTTGGCCAGCACGTTTTCCTTGACGATGTGGTAGATCGCCGCGTCAACGCTCAACTGGCGATCAAGTGCCTCCCATTTCACACCCAGTTCGTAGGACTTGCCTTTCTCGGGGTCGAAACCACGCCCTGTTGCACCGGCAGGCGCGCCACTATTGGGCTTGAATGAGCGTGCGGTGTTGGCATAGACCGCGACGGTATCGGTCAGGTCAAACAGCAGGCCGAACCGCGGGGTTACACCGTTCTCGCCTTTATCGAAGTTACCCGCACTGTTGAGCTTGTTGACATAGTCATGTTCAAAGCGTTCAAAGCGCACACCTGCCAAAGCTTTAAGGCGCTCGGTCAGGGCAACCTGGTCCTGAACGAAAAATGCCCAGGTTTTGAGGTTTTCCTTGTCATGGGTGGTGGGTGTACTCAATAGGGCTGGGCGCGACTGGTCATATACCGGATCGAAAAGGTCGATTGGATAGGACGTTGGAGTGGTAGCCGAACGCTGGATGATCGAGTTGTAGTCGTAGTCTTCGTACTCGACACCTGTAAGCAACGTATGGCTGAGACCACCGGTGTCAAAATGCCCGGTCAGGTTGAGCTGGTAGTCGCGGTCGCGCCATTCCAGCTTGCGGTAGTTGAAGTTACGCCCCAGGGTCCGGCCATCGGCCTGCAAGCGGTTGGCCTCGATGGCGTTGCCCTTGAGGGTACCGTCCAGCCACTGCATGCCGCCGCCCAGGGTCCAGTCATCATTGAGCGCATGCTCGAAACGCAACTGCGCCATGTTGTTATCGTTGTGCAGCATGTTGTCGCTGCCTTTGCCCCAGATGTTGGTATCGCGCGAGGCGCTGCCAGCCTGGTTGGTGTAATGCGTCAGGCCGCGGTCAAGCGGGTGGTTGTTACGCATGAAGTCGCCTTCAAAGACGATTTTGGTCGCATCGTTCACCTGCCAGCTAAGCACCGGCGCGACGTCGTAGCGTTCGCTTTCGACGTTGTCGCGGAAGCTGTCGCCACCTTCGCCCAACACATTCAGGCGATAGGCCAGGCTGCCGTCCTGGTTCAAGGCACCGGTGGCGTCGAGGGTGGCGCGGTGCATGCCCTGATCGTCGAGCTGGCTGCCCAGGGTTACCTGCTGTTCAGCCTGCGGCTGCTTGGTAACCACATTGAAGGTGCCGCCGGGGTCGCCACGGCCGTACAGGCTGCTGGCCGGGCCACGGATCACTTCCAGACGCTCGACGCTGTTGGCATCAGGCGCATTCGGGTAACCGCGGTTCATCGGGAAGCCGTTGCGGTAGTACTCGCCAGTGGTGAAACCACGGACAGTGACCGTGGTCAGGCCCTGCCCGCCAAAGTTGTTGGCGCGGCCCACGCCACCGGCATAGTCCAGGGCGTCTTGCAGGCGGGTGCTGGCCGTATCGGTCAGCACATCCTTGGGCACCACGCTGACCGACTGCGGCGTTTCGTGCAGCGCCGTGTCGGTGCGGGTGGCGCTGGCCGAGCGGGTGGCCTTGTAGCCAAAGACCGGGCCGTCGGCGCGTTCGCTGTCGGCGTTGCTGGTGATGTTCAAAGCCTGGAGTTCAATCTGGGCAGGGTCGCTGAGCGGTTCGGGCTCGGCAAAGGCCAGCGGGGAGACAGCATGAAGCACACAAAGCGAAACGAACGTGCGACGCATCGACGGTACGATCCTGGAGTGGGGCGCTGAGGGAAAGGGTAGGGAAGCGCCGCGAAATTACTACGAATCATTATCAAATGCATTCTTTTTGTGTGGCACTGGTGTACCAAATACCAACCGGTGAAATACACGCCGGTCTCTACGCGGGTAAACCGCTCCCACCTTTAATATCCCTAAGGGAGCGGGTTTTCCCGGGAAGCGGCCGGTTCAGATATGCCAGAACTCAGTGAACGGCCTTGATCCCCAGCACATTACACAACGGATGCTCCAGTACATGGGCCGTGGTCCCGCCCAGGAACGTCTGCATCGCGTCATGCCGGTGGCTGCCCATGACAATCACATCGGCCCGGCTGTGGCCGACAAACTGGGCAATCGCCCTGATCGCTGCTCCTTCCAGGAAGTGCCTGCGCTCCAGCGGAATCTGATGATGGTCACCCAGGCGGTTGAACGCTGCCCGCTGCGCGGTACGCACGCTGCTGTCGAAGCCAGGCATGGTTACCGTACCCGCACCAAAATCGGCGATATGGGTCTTGGCTGCATCGCACACATGCAGCAGATGGAGCTCGCCGTTGCATTGCAGCGCCAAGGCATGGGCAGTCTGTATGACCTGTTCATCCAGGTATTCACCTGCGCCGTGGCTGTTCAGGTCCACCGCTGCGGCAATCTGCCGGGGCAGGGGCAGGCGGATGTCGCTCACCAGGTGCACGGCGACCGGGCTGTCCTTGAGCAGTTGCCAGTCCAGGGGCGTGACCAGCAGGCGTTTGAGAATCGGTTCGTGCTGCACGTCCTTGACCAGCAGGTCGCAACCCAGCCGCTCGACCCGCTCCAGCACACTGCCCAGCGGGTCGCGGGTCAATAACAGCTCGGTGGACACGTCCAGGCCTGCATCGCCCAACTGTTCGGCCTCGTCCGCCAGCCACTGGCGGTTGTCGCTGAGCAGCCGCTCACGTTCGCGACCATCGCTCATCAAGCCAAAGGTGTCGACATCATCGACGAAAACGTTGATATCCAGCAGTGCGCCGCTGGACTCCGCCAGCGCCGCTGCGCGTTGCAGCGCGGGCGTATGGCGCATTTGCGGGCCGAGCATGACGAACAAACGCTTGAACTGGCTCATCTCACACCTCCACGTGTGGCAGCCCCCCGGTGCTCTGGTCTTGTTCAGTCTAGTTCGCTTCAGGCTGCATGAGCAGCAGGCTGGCGATCGAGTATGATGCTGCCCCTAATCATTGTCCTGAGGCCGTCCCATGTCCCTGAGTGCTGAACAGATCGGTGAATTGCGCACCTTTGCCGAGCAGTTGGCCGATGCTGCCGCTGTGGCGATCCAGCCTTATTTCCGTGCCAGCCTGGCTGTCGAGGACAAGGGCGGGCGTTTGTACGACCCTGTCACCGTAGCCGACAAGGCGGCGGAAGACGCCATGCGCGAGCTGATCCAGGCCCGTTACCCCGACCACGGTATTCTGGGTGAGGAAGCGGGTGTCGCCGTCGGCAGCAGCCCGCTGACCTGGGTGCTTGACCCGATTGATGGCACGCGTGCTTTCATCACCGGCCTGCCGTTGTGGGGGACGTTGATTGCTCTGAACGATGGCGTGCGCCCGGTGGTTGGCGTGATGAACCAGCCGTTCACCGGCGAACGCTTTGTCGGCACCCCTGAAGGTGCCTGGCGCAGCGGTACGCCGCTGAAAACCCGTGCCTGCGCCGACCTGGCCTCGGCCACGCTGATGTGCACCACCCCCGACATGTTCGATACCGTCGAGCGCAAGGCTGCGTTCGAGGGCGTTGCCGGCCGGGCGCGGTTGATGCGTTATGGCGGTGATTGCTATGCCTACTGCATGCTGGCTTCGGGCTTTGTCGATGTGATCGTAGAGGCCAGCCTGCAGCCGTATGACGTGCAGGCATTGATGCCGATCATCGAGGGAGCAGGTGGGGTGATTACGGCTTGGGATGGTAGCTCGGCGCAGCATGGTGGTTGCGTGGTGGCGTGTGGTGACCCGGCGTTGCATGCGCAGGTCGTGGAGATGTTGCGCCACGCCATGTAGTTGAAGCGTCGCACGCAAATCCCCAACCACTGCACTTTTTCCGTTTTCGAGGCTCTATGCTTGGCCAGGCTGCCTTGACCCCCAAGGCAGCCGCCGAATATCGACCCGGTGCCGATGGTTGCAAGCTACCCAAGTTTCTTCTCCCGCCTGTTGCTGGCAGGCGCCCTCACATGCCTGTGCGCCTGCACCCAGGAGCAAGGCCGTGACATCGTTAATCAGTTCGGCAACGGCAAGCCCAGCGAGCTGTTCCAGACCAGCGTCGACCGCATGGCCACGCTGTCCATGCGTGACAACCTGCAAAGCCTGTACCTGCTGATGAACAAGCTGTACCAGCGCAATCCCAACCAGTGGAAGATGTCTGGCTACATCGACGCCGCCACCGCCGAGCGACAGATCCGCATCGCCATCGAGCAACGCCAGCCATTGCCGCAACTGGGCAACCGCCGCGACCTGGCGGCATTGAGCTACGCCCTGAGCCCGGAGTTTCGCGGTGATCGTGTTGGCGCCTTCATTTACGCCATCGGCAGCATGCTGATTACCGCGCATGGTGGGCGTACCGAGTTCTACATGACCGATACCATCGACCCGCTGTTCGTCAACAACGCGGCGCGCAATATCGAGAAGGCGACCTGGATGCTCAGCCAGCGGCAGGACGCGAATGGGGTGCTGCTGCTGTTCTCCAACGAGATCTCCGAAGAGGGCAGTAACCTGAGTTTTGCCGTGGAGTTTGGCAAAATCGTTGCGCGGCTGGATCTGCTGGCGGAGTTGCTGGATGAGCGTTATCGGCGGATTGGCCTGAATTACGCGCAAAGCCTGCTGTTGATGAATTTTCTGCCGGTGCAGTGAAAGATCGTCAAATCATATTGATATTTTTGCTAGTTACACAATTATCTTGGTGTGCCATTGCTATGTGGTATTCCATGCTCAGGACGTTGTAATTACCGTTCGATAAACGAACACTGGTTTCCCTCGGCATGTCCGCTATCCGCCCATCCAATCCCTTCTCCACATTGCCCAACCCCCACCTTTTTGCTGTAGTGTGGCTATCCGCCGGTTGTCGCCTGCCCCCGCGACCCGCAACCGGCCCGATAGAATGACCGTGACGACCGCGACCACTGCCCACAAGGCGGTAGGAGGCGGCGACCAGAACAATAACGATACCGAGTGCCTTGCCTATGGAAAGCCGCCTGCTGAGCGAGCGCAGTAGCGTGTTTCATCACGCCGACCCTTATGCTGTGTCCGATTATGTGAACCAGCACGTAGGCCAGCATTGCATCGGTCTGTCGCGCACCACCCACCCTCAAGCCAGCCTCAGCCACCGCAAGTTCGCCGAACTCGACCTGTGCCGCATCAGCTACGGCGGCAGCGTGCGCGTTACCTCGCCCGCGCTGGAAACCATCTACCACCTGCAAGTGCTGCTCAACGGCAACTGCCTGTGGCGCGGGCACAAGCGCGAGCATCACCTCGTGCCGGGCGAGCTGTTGCTGATCAACCCCGACGACCCGGTTGACCTGACCTATTCGGAAGACTGCGAGAAGTTCATCCTCAAGGTGCCCACCCGGCTACTGGATTCGATCTGCGACGAACAGCGTTGGCATCGGCCAGAAGGCGGTGTTCGGTTCTTGCGCAACCATTACCGGCTGGATGAGCTGGACGGGTTCGTGAACCTGCTGGCCATGGTTTGCCACGAAGCGGAAGTGACCGATTCGCTGCCGCGCGTGCAGGGGCACTACAGCCAGATTGTCGCCAGCAAGTTGCTAACCCTGATGAGCACCAATATCCGCCGCGAAAGCCTGGGTTCGCCAGGGGCTAGCCTTGAGCGAATCATCGACCACATCGACCGTAATCTGAAGCTTGAGCTGACAGCCGAGGCGCTGGCGGAGCAGGCGTGCATGAGCTTGCGCTCGTTGTATGCGTTGTTTGACCGGCAACTGGGCACTACACCCAAGCAGTACGTACGCCAGCGCAAACTGGAGCAGGTGCGTGCCTGCCTGGGCGATGCCACTTGCTCGGTACGCAGCGTGACCGAGCTGGCCATGGACTATGGCTTCCTGCACTTGGGGCGGTTCTCCGAAGTGTATCGGCAGCAATTTGGCGAGCTGCCCTCGGAAACCTTACGCAAGCGGCGCTGAACTCGCGGGTCTCTTCATGGGGTTCGCCCGCGAGGAGGTCCGTTAACCTGCACAAAACGGATATCACTGCGCACAAACCGGATACTCCCGCCTAATACCAGCGCCCAAACTGACCAGGTCTAAACAATAACAAGGGAGACCCTGGCCATGTCCCTGGGATTCGACTACCTCAATGCCATGCTCGAGGACGACCGTGAAAAGGGCATCTACCGCTGCAAGCGCGAGATGTTCACCGACCCACGCCTGTTCGACCTGGAGATGAAACACATCTTCGAGGGCAACTGGATCTACCTGGCCCATGAAAGCCAGATCCCCGAAAAGAACGACTTCCTCACCCTGACCATGGGGCGCCAGCCGATTTTCATCGCGCGCAACAAGGACGGTGAGCTCAATGCCTTCCTCAACGCCTGCAGCCACCGCGGCGCCATGTTGTGCCGGCACAAGCGCGGCAACCGCTCCAGCTACACCTGCCCGTTCCACGGCTGGACGTTCAATAACAGCGGCAAACTGCTGAAGGTGAAAGACCCCAGCAACGCCGGCTACCCCGACAGCTTCAACTGCGACGGCTCCCACGACTTGACCAAGGTGGCGCGCTTCGAGTCGTACCGGGGCTTTTTGTTCGGCAGCCTGAATGCCGATGTAAAACCGCTGGTAGAACATTTGGGTGAATCGGCCAAGATCATCGACATGATCGTCGACCAGTCGCCAGAAGGCCTGGAAGTGCTGCGCGGTGCCAGCTCGTACATCTACGAAGGCAACTGGAAGCTCACCGCCGAAAACGGCGCCGATGGCTACCACGTCAGCTCCGTGCACTGGAACTACGCCGCTACCCAGAACCAGCGCAAGCAGCGTGAAGCCGGTGACGAGATCAAGACCATGAGCGCCGGCGCCTGGGCCAAGCAAGGCGGGGGCTTCTATTCCTTCGACCATGGCCACCTGCTGCTGTGGACCCGCTGGGCCAACCCGGAAGACCGCCCGGCCTACGAGCGCCGGGACCAGCTGGCTGCCGACTTCGGCCAGGCCCGTGCCGACTGGATGATCGAGAACTCGCGCAACCTGTGCCTGTACCCGAACGTGTACCTGATGGACCAGTTCAGCTCGCAGATCCGCGTTGCGCGGCCGATTTCGGTGAACAAGACCGAAATCACCATCTACTGCATCGCGCCCAAAGGCGAGAGCGCCGATGCCCGCGCCAAGCGCATTCGCCAGTACGAAGACTTCTTCAACGTCAGCGGCATGGCCACCCCGGACGACCTGGAAGAGTTCCGCTCCTGCCAGACCGGCTACGGCGGCGGCACTGGCTGGAACGACATGTCCCGT
Organism: Pseudomonas sp. URIL14HWK12:I5; assembly: GCF_900176445.1. Lineage (NCBI taxonomy): Bacteria > Pseudomonadati > Pseudomonadota > Gammaproteobacteria > Pseudomonadales > Pseudomonadaceae > Pseudomonas > Pseudomonas sp. URIL14HWK12:I5. Next base: position 157,473 of record NZ_FWXQ01000010.1, read on the forward strand.
GGCGCGAAGCACTGGGTCGAAGGCGCCGATGAAGCGGCTAAAGAGATCGAGCTCCATCCGCTGCTGTCTGGCGTGCGCACCGAGGACGAAGGCCTGTTCGTGCTGCAACACAAATACTGGCAGGACACCATGATCCAGGCCCTGAAGGACGAACAGCAGCTGATCCCTGTGGAGGCCGTGCAATGAGCCTGTATGAAACCGTGCGCGACTTTCTCTACCGCGAAGCGCGCTACCTGGATGACGCCCAGTGGGACCAGTGGCTGGAGCTGTACGCCAGCGACGCCAGCTTCTGGATGCCGAGCTGGGATGACGATGACACCCTCACCGAAGACCCACAAAGCGAAATCTCGCTGATCTGGTACGGCAACCGTGGCGGCCTGGAAGACCGCGTGTTCCGTATCAAGACCGAGCGCTCCAGTGCGACAGTGCCGGATACCCGCACCTCGCACAACATCAGCAACATCGAGATCGTCGAGCAAGGCGAGGGCAGCTGCCAGGTGCGTTTCAACTGGCACACCCTGATCTTCCGCTACAAGACCACCGACAGTTACTTCGGCACCAGCTTCTACACCCTCGACCTGCGCGGCGAGCAGCCGCTGATCAAGGCCAAGAAGGTGGTGCTGAAGAACGACTACGTGCGCCAGGTCATCGACATCTACCACATCTGATACAGGGTTTTGCGAGCATTGCCCGGTGCGTCCTGCGACGCGCCGTGGGCCGGCTCGCCCGCGAGGTGCAACATGAGCTACCAGATCGCACTGAATTTCGAAGACGGGGTTACCCGTTTCATTGAAGCCACCGGCCATGAAACCGTGGCCGACGCTGCCTACCGCCAAGGCATCAACATCCCGCTGGACTGCCGCGACGGCGCCTGCGGCACCTGTAAATGCAAGGCCGAATCTGGCCGCTACGACTTGGGCGACAACTTCATCGAAGACGCCCTGAACGAAGACGAAATTGCCAAAGGCTACGTACTGACCTGCCAAATGCGCGCTGAAAGCGACTGCGTCATCCGCATTCCGGCCTCGTCGCAGTTGTGCAAGACCGAACAGGCCAGCTTCGAGGCGGCCATCAGCGATGTACGCCAGCTGTCGGCCAGCACCATTGCCCTGTCGATCAAGGGCGAGGCCCTCAGCCGCCTGGCCTTCCTGCCGGGGCAGTACGTCAACCTCAAGGTGCCGGGCAGCGAGCAGAGCCGCGCCTATTCGTTCAGTTCGTTGCAGAAGGATGGCGAAGTCAGCTTCCTGATCCGCAACGTGCCGGGTGGTTTGATGAGCAGTTTCCTCACCAACCTGGCCAAGGCCGGCGACAGCATGAGCCTGGCGGGGCCGTTGGGCAGCTTCTACCTGCGGCCTATCCAGCGCCCGCTGTTGCTGCTGGCTGGCGGCACTGGTCTGGCCCCGTTCACCGCGATGCTGGAAAAGATCGCCGAGCAGGGCAGTGAACACCCGCTGCATCTGATCTATGGCGTGACCAACGATTTCGACCTGGTTGAACTGGATCGTCTGCAAGACTTTGCAGCGCGTATCCCCAACTTCACCTTCAGCGCCTGCGTAGCCAACCCGGACAGCCAGTACCCGCAGAAGGGCTATGTGACCCAGCACATCGAGCCGCGCCACCTGAACGATGGCGATGTGGACCTGTACCTGTGCGGGCCGCCACCCATGGTGGAAGCGGTCAGCCAGTACGTACGCGAACAGGGCATTACCCCGGCCAACTTCTACTACGAGAAGTTCGCGGCAGCGGCCTGACGGATCAAGCAGGAGAAACACATGAACAACCGATTCCAAGGCAAGGTCGCCCTGGTCACCGGTGCCGCTCAAGGCATCGGCCGTGGCGTGTGCTGGCGGCTGAAGGCCGAAGGCGCGCAAGTGGTGGCGGTAGACCGTTCCGAACTGGTCCACGAGCTGGCAGGCGAGGGCATGCTTACACTCACCGCCGACCTCGAACAACACGCCGACTGCGCCCGTGTCATGGCCAGTGCAGTGGAAACCTTCGGCCGCCTCGACATCCTGGTCAACAACGTCGGCGGCACCATCTGGGCCAAGCCTTTCGAACACTACGAGGTGGAGCAGATCGAGGCCGAGGTGCGCCGCTCGCTGTTCCCCACCCTGTGGTGCTGCCATGCCGCGCTGCCTTACATGCTCGAACGCGGTAGCGGCGCCATCGTCAACGTCTCGTCCATCGCCACCCGTGGCGTCAACCGCGTGCCTTATGGCGCGGCCAAAGGCGGCGTCAATGCGCTCACCGCGTGCCTGGCCTTTGAAACCGCTGGCCGTGGCATCCGCGTCAACGCCACCGCACCCGGCGGCACCGAGGCGCCACCCCGACGCGTGCCACGCAACAGCGCCGAGCAAAGCGAACAGGAAAAACACTGGTACCAGCAGATCGTCGACCAGACCCTCGACAGCAGCCTGATGCACCGCTACGGCAGCATCGACGAGCAAGTGGGCGCGATTTTGTTCCTTGCCTCTGACGAAGCCTCATACATCACCGGCGTGACCTTGCCGGTAGGAGGCGGCGACCTCGGCTGAGCAGCAACCTCAAGGCAACAGCTTTCCCTCACAACAAAAACAAGAGCGACAGATGCCATGCGAACCCTTGACGTACACCCGATCATCGATAACGCGCGCTTTACCCCGTTCCACTGGATGGTCATGGCCTGGTGTGGCCTGCTGCTGATCTTCGACGGCTATGACCTGTTCATCTACGGCGTGGTACTGCCGGTCATCATGAAAGAGTGGGGGCTTACCCCGTTGCAGGCCGGTGCGCTGGGCAGCTACGCGCTGTTCGGCATGATGTTCGGCGCCTTGGCATTCGGCAGCCTGGCCGACCGTATCGGGCGCAAGAAGGGCATTGCCATCTGTTTCGCCTTGTTCTCGGGGGCAACCATTCTCAATGGCTTTGCCAGCAGCCCGAGCGAGTTCGGCATCTACCGTTTCATCGCTGGCCTGGGCTGCGGCGGCCTGATGCCCAACGCCGTGGCACTGATGAACGAATATGCGCCCAAGCGCCTGCGCAGCACGCTGGTGGCGATCATGTTCAGTGGCTACTCGCTGGGCGGCATGCTGTCGGCAGGCGTGGGCATCTTCATGCTGCCGCGCTTTGGTTGGGAGTCGATGTTCTTCGCCGCTGCCGTACCATTGCTGCTGTTGCCGGTGATTCTCTACTACCTGCCTGAATCGATCGGTTTCCTGGTGCGCCAGGGCCGTACCGAAGAAGCTCGCAAACTGTTGAAACGGCTGGACCCAGAATGCGATGTACAGGCGGATGACGTGTTGCAGGCCGCTGACCGCAAAGGCAGCGGGGCATCGGTACTGGAGCTGTTCCGCAATGGCCTGGCCATACGCACACTGGCGTTGTGGCTGGCGTTCTTCTGCTGCCTGTTGATGGTCTATGCACTCAGTTCCTGGCTGCCGAAACTGATGGCCAACGCGGGCTACAGCCTGGGTTCGAGCCTGTCGTTCCTGCTGGCGCTGAACTTTGGCGGCATGGCCGGGGCAATTCTGGGCGGCTGGCTGGGCGACCGCTACAACCTGGTCAAGGTGAAGGTGGCATTCTTCATTGCCGCTGCGCTGTCGATCAGCTTGCTGGGGGTGAACAGCCCGATGCCGGTGCTTTACCTGCTGATCTTCATTGCCGGCGCCACCACCATCGGCACGCAGATCCTGCTGTATGCCGGCGCTGCGCAAATGTATGGGCTGTCGGTGCGCTCCACCGGCCTGGGCTGGGCCTCGGGCATTGGGCGTAACGGCGCCATCGTCGGCCCGCTGCTGGGCGGCGCGCTGATGGGCATCAACCTGCCGCTGCAACTCAACTTCATCGCCTTCGCCATCCCTGGCGCAATCGCTGCGCTGGCCATGGCTGTGCACCTGGCCAGTGGCCGTCGGCAAGCTCAGGCCCTTGCGGCGCAGGCATAACCCGAAGAACAAGCGCCGGGCACCGCGCCCGGCCGATGCCTTGCCAGAGGTCCCATGAAAACCCTGATCAAGGACAGCTCGCTGTCCGCCATCGTCGCCGGCTGCATCGCCACGCTGATCTCCTACGCAGGCCCGTTGGTCATCATCTTCCACGCCGCCGAAGCCGCCGGCCTGTCCCACCAACAGTTGTCATCCTGGGTCTGGGCCGTGTCCATGGGCAGTGCCGTGCTCGGCGTACTGCTCAGCCTGCGCTACCGGGTACCTGTGGTGATCGCCTGGTCGATTCCAGGTTCCGCGCTGCTGGTCACCGCCTTGCCGCAGCTCGGCCTGGAGCAGGCCGTGGGGGCTTACCTGGTGGCCAATCTGGTGCTGCTGATGATCGGCATCAGCGGGGCCTTCGACCGCATTATCGCCCGCCTGCCGGGCTCCATCGCTGCCGGCATGCAGGCGGGCATTCTGTTCAGCTTCGGCATCGAAGTGTTCCGCGCCCTGCCAGTGCAGCCGCTGCTGGTGCTGACGATGTTCGTTACCTACGTGCTGATGCGCCGGCTACAGCCACGCTATGCAGTGGCGGCGGTGCTGTGCGTGGGCACCCTGGTGACCGTTGGCAGCGGGGCGTTTCGCAGCGATGCACTGGTGCTGGAGCTGGCTTCGCCACAGTGGGTCACGCCGCAGTTCAGCCTTTCGGCGGTATTCAGCCTGGCCTTGCCAATGGTGCTGGTGGCGCTCACCGGGCAGTTCATGCCAGGCATGGCGGTACTGCGCAACGCCGGCTACGCCACACCCGCCAGCCCGTTGATCAGCGCCAGTGCCCTGGCTGGAGCGCTGCTGGCGCCGTTCGGCTGTCACGGGCTGAACCTGGCGGCGGTTACCGCCAGCCTGTGCACCGGCCATGAAGCCCATGAAAACCCTCGGCGGCGTTATGTAGCGGCGGTGGCTGGCAGTGCGCTGTACCTGCTGCTGGGCATTGCCGGCGCCACGTTGATGTCGCTGTTCGCCGCCTTTCCCGCCGCACTGATCGCTGCCCTGGCCGGCTTGGCCCTGTATGGCGCCATCAGCGAGGCCCTGGCCCGTAGCCTGGCAGAGCCGGCCGAGCGCGACGCCGGGCTGTTCACCTTCCTGGTCACCGCTTCGGGGGTGGCGTTCCTGGGGCTGTCGGCGGCGTTCTGGGGGCTGCTGTTCGGCCTGCTGGCCCATGCGCTGCTCAGGTTGCATCGGCCACGTGCCCGGGAGGTGCTGCGCCGTACCCCATGAACTGCAGTGTTCCCAACGCTTTACCCATAAAAACAAGATCAAGAGAGCTTCGGAATGAATCACACCCCTTGTGTCGCCCTGGGCCTGACTTTGCTCAGCCAACCGCTGCTGGCTGCCGAAGGCGGCTTCTTCGAGGATTCGAAGGCCACCGTGAGTGCCCGCAACTACTATTTCAGCCGCGATTTCTCTGACATCGTCGGGGCCAACAAGCAGTCCAAGGCCGAGGAGTGGGCCCAGGGCTTCATCCTCGACTTCAAGTCGGGCTACACCCCCGGTAGCGTCGGTTTTGGCGTGGACGCGCTGGGCCTGCTGGGTATCAAGCTCGACAGCAGCCCCGACCGGGCCAATACCGGCCTGCTGCCGGTGCATGGCGATGGCCGTGCCGCCGACGAGTACAGCCGCCTGGCGCCCACCTTCAAGGCCCGCCTGTCGAAGACCGAACTGCGCGTCGGTGAACTGCAACCCAACCTGCCGGTACTGACGTTCAGTGATATCCGCCTGTTGCCGCCGACATACCAGGGCGCCAGTTTGAGTTCGTCGGAAATCGACGGGCTGACCTTGCAGGCCGGTCACCTGAAAAGCACTCACCTGCGTAATGAAGGCGGCGACGGCAAGATGAACGCCATGCTCGGCCATGTGCCGATGCGCCAGTCTGAAAGCGATGCCTTCAACTATGTGGGCGGGGACTATGCGTTCAACGCCAACCAGAGCAGCGTCAGCCTATGGTACGGGCAGTTGGAAGACATCTATGAACAAGGGTTTATCGGCCTGAAGCACAGCAAGCCAGTAGGGGACTGGGTGCTTAGCGCAAACCTGGGCTATTTCACCGCGCGTGAGGATGGCGATGCGCTGCTGGGCAATATCGACAACCAGGCGTTCTTCTCGATGTTCACCGCCCGGCATGGCGGGCACAGCTTCCATGCTGGCTACCAGGGCATCTATGGCGATAGCCCGTTCCCTCGGGTATTCGCCAACATTTCGCCGTTGGGTAACGAGGTGCCGACGTATGAGTTTGCCTACACCGATGAGCGCTCGTACCAGGTACGCTACGACTACAACTTCGCCGCCCTGGGCGTACCCGGTCTGACGGCGACCGCGCGGTACATAACCGGTAACAATGTCGATACCGGGCTGGGTTACGAAGGGCGGGATCGCGAACGTGACCTGGACATTGGCTATGCCGTGCAGAGCGGCGTGCTGAAGGGGCTGGGGATTCGGGTGAGGAACGCCATGGCACGCTCCAATTACCGCAGTGACATCGACGAAAACCGCCTGACGTTGGTGTACACCTGGCAGCTGTTCTGAGCCAGCCAAGGGAATTGCGCACCGAGGTCGTATGAAGGTAGCTTGCGCAAATATCCCTTTCAGGAGCGCGCCCCTTGGATTCCATCACCCAAGCCGTACTCGGCGCGGCCCTGCAGGGTACCGTGCTTGGCCGCATCCAGGGGCGGCGCGCGTTGCTGTATGGCGCTGCGCTGGGCACGCTGCCCGACCTGGACGTGATCATCCGCTACGCCGACCCGGTGTCGCAGATGACCTACCATCGCGGGTTCTCCCACTCGCTGTTCGTGCTTACCGGGCTGGCCTTGCTACTGGCCTGGCTGGTCCACAAATGCTGGCCTGGCAAGGCTTACACCTTGTCCAGGTTGTTCGTGGCGTTCTGGCTGGTACTGGTTACTCACCCGTTGCTGGATGCCTTCACGGTTTATGGCACGCAGTTGTTCTGGCCACTGCAAGTCACCCCGCAAAGCTGGGCGGCGGTGTTCATCATCGACCCGGTCTACACCTTGCCGCTGCTGGCGGCGGTTATCTACGCCATCTTCAAGGGGGTGACCGCAAAGGCGACACGTCTGCTGACCCTGGCGCTGGTGTTCAGTACCGCTTACCTGGGTTTCGGCCTCGCCGGGCGTATGGCGGCGGAGCAGCGCTTCCAGGCGGCGCTGGATCAGCAAGGCATTGTCGCCAGTGAAGTGCGCGCCGTGCCGATCGCTTTCAATAGTCTGGTCTGGCGAGTACTGGCCAAGACCCCGGAGGGTGATTACTACGAGGGCATCAGCAGCGGGTTCGACCGGCAAGCGCCTGAAATGCAGCGTTTGCCGCGTAATCTGCAGCTGGCGAAAGCACTGGCAGGAAGCCCTTTGCACCAGCGTTTGCGCTGGTTTACCGATGACTGGCTGCGCTACGACCAGGTGGGCGACGCGCTGGTGGTGACCGACTTGCGCATGGGCATCCCTGGCAACTACACCTTCCGTTTCAACATGGCCCACCGTGACCGCCAGGGACACTGGGTTGCCGACGTACCTTCGCGGTGGCAAGGCAGCGGGCCTGGCTCGATGTTCAACGGTAATGACCTGCGTTTGATCTGGCGGCGTATTGTCGACCAGCAGCCACCACTGCCGTTGGCCGCCTGGACAGACGCGTACATGAGGCCAGCCCCGAACACGCCCTAGCCAGCCTGTGGCCTTGCATTAGCTGGCTTCGGCCCCATTTATGCCGGTTCGATGACTCCAGGAACCCGCTCATGGAACCCAACCGCTTCGGCGACATTGCCGCCTTTGTCAGTGCCGCCAAGGCTGGCAGCTTCACCGCTGCCGCCGCCAGCCTTGGCCTGACGCGTTCGGCGGTGGGCAAAAGCATCGCCCGCCTGGAAGCGCGCATGGCTGTGCGCCTGCTTAACCGCACCACGCGCAAGCTGAGCTTGACCGACGAAGGCTTGGTGGCCTTTGAGCGCTGGCGGCAGATTCTGGATGACCTGGATGAGGTGGAAAGCACCATGGCCCAGCGCCGCGGAAAGCCCACAGGCACCCTGCGCCTGACCGCGCCGCTCTCGTTCGGCCAACGTCACGTGCTTCCGATCCTGGATCGCTATCTCAAGCAGTGGCCGGAACTGCGCGCAGACATCCGTTTCACCGACCGCTTCGTCGACCTGGTCGAGGAGGGCGTAGACGTTGCGGTGCGTATTGGCGCACCCAAGGAAGACTCACAGTTGTTGACCCGCACGGTGGCTTGGCAGCAGTTTGTTACCTGCGCCGCACCGTGTTACCTGGAAGCACGCGGGGTACCCCGGGTGCCAGCGGACCTCTATGGTCATGACAAGATCGCGTTCCTGGCAGGTGAAAAGGCCATGCCCTGGCGTTTTCACACCGAAGCGGGGCTGCACCTGTGCGAAGACCCCGGCCGTTTGAACATCGACAGTTCCGAAGCCATGCTCGACGGCGCCCGCGCAGGCTTCGGGCTGATTCACCTGCCCACCTACATCACCGGTGACGACTTGCGCGCCGGCACGTTGGTAGAAGTGCTGCAGGCGTATCGGCCGCCGGCAGACCCTATCCGAATCGTGTACCCGAGCAAACGCCACTTGTCCCCACGGGTGCGTGGGTTCATCGACTTGCTGGTAGCCAGTTGGGAACCGGGCGTGCCTTGGGAGTACTGATTGGGGAATGCCAGGCCCCTATACCGGGCCTGAACCTGGGTTTATCGCTAGCGGCGCAGCAGGGAAACTGGCAGCCACTGATAATCCCCCTGGAGACCCCATGACTGCACTGTCCGTACTGGATCTGGTCATGATCGGCGAAGGCAAGACCTTCGCCGACGCGATCGAAGAGTCCCGCCAGCTGGCGCGGCATGTCGAGCAACAGCACTACAGCCGCTACTGGATTGCCGAGCACCATGACATGCCAGGCATCGGCTCGGCGGCCACTTCGCTGGTGATCAACGAAATCGCCAACGCCACCCGGCACATCCGTGTTGGCGCGGGTGGCATCATGCTGCCCAACCATGCGCCGTTGCTGATAGCCGAGCAGTTCGGCACCCTCGATACCTTGCACCCGGGCCGTATCGACCTGGGCCTGGGCCGTGCGCCAGGCACTTCCGGGCCGACCGTACGTGCCTTGCGCGGTGCCGCGCCAGAACGTGACTTCAGCCAGGACATCGCCGAACTGCGCGACTACCTGGCCGACAACGGCAAGCGCCGGGTGCGTGGCGTGCCAGGCAGCCACGAGGTGCCGGTGTGGATCCTTGGCTCCAGCCTGTTCGGCGCCGACCTGGCGGCGAAGCTGGGCCTGCCGTACGCCTTCGCTTCGCACTTTGCGCCGCGTTACCTGCTGCAGGCGATTGCCCATTACCGGGCCAACTTCCAGCCCTCGGCGCAGTTGGCCAAACCTTATGTGATGGTGGGCATGAATCTCTTCGCCGCCGCCAGTGATGCCGAGGCAGATTACCTGGCCAGCTCCCATCGCAAGTGGATGCTGGACCTGCATGTGGGGCGTTATGGTCTGTTGCCTAAGCCGCAGGAGGGTTATGTGCAACGCCTGCCTGAGCACGAGCGTGCAGTGCTGGAGCAGGTGATGGCCTGCACCGTGGCGGGTGGGCCTGAGCGAGTGAGGGAAGGGCTGCGCTCGCTGATCGAGCAGACCGGGGCGGATGAGCTGATGATCGATTGCCGCATCCATGACCCGCTGGCGCGGCAGCGGTCGCATGCCTATGCGGCGCAGGCGCTGGCGGAACTCGGTTAAAGCTACCGGCCTCTTCGCGCGCTTGCCCGAGAGGAGGCCGGCATTGGCAACAAAAAACGGGAGCCCTTATGGGCTAATGCCAGTCAGTTAAGCCGCTTAGGCTGCAATGGGGCTTTTGGGCCTGCATGCGCCTGCCTTGAGTCATGTGGGGCTGCTGACATCGAGCGCCGCCCGCGCGGCGCTCGATGTCACAGGCGAAAAACCACCAAAGCCGAACACGTGCAAGCCAAAAACCTTACCGGACTGGCACTAGCCCATATGGGCTCCCGTTTCTGTATCAAGCCTGCTTCAGGAACGGATAATCCGTATACCCTTCAGGCCCATTGGCATAGTCGAACTGCGCCCGGTGCTCGTTCAACGGCGCCTGGAGCCGCAGCCGCTCGACCAAGTCCGGGTTGGCGATGTAACTGCGCCCGAACGCCACGGCATCGATCAGGCCACGCCCGATCAGGTCTTCGCCTTTCTCGGCGGTGTAAGCACCGGCCGCGATGATTACGCCCGGGTAAGCCGCGCGGATTGCCTGGCGGAATTCGTCACGCAATGGCTTGCCACCGGCCCAGTCAGGCTCGGAGAGGTGCAGGTAGGCGAGGTTGCGCTTGGCCAGCTCGCGGATCAGATACAGGCCGGCGGCTTCCTGGTCTTCGCCATTGTCCACGCCATTGAAACCACCCAACGGGAACACGCGGATGCCGACGCGCTCGGCGCTCCAGTTGGCAACGGCCGCGTCCACCGCCTCCAGCACAATACGTGCGCGGTTTTCGACGCTGCCGCCGTAACGGTCTTCGCGCTGGTTGGCACTTGGGGTAAGGAACTGGTGCAGCAGGTAACCATGGGCCGCATGCAGCTCGATGAAGTCGAACCCGGCTTCACGGGCGTTGATCGCGGCCAGGCCGAAGTCGGCGACAATACCGGCAATTTCCGCTTCGCTGAGCGCCCGCGGCGCGGATGTTTCTACGCGTATCAGGTCGCCTTGCTCGTCACGCAGGGTAGTGCGCGCACCTGCCGGAAGTGCCGAAGGGGCCACTGGCGCTTCGCCGCCAGGTTGCAGAGAAGTGTGTGACACCCGCCCGGTGTGCCAGACCTGCACGGCGCTGTGGCCGCCATCGGCATGAATGCCTTCGTTGATGTGCTTCCAGGCAGCGATCTGTTCGGCGCTATGAATGCCGGGCGAGCCAGAATAGCCCTTGGCCTGGAAGGAGATCTGCGTGGCTTCAGTGATGATCAGGCCCGCACTGGCGCGCTGACGGTAGTACTCGCCCATCAGCGTGGTGGGTACATCGCCCGGCTCCAGGCTGCGCAGGCGGGTGAGGGGCGCCATGAAGACACGGTTGGGCAGGGTGAGGGGGCCGATTTGCAGCGGTTGCAAGAGTTTCATTGCAGCTCCAGAGGTGGAAAACCAATGGTGCGCACGATACCGGGGTGATTGGGGAAAGGGGGGACCGGGAGCCCGGCGCAGGGCTCCCCAATGAACATGTATGAACGAAAACTTAAGCGAACTGGCATTTCTGACAGTTACCGGGGGGGCAGTCATCACTTATCATGAAGCAGCCAAACCGTTAAATAGTGTATTTTTATGAGGAATAAACTATGAAAAAATCAGCCAAGGTAACAACGCCGCCTCATGAATACCGCCTCCATGAGTCAACCAGCATCACTGGAGTGCGAGCTTATAGTGCTTATGGTCATTCAAATAGCGAAAGCGCAGCGATATTACTGGCATTTAACGGGCAGGCGCTTGAGCCACTCATTCAAGGCTATCTTTTAGGCAATGGCGTTCGTCTTTACTGCTGCGCTCTCATGCGCTTCACGACTCCGGATAGTTTCAGCCCATTTGGTAAAGGCGGGTTAAATAGTTATGGATATTGCTCGGGTGACCCCATAAACCATGTCGACCCCAGCGGTCATTCGTATGCCAAGGTTTCAGCCTACCGACGCGATCAGAATTTGCGTTCTGGTGCCCGTCGGCTGCCTCGCCACGTCGCAGTAGAGTCTATCGATGACCCGACTTTGCTGGCAACCACTTCGCGGGTAGAGCCACGCAGTTCGACCCGTCGTGTCAAAACGAAAACGCCGGCGCTATCTGCTGAACAACCTTGGGATGGCGGTGCAGACAAAAAACACTGGGATGCTTTTTCCGAAACCCTTGGAATTAAGGAAATGACGTCAGAAAAGAGAGCGAAGGTTGTTTACGAGCTTGTGCAGCATCAGGTTATAAAAGAGCTAGGGAGTGATGGTGTAGACATCAAACAAAAAATGGCGCTGAGCATGCTCTGGCAGTTGGGGTACGGTGCCAATGTAACCAAAGCATGGGGGGAACGTATTGCAGCTGATATTCTAGCGCGTAACAATGAAGCTGTGAGAGCATTTGTAGGCACCTGAGTCAGTGATGATTACGCCGACACTCGCTTACCAGCCTCAAGCAACCAGCCGTGTTGTCAAGACCGTGCACGCCGCCCGCTCACGTAATGCGCCACATCATTGAACCCCGGCGTGGATGCATGCCCCGGCGTCACCAGTGAGTCGATGAACGCCTCATCCTCCGCCGTGACCTTCACCGCCAATGCACCGCCATAGGTGTCCCACTGCTCTTCGGTACGCGGCCCGACAATCGCCGAGCTCACCAGCTGGTTATTCAGCACCCAGGCAATGGCGAACTCAACGATTCCCACGCCCTTGGCCTCGACGTAAGCCTGGATCTGCCGGGCGATGGCCAGCGACTCCTGGCGCCACTCCACTTCCATGATGCGCTTGTCCTGGCGCCCTGCCCGGCTGCCGGCATCCGGCACGGCCCCCGGCGCATACTTGCCACTGAGTACACCACGCGCCAACGGGCTGAACGGCACGACGCCCAGGCCATGGGCGGCAGCAGCGGTAAGCTGCTCCGGCTCGGCCTGACGGTTGACGATGTTGTACAGCGGCTGGCTCACCACCGGCTTGGGCACCCCGAGGCGCTCGGCAATGTGGCAGACCTCGGCAATGCGCCAGCCACGGAAGTTGGACACGCCCCAGTAGCGGATCTTGCCCTGGCGCAGCAGGTCGCCGATGGCCTGCACGGTCTCTTCCAGCGGCACCTTGTGGTCTTCGCGGTGCAGGTAGTAGATGTCCAGATAGTCCATGCCCATGCGGGTGAGGGTGGCCTCCAGGGCATTGAAGATGTGTTTGCGCGACAGCCCGCTGCGGTTGGGCAGGCCATCGGCCGGGCCGAAGCCGACCTTGCTGGCGACGATCCAGTCCTGGCGATGGCGTGCCACCGCTTCACCGACGATTTCTTCCGAGCGCCCGGCGTTGTACACGTCGGCAGTGTCGATGAAGTTGATGCCTTGGTCCCAGGCCTTGTCGATGATGCGCAGGGCGTTCTCGGTACTGGTCTGCTCGCCGAACATCATGCTGCCCAGGGTAAGGGCGGAAACCTGCAGGCCACTGTGGCCGAGGGGGCGGTAGATCATGCGCTTGGGTCCTTTTCAGTCGGCTGATCCAGCTGTTTTACACACAACCGGGGCGCATTGAAAGGCGGACCTCAGCCAATTAGCGCCAACGCCTCTTGCAGGCTCAAGGGGCGTTTCATGCGTTGCGACAGCGTTGCCATGGCATCGGAATAACCCTTGGCGACCACGGCCTCAACCCGATCATCCATACACTGCAGCGCAATGAAATCGCCTTTTTCCGGCTCACCGACGAACTCGACCCGGTTCCAGTCCCGGGCGTGGCCAAGCACTTCATAAGTGCGGCCGTGCTGGTAAGTCCAGAAGAACGGCACATCGGCATAGCGGCGCTGCTCGCCGAGCATGTTGGCTGCAGCAATTACCCCGTGTTGCTGGGCCAGGCGCCAGTGCTCGATACGCACAGGTCGACCGGTGAGCGGGAAGGTGGCGATATCTCCCGCCGCCCACAGGCCATCGGCAGCGCGCATTTCTGCGTCGACCCTCACAGACTTGTCCTCGGTCAGCGGCACGCCTTGGAGGAAGGCAGTGACCGGTTTTACCCCCGTGCCGAGCAGCACCAAGGGTGTTTGGAGCCGTTCTCCGTTGGCCAGTTGCACGGCTTCGACTTTGTCCTGGCCCTCGATGCGCTGAACTTCAGTAGGGCCATGGAAGGTGACACCCTTGCGCTCATGCAGCTCACGGATGCTGCGGCCGATGCGTTCACCCAGCTGCCGGGCCAGGGGGACTTCGTGGCGGGTGACCACATGCACCTGTAGGCCGTACTTGCGCAATGCCGAGGCGGCTTCGAGGCCGATGAAACCGTCACCGATGATGACCACCGGTTGGCCGGGTTCGGCTGCATCGAGCAACTGGGCGGCATCCTCCCGTGAGCGCAGGGTGAACACCCCGGGCAGGTCGGCGCCGGGGATGTCCGGGCGCAGTGCTTTCCCGCCGGTGGCCAGCAGGCAGGCGTCGTAATCGATCTGTTGGCCGTCGGCGAGTGTAAGCTGGCGTTTCTGGCTGTTGAGTGTGCGCACCTTGCCGTGCTTGCGCTGCAACTGGCCCTTGCGCAAGGCGTCGGCATCAAGCAACGCGGGCACTTCATCGGGCGGCATCTGCCCGGCAATCACGAATTTGCTCAGGGCCGTGCGATCGTAGGCGGGCTGGCGTTCCTGATCAATCCACACCAGCCGGCCGGCGAAACCGTGGGCCAGCAACGTGGCGACGGCAGCGCTGCCAGCGGCGCCTGCACCGACCACGACAAAGCAGCGGGCATCGCTGTGCCGTGGCGGCTCGATTGCTGGCAGGGGCTGGTCATCGACCCAGACTTCATCGCCCTTGACCCAGGTTTTGTAGCGACGCAGGTCGGCCAGCGCAGGGGGCTCGCAGACCACCCCGTCGTCAACCGCAAAGGCGGCTTTATGCCAAGGGCAGACCAACAGGCCAGCGCAAACCACACCCTCGTCGAGCGGAGCCCCTGCGTGGGGGCAATTGCCTTGGTAGGCCCGAACCTGGTCGCCCTGGCGGATGAGGACAAGTTCTTCGCTACCGGCCTGAACGCGCAGAGGACGGTGTTCGTCGAGCTGGCTAAGGCGGGCCACGGCGTGCTGGGTCATGGGGTTTCTCCAAAGGGGCCTTTGGAACCATTTGACGCCTGGGTCGGGGAGGGGATGCGTTGAGCTGACGATCGGTGGAGGGTGTGGATTGTGTGTGGCCTGGGCTGGCCTGTTCGCGGGCTTGCTCGTTCCCACAGGATCACCACAAGCTCGAACACTGTGGCGGTCCTGTGGGTGCGGGCGAGCCCGCGAATGGGTTCAACTGGCCCTGGCAGTACTCAGCGCACCAGCCCGGGTAACCCGCAAGGCAGCCAGGCTACCCAGCACGATCAGCGCCGCCAGCGAATACAGTGCGGCATCGGTTGAACCGGTCTGATCCTTGATGAACCCCACCAGGTACGGGCTGAGGAACCCCGCCATCTGGCCCACCGAGTTGATGATGGCCAAACCTGCCACAGCGGCACCGGCACTGAGCAGCGCGGTGGGCATTGGCCAGAACATCGGCAGGCCGGTCAGCGCGCCCATGGTGGCGATCGACAGGCCAAGAATGGCAATGGTCGGGTTACCCGCGAAGTTCACCGCGATCAGCAGGCCGATAGCCCCCATCAGCATCGGCACTACAAGGTGCCAGCGGCGCTCGTTGCGCAGGTCGGCCGAGCGCCCGCAGAGGATCATGAACACACCTGCCAGCAGGTACGGAATGGCGCTGAGCCAGCCGATCAGCAGCGGGTTGTCGAAGCCCATGTTCTTGATGATCGATGGCAGCCAGAAGTTGATCGCGTACACACCGCTCTGGATGCAGAAGTAGACGAAGCCGAAGGTCCAGATCAGCGGGTTGGTCAAAACGGCCAGTACGCTGTCGCCGGTAGTGTTCGGTTTGCTGGCAGCATCGGCTTCCAGGTCGGTTGCAACCAGCTGGCGCTCCGCCGTACTCAGCCAGGGTGCTTTCTGGTAGCCGTCACTGAGCAGAAACACCGCCAGTATGCCCAGGGCAACGGTTGGCAGGCCCTGGATCAGGAACATCCACTGCCAGCCGGCCAAGCCGTGTTGGCCGGCGGCGAAGTGCTGCAGGATCCAGCCGGAGAACGGCCCACCCAGCAAGCCCGACACCGGGATCGCCGACATGAACAGGGCCATGATGCGCCCGCGACGGGCCGCCGGGAACCAGCGCGAAAGGTACAGCACCACACCCGGGAAGAAGCCGGCTTCGGCGGCGCCGGTGAGCAGGCGCAAGGTGTAGAACTCGGTGGGGGTGGTGACGAACAGCAGGCAGGTGGAGAGGCTGCCCCAGGCGATCATCATCAGTGCAATCCAGCGCCGAGGGCCAAACCGGTTGAGCGCCAGGTTGCTTGGCAAACCGCACAGTACGTAACCGATGAAGAAGATGCCGGCGCCGAGGCCGTACACCGTTTCGCTGAACTTCAGGGCGTCGAGCATCTGCAGTTTGGCAAAGCCGACGTTGACGCGGTCCAGGTAGTTGAACAGGTAGCAGATGAAAATGAACGGAATCAGCCGCAGGGTGATGCGCCGGTACAGCGCGTTGCGGGTGGTGTCCGTGCCTTGGTCAGGGGCGGGGCTGTGTGCCATGATCGGGTTCTCTGTTGTTATGGTTGTCGCCGCGTCGCCTGTGTCGGCGCTCGCCCTGACGAGTCTCGGGGACTGTGGCCGGCCTGTCTTTGTGCTTTTGCACAGTGCCCGGCCCAGGCTGCTGTGCCCGAGCCCAAAAGCCTGACTCCTAAAGGACCCCGCAATGTTCGAACTCGACCATGACCTGGCTCAGGATATCGTTGACCGGGCGATGGCCATTCTGCCGTGCAACGTCAATGTCATGGACAGCCAGGGGTTGATCCTGGGCAGTGGTGAGCCGGAGCGTATCAACACCCGCCATGAAGGCGCGCAACTGGTCCTGGCCAATGGCCGGATCGTCGAACTGGATACTGAAGCGGCCAAATGCCTCAAGGGCGTGCAGCCCGGGGTGAACCTGCCGCTGATGCTCGATGGCCGGCTGATGGGCGTACTGGGCCTGACGGGTGACCCGCAACAGGTGCGCACCTATGGCGAGCTGGTACGCATGACCGCCGAGATGCTGCTGGCCCAGCGCCATTTGCAAGACGACCAGCAATGGCGACGGCAGCGTTGTGATGACCTGCTGGCGCTGTTGCTAGGCGGCAGCGGCGACTCGCCACGCTTGCTCGACGAAGCCCGGCAACTGGGCCTGAAGCCGCAGTTGCCAAGGGTGCCTTGCCTGTTCGAGCTGGCCTCGGGGCCACCCGCCGAGGCACTTGCTGCGTGGTTGCTCAGCCGCTACCCGGACAGCTGGTGTGTCAGCCCGGCGCGGCAGTCGTTGTTGTGGTGTCGGCCCGCAGGTGTGACGCTGGATGAGCCACGCCTGCTCGAACGTCTGCAACGCCACGGTTGGGGCGTGGAGCGCCTGGCTTTGGGCAGTACCGCGCAAAGCCTGGAGCAACTGCGCCGAGGTTATCGCCGGGTGCGAGACTTGCTGGCCTATGGGCGCGAGGTACTGCCCGCCGAGCGTTTGCTCAGCCTGCAACGCTACCGGCTACCGGCACTGCTGTGGCGGCATCGCAACGATGACGCGCTGGATGAACTGCTGGAGCCGTTGCAGCGCATTCGCGCCAAGGACAACAGTGGGCAGTTGCTCAGCACCCTGCGCGCGTGGTGTGCCCATGACGGCCAAAGCCAGGCCTGTGCCGATGCCTTGGGAATCCACCGCAACAGCCTGCGCTATCGCCTGGAACGGATTGCCGAACTGGGTGAGGTCGACCCGCTGCGCATGGAGGGGATGCTTAGCTTGTACCTGGGGTTGCAGCTGTTGCCTGCTGATTGACGCGGCGCCTGCAGGCACCGCCACGAAGGCATCTGCCCAAACAACCCGCCCGGCGTTTTGTGCATTTGACCGAGGCCAGCCTGGCGGGCACCTGTCAGCATGCCGCTCATCAGGACAGGAGAATCCCCATGAAGATCGTCATTGCCCCCGACTCGTTCAAGGACAGCCTCGATGCTGCCGGTGTCGCCCGCGCCATCGCTGCTGGCCTGAGGCAGGCGTGGCCGGACGCAGCCTTGGTCGAGTGCCCGATGGCCGACGGCGGCGAAGGCACCATGGAGGCGATCCTGGCCGCCAGCCACGGCGAACTGCGCCGGCAAGCGGTGCGTGGGCCATTGGGGCACAGCGTCGAAGCCGGTTGGGGGTGGCTGCCGCAAAGCCGTACGGCCATTATCGAAATGGCCCAGGCCAGTGGCTTGCAGCTGGTGCCTACCGACCAGCGTGATGCGTGCCGCAGCAGTACCTGGGGCACCGGCGAGCTGATTGCCGCCGCCTTGGCCGCCGGCGCACAGCGGGTGGTGCTGGCCATCGGTGGCAGCGCCACCAACGATGCGGGCAGCGGCATGCTGCGCGCGCTGGGCCTGCGCCTGCTGGATGCCGACGGGCAAGCGCTGGAAGAAGGTGGCCTGGCACTGGCGAAGCTGGCGCGGATCGACGCCAGTCACCTGGACCCGCGCCTGGCGGAGGTGCAATTCGAAGTCGCGGCGGACGTCGACAACCCGCTGTGCGGCGCCAACGGTGCATCGGCGATTTTCGGCCCGCAGAAGGGCGCTAACCCGCAGCAGGTGCAGGCGTTGGACCAGGCGCTGGGCCATTTTGCCGACCACTGCGTACAGCTGCTGGGCGACGATGTGCGCGACTACCCTGGGTGCGGCGCTGCCGGTGGTATGGGCTTCGCCGCCCGTGCGTTCATGGGGGCACAGTTCCGCCCGGGGGTAGAGGTGGTGGCCGAACTGGCCGGGCTTGACGCCTTGGTGCAGGGCGCGGACCTGGTGGTGACGGGTGAGGGGCGTTTCGATGCCCAGACACTGCGCGGCAAGACGCCGATGGGGGTTGCCCGGGTCGCCAGGCGCCACGGTGTGCCGGTGGTGGTGCTGGCCGGGACACTGGGTGAGGGCTACCAGCAGTTGTATGCCCATGGGGTCGATGCTGCATTTGCGTTGGCCAGCGGGCCGATGAGCCTGGAACAAGCATGTGCCAACGCGGCAGAACTGCTGCAGGCTCGGGCTTGTGACGTGGGCCGGTTATGGCGCTGCGCAGCGCGCGCCTGATCAAAGCGTTTTTGCGTCTTCGAACAGGGCGATGAAGTTGGCCAGCGCAGGCGAGGCATTCTGGGCGTTCCATTTCATGTACAGGCCAATGCCTGGGGTGGCTTGCTCGTCTATCGGGCGGATCGCACAGAACTGTACGCGCTCGCGTGGGGTCGATCGGGCGAATGAGGCCGGCACCAGGGCCACACCGAAACCACAGGCGACCAGCCCCAGCAGGGTATGAATCTGTGCGGCTTCCTGCACCACCCGAGGGTAGAAGCCGGCCGACTCGCACAGGGCGACCAGCTGGGCATGGTAGCCGCCGCCCAACGCTTGCGGGGTAAACACAAAATCCTCATTGGCAAACTCGCGCAGGTCGACGTCGCCTTGCTGCGCTTTCACGTGGCCGGCGGGCAGCGCCATGACAATCTGCTCGTCAAGCAGCAGCCGTGACTCCAGCGTACCCACCGGCAGCGGTAACCTGCGCATGAAGCCGATATCCGCCTCACCGGCCAGCAGCGCCTTGGCCTGCGTCGCCGATGGCATCTCGCGCAGGGTCAGCTGCACGTTCGGGTAAGTCTCGCGATAGCGCCGCAAGCTGGTGAGCAACGAGTCGTAATAGGCGATGGAAATGGCCGTGATGGTCAGTTTCCCGCTGACACCCGCAGAGACATTACGGGCGTACTCGATACCCTGTTCCAGCTCGGCAAGCACGCGGTAAGCCGTATCGCGAAAGGCTGTGCCGGCCGGGGTCAGACGCACCCCGCGCGTATTGCGCAAGAACAAGCTGAAACCGAGCTTTTCTTCCAGGCGGCTGATCGCCTGGCTCAGCGGCGGCTGTGCCATGTGCAGGCGCTCGGCAGCCTTGTGAAAGTGAAGCTCTTCTGCCACGGCGATGAACTGCCTGAGCAAACGTGTTTCGATCAATCAAGCATTCCTTCAGCGCGGCGACTCGGTGGTGATATCCATGAGATATCAAAGTTGCATGCTTTTAATATTAAGTCATTGAATTTTTTGTTGTTATCGTAAAAAGGAAAATCGAAGGTAGCCAGAAATGCCCGTTACAGAGCCTTTCCACAACGAAGTTGCGGCCGTCACCGATGCCGCACAGGGCCTGGTCTTGGCCTATGGAATGGGGCTGGCCGGACGATCGCCCCGCATCAAGGAATGCAGCTGCGTGCCAGTCAAGGTCGCCAATACCCGCGCCGACCTGGGCGAAAGTCTGGTCTGGGATGAGCGTAACGGCGCATTGTACTTCATCGATATTTCTGGCGGGCGCATCAACTGCCTGACGCCAGACGGCGAAGTCGAGAACCTTTACGCGTCAGCCGCGCGCATTGGCGCCCTTGCGCTGACCGACCGGGGCAACCTGATTTTCACCGAAGATGCCAGCGTAGCCATTTTCGATGTGCCGGCGCGCAAGGTATGCCAGCATTCGGCATCGGTCCATCCGCGCTCCACTTACCGATTCAACGACGGCGCCTGTGACCCGCAAGGGCGCTTCGTTACCGGGTTGATGGACGATGCCCTTAGCGGCAATACCGGGGCGCTGTTCCGTTTTGACGGGCAGTTGAGCGACGAGGTCATCCACGATGACATGGCCTTGCCCACTGGGGTTGCCTGGTCGCAAGACGGCCAGACGATGTACTTCGTCGATTCGGCGGCGCGCGCCATCTACCGTGCCGAGTACCTCATGGAGGGCCGGCTGGGCACTGTTACGCTGTTTGCCGAAACCCCTGCCGAACTGGGGCGGCCAGATGGCCTGGCGCTGGACCGCGAAGGCGGGCTGTGGGTGTGCCAGTACCATGGCAGCTGCCTGCTGCGCTACGACCGCCACGGCCACCTGACCGATCAGGTACTGATGCCGGTACCGTGCCCCACCAGTTGCTGCTTTGGCGGGCCCGGCATGAATACCTTGTTCATCAGCACCGCGCGTTTCGACATGAGCCCTGAAGACCTGCTCCATTACCCGGATGCTGGCGACCTGTATGCCATCCACCCGACAATTGGCGGTGTCGCCCGGCACAGCTTCAAGGAATAAGCGCTTGGGCTTGGCTGGCCGGTAACACGGCCAGTTCGCCAAAACGCTGCGCCGAGTCGATGTAGCGCAGCGCCGACTTGGCATCTTTCCAGCCCACGTAGCTCATCAGTGATTTCAGTTCCCAACCATTGGCTGTGGCCCAGGTGGCAAAGCCACGCCGTAGCGAGTGGCCGGTATACAGCGCCGCCGGTACCCCGGCACGTTCCAGCATGCGCCGCAGCAGGCCGACCAGGCTGTTGCTGTTGAGCGCGCTTTCACCGAGGTTGCCCCAGCGGTCAAGCTTGCGAAACACCGGCCCGTGGGCAATGCCGGCAACTTCCAGCCATTGCAGGTAGGCCGTTACCGGGCACAGGGCCTTGAGGGCAGGGGTCCGGTGCTGCACGCCCAAGGCTTCGCGGTCGCCCTTGCTGCGCGGCAGGAACAGCGTGATGCCGACACCGGCTTCGGCCTGGATATGTTCGATGCGCAAGCGTGCCAGTTCATCACCGCGAAAACCTCGCCAGAAGCCCAGCAACAGCAACGCAGTGTCGCGGCGTGCCCGGCGCAGGGCGGCCAGGTCGTGGTGTTCGTGGGCCTGGCGAGCCTCCTCTTCAAAACACGCCACGGCGGTTTGCAGGTGTTGCAGCAACAGCGGGGCGGCCTGCCTGGGCGGCGTCGGGTGCAGGGTGCGGATGCCGCGTAGAACCTGGCGTACCAGCGGTGCCTTGGTCGGGTCGGGGAAACCTTGGGCGACGTGCCATTGACTGAGCGCGGCCAGGCGCTGGCGCAGGGTACTGACGGCGTGGTGTTCGGCATGCTCGACCAGGTAGCGGGCGATACTCTCGGCGGTGGCCGGGAGAAAGCCGCCCCAGTGGCTTTCGAAGTGCTCGATGGCGGCCTGGTAGCTGCGCCGGGTGTTGTCACGGGTGGCGGCGCGAAGGTAGCGCTCGATATCGGTCATGGTGCGGCTGTCGGTGGGTGATGGGCACACGATAAACCGAAATCCCAAGACAAGCACCTAATGCGGCACCGGGGCAACGCCATCCTGCAGGGCCGGCACCAGCACCATCGTATCGTGCGAGGGCTCAATGCCGTTGAAGTGTGGGTAGTCGCGCAACTGCGCCGGCGACAGCGGCCGGCTGAAGTGATAGCCCTGGGCTATATCGCAGCCCGCCAGTTTCAGGCACACCACTTGCTCACGGGTTTCCACACCTTCGGCCACCACTTCCAGGCCCAGGCGTTTGGCCAGGATGATGGTGGAGGACACGATCGGGCTGTCGTCATGGCTGTTGGACAAGGGGGCGATCAGCGAGCGGTCGATTTTCAGCTTGCTCAGCGGCAGCGAATGCAGGTGGGCGAAGCCAGCGTAGCCGCGGCCGAAATCGTCCAGGCTGATGCCCAGGCCCGCGCTGCGCAGGGTGTGCAGGTGCGCCACAGCGGTACTTTCCGGGTCGAGGATGGTGGTTTCAGTGATTTCCAGCTCCAGCCGCTGCGGCGCAATCGCATACTGCTGCAGTTCGTTCAGCAACCGCGTAGCGAAGTCGCCCTGGCGCAGTTGCAGGGCGGAGACATTGACAGCCAGCCGTGTCTGTCGGCCTTGGGCGTCCCACTCCGACAGGGCCTCGCAGGCCAGGCGCAACACCTCCCAACCCAGCTCGACAATGAAACCACTGCGTTCGGCCAGGTCGATGAAGCGGTCCGGGTACAGCAGGCCGAACTCGGGGTGATCCCAGCGCACCAGCGCTTCGTAGCCCAGCACTTGCTGGGTGTCGAGGCGAATCTGTGGCTGGTAGTGCAGCACGAACTGGCGCTCGGCCAAGGCACTGCCGAAGGCCTGTTCAAGGGTGAAGGCCTGAATGTCGGCCAGGTTCAGCGAGGGGTCGAAGAAGCGATATTGCGCGCGCCCGGCCTGTTTGGCCGAATACATCGCCGCGTCGGCACTGCGGACCAGGCTGTCGATGTCCTGGCCATCGCGGGGGCAGATGCTTACGCCCACGCTGGGGCTGGTGTTGACCTCCTGGCCATCCAGGGCATAGGTGGCCGACAACCGCTGAACCAGTTCGCGAACCCAGGTATTGATCTGTTCCTCGCTGCGTTCGCCTGCCAGCAGCACCACGAATTCGTCGCCGCCAAAGCGCGAAGCCTCGTCGCCGGGCTCCAGAAGGCGCTGGATACGCCCGGCCACAGCCTGCAGCAGCAGGTCGCCAATCTTGTGCCCGAGCGAGTCGTTGATCGACTTGAAGCGGTCCATGTCGATGAACAGGATCGCCATCAGCCGGCGCTTGCCCCGTTGCCGGGTAAGCGCCTGACCCGCCACCTCGACGAACTGGCGGCGGTTGTGCAACCCGCTGAGGTGGTCGGTGGCGGCGGCATGGCTGCTGCGCCGGTGTTCCTCCTCAAGGCGCCCGATAAGTTGCTGGTTGACCTGTTGGGCCTGCTCCAGAGCATTGAAAGCCTCCTGGTGCTTGCGCAGCAGACGCAAGGTGCACAGCAAACTGCCGAGGATCAGCAGGGTCATGCTCAGGTTCAACCAGAACTGCCGACAATTGGGCAATGCCGAGGGTGTAGGCAGGCCAAGGCCGCACGCCGGGTGGGCGGCGGTTACGGAGGTGATGTGCAGCCCCCAAAGAAAGGCCAGGGTGGCTGCGCACAGCATCAGGATCAGCAGCCGTAAAAGGCTGGTGGACGAAAGCGAACGGCGAATCACTGCTGATGGTTCCCGACCCTGGGTGATGCTCGAAAAATACGACAATAAGATGACAGACTGATGACTGATAGCTAATTGCCTTTAAGGGTTCCCCGTATCCGCCAAGGGCGCCTGCAGGCGTGCGGTTTCCTCTTCGATGTAGCTCATCAAGGCGCTGACTTCGGCATCACCCAACCGCATGTTGGGCATCGCCAGGCGGTTGTACTGCTCGTACAGCAGCATGGCCAGGGGGTCTTTCTCTGCCAGCATGCGGTCGGGTTCTTTCAACCAGCGGGTCAGCCAGTTGGCATCACGCTGGCGGGTCACACCCAGCAGGTCGGGGCCTATACCCGGTTGCCCCGGCTCGGTGTTACCCAGCGTGTGGCAGGATGAACAACGGGTGCGGAAGATCTGCTCGCCACTGCTTGGCGGACGTACTTCGGGCGCTTGAGCGTAGTCATTGTTCTTGGCGCTGGCCTGCTTCCAGTTGTGCAGGCTGTTGCCCAGGCGATCGGCGAGGATGTACGGGCTTTCGAAGGGCGAAGCCTTCATCCAGCGGCCGGTGGCCTGGTTGCCGATGATCAGGCTCAGGTTGTGGTCCTTGGAACGGCCGTTTTCCAATCCGTCAATCCACAGCCCCAGGCTACGGCGCAACCGTTCGATGTCGTCAGGTTCACCGGTGAGCAGCGTCCAGCCGGGGCCGATGCCGAACTTTTCAGCGTAGCGTTTGAGGGTGGCTGGCGTGTCGTTGTAAGGGTCGATGCTGATGGAGTACAGGAAAATGTCGTTGCCGACGCGGTCGCCAAGAATCTTCTGCACCTGGCGCAGGCGTGCGGTTTCAACCGGGCAGGAGTCGGAACAGCCGGTGAAAATGAAGTTGATGGCGACAACCTTGTCTTTGATCAGGTCGTCGAAGAAATGCACTTGCTCCCCGTCCTGGGTGAGCAGGGGGATGTTGGGGAAGTAGTCGGCACCCCAAGGGCTTTCAGCGTCTTTGGCCACCGGTTGTTGCGGCAGCAACGGCCAGAACGGGATGCTGGCGGCGAACAGCGCGAGCACCAGCAGGAAACGCCATGAGCCGGACATGATGCGGTCCTCATCGGTTGGCAGTGGGGGCCGCAAAGCGGCCCCCGCCTTGCACTCACTGATACCTGACTGGCGCCGTCACGGTCTGCCCCAGCGCCGACTTCGCGGTAACCGTCGCCGGTGTGGCCGGGCCGAAGCCGGTGGTGGTCACCGACACGCGCCAGCGCGCACCAGTGGTCGTGGCGGTCAGCGTGGCGTTACCCAGGCTGACCGGGCCACCAGTGGTCGCCGCAGTCACGCTGATGCTGTTGCCCGTGGCCACTGTCGTCGTCCCTTGCACATCCCAGGTGAAGCGGTTGCCGCTGCGCACCTGCACCGTGGCACTGGTGACCTGGATCTGGTCGACCGCTGCCGCCGGGCTGACCGCGATGCTGACCGTGGCCGGGTTCACCGACTCGGCCCCTTTGGCATCCCGCGCCGTGTAGTTGAAGCTGGCGGTAAACGGCGTGGCGACCGTGGCCGGCGGGGTGTAGGTCACCGTGGTGCCATTGGTGCTGACGCTACCCTGGCCGGAGTCGGGCTGGCTGAGGCCGACGACATTCAATGGCAGATTACCTTCCGGGTCGGTGTCGTTGGCCAGCACGCTCAGGGTGATCGGCTTGCCAGCAGTGGTTGCCGCACTGTCGTTGGCCGCGACCGGTGGCTTGTTGGCAGCATCATCGTTGTCGTCCTTGCCTTTGGTGCGGAAGGTCGGCAGGCCCACCGACGCCATGTATTGCACGCCATCCCAGCCTGGCAGCGGGGTCGGCATTACCTGGAACTGGCCTGGGTGTTCAATGTCCCAGCGCAGCAGCATCGAAGAGTCTTCATGCTGGGTGTTGTGGCAGTGCTCCATGTAGGTACCGGCGAACTCGCGGAAGCGGATAGCCATTTCCACTTCTTCCGACGAATCGGCATCCGGCCCGATGCGGTAGACGTCCTTGCGCGCCCATTTCTCCCATTCTGGCGGCGCCTTGCCGTCGCGGCTAAGAATCACACCTTCCTCGAAGTGCACATGCACCGGGTGGCTCCAGCCATTGCCGCCGTTGACGATTTTCCACACTTCCAGGGTGCCGTCGCCGCTGAAGCCCCCGTCGGTGGACTGTTGGGCCAGTTGTGGTGCAGCACTGATGCGCCGTGGGTCCATGCTGTAACCGAAGCCCCCGTCAGTCTTGATAGTCCAGGGTTTGGTATCGGTACCGTCAGAGCGGCCAAAGATGAACTCGCGGTGGCGGGCATCCTTGATCTTGGCCTGGTCGGCGGCCGAATTGCGGTCAATGGGCAGCGGGAGCATTTTCAGGCCTGCGGCCTTGCCGGGTTTGGCCGGTTCGTAGGCCACCGGGTCCATGCTCACGTCCTGGCCGCTGTACGGCTGCACGATCAACTGCAGGAACTTGCCGACCAGCGGGTCGCCGTTCTCCCACAGCGGGCCCTTGCTGGTCTGTTTGATCACTGCCTTGTACTTCTCCGACAGCACGTCGGCCAGCGAGATGGCACCTTCCGGGCCCTTGCCGGTGAGGTGTTCCTCCAGGTTGACGAAGTACAGCTTGTCGCCCACCTTGATGCCGTTCTTGGCGAAGTTGATGATGATGTCGTAGCGCTCGGCAATACCTTGCAGCGGCAGGATACCGTTGTTGTCCTGCAGGTTGCCGTCACCGTTGAGGTCCATGGTGCCGTCGAATGGCACGGCGTGCTCCATGATGTTGCCGTCGTTGGCGATCATGTGGAACGGCACCCGCGCATACGACACGTTGGAGCCGGATGGCCCCTTGAATTCGCCGCTGGTCCCGGCGATTTCACGCACGACTGCGAATTTGAAGTAGCGGGATACCGAGCCATTGAGCAGACGGAAGCGATAACTGCGCGCGCGCACCTTGAGCTTGGGCTGGTACTGCCAGTTGACCAGCATCTGGTCGCCAAGGAAGCCATCGGTGTTGAACGGGTTGAACCACAGCTGGCCGTTTGCATCCCAGGCCTTGTCGGCCATCACCAGGTTGACGTCGTAGTCGCGGTTGCCCCAAGGCATGCCCGAACCGCTGGGGAAGCGCAGGTTCACGCCATCCTGCAAGGCCTCGTTGCCGCGGTCCAGGGCGCTGTAGTAGTTCATCATCACGGCGTTGCCCTTGTAGACGTTCTGCGCCGTGAAATCCATCATGTGGTCGTGGAACCAGTGGGTACTCATGGTTTCGCGCCAGTCGCCACGAATCTTGATGCTGCCGTTCTGGCAGGTTTTCAGCCCAGGCGAGCCGTCATTGACGAACAAGGTTTCACCCGGTGAGCAAGGGAACGCGGCACGCGGGTCTTGTGCGCGGGTGTTGATGGTGTCGTAGCCGGCCAGCTGCACCGGCCAACGGTAGTCGTAGTACTGGCCGGGGAAGAAGTAGGCGTTGGCATAGCCGTCGCTTTCGGCGGGGGAGTGGCCGTTGTGCTCGTGGGTCGAGATGGTATGCAGGCCAAAACCGCCGTTGGCCGAAGGGTCGATCGGCAGGGCGTTGTAATGGCGCATCAGCACCGGCTGGCCATAGCGCACCATCAGCAGCTTGACCGGGAACGTGCCATCGAACGTCCACAGCGACTTGTGGTTCTGCAGCGGCATGTTCGGGTGGAAGCGGGTGTCGATGCCCTTGGTCGTGCCCAGCGTATTCGGGATGTCGGAGGTCTGGTAGTACAGCCCGCCCGGGCCGAATTCACCGACCGCATAGTTGTGCAACTGCTTGCGGTCGCGCAGGCCCTGGTTGATGCGTGCACCGGCTTGCGCGGTCTTGAACGCAGTCTGCGGGTAAAACTCGTTCCAGCGCTGGTGTGACCAGCCTTTGCCTGGTGGACGGCCTTCAGCCGGGGAGCCGACCGGCTTGCGGTTCAGGAACATCTCGATCTGCGCCTTCCATGGGTTGCGGTCCAGCACGTTGGCGTACTGGGTCGGGAACGGGTAAAGCCCGGGTTGCTTGAGGAAAGCTTCCAGCGCGGTGCCACTGGGGCCGCTGCGGGCAACGACGTTGGGGTCCTGCGCCGGGGCGGCCCCCAGGGTGGGAACCGGGAAGGTCAGGCTGGGCGGTGGCAGGGTGGGGTCGAGTTTTTCTGTGCCGAACTCTTCGAACAGCAGCAATTGTTGGGTGAACGGCTGCGCACCGAACAGCGGGCTGGGCTTGCCGTTGGTAGGGTACCTGTCAGAGGTTTGCAGGGCAGGCGGTAGTACGTTGTCGGTGCGCACCGTGTTGCGGTCGCCATACATCCCATTGGTCAGCTCCAGCGAACCTTGGTTGGCTTCGGGCAATGTATTGAGGTTCAGCAGGGCCGGGGTCGGATCAGCCGGTTGGTCGGTGTAGGCGGAAGGATCGGTTGGCGGCGGCAGGCCGTTATCGTCGAGGGGGGCCGCTGTAACCGTGATCAGCCCGAGGCTGAGCATCAGCGCGGTGACGGTGGACAGCTGGAATGCATGCCTAGCAGGGTGGATCACGGCAGATGTTTTCATTGCCTTATGCCTCGCTCGCGGCTTTATGGCTTAAAGCCATCAATGGCGTTTTGCCCGGTAAAAAGCCCTGAGCAACGGCTGTGCCAACCGATATTTCGGTAATGCTCTATTAAACAAATCGTTGTAGCGCCTGATGTGCGCTAGATAACAGAGCGTCAAAAATGGGGATATGTCCCCACTAGCGGGTCACCCAGTGCCCAGTCTTTGGGGGGATGGGTAGTGACAGCACTGGCTCACTGGGGTATACCTGAGCGCCACCAAGGGGAGCCCGGCAACGGGCTGAGAAACCGCTGAGCGTTGCAGCGCGGTGACCCTTCGAACCTGATCCGGATCATGCCGGCGAAGGGATGGGATTCGTAACCTGCCTTTTTGCCGGCCTCACTGCGAGGCCCGTCCATGCTCACTGCCAAGGTCTCGCTGTCACCCCCATCAAGGACAGCAACATGACCGAACGTTTCAGCCAGTCCCTGCGCCGCCAAAGCGAGCCGACCTGGTCGGCGGCCGTGGGCCACCGTTTCGTGACCCAATTGTGCGACGGCAGCCTGCCAGACCCGATCATGGTCGACTACCTGGTGCAGGACCACCGTTTCCTCGACAGCTTCCTCACCTTGCTGGGCGCGGCCATCGCCACCGCTGACACGTTCGAGGCGCGCCTGCGCTTCGGCCGCTTCGCCGGGATGATTTCCAGCGACGAGAACACCTACTTCCTGCGCGCTTTCGACGCTCTGGATGTAAGCCCGGCGCAACGCACTGAACCGACCGACACTGTGCCAACCGCAGGTTTCAAGGCGATCATGCGTGAAGCGGCGGCAACCCGTTCTTATGCGGCGGCGCTGGCAGTGCTCAACGTTGCCGAAGGCCTGTACCTGGACTGGGCGCTGAAGGCGCCCAAACCCATGCCGAACAATTTCGTCCATGCCGAGTGGATCACCTTGCACGATAACCCGGCCTTCCAGGCCTTCGTTGCCTTCCTGCAATCCGAACTGGACCGCGTCGGCCCGCCGGAAGCTGCACTGGCCACTGACTTCTACCAGCGCACCGTAGCGCTGGAACTGGCCTTCTTCGATGCCGTTTACCCGGAGGGCAAATGAGCATGGACGTCTTCGAGCGCCTCAAGGCTGCAGCCTCGCTACAATGGAACAGCTATGTCGACCATGACTTCGTGCGGCAGATGGGCGAGGGCACGTTGAGCGAAGAAGCATTCCGGACTTACCTGGTGCAGGATTACCTGTTCCTTATCCAGTTTGCCCGTGCCTGGGCGCTGGCGGCTTACAAGAGCCGCCGCCCGGCCGACATCCGCGCTGCGCAGGCCGGGCTGGCGGCGATCCTGGATGAAACTGAACTGCACCTGCGCCTGTGCGCGCGCTGGGGGCTGACCCAGGCCGATATCGAAGCTGCGCCCGAGCACCAGGCCACGGTGGCCTATACCCGCTATGTACTGGATTGCGGTGCCGCCGGCGATCTGCTGGAACTGCATGTGGCACTGGCGCCTTGCGTGATCGGCTATGCCGAAATCGGCCGGACCCTGGCGGAACGGATCGGCGATTTGAGCAAGCACCCGTACCGCGAGTGGATTGGTGAATATGCCGGGGAAGGCTATCAAGGCGTGGCGGCGGCAGCGCGCAAGCATCTGGATGAGCTGGCGGCGCGGAGCATGACCGAGCAGCGCTTTGCAGAGTTGGTGGGGATTTTCGGGCAAGCTTCCAGCCTGGAGGCAGACTTCTGGCAGATGGGGTTAAACGGAGGCTAATCTGCACCTTTGAGCGAAGCCCTCGACAAGGAGAAACACCATGAACATTGTCAACGCACGGCTGCGCGGCAAACCTGGCCTGTTCCGGATCGAACTCAGCGGCGAGTACATCGGCGCCATTGTGCCTCAGGCCGATGGAGTGGCACCGTGCGCGGGTGATGATCTGGACGCCGGGCAAAACCTGGTGGTGGCGCCTTTTGTCGAGCCGCACATTCACCTGGACGCCACGCTGACCGCGGGCGAGCCGAAGTGGAACATGAGCGGCACCCTGTTCGAAGGCATTGAGCGTTGGGCCGAGCGTAAGGAAATCACCACACACGATGACATCAAGACCCGCGCGAAAAAGACCATCGGCATGCTGGTGGACCACGGTATCCAGCATGTACGCACGCATGTCGATGTGACCGACCCGAAACTCACTGCGCTCAAGGCCATGGTCGAGGTGCGAGACGAAGTGCGCGCACGGGTCGACCTGCAGATCGTCGCCTTCCCGCAGGAGGGTATCGAGTCGTACGCCAACGGGCGGGCGCTGATGACCGAAGCGGTGGCCATCGGTGCCGATGTGGTGGGCGGTATTCCGCATTTCGAGAACACCCGTGAGCAGGGCGTTTCGTCGGTGAAGTTCCTGATGGACCTGGCCGAACGTACCGGCTGCCTGGTGGACGTGCACTGCGACGAGACCGACGACCCGCAATCGCGCTTCCTTGAAGTGCTGGCCGAAGAAGCCAGGGTGCGCGGTATGGGCGCCCGGGTAACCGCCAGCCATACCGTGGCCATGGGTTCGTATGACAATGCCTACTGCTACAAGCTGTTCCGCCTGCTGAAACTGTCGGGCATCAACTTCGTGTCGTGCCCGACCGAGAGCATTCACCTGCAAGGGCGCTTCGACAACTACCCGAAACGCCGCGGCGTCACTCGCGTGGCCGAGATCGACCGCGCCGGCATGAACGTGTGCTTTGGCCAGGATTCCATCGTCGACCCTTGGTACCCGCTGGGTAATGGCAACATCCTTCGCATTCTCGAAGCGGGGCTGCACATCTGCCACATGCTCGGCTACGAAGACCTGCAGCGCTGCCTGGACCTGATCACCGATAACAGCGCCCGCACCCTGAACCTGGGGGAGCGCTACGGCATCGAGGTGGGGCGGCCGGCCAACCTGTTGCTGCTGTCGGCACCGGACGATTACGAAATGGTGCGTAGCCAAGGGCACGCGCTGGTGTCGGTGCGAAACGGCAAGGTGTTGATGCGCCGCACGCCCGCGCAGGTTGAGCGCACGCACTGATACACCCGCCACTTTGAAGCCCGTAATGCCCCGCCGGCCTTGAGCCGGACGGGGCGTTTTGCTGTTTGCCGTACGGCTAAACGCACGCTTGGAGCGGATTTTTGCCGGTAACATGCGATAAGCCGTGATTATTCTTCCTGAGGAAACGTTTGCAGGTGAGCGTTGTTATCGCCATAATCAGTACGTAATTACATGTTACATAACACAGTACAAAATCGTAGGAGCAGGCATGGCCCGGGGCGGTATCAACAAGGTGGTGGTTCAGCAGGCACGTCAGGCGTTGATTGCCCGCGGCGAGAACCCCAGCATCGATGCCATACGTATCGAGCTGGGCAATACCGGATCGAAAACCACGATTCACCGCTACCTCAAGGAATTGAACGGCCAGCAACCCGTGGCCTCCGAAGGGGGCGCGGCGCTGAGCGATGTGCTAAGCCGCTTGGTCGGGCAATTGGCCACTCAGCTACAAGATGAGGCCGACCTGAAGATCGAGCAGGCCGAAAGCACCTTCACTCAACAGCGAGAAGCGCTTGAGGCTCAGCTCGACATCGCCCAGCAGGCCCTGGCGGCGGCGCTTCAGCAACATAAGATCGATGCAGCGGCTTTGGCCGACGAGACGGAAAAACGGCTGACCACACAGAGCACGCTGCAAGCCGAACAGCTGCGCAGCGCCAGCCTCAACCAGTCGCTAGGTGAATTGCAGGTGCGTCTGGCCGACAAGGACGAACAGGTGAAGTCACTGGAGGACAAACACCGACATGCCCGCGATGCCCTGGAGCATTACCGCAATGCCAGCCGTGAACAGCGCGAGCAGGAGCAACGCCGCCACGAAGCACAACTGCAGCAGATGCAGGTGGAAGTACGTCAACTGCAACAAGGCATGATCGTGAAGCAGGACGAGCTGACCCGCTTGCACCGCGATAATGAGCGTTTGTTGGGTGAGCACCGCCAGGCCGCCAGCGCGTGCCGGGCGCAGGACGAGTTGCTGGAGCAACGCGATGCGCAGATCCAGGGCTTGCGGACGATCCTGGCCCAGGCACAAGGTGCCAGCGAAGAAATGCGCCGGCAGCTGGATGTGCAAGCGCAGCATCTGGAAACCAGGCGCGACGTGTGCGCGGAACAGGCGCGGCAGTTGCTGCGGTATGAAGAAGAGCTAAAAGAACGCGATGTGGCGTTGGCGCAATGCAGGGCACACCTGCCTGCACATGCCGAGTGACGGGCCCGTCTAATGATCGACGTAACGGCGCATTGCACAACGCTCAGTGAGGCCGTGTGCACGTTCATTGGCCAGGGTTTCCCGTAACCGCGGGCTCAGCAGCCTCTCATCGAGCACCTCGAACCCGAACCGTGCATAGAAGGGCGCATTCCAGGGCACATTGGCAAAGGTGGTCAACGTGAGCTCGCGCAGGCCCGCGTCACGCGCGGCATCAGCCACTTGCTGCAGCAAACGCCGCCCCACGCCTTGCCCTTGAACCTCCTGGCGCACCGATATTTCATAAAGGTGCAGCGCCTGCCCTTCACGGCGGGCACAAGCAAAACCGGCAAGGCACCCATTATCGTCCTCGGCCACCCAGCTACCGCCCGCGTCGACGAAAGCCCTGTGCGCAACGCAATCCATCACATCACCTTGCGCCAGCCAGGCCAGCGTCGGCCAGCCGGCAAACGCCTGGGCCGCCGAACGCTCTAGGTCTGGCAGGTGTTGAATATCGCGCTCGAGGGTAGGGCGGATACGCATGAATCACTCCTGTTTCAGTAATCCGCCGCCAGTACTTGCGGCTGTAATTGCCAGCGCACCGAGCTTACACCTTTCTCCAGGCTCACCCGGCTGACCAGCCGCTCCAGTTGCGCGGGTGCCTGCGCGGTGCCCAACAGCTCGGCGCGTACTTCCAGGCGCGCCGGGCTGTCCAGATCCTGGCTTTGCAGTGACTGCAGCCGCAGCTGCGGATCGCCCAGGCTATGCAGCATCAGGCTGCGCACCTGGATTTCGTCCTCGGCGCGGCAGACGATTCGCACTTCGAAGTGCTGCTCCACCTCGCTGGCCGGCACCACGTCCTGACGGTCCAGGCGCTGGGCGATGTCACGCAGCAGGATATTGGCACATAGCACCACCAGGCTACCCAATGCCGCCTCCAACAGCAGCCCAAGGCTGCACAGCACACCCACTGCCGCCGTACACCACAAGGTGGCTGCAGTGTTCAGGCCTCGTACGTTGAAGCCGTCACGCATGATCACACCACCCCCGAGAAAGCCGATGCCCGACACCACATAGGCGGCGACGCGCGACGCATCGGCAGGTGCCATGCCTGGCACCGCCTGGGTCATCAGCACGAACAGGCAGGCACCGGTGCTGACCAGCGCATTGGTGCGCAGCCCGGTCAGGCGTTGGCGCAATTGCCGTTCGGCACCGATCAACGCCCCCAACAGCAAGGCAATGCTGGCGCGCAGCAGAAATACTTTCCAATCCATAGCAAACCTCTTGCGCAGGCATACGCCCGCATGAACGCCATCAGTTGGCGTGGTTGAAAAACCAGATCAATGCGCAGGATCACGAGGAAGGGAGGAAAAGCGGGGGTTACAAGAAACCACCGTCTTGCCAGGGCGGCCAGACAGTGCAGGACACTGCCGGGCTAGTGCGCCACGCGGGCCTGTCGCAAGCGACTGGGGCTACTGTCCAAGGCAGGTCTCCTGTTTAGGAAGGCAAAATTGCGTCGCGGACCATACGCCCGGTGGCAGAGCAGGTCAAGGGCGAAACATGACAATGGCTTCATCCTTGAATGGCGTGCAGCCGCTCACGCCCACATGGAAAAAAACCTGGGCAGCCGTTAACCTTGCGCCTCTCTTTGCCATCACCCGGACCGTTCCATGCTGTTCAATCTCGCCGTACTGTTCGGCACCCTGGTGGCCATGGAGGGCGTTGGCACGCTGGCTCACAAGTACATCATGCATGGCTGGGGCTGGTGGCTGCACCGTTCGCACCATGAGCCTCACCTGGGCATGCTCGAAACCAATGACCTGTACCTCGTGGCCCTTGGCCTGATCGCCACGGCACTGGTAGCGCTTGGCAAAAGCGGTTATGCGCCCTTGCAGTGGGTGGGCGGTGGGGTGGCTGGGTACGGGGTGCTGTATGTGGTGGCCCATGACGGATTTTTTCACCGGCACTGGCCGCGCAAGCCTCGGCCAGTCAACCGCTACCTCAAACGCTTGCACCGGGCGCATCGGTTGCACCATGCGGTGAAGGGGCGCAAGGGAAGTGTTTCGTTCGGTTTCTTCTATGCGCCCCCATTGAAGGTGTTGAAGCAGCAGCTGCGCAGCAAGCGCAGCCAGCAGTGACAACCTGAACGGGCCTCAATTCGCCGCTTCGCCTTCGGGCTGCGCCGCCACATGCCCACGGCTCACCCACCAGCCAAACCCCGCTGCCGTAAAGAACATGATCAGGCTATACAGCGCCGCCGGTACCGCCATGGTCGCGTTGTTCAGCAGCGAAGGGCTCAGCGCCAAGGCAATGGCCAAGGTCCCGTTATGGATGCCGATTTCCATGCCAATGGCAATTGCCTGGCGCTTGGGAATATTCAGCAGGCGCGGCACCCAGTAACCCACTGCCAGGCTCAACAGGTTGAACAGCAGCGCCGCCAGGCCCACCACCGGCGCATACTCGACCACGGTCTGCCAGTCCTTGGCCAAGGCCAGGACGATGGTGAAGGCGAGGAAAAGCGCGGCCACCAGCTTCATCGGTTTTTCCATGCGCGCGGCGAAAGCCGGGGCGAAATGGCGTATCAGCATGCCCAGTGCCACCGGCAGCAGCACAATGGCAAACACCTGCATCACTTTGGCAAACTGCAGCGCAATGGCTTGATCCGAAGCCATGAACCAGCTCAACGACAGGTTCACGAGCAATGGCATGGTCAGGATTGCGATCAGCGAATTGACCGCCGTGAGTGTGATGTTCAGCGCCACATCGCCATGGGCCAGGTGGCTGAACAGGTTGGCCGTGGTGCCGCCTGGCGAGGCCGCCAACAGCATCAGCCCTACCGCAAGGGCCGACTCCAGGCCAAAACCGTTGGCGATCAGGAAACACACCAACGGCAGCAGCAGGATCTGGCAGGCCAGGCCGACCATCACCGGTTTGGGGTATTTCACAACGCGAGCGAAGTCCGCCAGGGTCAACGACAGCCCAAGGCCGAGCATGATGATGCCCAAGGCTAGCGGCAGAACGGCGGTGAGCAAGGGCGAGGCTGTCATGGGCGGTCTCTTGGGCGAAGGATCTCGAGGAGTGTAGGCAGGCGCGGATTGATAGCTCATTGCAAAGGGCCAGCTATTGGTAACCATTTGTTACCAAGCGCAGCGGCTGGCCAGGCTGCATGCCGCGTTGCAGTAGGCCTGCAGGCGCAGTAGCATTCCCGCTTTTACCAAGGATTAGCCTGTCATGCCGTTCCAGCAAGGTCTGCTTGCCAACCCTGTGCCGGCCCACGCCCGTCACCTGTTCTTCACCCTGCAGTCACCCGAGGCGTTGCCAGCTGTGCTCGATGCCTTGCTGCCGCAGGTCGATGGAGAACAGCTGCTGCTCGGTGTCGGCGCCCCGCTGGCCAAGGCCCTGGGCCGCGAAGTGCCCGGCCTGCGCGCCTTCCCGCTGCTAGATGCAGCCGTAGAAAACCCGAGCACTCAGCACGCCCTGTGGCTGTGGTTGCGCGGGAACGAGCGCGGCGACCTGCTGCTGCGCGCCCACGCCCTGGAACAGGTGCTGGCACCGGCCTTGCGCCTGGCGGACAGCGTTGATGGCTTCCTGCACCGTGGCGGCCATGACCTGACAGGCTACGAAGACGGCACCGAAAACCCGGTGGACGAAGATGCGGTGCAAGCGGCCATTGCCAGCGACGGTTCCAGCTTTGCCGCGTTCCAGCTGTGGAAGCACGACCTGGAATACTTCAAGTCGCTGCCCCAGGCCGATCAGGACAACATTATCGGCCGTCGCCTGAGCGACAACGAAGAGCTCGACGACGCGCCCGAGTCCGCACACGTCAAGCGCACCGCCCAGGAAAGCTTCGAACCCGAGGCGTTCATGGTGCGTCGCTCGGTGGCCTGGGCCGACCAGCGCGGTGCCGGCCTGGCCTTTGTCGCCCTGGGCCACAGCTTCGATGCATTCGAGGTGCAACTGCGGCGTATGAGCGGACTGGAGGACGGTATCATCGATGGCCTGTACCGCTTCAGCCGGCCACTCACCGGTGGCTATTACTGGTGCCCGCCGATGGGTGACGCGGGGGTCGACCTGCGCCAGCTGCTGCAGGCCTGATCACTAAACATCCAGATACAGAAACACCTGCTGGCGCGGAGCAGAGCGACTAGCCTTGAAAGTTTCCGATTCATGACGGGAGCTTTCCATGTACGCACGTCGTGATGTCCTACGCGCCAGTGCCGCTTTGAGCTTGCTGGCGGCGGCCCCTTGGCTGCATGCCGCCAGCCCGGCCGGCCTGCTGACCCGTAAAGTGCCGTCCACCGGTGAAGCGTTGCCGGTTATCGGTGCCGGTACCTCGGGCAGCTTCGAAGTGGACGCTGGTTCGGCTCAGTACGAGCAGCTGAAAATCGTGCTCAAGGCCTTTTTCGAAGGCGGTGGCCGGGTGATCGATACGTCGCCCAATTATGGTGGCGCCGACAGCATACTCGGCCAGTTGCTCGAGGAGGGTGGCTGGCATCGGCAGTGCTTCATAGCCACCAAGATCGCTGCCAACAGCCGGGCCGAGGCCGAAGCACAGTGGGCCGGCAGCCTGAAGAGCCTGCGTACCGACAAAGTCGACTTGCTGCAAATTCACAATCTGCGTGAGTGGCAGACCCAGCTGCCCTATGCCCGTGTGCTGAAGCATCAGGGCAAGGCCCGTTACGTCGGCATCACCCATTACCTGAACAGTGGCCAGGACGAAGTCGCCCGAATCGTGCGCAGCGAGCCGCTGGACTTCATCCAGATCAACTACTCGGTCAACGCCCCCGACGCCGCCCGCGCACTGCTGCCGCTTTGCCAGGACAAAGGTGTTGCGGTGCTGATCAACCGTGCTTTCGACGATGGCCGCCTGTTTACGCGGGTCAAGGACCAGGCGTTGCCCGGCTGGGCCGCAGAAGCAGGCATCGGCAGCTGGGCGCAGCTGTTTCTGAAGTTCGCCATCAGCCATCCGGCGGTGACCACGGTCATCCCCGCCACCGGCCGGCCCGAACGCCAGCTCGACCAGCTGAAGGCCGGGCATGAACCCCTGCTTAGTCAGGCGCAGCAACAGGCGCTGATCAAGCAGTTTGCCTGACACCATGCAAGCGTGGCGGCAGCGTCTCGATCAAGGGCTGAACATCAAGCCCGGCGAGGGGCCGGCGGTCATCGCTGGCTTGCTGCTGTTCTTCCTGCTGTTCACCGGTTACTTCATGCTGCGCCCGGTGCGCGAAACCATGGGTATTGCCGGTGGGGTGGACAACCTGCAATGGCTGTTCACCGGCACCTTCATTGCCACCCTGGCGTGCCTGCCGCTGTTCGGCTGGCTGGCGTCCAGGGTGCAACGCAGGCTCATCCTGCCGTGGACCTATGGCTTCTTTGCCAGCAACCTGCTGCTGTTCGCCGCCCTGTTCGCAGTAGCCCCTGACGACGTGTGGGCGGCCCGGGCCTTCTACATCTGGCTGTCGGTATTCAACCTGCTGACCATCTCCCTGGCCTGGAGCGTGCTTGCAGATCTGTTTTCCACCGCCCAGGGCAAGCGTTTGTTCGGCCTGCTGGCAGCTGGGGCTAGCCTGGGCGGGCTAAGTGGCCCCCTGCTAGGCACCTTGCTGGTGGCGCCGCTGGGCCATGCCGGGCTGCTGGTGCTGGCGGCGGTATTGTTGCTGGGCAGCAGTAGCGCGGCCCTGTTCCTGCAACGCTGGCGAGCACGCGAACCTCTGCCGGCACAAGCCCAACGCTCGGGATCGCGACCTTTGGGCGGCAACCCGTTTGCCGGTGCCACCGCCGTACTGTGCTCGCCGTATCTGCTGGGGATCGCGCTGTTCGTCGTGTTGCTGGCCAGCGTCAGCACCTTCTTGTATTTCGAGCAGGCACGCATCGTCAGCGAAACCTTTGCCGATCGCACCCGGCAAACCCAGGTGTTCGGCCTGATCGACACCGTCGTGCAGGCATTGGCCATCCTTACCCAGGTATTCCTCACGGGCCGCCTGGCGCGTCGGTTGGGCGTGGGGGTGTTGCTGGTAGCGGTGCCGCTGGTGATGGCTGTGGGCTTTGTGTGGCTGGCGCTGGCCCCGGTGTTCGCCGTGTTCGTGGGGGTCATGGTGGTGCGCCGAGCTGGCGAATACGCACTGGTGCGGCCTGGGCGGGAAATGCTGTTCACGGTACTGCCGGCCGAGGACAAGTACAAGGCCAAGAACTTCATCGACACGGTGGTCTACCGGGGTGGCGATGCCTTGAGCGGCTGGGTCAAGCGGGCACTGGACGTGATGGGCGAGCACCCGCAACTGGCGATGCTCATCGGCGCATTGATTGCCTTGGGCTGGGCAGTGACCGGTGGCTGGCTGGGCCGCCGACAAGCTCGCCTGGATAGCCCGCCGCACGACTGACAGGCGCCCCAAATATGGCGTTGTCGCTTATTTAACGCCACCGGTCCGAACCCTTCGCAATAAACCGAATCCCCCGAGGGAGCCGTACTCACAACCTATGTACGGCAACGTGCCGTGCACACCCAAGTCATACGAGGTTTCAAGACCATGGCCAACAAAGAAAACAGCCGCACCGGCAATCAACAAGGCAGCCAGGGTGGTAGCAAGAACCCGGGCAACTTCGCCAACGATCGTGAAAAGGCCTCCGAAGCCGGACGCAAGGGCGGCCAGTCTTCGGGCGGCAACATGCCCCACGATAGCGAGTCGGGCCGTAAGGGCGGCCGCTCGTAAGTGACCTGATGGCAGTGCCGGGGCGACCTGGCACTGCAATGAACCGGGGGTTTGCAATTAGCCAGGGTTGGCCGACAATGGCGGCGCCCTTTGCAGCCACCCGGAATCATCTGCTCTATGATGCTGATCAAGCAATTCCCTGACATTTCCCTGGATGACACGCTATTCGTCTTCGCCCTCGAGGCCGAGGCGGGCGATGTATTCACCGAGGTGCGCACCGTGTTCACGGGTATTGGCAAGGTGAATGCTGCCATCGCCCTGACCAAAGCCATTGCGGCGCACCGCCCGAAGCTGATCGTGAACCTGGGCTCGGCGGGCAGCCAGCGCCATGGCAAGGGCGAGGTGGTGTGTTGTAGCCGCTTCGTGCAACGCGACATGGATGTGACGCCATTGGGCTTTGCCCGGTATGAAACGCCGCTGTCGGACATACCGGTGGTACTGGAGCACGGCACCGCTATCCCCGGGCTGGCGCAGGAAACCTGTGGCAGTGGCGACAACTTCGAGATCAACCATGGCGACGCGCCTTATGACGTGGTCGACATGGAAGCCTATGTGCTGGCTTTGATCGCACGCGACGAAAACATACCTTTTGTTTGCCTCAAGTACATTTCCGACGATGCCGGCAGCGATGCAGCGGATGACTGGGCGGTGCAGGTTCACTTGGCGGCCGAAGCGTTCAAACGGGTGTTGTTCAGCCACGTGTAACCTGTGTCGTAATGCCAGGCCAGACGGCCTCTGCATGGCGTTGCGCCAACAGGGTGAGGCCGGGTTGAACTTTGCGGCGGTTGACGTTTCCACCGCATACACGCCAAGTCCAAGGAGTGACCTGCCAACCCTGGAGGCAAACATGGCACGACATATCATCCATTTCACCGGGCCTATCAACTCGTCAACCTGCGGCAACCTGGTCAATACCTGTTCACGGGCGTTGCAGCAGGGGGCCGAGGTACTGCAACTGAACATCGCCACCATGGGGGGCGAGTGCAGCTACGGGTTTACCCTGTACAACTTCCTGCGTGCGTTACCGATTCAGGTGCAGACGCACAACCTGGGCACGGTGGAGTCCATGGGTAATATTCTGTTTCTGGCCGGGGAGCGGCGTACGGCATGCAGTTACAGCAAGTTCCTGTTCCACCCGTTTCATTGGACCTTGCATGGCTCGGTGGACCATTCAAGGATGGCCGAGTACGCCATGAGCCTGGATTACGATTTGCGCTTGTATGCGCAGATCGTCGCCGAACGCACCAAAGGCGCCGCTGAGGTACTGGATGTGCCGCGGTATCTGATGGCCTATCCGCGCATATTGGGGCCACGGGAGGCGCTGGAGAACGGGATGATCCATGCCATTGATGAAATGCCGATCGACGTGGATGCGGTTCAGTGGAGTGTTCACGCTTGACGGTCCAAGGCCGGCAGCTTTGCCGCGCAAACATTTTGCCCGTAACAGTTTCGTGCCGCTCGTCACCTGCGGGCAAAACGATTGAGCAGACCTTGCAATTGGCGGCTCGGAATTAGGGCATGGTAATGGCCATGCAACCCGCCAAATCCTCGCAAGGAGTAACGACATGGCACAGGATCAAGCGCAAACCGGCCAACGTGGTGGCACCAAGGAAACCAACCCAGGCAACTTCGCCAACGACAGAGAGCGCGCCTCCCGCGCCGGGCAAAAGGGAGGGCAGGCTTCTGGCGGCAATTTTGCCAATGACCGCCAGCGGGCATCGGAAGCGGGCCGCAAAGGGGGGCAGAATAGCCACGGGCGCAGCCGCAGCCAGTGACTGAACATCCCCACCTTAGGGTAACGGGTTCTAATTGTTCGACATTTTTTTGAATTATCTGGCCATGCCCGGATCAATCAGGTTGTCATCCATGGAGAAGAGGAGGCCCCTTGCGATGCCTAGCCCACAACTGTACATCATCGATTACCAACTGCATGGCCAGCCGCGCAGTTTCATCATTCGTCTGGAGCGGTTGGACAATGCCGAGGCCTGGCATTGGGCAAGTTGCGATGCGGGCATCGGCATCATTCCCAAGTTCGGGCGCGAAAAAATTCGGAAGATCAGCCGGCCCATGGCCGAGCGCTACGGGATTACCGAAGTGACCTGGCGAATTTCGGGGAGCAAGCCGAACCAGTCGGCGG
This sequence comes from Pseudomonas sp. URIL14HWK12:I5, assembly GCF_900176445.1. NCBI lineage: Bacteria > Pseudomonadati > Pseudomonadota > Gammaproteobacteria > Pseudomonadales > Pseudomonadaceae > Pseudomonas > Pseudomonas sp. URIL14HWK12:I5. Next base: position 198,548 of record NZ_FWXQ01000010.1, read on the forward strand.
TGGATCCGGCGGCAATGCGTTGATGCCACACCTGAAGCTGCCGGCCACTTCGCGGTTGAACCCGTGAAGTGGCCGGCGAGGTCAAACCATCACTCCGGCTGCTTCAACACCAAGGTCAGGATGTCATAGCTGGCCACCAGCTCCCCCAGTTGGTTAGTGACTTCGACATCCCACGCCACCACACCCTGCGGCTGGCCCAACGGGCTGGTCTTGCCTTGGTCGATTTTGCGCTTGCAGGTCAAACGCGCTTGGATGGTGTCGCCAATGCCCACCGGGTTGATGAAACGCAGAGTATCCAGGCCATAGTTGGCCAACACCGGCCCGGCACCCGGCGACACGAACAGGCCGGCTGCCGCCGACAGCACGAAGTAGCCATGGGCAATGCGCTTGCCAAACTGCGATTCCTTGGCTGCGATTTCGTCGAAATGCATGTAGAAGTGGTCACCCGACAGGCAGCCGAAGTTGACCAGGTCGGCTTCGGTCACCGTGCGGCGGTGGGTCAGCAGCGACTCGCCAATGCGCAGCTGCTGGAAGTAGCGGCGGAACGGGTGCACTTCGGTTTCGATCACTTCGCCACCGCGCACGTATTCGCCGGTGACTGCCGTGAGCATGCTCGGCGAACCCTGGACAGCGGCACGCTGCAGGTAGTGCTTGACCGCACGCAGGCCACCCAGCTCTTCACCACCACCGGCCCGGCCAGGGCCGCCGTGCTTGAGTTGCGGCAATGGCGAGCCATGACCGGTGGACTCCTTCGCGGCCTCGCTGTCGAGCACCAGCAGGCGGCCATGCCAGGCAGCCGCCACCGGAATGGCCTTGGCCGCCACGCTACGGTCGGCGGTGACCAGGGTTGCCACCAGGCTGCCTTTGCCCCGCGCGGCCAGCGCCAAGGCTTCGTCAAGATCATCGTAGGCCATCAGCGTGCTGACCGGGCCGAACGCCTCGATGTCGTGGGCGCCGCCTTCGGCGTGCGGGTCGCGGGCTTGCAGCAGGGTCGGGGCGAAGAACGCCCCTTCGGCCACACCCTCGCCGCGCGGCGCAAAGCCATCGCTGGCGCCGAACAGCTGGTCACAACTTTGCAGCAGGCTGCGTACCCGCTCGGCCACGTCGTGCTGCTGGTCGTGGGAGGCCAGTGCACCCATGCGCACGCCTTCCAGCGAGGGGTCGCCAACCACGACTTTGCTCAGGCGCTCGCGCAAGCGTGTGGCAACGGCATCGATGTGCCTGGCCGGCACAATGGCCCGGCGGATGGCGGTGCATTTCTGCCCGGCCTTGGTGGTCATTTCACGCACCACCTCCTTGATATACAGATCGAACTCTTCGCTGTCCGGGCTCACGTCCGGCCCGAGGATGGCACAGTTCAGCGAATCCGCCTCTGCGGTGAAAGGTACCGAATTACGTATCAGGTTCGGCGTGACGCGCAATTTGGCAGCGGTATCGGCGGAGCCGGTGAAGGTCACGACATCCTGACCCTGCAGGCGGTCGAGCAAGTCGCCTGTGCTGCCGATCACCAATTGCAGGCTACCTTCCGGCAGCAAGCCGGAGGCGTTCATCAGGCGCACGACGGCTTCGGTCAGGTAGCTGGTGGAGGTCGCAGGCTTGACGATACAAGGCATGCCGGCCAGGAAAGTCGGCGCGAATTTTTCCAGCATGCCCCAGATGGGGAAGTTGAACGCGTTGATGTGCACCGCAACGCCTGCACGCGGCACCAGGATGTGGCTGCCGGCGAAATGGCCTTGTTTGCCCAGCGCAATGGCAGGGCCTTCGTGAACCAGGTTGCCCGACGGCAACTCACGGCTGCCAATGCCCGCGTACGAGAACAACGTGGCGTTACCACCCTCGATGTCGATCCAGCTGTCGGCACGGGTAGCGCCGCTGTGGTGCGACAAGGCGTAAAGCTGTTCCTTGCGTTCGGCCAGGTACAAGGCCAGGGCTTTGAGGCGCTGGGCGCGCTGCTGGAAGTCCATGGCCATCAAGCTGGCAAGGCCACGGGCTCGGGCGTAGTCCACGGCTTCGGCGAAGTCCGGGCGCTCTTCATGGCTGTAGGCAAGCACGTGGCCGTCGAGGGCACTGCGCAGGGCCTGAGCGCCATGCTGGCCCAGCCAACGGCCGGCAATGAAGCTTTGCAGGGTAGGGGCGGCAGACATGCTGTTCTCCATGCTGTTCAAATGTAGGGGCGCGCTGTTACCACAGCGCCAGGGTGTAGCCGATGATCAGTCGGTTTTCGTCCACGGCATTGGTCAGGCCATTGCCGGAACGGAAAGTGACATTGCGCCAGCGCAGGCTCACGTCTTTGAACGGGCCGCTCTGGATGACGTAGGTGATGTCGGTGTCGCGTTCGCGCTCGCGGCCATTGCTGACGGTGGCGGTTTCGGCGTGGCGGCCGTCGGTGTAGCGGGTCATCAAACTCAGGCCGGGGATGCCCATCGCCACAAAGTCGTAGTCATAGCGCACTTGCCATGAGTCCAGCCCGGCACGGGTGAAGGTGTTGTAGGTGACCAGGTTGACCGTGAACGGGTCGCCGCCGTTGACGAACGGGAAGGCGCTGTCGCCGGACATCTGCTGCCAGGTGGCGGTGAACTTGTGCGCCCGCACGCCGAGCGTGAACATGGCGTTGAAGTTGCGGTTGTCGATGTTGCCGGCACGCTCGGCGCCGTCGTTGCGGCTGTCGAAGTAGCGCAGGTCGCTGCGCAGGCTCACACCTTCGCTCAACGGACGGGTATCGATCAGGCCCACGAACTGCTGGCGGTAGATGTCTTCGAGTTTGGCGTAGTAGTAGCTGACGCTGGTTTGCGGGGTGATGGCATAGCTGGCACCGCCGAAGTCCAGGTGGTCGCTGGTCGCAGCGCCATAGCCGATGTCGTCCCGGCCCGAGGAATCGCGCAGGTTGGCCTTGGTCAGGCGGCCGGCGTTGAAGGTGAAGCCATCAAGGTCCTGGCTGGTCAACAGGCCACCCTGGAAGGTGGACGCCAGCAGGCGGGTGTCGTTGTAGACCACCACCGGCAAGATGGGTTGCAGCGTGCCCAGGCGCAATGTGCTTTTGGACACGCGCACCTTGCCGGTCAGGCCCAGTTCGCTGTAGTCATCGACCGGTTCATGGCTGTTTGGTCCAAAGGGCAGCAAGCCGGTGTTGCGGCGGTCGCGACTGGAGTCGAGCTTGATACCCAGCTGGCCCATGGCATCGACGCCAAAACCGACCGGGCCTTCGGTAAAGCCCGACTCCAGCTTGGCGGTAAAGCCCTGGCCCCATTCCTCGGACTTGGCCTGCGGGGCATTGCTTTGGCGGAAGTCGCGGTTGATGTAGTGGTTACGCAGCTCCAGCCGTGCGTGGCTGTCGCTGATGAAGTCTGCCATCGCTGGCAATGGCAATGCGAGGGTGGCCAGCCAGGCAGCTGACATGAAGTGCGTGCGGTTCATTGTTGTTGTTTTACCCGACATGATTGTTCGTCCTTGAAGTCAGTGCTTGCTGGCGCCGGCGGCGCCGATACCGGTCATGGAGCGGATGAACTGGGCCAGGTAGCGGCCGCGCTCTTCAGTGGCACGCTCAGAGCTGTCGGTGACCGAGAACACCCAGGCACTGAGGAACGCCAGGCTCATGGAGAACAACGCCGGGTTGCTGTAAGGGAACAAAGCTTTTTCGTTGTGCAGCACGTTGACCCACACCGCCGGGCCAAGCACCACCAGCAGCACTGCCGTAACCAGGCCAGCCATGCTGCCGCATACCGCGCCACGGGTGGTCAGCCCCTTCCAGAACATCGAGAGCAGCAGCACCGGGAAATTCACCGAGGCAGCCACTGCCAGTACCAGGCCGGAGAGGAAGGCGATGTTCTGCGACTCGAACAGCAGGCCAAGGATCACCGCCAGCAGGCCTATCAGCAGGGTGGCGATACGCGACACACGCATTTCTTCCTGCTCGGTGGCCTTGCCTTGACGGAACACGCAAGCGTACAGATCGTGGGACACGGCCGACGCGCCAGACAGCGCCAGGCCAGCCACCACGGCCAGGATGGTGGCGAAGGCCACGGCGGAGATGAAACCAAGGAACAGGTTGCCGCCCACGGCCTGGGCCAGGTGCACGGCGACCATGTTGCCGCCGCCGATGATGGCGCCGGTGGCATCGCGGTAGGACGGCTCGGTGCCAACCATGACGATGGCGCCAAAGCCAATGACGATCAGCAGCAGGTAGAAGTAGCCGATGAAGCCGGTGGCATAGAACACGCTCTTGCGTGCTTCCTTGGCGTCGCTGACGGTGAAGAAGCGCATTAGGATATGCGGCAGGCCAGCGGTGCCGAACATCATGCCCAAGCCAAGGGAAATGGCATCAATCGGGTTGGACAGCAAGCCACCCGGGGCCATGATTGCCTGCCCCTTGGCATGCACGGCCACGGCGCTGGCGAACATGGCTTCGGTGCTGAAGCCAAAATGCTTGAGCACCATGAAGGCCATGAAGCTGGTGCCCGACAGCAGCATGACTGCCTTGATGATCTGCACCCAGGTGGTGGCAAGCATACCGCCGAAGGTGACGTAGGCAACCATCAACACACCGACCAGCATGACCGCGTACAGGTAGCTGATGCCGAACAGCAGCTCGATCAGCTTGCCGGCGCCGACCATCTGCGCGACCAGATACATCAATGCGACGACCAATGTGCCGAATGCCGATGTGAGGCGCACCGGCGTTTGTGCCAGGCGGTAGCTGACCACGTCGGCGAACGTGTACTTGCCCAGGTTACGCAGGCGCTCGGCGATGAGGAACAGGATGATCGGCCAGCCGGCCAGCACGCCAAGGGCATACAGCAGGCCGTCGTAGCCGTTCATGAACATCATGGCCGAGATGCCCAGGAAGGAAGCGGCACTGATCATGTCGCCGGCGATCGCCAGGCCGTTCTGCATGCCGGTCAGCCCCCCGCCGGCGGTATAGAAGTCGCTGGCCGAGCGGGTGCGCAGGGCAGCCCAGCGGGTAACCAGCAGGGTGAAGCAGACGAACACCATGAACATCGAGATGGCAGTCCAGTTCATTGTGCGCACTCCTGCTTGACCTTGTCGTTGAGCGGGTCGAGCACGTTGTTGGCGCGGTGCACGTAGATGCCGGTCAGGGCGAAGGACAGCAGCACCATCAGCACACCCACCAGCATGCCCACGGTGGTCACGCCGCCGCTGAGGGACTGGCCGAGGGTGCTGGGCGAAAACGCCACCAGCAGGACGAAGCCGTAGTAGATCACCAGCATGGCCAGGGTCAGGCTGCCGTTGAGGCGGCGTTTGCGCCGTACAAGGTGCTGGAAGTCGGGGTGTTTGGCGATGCTTTCTATGCGTTCGGGTGTCATGGCAAGCGATCTCTTGGTGTTGTAATTGTTTTGTTGAGGTCACGCGGGTGTTGCGGTGTCGCTGATGGCCTCTTCGCGGGTGCGCCCGCGAAGCAGGCGACTCGGTCTCAGAGTTGGTCGAAATCGAGGACCACTTTGTCGCTCACCGGGTAGGTCTGACACGACAGCACATACCCGGCCGCCACTTCGTAGTCTTCCAGTGCGTGGTTGCTGTCCATTTCCACTTCGCCTTCGATCACCCGGCACTTGCAGGTAGAGCACACGCCGGCCTTGCAGGAGTAGGGCAGCTCGGCGCCGATGGCGTTGCCGGCGTCCAGCACGTTCTGGGTGTTGCGTGGCAAGTCGAAGGTGAGCGCGCGTCCGTCGCTGATCACGGTGATGTGGCTGAGCGCCGCGTCCACCTGGCGCGCGGCTTCGCGGGCCTCACGTCGTGCTTCGTTACCGGCAGCGGCGAACAGCTCGAAATGGATGCGCTCCTTGCCCAGGCCGTTGGCCTGCAAGCTGTCGCGTACGGTCTCAGTCATCGCCTGGGGGCCGCAGATGAAGGCCGCGTCCAGGCCTGGAACGTCCAGCCAGCGCGAAAACAGCTGGCCGCACTTGTCAGCGTCGATGCGACCGTTGTACAGGTCGACATCCTGCTGCTCGCGGCTAAATACAAAAATCAGGTTCAGGCGGTCGAGGTACCGGTTTTTCAGGTCTTCGAGCTTGTCGCGGAACAGCGCGCCAGAGCTGGAGCGGTTGCCGTACAGCAAGGTGAAGCGGCTGTGTGGCTCGCTGGCCAGGGTGGTGCCAATGATCGACAGGATCGGGGTTATGCCGCTGCCGGCGGCCACGCCCAGGTAATTACCCTGGCGGGCAGGGTCCAGCGGTACGAAGAAGCTGCCCGATGGCGGCATCACGTCCAGTTGCTGGCCAGCTTTGAGCCTATCATTGGCAAACGCCGAGAAACGCCCGCCGGGCACGCGCTTTACGGCCACGCGCAGCTCACCGTCCTGTACGGCGCTGCAGATGGAGTAGGAGCGGCGGACTTCTTCGTTGTCCAGCTGGGTACGCATGACCAGGTACTGCCCCTGGGTGAAACGGAACTGCGCTTGCAGGTGCTCGGGCACGTCGAAGGCAATCGACACCGCGTCACGGGTCTCGTTGCGCACTTGCTTGATGGTCAGGCTGTAAAACTGGCTCATGGCGTTCTCCACGGCTCAAATGCATTTGAAATAGTCGAACGGCTCCAGGCACTCGCGGCAGCGGTACAGCGCCTTGCACGCGGTGGAGCCGAACTGGCTGAGCAATTCGGTATGGGCGCTGCCGCATTGTGGGCAGCACACTTGGGGCACTTCGCCGAGCAGGCTGCGCTTGCTGGCGCTGCCTTGAGGCGGCGCGATGCCGTAAGCCCGCAGGCGCTCGCGGCCCAGTTCGCTGATCCAGTCAGTGCTCCATGCCGGGGTCAGCCGGCGTTCAAGGTCTGGCGCGGCAAAACCGGCCTGTTCCAGCGCCTGGCGGATATCACCTTCGATCACCTCGGTGGCGGGGCAACCGGAGTAGGTCGGGGTAACCACCAGGTGCAGGTGGCCGGCGCGCCAGTCGAGGTCGCGAACGATACCCAGGTCGACCACGCTGACCACGGGCACTTCCGGGTCCATGACCTGGCCAAGCACCGCCCATGCCCGGGCCAGGTCGTCACCTTGCAGCGCCCGCGCACCCCGGTCGCCGGCAATCAGCTCACCAGGTTGCATCGGGGTAGGCCCTTGGCAGGAACTGCATTTCGGCCAGCAGCAGGCCCAGGTGTTCGGTGTGCAAGCCTTTGCGACCGTCCAGGTAGAAGTGGCTGGCAGCCTTTGGCAGCGGCAGTTCGACCGAGGCGAAGGTTTCGCTTACCTGCTTGAGCCAGGCAGCACCCACGGCACCGGGGTCGGCAGCGATACCCGCTTTGGCGAGCTGTACTTCATTGTCGCTGCCAGCCGTCAGCTCGACCGTGAAGCGCCACAGTGACGCAATGGCGGCAAGTATGCGCTGGCGGCTCTCTGCGGTGCCGCCACCCAAGCGCTGTACCCACTCACTGGAACGGCGCAGGTGGTAGGTGACTTCTTTCAATGCCTTGGCGGCGATACCGGCGATACGTTCATCGCTGGAGCCAGCTAACCCCTGCAGCACGGCGAGGTGCCAGGCGTCGTAGAGGAACTGCTTGGTCATGGTCACGGCGTAATCGCCGTTAGGTTGCTCGACCAGCAGCAGGTTGCGGTAGGCTCGCTCGTCACGGCGGAAGGCCAGGGCATCGGCGTCGCGGCCGTCATCCAGCAGCTCGGCGGCGTACTCCAGCCAATTGCGCGCCTGGCCTACCAGATCGAGGCCGACGTTCATCAAGGCCAGTTCTTCTTCGATGGCCGGGGCATGGCCACACCACTCGCAAAGGCGCTGGCCTTGTACCAGGGCACTGTCGCCGAGCAACAGCAGGTAGGGGATAAGGGCTTCGTTGTGCATGGCCAACCTCACATGTGTCCGACTTCGTCGGGCAGTTCGTAGAAGCTGGCATGGCGGTAGACCTTGTCGTCCGAAGGGGCGAACAGCGGGTCTTTCTCGTCAGGGGACGACGCGGTGATCAGCGCCGAGGGCACCACCCACAGGCTGACGCCTTCGCTGCGGCGGGTGTACAGCTCGCGGGCGTTCTCGATGGCCATGGCGGCATCGGCGGCGTGGACGCTGCCGACGTGCTTGTGGTTAAGGCCGTGCTTGCTGCGCACGAACACTTCGTAGAGGGTCCAGACAGACATTTTCGATCTCCGCATCAATCGCCGCTCAGGCGGCGTTCTTGTTCTGTTGCTTGCGCGCGTAGGCCACGGCGGCCTCGCGTACCCAGGCACCGTCCTCGATGGCCTTGCGCCGGGTGGCGACACGTTCCTGGTTGCACGGGCCATTGCCCTTGATCACTTCGTAGAACTCGTCCCATTGGATTTCGCCAAAGTCGTAGTGACCGCGTTCGGCGTTCCACTTCAGCTCGGGGTCGGGGGCAGTGCAGCCGAGCAGTTCGAGCTGCGGCACGGTCTGGTCGATGAAGCGCTGGCGCAGCTCATCGTTGGTCTGACGCTTGATTTTCCAGGCCATGGACTGGGCGCTGTTGGGGGAATGTTCGTCGCTGGGGCCGAACATCATCAGCGAGGGCCACCACAGGCGGTTGATGGCGTCCTGCACCATGTCGCGCTGTGCCTGGGTGCCGTGGCGCATCATGGTCAGGAGGATTTCGTAGCCCTGGCGCTGATGGAAGCTTTCTTCCTTGCAGATACGGATCATCGCGCGGGAGTAGGGGCCGTAGGAGGTGCGCTGCAAGACCACCTGGTTGACGATGGCGGCGCCATCCACCAGCCAGCCCACGGCACCCATATCGGCCCAGCTGAGCGTGGGGTAGTTGAAGATGCTCGAATACTTGGCCTTGCCGCTGTGCAGCTTGGCGATTTCTTCGTCGCGATCGGCGCCCAGGGTTTCCATGGCGCTGTACAGGTAGAGGCCGTGGCCGGCTTCGTCCTGGATCTTGGCCATCAGTTGCAGCTTGCGCTTGAGGCTGGGGGCGCGGGTGACCCAGTTGCCTTCGGGCAACATGCCGACGATTTCCGAATGGGCGTGCTGGGAGATCTGCCGGATCAAGGTCTGGCGGTAGGCCTCGGGCATCCAGTTCTTGGCTTCGATCTTGATTTCAGCGTCGATCTTTTCCTGGAAGTTGCGCTCCTCGGGCGACATCTCTTCCAGCGACTTGACGCGCTTGACTCCGGTTTCCACTAGCTGTGCGTACATGTGCTGCGACTCCTGCTAAGGCATGAGTCATTTGTAAGCGATACAAAACATAACGTCAAACTGTTTTGTGTGTATCAAATAAGATTTATGTATCGCTTTCAGGCCTCTTCGCGGGCAAACCCGCCCCCGCAGGGATCGCGCAGCCCTGTCAGGGCGTGTAAAACGCAAAAAAAAGCCCCGGACTGAGCCGGGGCCGAAAAGGCAGCCGAATGAATCAGCTGGCCAACCGTTTGTCAAACACGTGGCAGGCCTTGCCCTCGGAGCGCTTCAGCGTGCCGCAAGCCTGCAGGTGCACCTGGGTGCTGATGCCAATGTAGGTCTTGATCTGCCTGCTCAGCTCACCGACCACCTGTTTGCGCTGGCCTTCATCGAGGTGCTGGCACTCCCCACGCAACTCCACGTGCACCTCAACACTGTCCAGGTTTCCGTTGCGATACAGATGAATCTCATAAAGTTCTGAGAGTTGTTTTATTTTAAGTACCTGTTCCTCGATTTGGGTCGGGAACACGTTGACCCCGCGAATGATCAGCATGTCGTCGCTACGGCCGGTAATCTTGCCGATCCGCCGCATAGGGCGAGCGGTGCCCGGTAGCAGCCGGGTGAGGTCGCGGGTGCGGTAGCGCACCATCGGCAACGCCTCTTTGCTCAGCGAGGTGAACACCAGCTCGCCGAGCTGACCGTCTGGCAGCACCGCGCCGGTGACGGGGTCGATGATCTCGGGGTAGAAGTGGTCTTCCCAGATGGTCGGGCCGTCCTTGGTTTCGATGCACTCCATCGCCACCCCAGGGCCCATGATTTCCGACAGGCCATAGATGTCGAGGGCATTGATGCCCAGTCGCCCTTCGATCGAGCGGCGCAGCTCGTCGGTCCAGGGTTCAGCACCGAAAATGCCCAGCCGCAGCTTGAGGTCGTGCGGGTCGATGCCCTGGCGCTCGATCTCGTCAGCCAGGTTGAGCATGTAGGAGGGGGTGACCATGATGATGTCAGGCTGGAAGTCGCGAATCAGCTGCACCTGCTTCTCGGTCTGGCCGCCGGACATCGGGATTACCGTACAGCCCAGGCGCTCGGCGCCGTAATGCGCGCCAAGGCCGCCCGTGAAAAGCCCATAGCCGTAAGAAACGTGCACCTTGTCACCTTTACGCCCTCCGGCCGCGCGGATCGAGCGGGCGACGACATTGGCCCAGGTGTCGATGTCATTCTGCGTATAGCCAACCACCGTCGGCTTGCCTGTAGTGCCGCTTGAGGCGTGCAGGCGCACCACCTCTTCCTGAGGCACGGCAAACATTCCGTAGGGGTAGTTGTCACGCAGGTCGTTCTTGCCGGTGAAGGGGAACTTTGCCAGGTCTTCAAGGCTATTGAGGTCGTCGGGGTGGGCGCCGGTCTCGGCAAAGCGCTTGCGGTACAGCGGCACATTGTCGTAAGCGTGCTTCAGGCTCCAGCGCAGCCGCTCCAGCTGGTGCTGACGCAGGGCATCGACGCTGGCGGTTTCCATCGGGTCCAGCAGGGCACGATCGGCATCATGGTACATGTTCATGGCTTCACTCGAATTGTTCTTGTACGCCGCGCGGGACCGGTTGCAGGCCGCGCGGTGAGTGTCATGAGCGCAGCATATATGGCTGCGTTCGGTTGGGTAACAGGCAGATGGTCTGATCCGCTCAGAGGCGCTCGATGATCATCGCAATGCCTTGGCCAACGCCGATGCACATGGTGCACAGGGCGTAGCGGCCGGCGGTTTCTTCCAGCTCATGCAAGGCAGTGGTTACCAGGCGTGCACCGCTCATGCCCAGTGGGTGACCCAGGGCAATGGCACCGCCGTTGCGGTTCACCCTCGGGTCGTCATCGGCCAGGCCCAGTTCGCGCAACACCGCCAGGCCCTGGGCCGCAAAGGCCTCGTTAAGCTCGATGACGTCGAGGTCGGCCAGCGACAAACCTGTCAATTCCAGCACCTTGCGGGTTGCCGGTACCGGGCCGATGCCCATCAGCCGGGGCTCGACCCCGGCCACGGCCATGCCGACGATACGGCCGCGCGCCTTGAGGCCGTGTTGGCGGGCAGCCGCGCTACTGGCCAGCAGCAGGGCGCAGGCACCGTCATTGATCCCCGAGGCGTTGCCCGCTGTTACGCTGCCGCCTTCACGGAAAGGCGTCCCAAGCCGGGCCAGTTGCTCGAGCGTGGTATCGGCGCGTGGGTGCTCGTCGTGCTCGATGACTTTGGGCGGGCCTTTGCGCTGCGGGATTTCGACCGGCACGATTTCCCGGGCCAGGCGGCCGCGGGCCTGAGCCAGCGCTGCCTTGTGCTGGCTACGCAGGGCGAATGCATCCTGGTCGGTGCGCGAAATACCGAACTGTTGCGCCACATTCTCGGCCGTTTCCGGCATCGAATCGGTACCGTAGGCAGCTTTCATGAGCGGGTTGACGAAACGCCAGCCGATGGTGGTGTCGAACAGCTCGGCGGCACGACCGAATGCCTGCTCTGACTTGCCCATTACAAATGGCGCACGGGACATTGATTCCACGCCACCCGCCAGCATCAGCCCAGCTTCCCCACAGCGCAGGGCGCGGGCTGCATTGCCGATGGCATCCAGGCCGGAGCCGCACAGGCGGTTGATGGTGGTCCCAGGCACTTCGAGTGGCAGCCCGGCCAACAGGCTGGCCATGTGCGCCACGTTGCGGTTGTCTTCACCGGCCTGGTTGGCACAGCCGAGCATGACGTCATCGACGGCTTTCCAGTCCAGTTCGGGGTGACGATCGATCAGCGCTTTGAGCGGGATTGCGGCGAGGTCATCGGCCCGCACGCCGCTCAAGGCGCCGGCGTAGCGGCCAATAGGGGTGCGCACGGCGTCGATGATCAAGGCATCGGGCAGCGTGTGGTCATTCATCTTGCGTCTCCTGCGCCAGCACGGTGCCGCGCACTTTGTAGGATTTGCCATGGAACATCGCCACCAGCTCACCGCGCTGGTTATCGATGCGCACGTCGTACAGGCCGGTACGGCCCTTGCGGCTGACCTCGCTGGCGCGGGCGGTGAGCACGTCATCGCGCAACGCCGGGGCCAGGTAGTCGATGGTGCAGCCCAGCGCCACGGTGGCCTCATCGTAGCTGTTACAGGCGAAGGCAAATGCCGAGTCGGCCAGCGCGAACAGGAAGCCGCCATGGCAGGTGCCATGACCCTGGATCATGTCGGCACGAACCGGCATGCGCAGGCTGGCCCTGCCTGGGCCGGCATCCAGCAGGGTGATACCCAGGCTCTGGGTGGCTTGGTCGCGGGCGTACATGGCGTCGGCACAGGCGTGTGCCAGTTCCACTTCAGTCATGCAGGGTGCCTCCTTTGGCTTCGCAGCGGCGTAACAACAGGGAAGGGCGGTAACGGCTCTCGCCGTAGCTGCGCTGCAGGTTGTCGAGCACGCGCAGGGTGTGGGCAATACCTATATTCCCGGCCCAAGCCAGCGGGCCGCAGGGGTAATTGACGCCGGCGCGCATGGCCAAGTCGATGTCGGCGGCGCTGCCGACACCTTGCAGCACGGCATCGGCGGCTTCGTTTGCAAGCATTGCCACGGTGCGCAGTACCACCAGGCCAGGCAGGTCGGCGACCGCCGTGACCTTGAGCCCGGCGCGCTGCAGCAGGGCCACGGCGTGGTCGCGTGCGTTTTCGGTGATGTCCGCCGACCAACTGATGGCTATTCGCGTGGCCGTGCTGTAGTCCAGTGCGAGGTCGAGCAGCACCAGGTTGCGCAGGCCGTCTTCACGGGCGCGCTGGCTGGCGAGGCGGCCATCGGACAGTGCCAGGGTGGCATCGCCGACCAGGATCACACCGCTACCTGCACGCCGGGTGACAGCGATGCCGTTGAGGCTCAGGCGCTCTACCAGTGGCTGCATTACACCCAGGTGCCCCTCGATGACGCAGGCTTCGGCGCTGGTGAGGCTGCACAGTTCAGCAGGTGTTGGCCGTTCGGCGCCTTCGGCGTAGCTATAAAAGCCTTGACCAGTCTTGCGGCCAAGGCGTCCGGCATCCACCAGCTCTTTCTGCACCAGTGAAGGCTGGAAGCGGAAATCTCCATAGAACGCATCGAACACCGAGCAGGTGACGGCGTAGTTGACGTCGTGGCCTATCAGGTCGGTGAGTTCGAACGCCCCCATCCGGAAACCACCCGCATCGCGTAACAGTGCATCGAGGCTGGCGCAGTCGGCTGCACCTTCCTGCAACAGGCGCAGGCTTTCGGCATAGAAAGGCCGCGCCACACGGTTGACGATAAAGCCCGGTGTCGAGCGCGTGTGCACTGGCTGTTTACCCCAGGCCTGGGCGGTAGCGTAGATGCAAGAGGCCACTGCCGGTTCGGTTGCCAGACCCGACACCACTTCGACTAATGCCATCAGCGGCGCCGGGTTGAAGAAGTGCATGCCAACGACCTGTTGCGGGCGTGCAAGGCCGGCGGCCAAGCTGGTGATGGACAACGACGAGGTGTTGCTGGCCAGTATGCAATCGTCGGCGCACAGGGCTTCGAGCTGACGCAATAGCGCCTGCTTGACCTGCAGGTTCTCGACAATGGCTTCGATCACCAAGCCGGCATCAGCCAATGCTTCAAGGGTGTCGACCGGGCATAGCCGCAGGCGGATCATTTCGTGTTCGGCTGCCTGCAACTTGCCTTTTTCCACCAGCCGGGTGAGTTGCCGATCAATACCGGCCACAGCCTGGGCAGCAGCCCCTGGGCGGTTGTCGTACAGCTTCACCGGGTGACCGGCCTGGGCCGCGACCTGGGCGATGCCGGCCCCCATGGCACCCGCACCGATCACCGCCACCTGCACATCGCTTGCGAGTGCACTCATGGTCAGCACCCCTTGAAATCTGGCGTGCGCTTGTTCATGAAGGCGCTCACGCCTTCGCGGTAGTCCTCGCTGCGCCCTGCCAGGCGCTGCAGATCGCGTTCCAGCTCCAGCTGCTCATCGAACCCATTGTCGAAGCTGGCATTGAGGCCGCGCTTGATCAGGGCCAGACCGTAAGTGGGCTGGGTGGCAAGCTGGCGGGCCAGGGTGAGGGCCTCGTCACGCAGCGCGGCATCGTCCACTACGCGATGGATCAGTCCCCACTGCTGGGCCTGCTCCGCGCCAAGGCGCTCGCCCAGCATCGCCAGGGCCTTGGCCCTTGCCATGCCGACCAGGCGCGGCAGTAGCCAGGTACCACCCGAGTCCGGCACCAGGCCGATCTTGCAGAACGCCTGAATGAAGCTTGCAGAGCGGGCAGCCAGTACCAGGTCGCAGGCCAGCGGTATGTTGGCACCGGCGCCAGCAGCCACGCCGTTGACCGCACAGATCACCGGCAGCGGCAGGTCGCGCAGTGTGCGCACCAGCGGGTTGTAAAACCTGTCGATGGACTCGCCAAGGTCTGGCATTTCGGCACCTGGGGCAACGTTGCGGTCGGACAGGTCCTGGCCGGCGCAGAAGCCACGACCTTCGCCGGTCAGCAGAAGCACCCGCGCGTCACTGCTCTGGCGTACTTGCTTGAGTGCCTCGCGCACTTCCAGGTGCATGGCGGTATTGAAGCTGTTCAGTTGCTCGGGGCGGTTAAGCGAGAGGAGGGCGACGCCGTCCTCGATGGAAAACAGGATGTGCTGGAAAGTCATGACAGACTCGCTCCATCAGTCGAGGGAAAATGGTCAGCGGCCCTGGAAGCGGGCCTGGCGCTTTTCCTGGAATGCCCGGATGCCTTCATCGCGGTCGGCGGTACCGGCAAGCAGGGTGAACGCATGCCGTTCGAAACGCAGGCCGCTGGCCAGGTCGGTGTCGCCGGCTTTCAGTAACGCTTCCTTGCCCAGGCGCACAGCCAGGGGCGCCTTGGCGGCAATGCTGCGGGCAACCTGCAGGGCGCGTTCCACGGTGAGTTCGGGTTGAGTGGTTTCGCTGACCAGGCCGGCCTGCAGGGCGTGGCGGGCGGTGATCGCTTCACCTGTCAACACCATCTGCATGGCCAACGGCTTGCCGACGGCGCGCAACAGGCGCTGGGTGCCGCCGGCGCCGGGGATGATGCCGAGGTTGATTTCCGGCTGACCGAAACGGGCGTCGGTACCGGCAATGACGATGTCGGCACACATCACCAGCTCGCAACCACCACCCAGTGCGTAGCCGTTCACGGCGGCAATCAGCGGCTTGGCGAATGCAGCGATCGCTTGCCAATGGGCTACACGAGGGTCGCTGAGAATCCCGACCAGATCGCGCTCGGCCATCTCACGGATGTCGGCACCTGCGGCAAATGCCTTGGGGCTGCCGGTAATCACTACGGCGCGTATCTGCTCGTCGCCCTCGGCAAGCTTCAAGGCCGCAGCCAGCTCTGCCAGTAGCTCGGTACACAAGGCATTCAGGGCCTCAGGCCGTTGCAAGGTGATGAGCTGAACGCCAAGTTCGGGCGCCTGCACATCGAGATATCGCGGCATCTCGGGTTCCTCTGGCTACACGCACGGCACATCGTGGCGCCGGCATTTCTTGGAATTGTTTTTTGTAAGGCGTGATGCAGGATCACGACCAAGTGCAGCCAGTATATGCACCATGCGATACCGTTATGCAACGTATAAAATGTTTCGTGTATCTCTTCACTTGCTTATAAACCTCAAAAACAGGCATCGATGACATTTCGATAAAACGGTTCACCAAGCCATTATTCAGTGGTATTGCCTGGATCCTTCCCGATTTTCCACTCACCTCAGAAGCGATACACGATTGACGGCCAAGCTACTTATGATACAAGCTCTAACCGCATTTCAAATCATTTCAGGAGTTTTGCCATGCCTTGTTATCGACTGGACGGCGTGACGCCCGTGGTGCATCCATCAGCCTACGTACACCCCAGTGCAGTGCTGATCGGCGATGTCATCGTCGGCCCTGGTTGCTACATAGGCCCATTGGCATCGCTGCGGGGTGATTTCGGCCGTATCGTGCTGGAGGAGGGTGCCAACCTGCAGGACACCTGCGTAATGCACGGTTTTCCGGGCGGCGATACCGTGGTAGAACGCAACGGGCATATCGGACATGGCGCCGTGTTGCACGGGTGCCGAGTGGGCGAGGACGCCTTGATCGGGATGAATGCGGTGGTGATGGATGGTGCCCATATCGCACCACGCTGCATCGTAGCGGCTGCCAGCTTCGTCAAAGCCGGCTTCGAGTGCGAAGCTCAAAGCCTTGTAATGGGCTCGCCAGCCCAGATGAAACGGCGCCTGAGCGAGCAGGAGCTGGCCTGGAAGCAGCGCGGCACTGGGCAATACCAGCAGTTGGCGCAGCGCTGCATGAACACCATGGTCGAATGCTCGCCACTGGCCGAGGTTGAAGCGGGGCGGCTGCGTATGGAAGACACAGGCATCAGGCCCAAAGGCCAGGCGACAGCATGAGCCTGCTTGCGTCACGCAATGGCCAGGCGGCCCGCCGCACAGGTATAGTCGGTGCTTTATCCGCGCACAGTTCGCCCATGAGCAATCTTGCCCCACTGAACAACTTGATCACTCGCTTCCAGGAGCAGACGCCGATCCGCGCCAGCTCCCTGATCATCACCTTGTACGGCGATGCCATCGAGCCCCACGGAGGTACCGTTTGGCTAGGTAGCCTGATCAACCTGCTGGAGCCAATCGGCATCAATGAACGGCTGATTCGCACATCGATCTTTCGCCTGACCAAAGAAGGCTGGCTCACGGCTGAAAAGGTTGGCAGGCGCAGTTACTACAGCCTGACGGGCACGGGCCGAAGGCGCTTCGAGAAAGCCTTCAAACGCGTCTACAGCCCAAGCCAACCCGCTTGGGACGGGGCGTGGACGCTGGTGCTGCTGTCGCAACTGGAGGCAGGGAAACGCAAGGCCTTGCGTGAAGAGCTGGAGTGGCAGGGGTTTGGTGTAATGGCGCCGAACCTGTTGGGTTGCCCGCGGGCAGACCGTGCAGACCTGGCTGCCACGTTGCGCGAACTTGAAGCCAGCGACGACAGCATCGTCTTTGAAACCCACACACAGGAAGTACTTGCGTCAAAAGCCATGCGCGCCCAGGTGCGGGAGAGCTGGCGTATCGACGAGCTGGGACAGCAGTACAGCGAGTTCATCCAGCTGTTCAGACCGCTGTGGCAGGGGCTGAAAGAGCAGACGGTGCTTGATGCGCAAGATTGCTTCCTGGCACGCACGCTGCTGATTCACGAGTACCGCCGCTTGCTGTTACGCGACCCGCAACTGCCAGAGGAGTTACTGCCAGGGGACTGGGAGGGAAGGGCCGCACGACAGCTGTGCCGTAACCTCTATCGGTTGGTGTTTGCCAGGGCAGAGGAATGGCTGAACGCAGCACTGGAGACGGCTGACGGTCCATTGCCCGATGTTAACGAGAGCTTCTACAAGCGGTTTGGTGGATTGGCGTAAGGGCAAAGAGTGGGCAGTTATCCGTCCTTTTATATAACTACGCTAAATGAATACAGATGAGATCACTCATCTGTATCCAGAGGGGTCGTTAGCTGTCGGTGCTGATGGGCGAAACCCGTTTTTTACCCATTCAGTGCATCCAGTCCGGCCGTTGGCGGGTATTGCTTATGGGCGGCCTGTGACTGCCCAGCCAAATGACCTGTCAGGAGCACTACCCATGAGCCTCAAACCCTCCGTCTGCCTGCTCGCCTGCTGCCTCGCCCTGGCGCTGCAACCCGCTCACGCCCAAACCGCGCTGCCAGATGCGGTCAAGGTCCCCGATGGTCATCGCGTCTTGCTCGAGACCGTCGGCGTCGGCGAGATCACCTACGAGTGCCGCGACAAGGCCAACACCCCTGGCCAGACCGAATGGACCTTCGTAGGCCCCAAGGCCGCGCTCAATGACCGTGCCGGCAGACAGGTGGGCGACTACTTCGGCCCACCCGCCACCTGGCAGGCCAAGGACGGATCAAAAGTCACCGGCACCCAGGTGGCGGTGGCACCTGCAGACAAGGGCGCTATACCTTATCAACTGGTCAAGGCCAACCTGGCCGAAGGCAAAGGCGCCATGCAGGGCGTCAGCTACATCCAGCGCCTGGCCACCCGCGGCGGCGTGGCGCCGGCAAGTGACTGTACGGCGCAGAACAAAGGTGCTAGGCAGGTCGTCATGTACCAGGCCGACTATGTGTTCTGGACAGCCAATTAAGACGCACTTGAGCAGACGCCTTGCAATCGTTCATCTATGCTCGTTGGCAAGCCCCCGGCTGGATGGCCGGGGTACCTTGCATGACACAAGGAAGCTGCACACGTTGAACTCGCCTGTCGCCCCCTTCGACTTCCACCGCTGCCTGGAGGCCTGCGCACAGGGTGACCGGCGTGCCCTGCAGGCGCTTTACGACCACGAAGGCGCGCGCCTGCTGGGCGTTGCCCGGCGCATCGCGCGTGACGACGCCAGCGCAGAAGACATCGTCCACGATGCCTTTATCCGTATCTGGACCCGCTCCGCCAGCTTCGACCCCGCACGCGGCTCTGCGCGCGGCTGGATCTACAGCATCACCCGACACCTGGCACTGAATTCGATCCGCGATTCACGCCGTGAAACCGTGCTGGACGAAGCCGATATGGATACGACGCCCACATTGCACGGGGGATTCGATGACGTTGACCTCTGGTCAGGGTCGGCGAAGATCTACCGTTGCCTTGAAAAACTGCAGCCTGCACCACAGCGTTGCATCCTGCACGCTTATGTGGACGGCTGCAGCCACGCCGAAATCGCCGGGCTGCTGGGAGCGCCATTGGGCACCGTCAAAGCCTGGATCAAGCGCAGCCTCAAGGCATTGCGGGAATGCCTGGAATGAAGCCGGATACTGCCGAGGAACTGGACAGCCTCGCCGGCGAGTTCGTGCTGGGAACCCTGTCGCCACAGCAACACGCCACAGTGGCCGAGCGTCTAGTCAACGACACGGCTTTGCGCGCCGCAGTGAATGCCTGGGAAGCACGTTTGCTGGAGCTGACCGCGCTGGCGGCGCCGCAACCTCCAAGCGCACGCCTGTGGGGCCGCATCCAGCGCAGCCTGAATGAAATGGCCGCACCTGCCACACAACAGCAAGTTAAATGGTGGCGACGCCTCGGCCTGTGGCATGGGCTGAGTGCTGCGGGGCTGGCTGCAAGCGCGGTCCTGGCGTTTACATTGCTTACTGCGCCCCCGCCGACCACCCAATTCGTGGTGGTATTGGTGGCGCCGAACAGCCAAACTGCCGGCTGGGTGGTGCAGACCAGCGATAGCCGCATGATAGAGCTGATCCCGCTTGGCCAGGATGCTGTCCCCGAAGGCATGGCCCTTCAGTTCTGGACCAAGGGCGAACAATGGCAAGCACCGGTTTCACTGGGCCTAGTCAAACCCGGGGAGCCCTATCGTGTTCCGCTACAGAGCCTGCCACCGCTAGAGGCCAACCAATTGTTCGAACTGACACTGGAGAAATCTGGCGGTTCGCCTACCGGGCTGCCTACTGGCCCAGTGAAGTTCATTGGCCGCGCGGTAAAAGTGATCTGACCAAAGGTCTGCAACCACTGACCGCTATGGGTCGATAGCAGCCTTTGGCGATAGCTCCCAAGCAGGGGAATTTTGCTCCCCGTCGAATACGCATTCTTGCCCAGGCGCATTCGCGTATAAGCCTGTTTATGCGCTATCGACGTCTGGACCTCAACATTCGGAGCGTTCCGACTGATTATAAAGCAGCAATGCTGACCCCATTGTGACCAAGGAAAGGCCGCTCTTATCGCGCTGACTGCTGTCTCCAACGATCAGCACGCGCCCTGCGACCAAGGTCGAATCGGTGACTTCAGATTCCCTTCAGATTGACCACTGATACTCCCCCCATCAAGCCAACGGGGGGAGTTTCATGACCCAGTCTCAGTGGAGCGGCCTGCTCCCATTGCCTATCGGCAGCCACGTCGACCATCAGGCCCACTTGTCGCTGCATCTGCACAAGGACCCTGGCCGCGATGAGCTGGAGCACTTCATTCATCAGTGTTTTGCCAGCGTGCACCACGCTGATGTGCAGCATTACCTGCCAGAACTGCTGGCGCTGCATGACAGCCATGGTCGGCTGATTGCTGCCGCAGGCTTGCGCCCGGCCAGCAGCGGGCCGCTGTTTCTCGAACACTACCTGGATGAGCCGCTGGAAGCTGCAGTTTCACGCGTAGCGGGCTACCCCATTGAGCGTGAGTGCATGGTCGAAGTCGGCAACCTGGCCTCGCTCAGTGCCGGTAGCGCGCGAATCATGATCATAGCGGTGACCTGGCTATTGGCTACACGGGGCCTGAAGTGGGTGGCATTCACCGGCGCGACGACACTGATCAACAGCTTCCAGCGCCTGGGGTTGGTGCCATCGGTACTGGCGGCGGCCGACCCGGCTCGGCTGAATGGGCAGGTGGACCAATGGGGTACCTACTACGCTCAGCATCCGCAAGTCTTTGCCGGCAGCATTGGTCATGGCTTCGATGCCTTGAGCAAGGCTGGGGTGTTCCAGCGCCTAGGGTTGCCAACCGCCTTCCAGGAGACTGGTCATGCCGCATGAACTGGCGCGCTTCCATCAACTGCTGGTCACGTTTTCCCGCGATCACGGTGACGCCATTGCCGTGCAAGGGGCGACTGAGCGCTTCACCTACAGGCAGCTACTGGCAGAGGTGGGGTTGCGCACCCACGGCTTGCGTACGTGTTCGCCAGGCCCTCTGGTACTGGCGCTGGATAGCAGCCCGCAGTTGGTGTTCTGGGATTTGGCGGCGCTGTTTGCCGAGCGTCCTTGTGTAATCGTGCCGTCGTTCTTCAGTGTTGCCCAGTTCAGCCATTGCATCGAGCAGAGTGGCGCCAGCCATGTGCTGTGCGACCCGCAATGGCACGGTACGCTCGCCGAACTGGGGTTCGTTCAGCAGGACGTGTTCTGGGTTCGCGAGGCAGAGCCCGCTGCAGCGCTGCCTGAAGGTACCGCCAAGATCACCTACACCTCCGGCAGCACGGGCAAGCCCAAAGGCGTGTGCCTTTCTGCAGCGGCCCTGTTGCGTGTCGCCCGGGAACTGGAGGTGGCCAGCCGGCCCAGTGAACCTCAGCGTTACTTGGCGGTGCTGCCGCTGGGCGTGCTGCTGGAAAACCTTGGTGTCTACGCCGCATTGATGGCCGGGGCGAGTGTGCTGCTTTACCCCCAGGCGCAACTGGGCATGGGCGGTGCAAGCCAGGTCGATTTCAAGCGCTTGCTGGGGGCCATCGCCCTGAGCGGCGCGCAGAGCCTGATTCTGGTGCCGCAGCTGTTGATGGGGCTGATCACTGCTATCGAGCGTGGGCTGATGCGGGTGGGGGCGCTACGGTTCGTTGCGGTCGGCGGTGCCCGTGTGGCACCCAGCTTGCTGGCCCGCGCCGAAGCGATCGGCCTGCCGGTGTTCGAGGGCTATGGCTTGTCTGAGTGCGCTTCAGTGGTGGCCTTGAACCGGCCGGGCGCAACCCGCCGCGGCAGTGTCGGCAAGCCGCTGCCCCATGTGCAGGTGCGGATCGCCGAGGACGGGGAGGTATTGGTGGCGGGCTCGGTGCTGCTCGGCTATCTGGAGGAACCACCCGTCTGCGATATCTGGTGGGCCACCGGCGACCTAGGCCATTTCGACGAGGAGGGCTACCTGTACCTCGATGGTCGCAAGAAACACCAGTTCATCACCAGCTTCGGGCGCAACGTCAACCCGGAATGGGTGGAGGCCGAACTGACCCAGAGCGGCGTGATCGCCCAGGCGTTCGTACATGGCGAGGCCCTGCCAAAGAACCTGGCATTGCTCTGGCCGCTGGACCCCGCTACCCCCGACACCCTCATCGACCAGGCTGTGCAGCAGTGCAATGCCTTGCTGCCGGACTACGCCAGGGTCCATGCCTGGCGTCGCCTGCCGTGCCCCCTGTCCAGTACCGAAGACACACTGACCGCCAATGGCCGCCCGCGCCGCGAGGCCATCCTGCGGCGTTACCACTCCCTGTTATCCGACATCCCTTTGTGAGGTCTGCCATGTCCTTTTTCGATACCCTGCAAATGCAAACCACCCAGGAGCGTCAGGCCCTATTTGCCGTGCCGGTTATACGCGATGCGCTGGCGGGGCACGTCAGCATCGACAGCTATGTGGCCTTCCTGACTCAGGCATACCACCATGTACGCCATACCGTGCCGCTGATGATGGCGTGCGGGGCGCGCCTGCCTTCGCGCCTGGAATGGCTGCGCGGCGCCGTGTGTGAATACATCGAGGAGGAGTACGGCCACGAGCAGTGGATCCTCAATGACATCAATGCCTGTGGTGCCGATTGGGAGGCGGTGCGTGACGGTCGCCCGGCGCTGCCGATCGAGCTGATGGTCGCTTACCTTTACGACTTGATTGCCCGTGGCAACCCGGTCGGGCTGTTTGGCATGGTCAATGTGCTCGAAGGCACCAGCATTGCCCTGGCCACCCAGGCCGCCGGCACAATCCAGCGCACGCTGGCGTTGCCCGACAGGGCCTTCAGCTACCTCAGCTCCCATGGCGCGCTGGACCAAGACCACATGGTCACCTACCGGCAGTTGATGGACCGCCTTGATGATGCTGACGACCAGCGGGCTGTGATCCATGCGGCCAAAGTGGTTTACCGGCTGTATACCGACATGTTCCAGGGGCTGCCGCGTGCGGGCCTGCAAGAGGTGCGTCATGCGCTTGTCTGAGTGTGTAGTCATACTCACCGGCGCCAGCGGAGGCATCGGCCTGGAGCTGGCCGAACAGTTGTGTGCAGCCGGTGCCCGGGTACTGGCGGTGAGCCGGCAGATGGGCAAGCTCGCCGGTTTGATGAACCGTTATCACGACAGGCTGCTCTGGCAGTCGGCCGATCTGCGCAGCCATGAGGGGCGTGAGCAGGTGCTTGCCCGTGCCCGGGAGATGGGCGGGGTCAACGTCCTGATCAATGCCGCGGGCGTGAACCGTTTTGCCCTGTTCGACCAGGTCGACGAGCTGGCGCTGAACGAGTTGCTGGACATTAACCTCAAAGCCGCCCTGCAACTGACGCGTGTGTGTCTGCCGCTGCTGCGCGCACAACCCAGAGCACTGGTGGTCAACGTCGGCTCCACCTACGGCTCGATCGGCTACCCCGGCTATGCCACCTACTGCGCCAGCAAGTTCGCCCTACGCGGCTTCTCGGAGGCGCTGCGCCGCGAGCTGGCCGATACCTCGATTAATGTCATGTACGCCGCACCCCGGGCGACCCGCACCGCAATGAACAGCAGCGCTGCCACGGCGCTCAACGAGGCGCTGAAGGTTGGCATGGACGACCCGGCAGACGTGGCCCGTGCTGTGCTCAAGGCCGTGCAGTCAGAACGCAGCGAGCTTTACCTGGGCTGGCCAGAAAAGCTCTTCGTGCGCATCAACGGCATGTTGCCCGGCGTGGTCGACCGTGCACTGCGCAAGCAATTGCCGTTGATCCGTCGTTACCTCGCTAGCCATTCCAAGGAGTCGATCAAATGAAACGTCTGTTCATCGCTAGCCTGCTTGCGTTCGCACCGCTCACCTGGGCGCTGGACCAGGCCGGCAGCCAACAATTGGCTAACTTGCAGCAGCGCTGGGCGCAGATCCAGTACCAGACGCCTAAAGACAAACGCGCCGATGCGTTCGAGAAACTCGCAGCTGATGCTTCTACGCTGGTCCATCAGCACCCGGGCTCGGCCGAACCCCTGATCTGGGAGGGCATCATCAACAGCAGTTGGGCGGGTGCCACAGGCGGCCTGGGGGCGCTGGGTAAGGTCAAGTCGGCCAAGGCGAGCCTGGAACAGGCGATGGAAATGGACCCCACCGCCTTGCAAGGGTCCGCTTACACCAGCCTGGGGACCTTGTACGACCAGGTACCCGGCTGGCCCATCGGTTTTGGGGACAGCGACAAAGCTGACGCCTTGTTGCGCAAGGCGTTGCAAATAAACCCCAATGGTATCGACAGCAATTACTTCTGGGCCGATCATCTCTTCCGGCAGAAACGCTACGCTGAAGCCACCGCTGCCCTGGAAAAAGCACGCCAGGCGCCGCCACGGCCAGGCCGCGAACTGGCCGATCAGGGCCGGCGTGGCGATATCGATGCTTTACTCAAGGCCATCAAGGACAAACAGGACTGAACATGCGGCTGCTGCTGGTTGAGGATGATACCGCCTTGGGCGAGGGGATCTGCGACGGGTTGCGCCAAGAGGGCTACACCCTCGACTGGCTGCGCGATGGCCTGAGCGGGCTACATGCCCTGCAACACGAAGTATTCGACCTGGTGATCCTCGACCTCGGGCTGCCGCGGTTGGACGGCATCGAGCTGCTGCGACGGGTGAGGGCAGGGGGCAACAGCTTGCCGGTACTGATCCTCACCGCGCGTGATGCGACCGAGGACCGTATCTCTGGCCTGGATGCCGGTGCCGACGACTACCTGGTCAAACCTTTCGACCTCAATGAGCTCAAGGCCCGCCTGCGCGCCTTGCTCAGGCGCAGCGCCGGGCGGGCCAAGGTGGTGATCGAGCACGCCGGTGTAAGCCTGGACCCTGCTACCCAGCAGGTGTGCTACAACGGCGTGCCTGTGATACTGACGCCCAAGGAGTATCGCCTGCTGCACGAATTGCTGGCGCAACCGGGCAAGGTGTTCACCCGTGAGCGGTTGACCCAGCTGCTGTATGGCTGGGACGAGGAGCCTGAGAGCAACACGCTGGAGGTGAACATCTATCACTTGCGCAAGAAACTGTTCAACGGCCTGATCCGCACGGTGCGCGGTATCGGTTATCTGGTCGAGGCCAAGCTGTGAGCTCGTTGCGCCAGCGCACATTGTGGCGGGTGATGGCGCTGATGCTGCTCGGCACCGGCTTGTTGGCGTTGTACAACTATCACGACAGCCGACGCGAGATCAATGAAGTCTACGATGCTCACATGGCTCAGAATGCCCGGCTGTTGCAGGGGGTGATGAACCTGCCGGTGCAGGATGGCAACCGCGAAAAGCTGTATCAGGCATTTAACGAGGCGCTGGGCAAGGCCGGGCGCCACCGCGTGGGCCACCCCTATGAGAGCAAGCTGGCATTCCAGGTGTGGGGTGAGGGAGCACGGTTGCTGGTGCACACCCCCAGTGCACCGACGCTCGACGCACCGCCTGCGGCGGCGGGCTTCTACGATTTTGACAGTGGTGGCGAACAGTGGCGCGGCTTTGTATTACCGGTGCCCGAAAAACAGTGGGTAATCTGGGTGGGTGAGCGCGACGATGTGCGTTACGACCTGATCGACCGCATCGTACGCCATACCCTTTTCCCGTTCCTGCTCGGCAGCCTGGGCCTGGCGCTGTTGGTCTGGGCGGCCATCGGCTGGGGGTTGCGCCCGTTGCAGAACATGGCCGATGTGATTCGTGGGCGCCATGCCGACTCCCTCGAACCCCTGCAACTGGTGCCGTTGCCGACCGAGCTTGAGCCTATGCAAGCCGCCATCAACCGCCTGCTGGCGCAGATCGATGATCTGCTGCGGCGTGAGCATCGCTTCATTGCCGACGCCGCCCATGAGATGCGCACACCGCTGGCGATCCTGCGTCTGCATGCGCAGAACGCACAGGCCGCCAGTACCGATGCCGAGCGCCAGAAAGCCCTGGGTTTTCTGATTGGCGGCGTGGACCGGCTGACCCGGGTGGTCAACCAGTTGCTGACCCTCGCCCGGGTCGAGCCGCGCCTTGGCCAGCGCGCCACCACCCGTGTCGACCTGGGCGAAGTGGTCACCGATGTGCTGGTGGATCTCACCCCCTGGATACTGGATCGCGGCCTTGAGCCCTCGCTGGATCTCAGCGAAGGTGACCATGGCCTGATGATCGATGCCGGAGCGTTGGGCATCGCCTTGCAGAACCTGGTTTCCAATGCGGTGGAGCATTCACCGCCTGGCGGGCGCATCACTGTATCACTGAGGCGCCTGGCCAATCGCTTCGAACTGGTTGTCGAAGATGAAGGCCCAGGTATAGACGATGCGAATCTTGTGCGGGTATTCGAGCGTTTCTATAGCCGCAATAGCCCCAATGGCGCAGGGCTGGGGTTATCCATCGTGGCCACTATTGTCGATCGGCTGGGGGGCCAGGTGCGCTTGGAAAACAGGGCCAATGGTGGACTTGCTGCCATCGTGTCGCTTCCCTTGCAGTGAACTGCCCGATACTGCCTCAAAGCCCTCTAGAAGGTGCTGCTCAGCAGCCAACCGAGCACGCCGCAGCTCAGGACAGCCAACCCTTCAGGCCACTTCCAGAACATCAGGGCCATCAAGGCGACGAGCTCGAAGGGCTTCGCGCGCATTTCGAGCAGGATGGCCGCTACGCCCTGCTGTTCCTGTCGTATTAAAATCTATGCAAGGCAATTAAATATCTGTACACAGTGCTATTATTGTACAGTATTTGGGCGTGCTGGAGGTCAGTATGGCGCACCGTGCTCGTTGGACCTTCCTTTGTCTGCTACTGGCTGCCTTTTCGGCGGTGGCGGGCTGGCGAGCGGAGCTGCCTGGGGCGCAACGGCTGGGGGGCGGTGAGTTCACTTGGTTTGGCCTGCGTCTTTACACAGCCCAATTATGGACAACAGGGCCAGTTCATGACTGGAACCAGCCTTTCGCCCTTGAGCTCCTCTACCACCGATCGCTGTCCAGGGAAACCTTGGTACAGGCCAGCCTCAAGGAAATGCACCGTCTCAACGCCCGCAGTATAACGCCGCACCAACACACGGCGTGGGCCCATGCGATTGAACAGGCATTCGTGGACGTACGCCCCGGCATGCGCATTACTGGCTTGTACCTGCCGGGGCAGGGCTGCCGCTTTTACGTCGACGGTAAACTCAGCCGCGAAATCGCCGACCCGACCTTTGCCAGGGCGTTCTTTGCCATCTGGCTCGACCCCCGAGCCAGGGATACACAGCTGCGTCAGCGCCTGCTTGGGCTGGCTGGCAACGATCGAGGAACATGAACATGTACAAAGTACTGTTGCTGGTTTCCTGCCTGCTTCTGGGCAGCTGTGGCAATGTCGGTGTCGAGCACTATGCCCAGGAGCAGCCGAAATTGGACCTGGCTGCATTTTTTTCGCGACCGGTGCAGGCTTGGGGGATGTTCCAGAAGCGTTCAGGGGAAGTGGTCAAGCGCTTCCACGTGCGTATCGACAGCCGCCGCGAAGGTGAGCGGTTGATCCTCGACGAACATTTTCTGTACAGCGATGGCACTCGCCAGCAGCGTACCTGGACACTGGTGCCGGACGGCCCTGGCCGCTGGCGCGGTACCGCGGGGGACGTGATCGGCGAAGCGCGCGGCGAAGTCGCGGGTAACGCGCTGCGATGGCGTTACCAGCTGGACCTGCCGGTTGACGGGCGGCACTGGCAGGTAGACCTGGACGACTGGATGTACCTCATGGATGACGACACCCTGATCAACCGTTCGAGCATGAGTAAGCTGGGCGTTGAGATTGGCCAGATCACCCTGTTCTTCCGCCGCCTGCCAGAGGGCACACCATGAACCTGATCGCGCTTACCCAGCTGGTCTCGACCGGCGAAGCAAAGGAACTTGAACTGCTGTCGCTGGAGGGCGGCTTCTACCTCCTGCGCGCCTTGACCGACGCCGGCCCCGTGACATTGAGCGATGCCCATGGGCAGCCCGTTCGCGTGCGCTCCACTACCGAGCTGCGGCAGCTGTTGGCCGACCTGCCACCCGTGCCCTGCATGCTGGTACAGCAGGTGGTACATGATGAGATGTGCGGGCAACGTGACGGCCCCGTTGCGCCGCTGCGCGTGCCTGTAACGCTCACTAGTCAGTGGTAGCCTGAACGATGCGCCTTGGCCTTGTACTGGGTGACCAACTGTCGTTCGACCTGGCGAGCCTGGCTGCCCTTGACCCCGCCCGCGATGCTGTTCTGATGGCGGAAGTGGAGGGTGAGGCCCGCTACGTGCCGCATCATCCGCTCAAGATCGTTCTCATCTTCAGCGCCATGCGGCACTTTGCCCAGGCCCTGCGTGAGCGGGGTTGGCAGGTGCATTATGTCGAGCTCGATGCTGACGGCAACAGCGGCAGCATCGTTGGCGAAGTGCATCGCTGGCAACACGCCCTGGGCGCCACGCACATTCACCTGACCGAGTGCGGAGAGTGGCGCCTGGAGCAGGCTTTGCGGGATACCGCATTGCCCCTCGTGTGGCATCGCGACACGCGTTTTCTGTGCTCTCGCGAAGCCTTCGCGCGCTGGGCCCATGAGCGTAGCCAGCTGCGTATGGAGCACTTCTACCGTGGCATGCGCAAACGAACCGGCCTGCTTTTGGAGCCCGACGGCAGTCCGGCAGGCGGGGCCTGGAATTTTGATGGTGATAACCGTAAGTCATTACCTCGCCACTTGCGTGGGCCGTTCGCTGCGCATTTCGCGCAGGACGGGATCACGGCAGCGGTGGTCGCCCTGGTACGTCGGCGCTTCAGCGACCACTACGGGGACATCGACGGCTTCGACTACCCTGTGACCCATGCCGAGGCACAGCAGCTGTGGCAGCATTTTCTGGATTTTGGCCTGGCGGCTTTTGGCGACT
Source organism: Pseudomonas sp. URIL14HWK12:I5 (assembly GCF_900176445.1). NCBI lineage: Bacteria > Pseudomonadati > Pseudomonadota > Gammaproteobacteria > Pseudomonadales > Pseudomonadaceae > Pseudomonas > Pseudomonas sp. URIL14HWK12:I5. The sequence continues at coordinate 227,132 of NZ_FWXQ01000010.1, forward strand.
ACCAGGACGCGATGGCCGAAGGCGAGCCGTACCTGTTCCATGCGCGCATCAGTGCGGCGCTCAATATCGGGCTTCTGGATGTCAGAGGTTTGTGTGAGGAGGTCGACAAGGCCTGGCGAGAGGGGCGGGTACCGCTTAATGCAGCTGAAGGCTTCATTCGCCAGTTGATCGGCTGGCGAGAGTATGTGCGCGGCATCTACTGGCTGCGCATGCCGGAGTATGCCGGGCTCAATCACCTAGGCAACGACCGAGCGTTACCTGAATTCTATTGGACCGGGCGCACCCGCATGCGCTGCATGGAGCAAGCCATCGGGCAGACCCTGCGGTTGGGCTACGCGCACCATATCCAGCGGCTGATGGTGACCGGCAACTTCGCCTTGCTGGCCGGAATCGTGCCCACCGCGATTTGCGAATGGTACCTGGCGGTCTATATGGATGCCTTCGACTGGGTCGAGCTGCCGAACACGCTTGGCATGGTGATGCACGCCGACGGCGGCTACCTGGGGTCCAAGCCATACTGCGCTAGTGGTCGTTACATCCAGCGCATGTCCGATCATTGCAAGGCTTGCAGTTACAAGGTCGATCATGTGATCGAGGACGATGGCTGCCCGTTCAATGCCCTGTACTGGCATTTTCTCATCCGCCATCGCCCCCTGCTATCGACGAACCCGCGTTTAGCTCTGGTCTATCGCAGCCTTGATGGCATGACGGCTAGCCGCCGCGACGCCGTGTGGCAGCGTGGCCAGGCACTGTTGGCGCAGCTTGATGCGCAGCAGGCGTTATGAAAAAGAGCCTTTTGCCCAGCAAGGTCTGCGTGGTGTGTGGTCGGCCGTTCAACTGGCGGAAGCGCTGGGCCCGCTGTTGGGAGCAGGTGCGCTATTGCTCCGAGCGATGCCGCCGGTCAGCGCCGCGCCGCGAGGCGCGCGAGCAGTGGCAGGGCCAAGGCCCAAATCGGCATCAGTAGCAGGCCGGTTTGCAGCGCGCCAAGCGGCAGGGCGACATCCGCAAACCTTGCGCCGCCTACATAGGCTAAGGGGCCACCCACTGCGCCAAGCAGCGCACCGAGCTGCCAGTGCCTGCCGGCCCATGCCAGGCTGTGGCGCATGCCGCTGGCCAGCACCACCCACAGCAGCGCCAGCCACAGGGGCAGCGGCCAGGCGTCGAAACCGAACATGCCCAGTGCCCCCAGCGAACTATCGAGCACACACCCGGCCAAGGTGACGCGCAACAGCGCCTTGACCTCGGCGTTAACATCCGGACACAGGCGCAGGTGCACCACCACACCTACAATCACCAGCAGCAGTAGCCAAGGGCGCTCTGCGCCCAGCACGCAGATCCACCAGCCAGCCTGTAACCAGACGGCATTGGCGACCAGCCACCGCCCGGGCATCAGGCACCGTAAGGTAATGGGGCGCGCCGTGCCAGTGGCGCTGCCCACAGCAGGTGCGCAACGCCGATGGTGCGCTCCTCGAAACCGCCCTGGCAGTAACACAGGTAAAACTCCCACAGGCGCTGGAACATGTCGTCGTAGCCCAGGTCCGTCAGTGCTGTGCGCGCCTGGCGCAGGTTTTCACGCCAGTGCTGCAGGGTGCGGGCATAGTCCCGGCCGAAGTCTTCCATGTGCACGAGGTTGAGTGCGGTATGCCGGCTGGCGGTGTCGAGCAATACGCTCAGCGAAGGCAGAGCGCCACCGGGGAAAATGTAGCGCTGGATGAAGTCGACCGAGCTCCGCGCCTGGGCGTAGCGCTGGTCGCGGATGGTGATCGCCTGCAGCAGCATCAGGCCGTCGGGCTTGAGTAGCGAGGCACACTGGCGGAAATACACGGGCAGGTAACGATGGCCGACTGCTTCGATCATTTCGATCGAAACCAGTTTGTCGAAGGTGCCTTGAAGGTCGCGGTAGTCTTCGCGAAGTACCTGGACGCGCTGCTCCAGCCCGAGGGCCTGAACGCGCGCCAGGGTATGGCTGTACTGCGCCTCGGAGATCGTCGTGGTGGTGACCCTGCAGCCGTATCGGGTGGCTGCGTGGATCGCCAGGCTGCCCCAGCCGCTGCCAATTTCCAGCAGGTGATCGTCAGGGTGCAGTTCAAGCTTCTGGCAGATGCGCTCCAGCTTGTACAACTGGGCTTGCTCCAGTGTTTGCCCGGGATGTTCGAATTGGGCCGCCGAATACATCATGGTGGGGTCCAGCAGCCGCTCGAACAGAGCATTCCCCAGATCGTAATGCGCCAGAATATTGCGCCGTGCACCGCGTTTGTTATTGCGGTTGAACCGGTGCAGAAGTCGCAGGGCAGGGCGACCGAAACGGGCCAGCCCCCCCTCCAGCGCGTCGAGCACTTCAAGGTTGGCGACGAACAGGCGGGTCACCAGCGCCAGGTCGGGGCTTCGCCAATATCCGTGGATGTAGGCCTCGCCAGCACCGATCGAGCCATTGCCGACGATCAGGCTCCAGGAGGCGTCATCGAGGATCTCCACCTCGGCCTGCAACGGGCTGTCGACATCACCGAAACTCCACTGCTGCCCGTGGCTGAGCAGACGCAGATGGCCGTGGCGCAGCTTGCGCAGCTGGGCGAGCACTGCGCCTCGTGCCAGCCCGCCAAGCAAGGGTGCAAGGCCTGCGAACTTGCTAACGCTCAGTGTGGAATTCGACATCATCAGGGTCCTCGCAAGGTTGGCCCAGCGCCAGGTCATTCTGGCTGGTGGTGTGGTCATGCACGGGGGTGAGTTTGAGTAACAGGCGTAGCGCTTGCCAGTAGATGGCCGAGACAGTGCGCAGGCTCATCCATGGGAAGGTCATGACATGCCCGCGCAGCGCGGTTGCATCCAGTGGCTGACGGTGCAGGGCGAGGTCGGCCTCGAACACCTTGTGGCCGTCCTGCCAGTTCTGCATGTGTATGCGTACATGGTCTGCGCTCAGGGAAAAGCGCAGGTGATAGTCCATGTCCCGTGGCATGAACGGCGAAACATGGAAGGCCTTGGCCACGGTGAACGGTTTGGCAAGGTTTTCCTGCACCGGCAGTACGTAATGAAAACGCTCGCGCCACGGGGTGTTGCGCACCTCCATCAGGATTGCCGTCAGGTAGTCGTCGCGGTCGTGGCAGAAATAGAAGCTCACCGGGTTGAACGACAGCCCCCAGCAACGCAGTTGCGTCAGCAGCCGTACCGGGCCATTGGGCATGTGACCAGTGGCCTGACACACCAGCAAGCGTGCGGCCTGCGCCAGGGTTACGCCGTGGCGGGTCTGAGCTGGCAGGTAGTCGGTCTCGCGCCAGCACAGCGGCGCCATACGCCAGCGCCCAAGCCAGCGTGACAGGCCCATTAACCAGGCTTGTTCGTCCAAGTCCAGGTAGAACATGCCGATCCGGTAGCGGAAAGCATGCAGGTGCGGTTTCAGCCTGCGGTGGCTGATCCAGCCCAGGCAAAGGCTGCTGTTCACAATTGCTCTCCGAAATGTGCAGCCACCTTCAGGGCGCTGACCACCCCGTCCTCGTGAAAGCCGTTGCCCCAGTAGGCGCCACAGAAGTAGCTGTGAAGCTGGCCCTGCAGTTGTGCCTGGCACGCCTGTGCGGCGGACGCGGCGATGCTGTACTGCGGATGGGCATACTGAAAGCGCGCGATCACCTGCGCCGGGTCTATCAGTGCGGTCTGGTTGAGGCTCACGCAGAAGGTTGTCGGTGCCTGGATTCCTTGCAGGATGTTCATGTTGTAGGTCAGCGCGGCGGGAGCCTGCTCGGGGCCGCCCAGGCGGTAGTTCCAGCTGGCCCAGGCGCTCTTTCGGCGTGGCAGCAGGCGGGTATCGGTGTGCAGCACCACATCGTTGCTGGCGTAGCCGATGGCGCCGAGTACAGCGCGCTCCTGCATGGTTGGGGTTTCCAATAGCGCCAGAGCCTGGTCGCTGTGGCAAGCGAACACCACATTGTCGAAGCGTTCGGGGCCGGCCGCGCTCACCAGATTCACGCCTCCGTCATCGCGGCTGACCCGGGATACCTTGCATTTGAGGCGTATGCGTTCAGCAAACGGTCTGCACAGCGGCGCGATATAGCTGCGTGAACCGCCTTGAACCACCCGCCACTGTGGACGCTGGTTGACCGACAGCAAGCCGTGGTTGCGACAGAAACGGACGAAGAACTCAAGGGGGAAATGGAGCATATCGGCGCGGGACATCGACCAGATCGCAGACCCCATCGGCACGATGTAGTGGTCGATGAAACGCTGCCCGTAGCGCTGTGTCTGAAGGTAGGCGCCCAGGGTGGTGTCTTTATCGATTCGCCGATTGTCCAGGTCGGCCAGCGCCTGGCGGTTGAAGCGCAGAATATCTCGGATCATGCCCCAGAAACCTGGCGACACCAGGTTACGGCGTTGGACAAACAGTGTGTTCAGATCGTGACCGTTGTATTCCAAGCCAATGACCGGATCATGCACGGAAAAACTCATTTCAGTCGGCTGCGAGGTGACCTTGAGCTGGTCGAGCAAGCGTATGAAGTTGGGGTAGGTCCAGTCGTTGAAAACGATGAAGCCGGTATCTATTGCATAGCGCTGGCCCTGCCAGACCACATCGAGGGTGTGCGTGTGCCCTCCGATCCATTGCTCGGCTTCGAAAACCGTTACTTCATGCTTGCGTGACAGCAGATGGGCGCAGGTCAGCCCCGCGATGCCACTGCCGATGATTGCGATACGCATGGATCATCATTCCTGTTCATGACGGGCGAGTCGTTGGCCAAGTGCCAAACGTAGGCGCGCGGGTAGCACCCCTAACAAGCGCAACACCAAGGTGAAAAGGCCGGGAAAGTTGATTTCCAGGGGGCGCCGGGGCAGGCGCGTGGCGATATACCGCGCTGCGCGCTGCGCCGTCCACAGCTGCGGCATGGGGAAATCGTTGCGACGGGTCAGTGGCGTGTCGACGAAGCCAGGGCTGACAAGGGTGACTGCGATGCCCTCGTGAGCAAGGTCTATTCGCTGTGACTCCACCAGATAGCGCACTGCGGCTTTGGACGCGCCGTAGGCGCCGGCGCGGGGCAGGGCCAGCCAGGTCACAGAGCTGCCCATCACCACCAGGTGAGGGCGCTGGCCGGCGCGAAGCAAGGGCAGTGCGGCCGCCAGGCAGTAGCTGACACCCAGCAGGTTTGTGCGCATTACACGCTCGACCAACGCTGGATCGAAATGCCCAGGCTCCAGGTATTCGCAGGTGCCGGCATTGAGAATGGCCATGTCCAGTCCTCCCCAGGCCTTCTCGATCTGTGCGGCGATCCCGGCGACCTGCTCAGGCTTGTCAAGATCGCCAATGACCAGTATTACCTGCCCGGGAAACTTTTGGGCCAGAGGAGCAAGTCGATCGGCGTGGCGCCCGCCCAAGGCAACCTGGTGGCCTTGCTCCAGGAGGATGTGTGCGAGTGCGGCACCGATACCGCTGCTTGCGCCGGTCAACCAGCAGCGGCTCATGCCAGCCTGCCTTTGAGCCAGCGGATTGCACCGCCCATGAGGGGGAGGTGTTCATAAAGCAGGGCACCGGCGTCGAAATAGTCCTGATGAAAATGCACGCGGTCGCGCCAATGCAAGCAACTACACCCTTGCAACGTGATCGGCTGACCGCGGGCCAAGCGTGGGTGGCAAAACTGCAGCGTCCAGCGCAGGTAGCCTTGACCGGGCCTTACCTCGTCGGCGCTGGTGATGGAATAGCGGATATCCCTGGCGTTGGCGTACAACTGCTCGAAATAGGCGCGCAGGGCAGGCAGCCCTTGTATGTGATGCAGAGGGTCGCGAAAGGTGACATCTTCGCAGTACAGTTTTTCCAGCGTGTCGAGGTTAGCCCCATCGAGGCTGGCGAAGCGCTCGACGAATTGCTGTAGGTACGTTGACATACTGGGCTCCAGGCAATCCTGTACAAAATCTGTTTGTTGTACAGGTATAGCTGAAAACCAAGCATTAATCTATACAGGAAGACGACTTTGTATAGATTTTTGTCATTGCTCGATCTGTCCCAGTTGCCAGCGCAATTCAGCCACTTCAGCCTCAAGCTCGCGTACTTTCTCCTCGGCGCATATCTGCGCTGTGACGTCGCGCTGAATACCAATGTAGTACGTCAGCTGGTCCGCTTCGTTGTTAACAGGCGTGATGGACAACTCATTCCAGAACAGGCTCCCGTCCTTGCGGTAGTTACGCAGCACCTGGCGGCAGGGGCGGCCTTTGCGGATCGCATCGCGGATGGTTGCCAGGCCCTCCTGGTCATGAGCCTCGCCCTGAAGAAAACGGCAGTCCTGATAGAGGATATCGTCGGCGCAATAGCCGGTCAGGCGCTCGAAGGCGGGGTTGACGTAGATAAGGATACTGTCATTACCTTCCTGCTCGGCGACGACGATACCATCGTTCGAATGCTCGACCATCAGTTGCAGGAGTTTCGCGTTGATCATAGGGGCCCACCTACAGCGGTTCGTATGCGATATGCGCAGCGTAGCTTCTGTGCAGAAGGTTTCGGCGCCGTTTGTTGCATGATGAACCAAGGAGGCTCGCCGCAGAAGGTGCATATGGGTTTAGAATGGTTCACCACTCGGATATTCCCTCGTTATGACTGACGCCACCCCACCCAATTTGCTACCTATGCGCGATGTCGTCAGCATGACCGGCATCAACCCGGTGACCCTACGTGCCTGGGAGCGGCGCCATGGATTGCTACGTCCACAGCGCACCGAGGGCGGCCATCGCCTGTACACGGTGGGGGATGTCCAGCGCATACGCGACATCTTGCGCTGGACGGCAAACGGCCTGTCCGTCAGCAAGGTCGGCGATCTGCTCGCGGCGCAGCCTGAGGCGTCTGCGCAGCAGCATTCGGCCTTTGACGACTGGCGCGCGGCCGTGGTGCGCGCAACCAAGGCATTCGATGGGCCGGCACTGGAGGGGATCCATGGTCAGTTGTTCACTCTCTTGCCGAAGGCCACCGTGCTGCGTGAAGTGCTGATGCCGGTTTGGCATGACCTGGCTTCAGGCAAAGCGCCAGGCCAGCGTAGCCAGTGGTTGTTTCTCGACACGTTCCTGCGCGCCCGCTTGCTGTTGCGTCTGCAGGTGAACCAGGTCGATGCGCCGCAGGTTTTGCTAGCCGGTAGCGAGGGGCAAGCCGAACTCAGTGTGTTGTGCGCCGGGCTACTCTTGAGCAGCGAGCAACAGCGAATCGACGTGCTCGGTTGCGGACAGCCACTTGAAGAGCTCCCCATCGTGTGTGCGGCCATGCAGCCTGCGGCACTGGTGATAAAAGTCAACGCACCGGTGAGCCCAACCTTGGCGAAGCGCTTGCGGTCGTTGCAGATGGAAATTGCGTGCCCGCTGGCCTTGATAGGCGAGGGGCTGGCCGATTCGCAACCCACCTTGAACGGAATTCCGCTATGCCTGCTGGACGAGGGAGGCGCTGACGCCCCGCGCATGCTGAATGCCTTGCACAGCGGTGCTCTTGACGTTTGACCGAAGGGCTTGCCCCTTTACCGTCATGTCTGAACCTCGCCACTGTCGACAATCCGACGACCGGGCACCAGATCTTCCTCGGCCAACGCTTCCGTCGCCTCGATCAGATAGTCCCATTGCAGGCGGGCGAGGGCGCGGCCGGCCACTTCTTGGGTGTTGCGCTGCTTATAGACGCCTTTTTGTTTGATAGCGCGGAATGGATTCGCCTCACGCTTAGGCGCGGTCTGGCTGAATGGGCGCCAGGCGGGATGGACCTCGTAAATGTCGTCGCGGCTTTTCAGCCGGCCGTCGATTCGCAGGAATCGTGACTTCACCAAAGGCTTCGGCTTCGGCATCGCTGCGCCGCAGGGCCAGCAGTGGTTTTTCAGCCACCAGCAGCGACCCAAGCAGCAAACGCTCGACATGCGTGCGGTAGGAGTTGAAGGTAGCTTCATTACCGGCGTAGGGGGCTTGCAATATCCGGGAAGGTTACTTTCTTGACAAACCACGCATATAACTAAACTAAATGAATATTTAGTTTAGTTATTCCTTGGTCGAATATCATAAGGGCAGGGTAGCTCATCCGCTGAACCAGGGAAAGCTCAATTCCTGGACCGCTGCTCTTTGGAGAATCTCGATGCAATCGCATCTGACACCCTGGATGGTTGAGAGCGCGTACCGCTATTGCGAGGCTGCAAAGTACCTACTTACTGGTCACGACATGATGGCAATTGCCCAACTAAATGCGGCAATTGGCATGGAAATCCTGCTTAAAAGCTTCGTTGCCCGTCCAAACGGGAACCACGGCAAGATTCATGAGACTTACGATCTGGACGCAAGCATGATCAAGGCAGCTCACCTTGAACTTAAGCGTTCTGGTCGTGCTGCGCCGAAGCTAGATAAGCACGATCTACTCACGCTTTTTTACGCAGTGCCTGCAGATGTCCGGTCGCGACTTCTATTCGACCAGGAGGAAGAATGGATCGAGCGTTATCGTAACGTCTTCACAAACGCTCGCTATCCGTACGAAGCAAGCTCGCCAGGCGGTTATGACGACATGCTGATCTACATTTTGGGTCAGATGATTGAGCGCGTTGTGATGTGGTACCGCGAGCAAGGCTGCCGCGATGTGTTCATCGTGTGCCATGGGATGACGCCGGCCGATTTCCAGTCCAAAGCGGGAAATGAGCCTGAACCTTCGTGAGCCTGGCTTCAAATCTGTCCACTTCTTGCCCTGGTAGCTCTATCCAAGGTGTCTCATAATGCATATTATGTTAAATTATGTGCTCTGTCAGAGATGTTCGTACGCGTAGTCGTCGGTAATTGTGACCGGCATCCATAGATGCGAATTTTGTAATCCATAGATGCGCTCGAAAAATCAGTGACTTAGCTGTATTGGCTTGCCTGCGGCAGCCTTGACGTACTCCTCAAATGCGCGAAATCGACGAGGAACGACCCAAAAATCACGTTACTCATAGATGATAATTCAGCCTGAAGCCAAACCTCTTAATCTAGAAAACTCAATAACTTAGAGATCAATTGTGAAATTCATAAATGATAAATCCTTAATGCTCCGGCACCTCATAGATGCGAACACCGCTCCGAATATCCTCAGGTGATGTCTAAGCTACACTTCAGTTCAGGCTTGCAATGTGAACGACCGTGATGATTGAACCTCGCCCAATTTATTCTGATCAAGACACAATCACGCTCCCCTTGGAAAAGTACTTTGAGCTGCATCCGGAAATCCGTGGGTACATTGAGAAATTCAACCATGAAGATAACCCTGTAGCTCTTTTTGATGCGCTCAGGTTGTTTCTTGCTGGTTATATTCGACATGACCAACCGGCCGAAATTAGCTCTACCTATGCATACTACCGTGGAGTGACTGAGCGGTTACTGCTCTGGTCCTGGGTCGAGCGTCAACAGCCGCTTTCAAGTTTGCGCGTGCATGATTTTAAGGAGTTCCTCAGATTTTGTGCTTCACCGCCTGATAACTGGATAGCAGCTAGTCCTTTTCGCCGATTTATTTCCGGGGATGATGGAAAACGGTTAATGAATAATTGGTGGCGCCCTTTTTCAAGTGCATCAACCAGCGAGGGGGCCGGACCAAGAGCGCTCGCAGGTATTAAATCGATATGCATCCAAATTTTCGACTACTTAGCGGCCAAAGCAATTCTAGAGGTCAATCCAGCTTCGCAGGTGGAAACTTCTTTCGTCAATAGTATCGGTGGCAAGGGTGTATCGCTAGTAGGAAGACTGGAAACGGAACATCTGGAATACCTTTTAAGGGCGGCAAGGTACATGTGCGAGCATGACTCTGCGCATGAACGATCCCTATTTATTTTGGCCATGACAATTTATCTGCTTGTTCCTGTCAGGTTCATGTCAGGAAATAGGTTTTGGCAGCCAACTTGTTCTAGCTTCCATAAGGATTCGTCCTGGAACTATTTAGTTTTTGACTCCGCTAGATCTTTTAAAATTAGCGCCCCTGCTGAATTTACCCCCTACTTAGAACGCTATCTGAATGCGCGAGACGTCTCATTTATCCAAGGCCGATTGCCAGATGTTGCGCTTTTCACCACGGTGCACGGAAGGCCAGGGTTAAGCGTCAGACAGATTGGTAATATTATGAGGGATGTTTCGTGTGTGGCGGCAGATCTGATGGCGAGAGACGGCTGTGATGAAACATTAATCAAACAAGTTACGGAGGCGCGCATGGATAGTATTCGTACGGCTAGCATTATGAGATCTATTGATACCTATGGGTTTGGCCAGACGCGTGGTAGATTGGCTTACGAGACGCTTAATGCCCTTCACAACCGATTCTCCGCTGACTCGACCACGAATTTTGATATGTGAGCTTTTGTGAAAACCATCAGGATTGATCGACTGCATTCATGTCCTTGCACTGGCATATTTTCATGATTTTTCCGCCTTAGTGGTAAGCCGGAAAGTGGATGTCACCCATGCGAAGCCACTTACATTGACCTAGGAGAAGGTTTCATCGGCCACCATTGCGTGCCAAGTGACGCACCGCTACTATCGATCGCCTGACGCTTACGTCTCTAATGTCATCGAACTTCCGATTACTGTCATAACTGGAAGTCTATTGTCTTCAAAATCTGGCTGGTATTCCATGGCGCGCGCACCCCAACCCTTGTTCGAAACCTACGACAACTTCATCGAGCAAGACTTCAGTATGTACGGCTCACCGTTGGCCTGCGTCGCGTCCTTCTTGAATGAGTGTGAAGCTACGTTGGAACCTGACCGGGGCTACGCTGCGGTGCGTGCGTTCTTGCGCGCGTTTTCCGACAACGCGCAGACGTTCAATTCGTACCGCAGTCATACCGAGCGCTTGTTGCTGTGGGCACTACTGGTCCAGGGCAAGCCGCTGAATCACCTGAAGCGCCAGGATGCGCAAGACTATCTGGATTTCTGCCGAAACCCGCCAGCTGACTGGGTCGGTCCGGTGACCCGCAGTCGTTTTCTGGACAACCCGGTCGCGGTGGATGCACGCGAAGCCTGGATGCCTAATCCCAAATGGCATCCCTTCAACATGAAGTCCAGCAAGGCGATGGCTGCAGAATCTCCTGGCACCCAGCACTATCAAGCGGCGAACGGCACATTAAATCAGGTGTACACGGTCTGCAGCCGGTTCTATGAGTTCCTCATTGAAGATGGCTTCACCCAAGCGAATCCTTTTCGACTCCTTAAAAAAGGCAACCGATTCTCCACGCAAGAACTCGAAGTTGCTTCTTCGCGGGCGCTCACGCCGCTGCAGTGGGACTTCGTCCTGGATACCGTTGAGGAGATGGCGAACGCCGAGCCGGAGCGGCATGAGCGAACCTTGTTTATTGTTGCCACGCTGTTCGCCATGTACCTGCGGGTTTCAGATCTCGCCGGTCGAAAGAATTGGAAGCCCACCATGGGAGACTTTCGCTTAGATGATGAAGGCAACTGGTGGTACTTCACGGTGGGTAAAGGCAACAAGGCGGCCAAGATTGCCGTGCGGGATATTTACGTAGAGCGCTATTTGAAACGTTATCGCCGATTCCTGGGGCTTTCCGAATTACCTCATCCCGGGGAAAGTACGCCGCTGATCAAAACGCTCAAGGGTCGCGCAGGTTTGTCTGACCGACAGATCCGCGCCCTCCTCCAGGCTGTTTTTGATAAAGCCGTAGAGAAGATGCGCAGCGAAGGCCGCGCGAACCATGAGATGGAAAGTCTGCGCTGTGCGTCTGCGCACTGGCTGCGACACACCTCTGCCACCTTTGACGCGCCGCTGCGCAATCCTAAAGACCTGCAGGAAGACCTGCGGCACAGCAACCTCAGTACGACCCAGAACACCTATTATCACGCGCATGATCAGGAGCGCGCGCATTCGGTTAAACGCATCGGCATGCGCGACCGCGGTTGAGCTCGGATCGCCTGCCGATTCCCAGCCTGGCGTCCACAGGGATCGAAGCCTTTTTCTAGGAGCCAAGAGTGAAAATTACCGGGCGGGTCGAGATTGAGGCCATTACTGATGTCACGTGTGACGTCTGCGGTAGTTCTACGCGCATGGCTGCGGGCAGTTACCAGTACGGAACCCTGCAAGCCCACTGGGGGTATGGCAGCGACCACGATGGTCAGCGCTTTGAGGTACACCTCTGTGAGCACTGCTTTTTTCAAACCCTGGCGTACGTGAAGCAAGAGCGACGTGTTCAGCGCCTGTTCAGTGGTGAGCCTTCTGCTGAGAGTGATGACGTGGGCCTGGTTACCCGGGACGATTACTTCCAGGACACGGGTCGTCGCTGACAGTGAGTCCTTGATCGGCCATCGGAGACGGTTTGGGTAAAGGTTCCAGCGCACAGATCAGCTGGACCGGATGAGGAAGAGCGCCGACTATCCTGGGCCAGCGGTCGATCGCGACCACTACCGAGCAATCTGAATAAGCGGTGATTTATCTCTCGGCGGGCAGCTCAGGATTAACCAGTAGTCACCCCTCCCCCTAAGGCTTATGGAGCGTTTTGCAGAATGCGTGGATTCCGAAAGGCGAGCAATGCCTCCCGCCGAGAGGCCATGCTACAGTCCAAGGCCCAATCGAGGATCATGGCCAGCGGAAACTGGCTCACCTGGCCAGAGCTACATGCGCTGTTGCCCGCGTCGGTTAAGGGGCGAAGTGACAGCTGTCCTGACCGACTTCTGGAGGGTGCGATCTTTTCTATTAGCTACGAAGGTGTGGAGTATTTCCCGCGTTACGCCATTGAATCAGGCAGCTTGGTTGTAACGCAGCGGGGAATGCAGCGCGTCATCGCTGCGCTGGCCACCAGGATGAGTGGCTGGAGCATGGCTTTATGGTTTGAATCATCCAATTCGTATTTGGCAGGTCAGCTGCCGAAGGATCTCATCTCTTCTGATCTCGACGCGGTTGTCAAAGCCGCTCAGGACGAGATAGGTGGCAGTTCGCATGGGTAGCACTGGGTTAGAAGCTTAGCCAATGAGTACGCTCCGCTCGCCAAGCCTGAGAGACAAAACCCCATTATTTAGCTACGCCCTCCTCCATCCAGGCTCCCGGGCTGCCGCCTTCGCCAGAGCTAGTCAGGAATCTTCCACGATTTTCTCGTCACGATCGCCTGTACTGGCCATCAAAAAAACGGAAAGCAGCGGCGGTGGCCATAGGCATTTGGATGTAGAAGGGGTCACCTTAGCCATGGAATGATCTACGCATGGCTACGCTGCTCCCCGAAGCTTGTTGTCAGTGAGCAGCGCGATGCTAATCGATTTAGCGAAGAGAGAACACTATAGCGCTCATTTTCGGCGCTGAATCGACCATCAAAGCTTGAGCGCCTCCTTTCTGATCTGTTTAATCAGCCCGTCTAAACCCACCTCCGGGTCTTGGATAAGGTACGCCGATACGATGAGACTGAGTGGGTGAATACCCATACGGCCGGCCAGCTCTTCGATTTTTTGAATCGTCGGCGACTTGAGTCCGCGTTCGAGGGTGCTCATGTAGGTTCGACTGCTGACTACGGCGAAATCTTCCTGGGTCAGGTGGTGAAGCATACGCATGCGCCGCAGTGCCTCACCCAGGGATTCACGGATTTCCATCATCATTCCTCAGAAAAGGAATGATGAAGCGCTATCGAACACGATAGGGCTACAATCTATAGTGTTCATTGTGGGATAATTTGAGGTTTCCAGCCCTGGTGATCGATCGCCTAGGGGTATGCAGCGCTCAGTGGAGCCCGTTTTGATCTATTTGTCCGAATCTCACACCCGTACTGTCCGTACGGGTTCTTATTGTGAAATTGAGGGGATGTGCTTTTGGGTGACCTTGCGGTCGCCCCTCAACGGTGAGAGCGAGCGAGCAGCTGTGGTTGAGGATGCTTACGAACTCAACGTTTTCCTCAGCCAGGCAGCGGGCGTCGAGATCGCGCAGGTACAAATGCTATGCCCTCCATCCATCAGCGGACGTCCGCACTGGAGCCTGGAAGAGCTTCGTAAGATTGTGATCCACCGTGGGCTTGAATCCTCGCAAAGCGCGGTGGTTTACGAGACCGCGGTGGGCACCTACAAACTAGGGGATCTCGATTTACGCCTGCGGAAACGGTCACATGTGCTGTATTCGGCACGCAACCTAAAAGCGCGAATCACCACCGCGGCACCTCCACTTAAGTCTGCAGAAGAACCGCAGTTGTACGCGCACTTTTGATGCAGGTACGCACGGCGTCGTTTACCGGTGAAGCCCTTCCACAACGCAGTTTCGGCTTTCCAAGCGTGGGCCGTGCTTTTAAGGGTACGAGGCCCCGTAACGGCTGTTCACCTAATTAGCGACAATTCCGATGCCTCCCGCGGCCGCTCTCCTGACAGCCTTCCCTGGCCCGCGATAGGATGATGAGGACTCATGAACACCCTAGCAAAAGCCGCAGGCGCACTGCGGGATGCGCAACATATCATGGTGTTTACCGGCGCTGGCGTTTCTGCCGGCAGCGGAATTCCAACTTTCCGCGACCGACTGACCGGGTTGTGGGAGCGCCAAGACCCTGAGCGTTTAGAAACCGCGCAGGCATTTCGCGAAAATCCGGCGCTTGTTTGGGGCTGGTACCTATGGCGGCGCCAACAGGTCATGCAAGCCCAGCCCAATGCGGCACATCAAGCGATCTATCGATTATCTGGCAGCGACCGGAGTGTCACTGTGATCACTCAGAATATTGATGATTTGCACGAGCGGGCAGGCAATCAGGACGTGCTCCATCTTCATGGCAGCCTGATGCACCCCAAATGTTTCGCCTGTCATCGATTCCTTGTGGAACCGCTGGTGTTTCCGATCATTCCAGTGGAAGGCGCATTGATCGAACCACCCCGTTGCCGCCGATGCAATGGCCGCTTGCGTCCAGCTATCGTGTGGTTTGGTGAGGATCTCCCGCCAGGTGCATGGAAAACTGCCAGCCGAGCAGCACGACAGTGTGATGTCCTGCTTTCTATCGGGACTTCCGGTGTGGTCAGGCCTGCTGCTGACTTACCAGATATCGCGTTAGCGTCTGGTGCAGTGGTCATACACGTCAATAACGTAGATGTATCTATGAATGGGCCGAACGAGATCATGTTGATAGTCCCTGCTGAGAAAATACTGCCACAGCTGATTGCTCTGGCACTGACGAACAGAGCCAGCACAGCGCTCGTCTACCCCCGCTCAGCACCATGAGGGTCGGCCCAGCATGAATGTTCTCACCAGAACTTTTCAGATGTTTAAATAGTACAGGAAGTGGTGGGCTCTCCAGCAGTGGCAGCAGCGGTGAGTATCAGTCCGGAGGTATAACTCTCAGGCACAATAGGGAAATTGGAGCTGACAGGCCTCTCACGTAACACCCCACAACGTAAGCAGCCTAATTTCGCACCTGATCCTGGCGGGCAACAAAACAACGAAACCCCGTAGCTTGCAGCCTGGCGCACTTTGCGCTAGCGTAGCCGGACGTCGCTACATGGTCGACGGGCTGCCCACACCTTTAAGGCCTCGCTGGCCGCAGCTAACCGGATCGAACCATGCTCATCACTGTAATCTCCCAACCTGAGCCTTTCCGGGCATCGGGGGCGGCTGGTGGGCGTCTCCGATGTCGCTCCTACTGGAGCAAGGGAGAAAATTCATGGTTCCCAACACACTACACGAATCAATCAAAGTCCAGGCCAAGCGCCTGCGCGACCTGTTCGGTATCGACCTCACCACCGCCAAGTATGTTTTGGCGCGGGGGCCGTATGGCTGTGCCGACTGGTCAGATCTGTGCACCCCTCTGAGTGAAGGTCCTCCACTGTAACACGCCCTGCAGTTGGCCGAGCTGCCCCAATCGCCCATTGCTGCCGCGTACCTGGCAAAACATCTGCGCCGGTTGGCCTCCTCGGTCAGTCAACTGATCCTCACTAACCGCAACTTGCCAGAGCTCTGTGAAGCACTGCGACAAGTCTTCGCGGTCCCGGGCAACCCGGTAACATTGGCGGATGTACTGCAGCCAGTCGCGCCGACTGCGTGGCAGGCCACCGACATCAGCCCGGATCCGCTGGCGGTAATTCAGAGCCGGGTCTGTATCAACGGCATAGAACTGCAGTTGATAGGTACCCGAATTTTCTGGCCACGGCTGTTTAACCATGACGCTGACATCACAGTCGAGGCACGCACGGCAGAGCCGGTTGGCGATGACCTTAAAGTCATGTGGGAGGTCGCGCCTTGGTATCAAGCCAGCCGCGACTACCTGCTCGAGTACTAGCGCGTCGATGACTGGGACGATCTGCCGGAGTTGGTCGAACCGCACATCTTTGAGACTTCTCGCATGTCGCAGCATAGGCGCTGGCTTGCTCAGTGCCTGAACCCGTAGCGCAAGCCAACCGCAAGAGCGAAATCCCTTGGCCACTGTCCATGCGTTGGCCGTTGGATATCTGGCGAACGCTTTTTGCACCGGACGTCGGGACGGACCACAGCACCGAGCCCCTGAACTACGAGAACACGCAGATCGCGCGTGGGGCCTATCTGGTTCAAGGGTTGGGGCATTGTGGTAGTTGTCATACTCCACGCGCCCTTACACTCCAGGAAAAGTCGCTGGATGAACGCGATAGCAGCTTCCTCGCCGGCGGGCAGGTCATCGACGGCTGGGTCGCAACGAGCCTGCGGGCAAGCAGCCCCGACGGTTTGGGCGCATGGAGCGAGCAGGATATCGTCGATACCTTGCGAAACGGACGTAATGCCCACTTTGCCTCTATCGGCCCAATGAACGACGTCATTCAACACAGTGGTCAATATCTCACCGATCAGGATCTCGCGGCAATCGCGCTCTATCTGAAGTCGCTGCCTGAGATACAGGGCTCGAGTAAAGTTGGCTTCAAGGCCGACGAAACCACTGCGAAGGCCCTGTGGTCCGGGGAATCACCAAGCCGAGGCGCCGAAATTTACGTTGACAATTGCGCTGCCTGCCATCGAACAGATGGCCACGGATATGAAGAGGTCTTCCCCCGTCTCGTCGGCAACCCCTCGGTACTGGCCGAAGACCCAAGCTCCATGATCAGAGTCATTCTTGGCGGCAGTCGGTTGCCATCAACCCAGCAGGCGCCTTCCGATCTGGTAATGCCGGACTTTGGGTGGCGTTTGAACGACCAAGAAGCTGCACAATTGGTATCGTTCATTCGCAATAGCTGGGGAAATAAAGCACCGCAGGTGTCAGACCAGCAAGTCGCCGACGTTCGCAAAGCCATGAAAGAAGAGCATGAGCAGGCGCTGGCAAGTAGTGAGAAACAACTCATAGCGCATTAAGGCACGTTACTGGTTCGGAGCCATTTGGCTCCGAACCAGTTTGTACGGGATCAGGCGGTCGCTCAGGCAGGGCCGCCTGCGGCCATGGCTTTCAGTGAAAAGATCGGCGACCACAGTCCAGGCCTCATCCGAGATTTCGTAACGCTTTGCCATCACAGAATTTCTTTCCGTAGATGGCCGGTAACCCTACAGAATTCCAGCTTCCGAAGGGCACCGATTGGATTTCTCGGGATTTCGTACAGAACCTAGGCGGACGGAATTTTATGGAGATTCAATTCTAGCCAATCAGCAAGAGTTGCGACATGCGTCGCGGCGTCCTTACCAAAAGCCGTTAAATCGTATTCGACATGCGGCGGAATAACGGGATATGAAGTACGGCGCACGAGACCATCGCCTTCCAACCGTTGAAGGGTCTGCGACAACATCTTTTCGCTGATGCCATTCACTTTGCGGCGCAGCTCGCTGTAGCGCAGCGTACCGTCGAGTAACGCAATCAGACATAACATTCCCCACAAGCTCGTCACGTGAGAGAGCACTTCTCTGGCCTTGCATTTGCCAGTAAAGAGGTCGCCGCGCCTGAGCTTGGCCGTCAGCGTGCGCTCGTCAAGCGCTGATGAATCCTCGGTTTTGGTGGCTTTTGAACGAGAGATTGTCATGTCACTAACCAAAAGGTGCGTACTTCCGTAAGTTGATGCAGCAAACTTATAGTGCGCTTCAAGTATCGGTCAAGGTCAGGGTGAGTGATTTGCAACCTATCAAATTCAACAGAAGGTGGATTCCCTTCCTGGGCATCGCATCCATCGTCGGGGCCTTGGCGTTGTCATTCGCCTGGGCCGACGGACTGATCGGGGGCCGAACGACCACCCGGACATTCCTGGGCGATTCAATGGATCACTTCGAACCGGGGTATCGTCGAGCGCATGGCAAGGGGATCTGTTTCGCGGGGGGCTTCCGTAGCAGCAAAGCAGCAGCGTCGCTCTCGACGGCTCGCGTCTTTGCTCAGGAAGAAGTCCCGGCCATCGGACGCTTCTCCATCGGATCCGCAGATCCGCATGCTGCGGACTCTTCTACCGCCACCGTCAGCATGGCCTTGCTATTGAACGCCGATGACAAGTCTCAATGGCGAATGAAGCTGAACAATGCTCCCTTCTTTCCTACTCGTGATGCCGAAGGATTCCTGGCGCAAAGGAGCGCTTTCGAGCCCGACCCGGCAACAGGGCAGCCGGATCCAGCTCGGGTCGCTGCGTTCTTCGAAAAGTACCCGGAGGCTCGCAAGGCGGTCGAGTACAAAGCGACCGCTCCTTGGCCGAGCAGCTTTGCGCAGGCCCAGTACAACGTCATCAATGCATTCATACTTGTCGCGGCAGATGGCAAACGACAGCCCGTTCGCTGGTTCATGCGACCCCACGCACCCTTCCAGGGTCTCCCGGTGCAAGATCGGGCGCGATCCCATGATTTCCTCTTCGAAGATATAAAGCAGCGAGTGGGTAAAGAGCCAGTTTACTGGGACTTGGTACTGCAATTGGCTGAGGCGGGGGATCCGGTCGATGATCCGTCACAGCCATGGCCCACCGAGCGGCAGCAAGTGGTTGCCGGTACGCTGCAAGTGACGAGCGTTCGCGACCAGACCGAAGGTGGGTGTCGCGATATCAACTTCGACCCCACACTGGTGCCAGCAGGCATCGAACTTTCGAACGATCCTGTGCTGGCAGCGCGAGCGGGCATCTACTCGCATTCTTACAATGCACGTCTACGCGAAATCGGGTTCGGAAAGGCCACCGACGCCATTGGCAAAAGGGACAACAAATGATGCACGAAGCACCAATCCCCCACAAACCCAGACCCCAGCATTTCAACTTGACCGCAAGGTTCCTGCACTGGGTGATGGCTATCGCCATCATGGCCATGCTGTTCATCGGGGTCGCCATGATGACGTCATTGACCCTTCGGCCCGTGTTGATCGATGTACATCAGCCGTTGGGGATTGCCATTCTCTGCCTGGCACTGGCGCGTCTGGTTAATCGTCTATGCCGGCCGGTACCGATGCTGCCCGCGAGCATCCCCCGCTGGCAAGTCGCAGCCGCGCATCTATCTCATATCTTGCTTTACCTGTTGATGGTCGGTTTACCATTGCTCGGCTGGGCGGTGCGTTCGGCAGGCAACTGGCCCGTCATTCTTGTGGGCACTTGGAGCCTGCCTGCAATTGTCCCTGAAAGTCCAGTGCTCTACGCATGGTTTCGGCTGGCACATGGAGCGCTGGCATGGCTGCTCTTCGCGATCATCCTGGGACATCTTGGCGCCGCGTTGATGCACGCCTGGGTTCTCAGAGACGGTGTCTTCTCCAGCATGGCCCGAGGCACCAGCACTCCAACACAAAACCGCAACCCTGAATCTGACTCACGGGCCACGTCTTGATGCTGTCTATTTGCACTTGGTGTGCCAGGTAACGGCGGTCAATCGGTGATGACATGCCGCTCAGAGGCATGTCGCGTGCACTCCCGAAATAGCTTGGCGGCAGGCCCCAGATCACGGTTATTGGCATAAAAGCAACCAATCCCGCCGAAATGTAAAGGCGTTGAGAAATTGAAGATTTGAATGCCACCATGATCAGATAGTTGCCGGGCTGTTTCCATCGGCAGCAAACCCACAGTCTTCTGATCCTGC
This sequence comes from Pseudomonas sp. URIL14HWK12:I5, assembly GCF_900176445.1. Classification (NCBI taxonomy): domain Bacteria; kingdom Pseudomonadati; phylum Pseudomonadota; class Gammaproteobacteria; order Pseudomonadales; family Pseudomonadaceae; genus Pseudomonas; species Pseudomonas sp. URIL14HWK12:I5. The sequence continues at coordinate 247,005 of NZ_FWXQ01000010.1, forward strand.
ATCAGCGAGACGTTGGTAAGCACCGACAGCGACTCGATCACATTCGCTGGCAGCGGTAAATCAGCATCGGCGAAAAGCTCATTGACTGTGCGACGCAGCAACGAGCCCGGCGGAGGCAAAATCCAAGGACATGAATGCAAATCAGCCAAGCTCAACACTGCCTGATCTTGTAGCGGGTGCCGACTTCCGCCAACGATCGACAAATACTCATCGTAAAGCGTATCAACGCACAAAATACGGCTCTCTTCCCGCCCCCGCCAGTCGTCAGGGACTCTACCGATTACAAGATCCACTTCGCCCACGATCAATGCGGGGAACAATTGATCAAACTGCCCGATCCGTACCGATACCAGTACATGCGGTGCGCGCGCCTTGAGCAGCCGCAGCGCGAGGGGCAACAACGACGTCGATGCCGAGATCAACGTGCCCACCACGACATGACCTGAGCCCCCCTCTTGATAGGCCTCGACTTCATCGGTCAGGGCCCTCAGCTCTGCAAGCATCGTACGAGCCCTGCGCAGCACAAGCTCGCCCAGTTCCGTCAAGCGAACCCCTCGATTGCTACGTACCAGTAAAGGGGCGCAGAAGTACGACTCGACCTCATGCATAACCTTGGTTACGGCAGGTTGAGTCATGTTCAGCACCTGAGCCGCATGTAGTATCGAGCCGCTCTGCACTACATGCTCAAATACCACCAGCTGGTAGAACTTCAGTTTACGCGAGACCGTCAGTACGCTTGATTTCATCGGTTTTCTCCGCGAGATACCCCGTACTTTAGTGCGGGGAGGGATAGCGAGGCGTGCCGGCAAGAAAACCCGAGCGCGAGCCATCCACGCCAAGATCGCGAACCGTCGCAAGGATGCACTTCACAAATTCAGAACCGCGCTTGTGCAGCGGTGCGGGTTGATCGTTGTTGGCAACGTCAAGCCCAAAGCGTTGGCTAAGACCCAAATGGCCAAGTCGGAGCACGATGCCGGTTGGGGCATGTTGAAAACGATGCTGTCTTACAAGTGCGATAGCGCAGGCATCATTTTTCGTGAAGTCAACGAAGCGTACACCACCCAAGCCTGTTCGCATTGCGGCGCACTCCCGCCCAGTAGTCCGAAAGGTAGGACCGGCCTTGGAATAAGAGAATGGACTTGTGAGTGTGGTGTCACTCACGACCGCGACATTAACGCGGCGAGGAACATTCTCGCGGTCGGGCATGGCCGTCTACCTGTAGGAATCCCCGTCCTTATAGGGCGGGGAGGATGTCAACTAGCAACCAGGCAGTGTCGAGCCCATCCATAACCGGCAAAGCCATGTTGCCCGCTTTGGTGAACGATCAGATCTCGAAAAAGCCTTGAGCGTTGCCCGCGCAGATCCGCGCCTTAGCCTGTTCGCTCAATTGAGGATGCTCCAGCACACCTGCGCCGATGGACTGCTCGCCTAGCGGGAAAGGAGAATCGGAACCCAGCATGACGCGATCAGCCCCCATTACATCCACCAGCAAACGCAGCGCACCAGGGTCGAAAACTGCCGAATCGACGAAGAAGCGTTTGACGTAGCTAGACGGCACTTGCGGGCAATCTTCGCGAACAATGTCTCTATGGCGCCAGGCATTATCGACACGCCCCAGCAGGAAGGCGAAGCCGCCGCCGCCATGGGCGAAACAGATGCGCAAGGATTGCGGCAAGCGTTCGAAAGCACCAGAAAGAATCAGCGACAGGATGCCAAGCTGGGTTTCCGCCGGCATCGCGACCAGCCACGGCAACATCCATTTCTTCATGCGCTCGCCGCCCATCATGTCCCACGGGTGCACAAGCAGCGGGATATCTTCCACCGCACAGTGGTGCAGGAAAGTAACCAGGCCTGCTTCGTCCAGATCGTGGTTGCCCACATGATTGCCAATCTGCACGCCGATATGACCGCAGGCCTTGGCCCGGCTAGCCTCGCGACAGGCCGCATCAATGTTTTGCAGGGGAACCTGGGCCAGCACTTTGAGGCGATTCGGTGCTATGGCAGTCATCTCCAGGGCACGATCGTTCATCAGTTGTGCCCACGGCAGCGCCCTCTCTATGGGCTGGTCGTAGCCGAACATCACGGGTGTAGCGCACATCACCTGGATGTCCAAGTTCTGCTCATCCAAGTGCTCAACGCGCCGCTGCGGATCCCAGAGCACGTCATGTACCGGACGGAACGGCTTATCACCGAGCATGATCTGCCCCTGACGCCCCTCGGTGTGCAACCACGGGCCACGCTGAGGATTCAGGCGTGCGGCCTCGGCCTGAGTGATGCGGGGAAAAAAGTGCGAATGGATATCGATTTTCATAGGCCGTGAATCTCACGCAGGGTGTTGAGCCAGGTCGACCAGTCTCGACCTGGGTGAATTTTGCCGCACCCCGTGCAACGACGCTCCTCGTCGGTGGTGTTGTAGAACTGGTCGTAGACCGGTGGAAGATCGGCAACGATGCTCTTCAGGCTTAACTCATAGCGTCGAATCAAGGTGCCACAGTGCGCACAGGACCACTGCAGAGCATCGAATTGCCCCTCCGGGCGGCGATGCTCCACCACCAGGCACAGGCTGCCGGGCTCAGGACGCTGCGGCGAATGGATAACGTGTGGGGCCATCAGATAGATGTCGCCTTCCTTGAGCTCAACACGCTCGTAGCGACCTTGGTTCCAGATGAGCAAGTAAGCATTGCCCTTGAACTGGTAGAAAAATTCCTCCACCGGGTCGTCATGGAAGTCGGTGCGCTGGTTAGGTCCACCGACCACTGTGACCATGTAGTCACTGTCCTGCCAGATCTGCTTGTTGTTTACCGGCGGCTTGAGCAGGTGCTCGTGCTCGTCGATCCACTTGTTGAAGTTAAAGGGGGCGCTGAAGTGATGCTTGTCCATTGCAGTTTTCTCCCAGCGATTAGCGATTACGCGGCGCGTACGCTATGGCCTTGATTTCGATACGAAGATGCGGGTGCGGCAGTTGGTGTACGGCTACGGTGGTGCGGGTTGGTCCGTTCTCGTCGAAGTACTCGGCGTAGATTTCGTTGTATCCGCCAAAGTCGTTCATATCGACGAGGAAGCTGCTGATCTCCACCACGTCTGAAAGGCTTGCGCCTTCAGAGGCAAGGATGTCGCGCATGTTCTCGATCACCGCGCGGGTCTGAGCCCGAATGTTCAGATTGGTGGTGCCCATGGCATCCACCTCGACGCCGACGAAGCTGTTGTCCGGGCGCCGTGAGCTGGTACCCGAGACGAAGAGAAAATCGCCAGCACGCTTGATATGCGGGAAGCGCCCGCGCGGTGTGGCCTTGCCAGCGACTACCGTGGCCTTGACATCACTCATGGCTGCCCCCTCCGTTTCCACCGCGAACGCGAAAGCTACTCTGCCCCAGCCCCTGGACATCGACACTGACATGCACGCCTGGCTGCAAAGCCACCGCAGCGCAGGCGGCACCTGCCAGCACCAGGCTGCCGGCGGGCAGTTCAAGTTCGGCCGCGTGCAGCAGGCGCGAGGCTTGCACCAGGCTGCGAAGCGGATTGCCGAGGATGGCGGCGGTGGAGCCAGCCTGAACCACACGGCCATCCAGGCGCAGCACTACACCTGCGTTGTCCAGCCCGGAGAAATCCCGCGACCAGGGGCCGACGGTAAGGCCCGCCGAGGAGCAGTTGTCCGCCACCACATCCTCCAGGCTGAACTTGAACGCCTGGTAGCGAGAATCGATGATCTCCAACGCGGGGGCCACGGCCTCGACGTAGTCGGCCGCTTCCAGCAGGGTCAGCGGACGATCGATAGCGCGGCGGGTAAGAAAGCACACCTCCGGCTCGACGCGTGGGTGAATGTAGCGAGCCACGTCCACCAGGCCGCCGTCCTCTTCCACCATGGTGTTGCTGAGCCAGCCCCAGATCAGGCTATCGACGCCCATTTGCACCATCTTGGCGCGGCTGGTGAAACCGAGCTTGATGCCAATGCAGTGCTCACCATCGGCATAACGGCGCTGCATGGAGGCGCGCTGGATACGGTAGGCGTCGTCCAGCGAAAAGGGGGTGCTGCTACTGAACTGTGCCAGTGGTTCGGCTCCTCGCGCAGCCCGGTCAAGGGCTTCAGCGATACGCGCGATATCGGTGTTCATGAACGTGTCTCCAGCGATGGCTTCAATAGGTCGAGTGCGACGTCAACGATCATGTCCTCCTGGCCACCGACCATGCGTCGCTTGCCCAGCTCCACGAGGATGTCTACCGCCTTGATGCCATAGCGGGCGGCGGCCACTTCGGCATGGCGCAGGAAGCTCGAGTAGACCCCGGCATAACCCAGCGCAAGGGTTTCCCGGTCGACCCGCACCGGCCGGTCCTGCAGCGGACGCACCAGGTCGTCGGCGGCATCCATCAGCGCGTACAGGTCGGTGCCGTGGTTCCAGCCGAGTTTGTCGGCGGCGGCGATGAACACCTCGAGCGGGGCATTACCGGCACCGGCGCCCATGCCGGCGAGGCTGGCATCGATGCGGTCGCAGCCCTCCTCCACCGCAGCGATGGAGTTGGCCACGCCGAGGCTAAGGTTGTGGTGGGCGTGGATGCCGGTGTGGGTCGCTGGGTCGAGCACGGCCTTGACCGCACGGAAACGCGCGCGGATGTCGTCCATGTTCATTGCCCCGCCCGAGTCCACCACGTAGATGCAGGTGGCGCCGTAGCCCTCCATCAGCTTGGCCTGCTGCGCCAACCCTTCGGGCGTCTGCATGTGGCTCATCATCAGGAAGCCCACGGTGTCCATGCCCAGCTCGCGGGCATACTCGATGTGCTGGCGCGAGACATCCGCTTCAGTGCAATGGGTGGCCACGCGAACGATGCGCGCACCGGCGTCGTAGGCGTTCTTGAGGTCATGAATAGTGCCAATCCCTGGCAGCAGCAGCGTGGCGATCTTGGCGTGGTTGACCGCGTCTGCCGCTGCTTCGATCCATTCGAGGTCGGTGTGAGCACCGAAACCGTAATTGAAACTGGCCCCCTGCAGGCCGTCGCCATGGGCCACTTCGATCGAGTCGACCTTGGCCCGGTCGAGCGCGCCGGCGATGGCACGCACGTCGTCCAGCGAATACTGATGGCGGATGGCGTGCATGCCATCGCGCAGGGTCACATCACTGATATACAGCTTTTTGCCGTTCATGCCGGGGCTCCCATCGCCAGGGCCATACGCTCGGCGGTGGCCAGCGCGGCGGATGTCATGATGTCGAGGTTGCCGGCGTAGGCCGGCAGGTAATGAGCCGCGCCTTCGACCTCGAGGAACACGGAGGTCTTGAGGCCGGTGAAGGTGCCCTGCCCAGGCAACCTCAGGCCGTACACGTGTTCGAACTGCACCTGCTGCTTGAGGCGGTAACCCGGCACGTAGGCCTGCACTGCAGCGGCCATCTCCTCGATGCTCGCCGCCACCTGTTGCTGATCGGCGGCCTCGCTGAGCACATATACCGTGTCGCGCATCATCAGCGGTGGCTCGGCCGGGTTCATGATGATGATCGCCTTGCCCTTGGCCGCCCCCCCGATCACTTCGATGGCCTTGCTGGTGGTCTCGGTGAATTCGTCGATGTTGGCGCGGGTGCCGGGGCCGGCGGATTTGCTGGCGATCGAGGCGACGATCTCGGCGTAGTGCACCTTGGCCACGCGCGATACCGCCGCGACCATGGGGATGGTGGCCTGGCCACCGCAGGTGACCATGTTGACGTTGGTCGCCTGCAGGTGCTGCTCCAGGTTGACCACCGGCACGCAGTACGGACCGATGGCGGCCGGGGTCAGGTCGATCATGCGCAGGTCGGCCTTGTGCTGGCGCAAGAAGGCGTCGTTCTTCACGTGGGCACCAGCGCTGGTGGCGTCGAAGACGAAATCGATGTCATTGAACATCGGCAGGCGGGCCAGGCCCTCTACCCCTTCATGGGTGGTGGCCACGCCCAGGCGCGCAGCACGGGCCAGGCCGTCGGAGGCCGGGTCGATGCCGACCATCGCAGCCATTTCCAGGTGCTTGGCGTTGCGCAGGATCTTGATCATCAGGTCGGTGCCGATGTTGCCGGAACCGATGATGGCGACTTTGCGTTTGTGGCTCATTCTCTGGCCTCCTTACTGGGCTTGAGCAAAGGCTGCAGTGACGCGGCCCAAGCCCTGAATTTCAGCGGTAAAGACATCGCCCGGGCTCACCGGCACCATTGGCCCAAGGGCACCGGTCAACACCACGTCACCCGCACGCAGTGGCTCACCGAGACGGACCATGGTATTGGCCAGCCACAACGCCGCATTCAGTGGATTTTCCAGGCAGGCTGCGCCGGCTCCGACCGATACGGGTTCACCGCGCAAGCTCAAGCGCATGCCACAATTGACCAGGTCAAACTGCCCCAGGGACACCGGCTGGCTGCCCAGCACGAACAGCCCGGACGACGCGTTGTCGGCGACCGTGTCGAGCAAACTGATGTCCCAATTGGCGATACGACTACCGACAATTTCGATGGCTGGCAGGGCGAAGGCGGTGGCGCGGATGATGTCGGCCAGGGTGTGGTGCTCATGGCACAAGTCACGCTCCAGAACCAAGGCGATCTCTGCTTCTACCTTGGGCTGCTGGCAGTCACTCCAGCTGATAGGCTGGCCATCACCTCGCGCCATCTGAGCGAACAGCCGACCGAAGTCTGGCTGATCCACCCCCAGCTGGCGCTGGACGGCGCCAGAGGTCAAGCCGATCTTGTGACCAACCGGCCTCCAGCCTGCGGCAATGTCGGCGGCGTTGTTGTATTGCTGCACGGCGTAAGCCTGCTTGAGCGCGGATTCATCTTGCTCGGCGGCCGCACGCTCGATGAGATCGCGTACAGGTACACAGGGCCTGCCCTGTTCACGAGCCTGGCGCAGACACGCTGCTGCTTCGGCGATAGCTGGATGCATGGCGTTCTCCTGTCCTTACGGATTGACACAAATGGTGGTGAGCTCGGAATAGAAATCCAGCGAGTGGCGCCCGCCTTCGCGTCCAAGCCCAGACAGGCGCGCGCCACCAAAGGGCGTACGCAGATCACGCAGGAACCAGGTATTGACCCACACCATGCCAACATGGATACGCCGAGAGAAACGGTGGGCCCGCTTCAGATCGCGGGTCCACAGCGAGGCGGCCAGGCCGTAGGCCGAATCGTTGACGCGTTGCAGCACTTGCTCATCGTCATCGAACGGCGCGATGTGGCAGACCGGGCCGAACACTTCTTCGCGAATGCAGCGAGCGTCATCGGCAAGCCCAGTCCAGATCGTCGGCTGGACAAAGGCCCCCTGGTCGCGCTCGTCGCCGAATGCCGGTACACCGCCGCCCGTGACCACTGTCGCGCCCTCTGCCAGCGCCAACTGGAAGTAGCCCAACACTTTGTCGCGGTGCTTATGGGAAATCAGCGACCCCATGTTCACGCCGTCTTCGTCGGGATAGCCGATTTTCAGCTTCTCGGCGCCTGCTTTGAGCGCCGCGACAAAGCGCTCGTAGATCGACCGCTCGACATAGACCCGCTCAGTGCACAGGCAAACCTGGCCAGAGTTGGTGAAACTGGAACGCAGTACACCGGCCACTGCCGCGTCGAAGTCACAGTCTGCGAAAACGACTGCGGCATTCTTGCCACCCAATTCAAACGACACCTCACGAACGCCCTCGGCAGCCGCACGCATGATGGTTGAGCCGGTGCGCGACTCGCCGGTGAAGGTGATGGCATCGACGTCTGGGTGGCGGGTAAGAAACTCACCGGCAGACTCAGGGCCGAAGCCATGTACCAGGTTGAATACACCTGCGGGCACACCGGCTTCGTGCATGATCTCGGCCAGCAGCGTGGCACTGGAAGGTGTATCTTCCGACGGCTTGACCACCACGCAATTGCCACAGGCCAACGCCGGCGCGACCTTCCACGTCAGCAGCAACAGCGGCAGGTTCCACGGCGAGATGATGGCTACCACGCCGTGCGGCTTGCGCACGGTATAACTGAAGACATCCGTGCCATCGCCGGTGCGCATCTCGAAGAGCTCGCTACCGCCTTGTCGCACCAGGTCCGCGAAGGTACGGAAATTCTGCACACCCCGGGCAACATCCAGGCTGCGCGCCTGATGCACTGGCCGACCGGTATCGGCGACTTCGGCAGCCACGAAGTCTTCGAACCGACGCTCGATGCCATCGGCGATCCGCTCCAGCAGATCAGCCCGCTGGGCAGTACTGAACTCACCCCACGGCCCCGACTGGGCGAGCGCCGCCGCTTCGACGGCAGCATTCACCTCCTCTTTGCCCGCCTCACACACCTGGCCCAGGAGGGCGCCATTGACAGGCGAGATATTGTCGAATTTACGGCTGCTTTCGACGAACGCCCCAGCGATATAGTGACGGAGTAAATGATTAGACATAGCGAGCTCCTGAGCAGGATGTTTTCGCTGAGTCTAGGGATGCCGGGTATAGAAGAATAATAGAAATACAGTCTTCATGTATAAACATCAGGAATACCTACGTTCAAGGTGCACTTACTTAGTTGAATGCTTTCCAGCAATTCAATTCGTCTGGGCCACAGCCTCTATTCGCTTCACGCGGTAAATAGAGTGAGCCGCCTTTAGATCGTGTTGGCAGAAGGGGTAGCGGGTTCTAATTGCAAGTTTGCTGTTTCAGAAGTACCGCGCCGACATCAAGTACACCCCCCCCTACTCGACGCCGGCACGGTCAGCCCGATCATGCAACACGGCTTGCAGCCATTGGGTGAGATCGCGCAAAACTGGCGGTGCGATTCATTCAAAGGTACCGGGCGAAGTCGGCCTGTGCAGTTGCCCGGTCGGTCGCAAGCTTGTGGGCAATGTCCAGCGCCATAGGGTCGGGATAGACTTCGGCGGCACCGCTGGCCAACCCCGTCACGATCGCTTCGGCCACTTCCCGGGGGCTGGCCTTGGCACCTGCAACGCCATGGCTCATTGCCGTGTCGATCACACCGGGGAGCACCGCCACCACCTGCACCTGGCCAGCCAGCTCGGCACGAGCGGCCTCGGTCAGGCGCAACGCGGCCGCCTTCGAGGCACACAACGACCCCATGGCTGGCAACGCCACCCGCGCAAGGATCGACAGCACGTTGACCATGGCGCCAGCCCGCTCGACAAGCGTCGGCGCAAAGGCACGCATCATCGCGAGCGTGGCGAAGTAGTTGACGGCCATTTCCTGGGCAGCGGCGTCGGGGTCATCGGCGCCCAGCAAACGCTGCTGCCGATTGAGGCCAGCATTGTTCACCAGGATATCGACCCCAACCCTGCTCGCCACCTGCGCTACCTGCTGCGGGTCGGTGACGTCCAGTTGCACCGCCTCGACCTGCGGGTGATCGAACGTCAGACGCTCAGGATTGCGGCAGGCGGCGTAGACATGCCTTGCCCCTGCGGCCAGAAAGGCCTCGATCAACGCAAGGCCCAACCCGCCGTTGGCACCGGTAATCAGGACATCCTTGCCCATTGCGGTGAGGGTGCTCACAGGTGCTCACTTTCGGCCCAGCGGGCCATCAGCGTGTTCGAAGGCAGCGACTCATCCAGCAACTTCTTGGCGGTTTCGATGCCAGCCACCGGAAGCCCCTCGGGATCGAGCACCCCGATCTGTACCAGCACCGAAGCCTGGTCCCAGTAGATATGCTCGTGGTACAGCTTGTTGCCGCGGAAGTTGACCACCGCCACCATTGGAATTTCCACGTATTTGCCGGTGGGTGCTATCCCGGGCAGCATGTAGTCCATTTCGCAGGTGTGGGTGAAGCACATGATGAATTCATCGACGACCTGGTAGGCGCCGACCGTGCGAGAAATCGGAATCATCTTAGTGTCCTCGGGGTTAACGTGGACAAAGTGATGCTGATAAAAACGTCTGAGTTGCTTGCTGCCCACCCCGCCGGTCAGTGTCGGGATGTGGTTCACGTAAGGCTCGTCGACCATGGTCGCCAGGGTAGCCGGTACGTCTCGGGTAACGAACTCGTGGTGGATGTGCTCGTCCCACAGGTCTGACAGGTTGTAGTCCGGCCCGATGTACTTCTTCAACGCTGCGATGGTGCGCCCATGGGCCATGAGCGCCGAGGGTTTGTGGAAGTGATCGCTGCCCAGCCGGGCGAACGCATGGTCGGCCCCTTCGTAGGTATACAGCTCTACGCCTGGGCGGCCACGCAGCACCTCGGCGATCTGCGCACGGGTCGCGGCGTCGCACATGCCATCGAGTTCGCCGTGGTGCAGGACCAGCCCGCCGCTCAGGCCATCGGCTTCATCCAGGTACTTCTCGATGCCCATGCCGTAGTAGCCCACCGCAACAGCGACATCGGTACGGGTAGCGGTGAGGTAGGCCAACTTGCCCCCCAGGCAATAGCCCACGAAGCCGAGGCCGGGCTCAGTGACCACGTCCATGGCCCGCAGCGCGTCGAAGGTGGCAGCGATGTCGTCCACGGCCTTGTCCAGGTCCAGTGCACTGTAGAGGCTCAAGGCTTTGTCGAAATCGGCGGGCGTGTAGCCGAGATCGATACCCGGCTCCAGCCGCCAGAACAGATCCGGCACCAGGACCACGTAGCCTTCCTCGGCATACATCTGCGCCACCTCCCGCATGTTGGCGTTCACGCCGAAGATTTCCTGGCCCAACACGATGCCGGGGCCCTTGCCTTTAGGTGGCAGCGCCAGGTAACCCTTGAAACTTCCAGCCTGGTCGCGTGCCTGAATATCGATGTAATTGCTCATCTCATTGCTCCTTTGCGGTAAGCGGATTAGGTATTGCTCTGGTGGAAAACAGTGGTATCTACAGCAGATTGAAAGGGAATTCGGTGATCAGGCGAATCTCATCCATGTCACCGCGTGGCTCAGCCGAATTACCGCGGTGCACGCCATAGCGGGCCTTCAGGCTAAGGTTTTTTGCCGGCCCGCTTTGCACCACATATTGCATCTCGATATTGCGTTCCCAGTGGCGCCCCCCATCCTTGAAGCCGAGGGAATAGTAGGAACTCTCCGGCACGATATTGGAGCCTTTGCCACCCTGTCCCTGCATGTAGCGAATCATGAACCTCAGGCCAGGTACGCCACGCGCGCTGAAGTCATAGTCGTAACGAGCCTGCCAGGACCGATCGTTGGGCGCGTTGAAGTCACTGAGCTGCACGTTGTTAGCCAGCTGTGCCACGGTGGTTTGCCCGTCTCGAAACGCCATATAGTCGAAGGGCGTGTCGCCCTGCACCTTCTGGTAGGCAAGCATGATGGAGTGGGCGCCGAACTTGACGCCCGGGGCAAAGGACCAGGTCAAGTTATCGATGGGTCCGCCATTGGCGGCACCGATGTCGACCGTGCGGTACAGGCTGAAATTCAAGGTTGGCGTTAGCCCCTCGACCAGGCTAGGCAAGTAGCGAAACCCCAGGTAATCCTGGCGCCAGATATCTTCGGCAAATTGAGTACTGATGTAGCCTTTGACTGCGCCCTGCTCGTAATTCAGGCTCAGATAATCGACCGTATCCGTCTCCGTGGCGCCATACAGCGAACGCAACGTGCTGTCGTTGCGGTTCTCCGAAGGCGCCTTGCCGGCGGTGATGTGGGCGGCATCGAAGGTCAGCGGCTGCAGATCGCGGATGGTGAGCTGCCAGGCTGTCACCGTTTGCGGCAACAGGCGCCCGGTACCACCATCGGTGAAGAATACCGGGGACGTGCGCAATTCCATGGACCCGTACTTGAGCACCGTTTCCCGGTACTTGAGCTTGAGCGCACCGCCGCCCACGCTGTACTCGTCCGCCACGTCCCCGTCGTTGTTGACGTGCAGCAGGTTGGTGCCGGTCTTGCCACGACCACTGTCAAGCTTCAATCCCGCATACAGATGAGCGTCGAATCCTATGCCGATAACGCCAGGCGTGAACGCGGAGACGTAGTCCAGCGTCAAGCCTTGGGCCCACTCCGCGCGATAACCATTGACGTTGCCTGAGCGGCGGTTGGCACCACCGTTGCGGAAGTCACGATTGAGATAAAAGTTCCGGGTCACACCGGACAAGGTGCCCTGCTGAAAATAGTTTGAAACTTCGGCCCATGGGTCTTCTGCCAAGGCCTGCTGACAAGCCATTGCCAGCCCTAAGCCAGACACTAGCCGGTAATCGAAAACTGAACGCATAACCACACTCCTGGGTACTCACGTGCACCACGCGCAAGGCCTTGAGGCCATGCATGGTCAGGGAATGACTAGCTGGGGGGCCGGCCGACAACGCACGCTTGAACGCGCGAGGTCGGCTCGGACAGTCGTTGATTACGAGTCGTGGTCGGCCGGGTAGGCTACGATTCGTCGACTTTCATCGATGGCGAGCTCGACCAAGGTGCCGGGAGGCAATGGCTCGGCAGTCTGGGCAATTACCACTGGCCCATCGCGCAGCTCGACGCTGGCCAGGTGCAGGAGCTCACCGGCAGGGATGCCGATCCGCGCGCGCACCACGGTGGCCTGGGCAACCCGGGCGACCCCGGCAGCGACTTCCTGCCATTGCGCCTCGCCGCATTGCGGGCAGCAGTAACGCGGCGGGAAACTTGCCAGGCCGCAACCGATACATTGCTGGATCATGAACGCCATGCCACACCCCCTTGCCACCGTTCGAGCACCACCGCGTTGGCGCACATGCCGTAGCGGTACTGGACCATGCCATAGCCGGTCACCACCGCCAGGCGAGCATCGCTAACCTGACGTTGACCGGCATCGCCAAGCAGCTGGGTGATGGCTTCGACCAGCCCATGCATGCCTCCCGCCGTTCCCGCCTGGCCAGCCGAGAGCTGGCCGCCAGAGGTATTGACCGGCAACTCGAAGCTGCCTATGCGCCGTAGCGTGCGCCGGTAGTCGTCGTCAGGAACAAAGCCCAGGTCAGCGAGCTGGATCAGCGCCATGACCGGATAGTCGTCATATACGCAGGCCAGGTCCATGGCATCAGGCCCTGTACTGGAGCGGTCCCACAGCGTGTCGGCGATCTTGGCCAGAGGGGTCTGCAGGCCGTCGCCAGCCTGATGATCATCGTTGTGAAGCGACTTCACCGCGCGTACTGCCACGTTGACAGTGTTGCGTGCGAGGTCGGCTCGGGTCAGCAGGATCGCGTTGGCACCATTGACCACCGGCACGCAGTCATAGCGGCACAGCGGGTCGGCTACCATGGGCGCGTCCAGGTACTGCTCCATCGTCAGCGGCTCGCGGTAAACCGCCAGCGGGTTACGCTGCGCCCAGGCTCGCTGGGCAATGCACAGCTGTGCATAGTCTTCGCGGCCAAGGCCAGTGCGTTCAGCGTGACGCTGGGTGAGCATCGCGAATACGCCATTGGGCCCACCGTGCAGGAGTGGCTTGAGGTACTCCTCGGTGGTCTTGTTGTAATGGTCGACCAGGGTTCTGAAATCCTCTGGTGTGAACGTATCGCCCGCCACCAGCACGATCACGTTGGCATCACCGTGCTGGATGGCCCGCACGGCGTGCTGCAGCATATTGATCGCGCTCGCCCCGCCGTTGCGGTCATCCATGCACCAGGACAGGGTCAGCCCAAGGCGCCACGCCAAATCGATGGCGTTGTCCGGCCTGTGGGTGAAGGACGCCACGCCCAGGCCGTCCACCTCATGCGGGGCCACGCCCGCCTGGCGCAGCAATCGCTGCACCGCCCGTCCGAGCAATTGCGACGTCGACTCGCCTGTGCCGCGCCGGCTGTAGGGCACCTCCACCGCGCCCGCGATCAGCGCCACGGCGTCGTTACTTGCTGACCGGCTCATGACCGCCCTCCCTTAGCCCGCACGCGGGTCTCCTTGGTAAAACAGAGAGAGATGACCGTGACCAGACCCAGCCCCATCATCATCAAAGATACTGGCCAACTGGCCTGGTAATGTGCAAGCAAGGCGGTAGCGATCATCGGCGACAGGCCGCCGGAGAAAACCGAGGCGACTTCATGCCCCAGCGCGATGCCGGAATAGCGGACCTCCGTGCTGAACAGCTCCCCCATAAGGCTCGGCTGAGTACCGATCATGGCTCCATGGCAGATGGCATTGCCAATCAGAAAGGCCAGCCAGATCCAGGCGGGCTCTCGGGTCTCGAGTAACCAGAAGAATGGAAAAGCCATCAGCACCATCCCGACGGCGCCAACCATGTACACCGGTTTGCGACCGATGCGGTCCGATAGGCGCCCCCAGAACAACATTGCCACCAACTCTACGCACGTGGACACCGTGACCCCCGCCAGCATTACGCCGTTGGGCACACCGAGAAACTTGCCGTAGACCAGCGCGAACGCCAGCATGAGGTAGGAGCCGCCGTTTTCAGCCACCCGCAGTCCCATGGCCATCAGCACTTCGCGCGGATGTTTGCGTAACACTTCCAACACGGGCATGTGCCCCGTCTTGCCACTTGTCTCGGCTTGCTGGAAATCCTGGCTTTCGGGAAGTGCACGGCGGATGTACACGCCCAGGCCGAAGATGACGATGGAGATAAGGAACGGAATGCGCCAGCCCCAGCTGTGGAAATCCTGCTCCGGCAACAGCTGGACCACATAGAACGCCCCTGCGGATAAGACAAACCCACCGCCCACTCCGATCTGACTGATCGAAGCGTAGAAGCCGCGGCGCTCGGGCGGTGCCGACTCGCTGATCATCAGCACGCCACCGCCCCACTCGCCTCCTGCCGCGATGCCCTGCAGGATCCGTAACAGCAGTAACAGCACCGGCGCCCACACCCCCGCTTGAGCGTAGGTGGGCAGCAGTCCGATCAGGAACGTCGCGCCGCCCATGATCGAGAGCGTCCATACCAAGGCTTTCTTGCGCCCGTATTTGTCGCCGATATGGCCAAATATCACGCCGCCGAAAGGCCGGGCGAGAAAACCCACTGCGAACCCAGCTAGCGCTGCGATCGTACCGACCAGTGGATCGGTGCCTTTGGGAAAAAACAAATCCCCAAAGATAAGCGCCGCCGCTGTGCTGTAGAGAAAGAAGTCGTACCACTCCAACGCATTGCCCGTGACAGAAGCCAAGACAATCTTGCGAAAGGTTTTTTTGTCAATCGGTGTGCGGTTTTCAACCGCAGTGGGAACATGACTGTTTCCCGACTGGGTCTCGGATAGTTCAAGCGAATGCGTGCCCGTCATGGCGGTCTCCGTCAATGACTGAATAATTATGAACGCAGTTGTTATTGTTATTGCATCGTTTTTTATTGCACGGCAGTCAAAGCTAAGTAATTAGGCGCGTTTAAGCCTATAACCGGAGCACTCTAGGTCCCACGTGGTGGCGGTAACACCGAGCGCTCTCAATTTATATTTTTGCACTTTACCGTTTTCAGTCTTCGGCAATTCAATAACAAAGTCCAAGTAACGCGGCACGGCGAAATAAGCCAGCCGGGACTCGCAGTATTGCGTCAGTTCCAGTGGATCGAGCCGAGCCCCTTCCTTGATGATGATCGCGGCCATGACTTCATCTTCGGCTAGTTCAGACTTCACCGCATATACCGCCGCGAGTTCCACGGCAGGATGGCTCAATAGCACCTGCTCCACCTCAAAAGAAGAGATGTTCTCGCCCCGACGGCGGATCGTGTCCTTCAAGCGGTCAACAAAGCGGAAATAGCCGTCGCTATCGCGCACCACACGGTCGCCTGTGTGATACCAGAGGTTGCGCCAGGCTTCGACGGTTTTGTCCGGCATACCGAAATAACCGCACGCGAAAGCGAAAGGATGTTCAGCACGCAATACCAGCTCTCCCGGCTCGCCATCCGGCACCGGCCGATCCTGGCTGTCCACCACGAGAGCAGTGAAGCCTTTGGCCAAACGGCCCATGCAACCAGGACGCTGCGTCGCCAACGGCCCTCCAATCACGGCATTGGTTTCGGTGGCGCCATAACCGTCGATCAGGCCGATACCGCTGCGCTGGATGAATGGCGCGTGGAACTGTTCCGGCACGCCCGGCGCCAGAGCGACACGCACACTGTGCGCGCGCTCTTGCTCACTCTGCGGGCGGCTCAAAAGAATAGGCACCATGGCGCCCAACAGATAAGTCACGGTGGCACCAGTTTCAGCCAGGGCCGGGTAGAAGCCACTGGCCGAGAAGCGCTTGTCCACCACCAACTGTGCGTCGTGCAGCAAGGCTTGGAAGAAGGCGTTCAACGCATTGGTATGGAACAACGGCAGGCAGGTATACAGCACATCGCCGGGGCGTACTTGCAGGTCCCCACCGGTATTCACGCCCCACCAGAAGAACTGCGCGTGAGGGCAGATCACGCCCTTGGACAGCCCGGAAGTGCCGGAGGTGTAAAGGATAACCAGCGGATCGCCATCCTCGAGCACTGCAGATGGCGCCTTGGAGGTACTGCGAGGCGGCATCGACTGAACCTGGATGCGGTCCTGCCACATCGCATTGGGCTCACTCTGGGGCGAAACGACCCAAACGGTTTCGACAGCAAGCGATGTGTAATCCAGTGCCGCGAGCACGTCTAGATTGGCATCGTCACATACCAGCAAGCGTGCGCCACTATTGGCCAGAATGTGACTCAGCTGCATGCCGCGGCAGGCGGTATTGATAGGTACCGCAACCGCGCCCAGCCAGCCACACGCCAACAGCACTTCAAGGAACTCGGCGCGGTTGGCGCACATCAGCCCTACCCGGTCTCCACGCTGTATGCCATATTCAGCCAGCGTCGCCGCACGCGCTGCGATCACTTCGACAAGCTCCACCGCAGTCCAGGTGCAGCTTCGGTCGGAAAAAAGTGCAGTATCAGGGCTCCGCTCGATACGTTTCGACAACAGCGCCGGAAGTGTTAATGCTCCGCCAACTGCTTGTTGTTCGCTAAAACTTTCGTCCATCACTCAACGCCTCAGATTGTTAAATCGCCTTGCAGTTGTTCCGGAGTCTATGAATGTGTAATCTATAAGTCAAATTCATAACAATTATATAGTCTATAAACGAGATTTATCCGCATGCGCAATTTGAATGACGTGGATTTGAACTTGCTTCGGGTTTTTCAAGCCATCATGGAGGAGCGCAGTTTGACCCTCGCGGCGGGACGCCTGGGGATCACCCAACCGGCTGTAAGTTATGCCTTAAATCGACTCCGCAAGTTATTTGATGATGCGCTGTTCGTGCGCGCGCCGGAAGGCATGCTGCCGACCCAGACTGCCGAGCGTATTGCCCTTCCGATCGGACGGGCGCTGACGGCTGTGCGTGACGCTCTGAACGAAACCGAACCTTTCGATCCTGCCACCAGCGACCGCGAGTTTCGTTTGTGTATGTCAGACATCGGCGAACAGGTGTTCCTGCCAGCACTGTGCAAACGACTTCAGACCCTCGCGCCGCGCATCAAGCTGTCATCGGAGTTGGTGCCCATCGCCATGGTGGTCGAGCGGATGCGCATGGGGCAGCTGGATTTTGCCATTGGCAACCTGTCCACGCTAAAACCGACAACCCGGTATAAATCCCTGTTTCATGAACAATACGCCTGCATGACTCGCAAGCGAGACGGACTTCCCGCAGATACGATCAGCGTGGAACAGTTTCTTGCCCTCTCCCATGTCAGCGTCACGTCCACCGATAGCAGCCACGTGGCCATCGAGGACACCTTGGTCGCACGCGGCCTGAATCGCCACATCGCGTTGCGGGTCCCGCATTTCACAGTAGTGCCGCAGATACTCAGTCATACAGGGTGGATGGTCACCCTACCCAAGGGCGTTGCCCATGACCTGAACCATTCCGAAGACTTCATGATCTATCCGCTACCAGTGGAAATACCAGGATTCGAATCCACTCTTCATTGGCATGGTGCCTACGACGCTGACGCGGGCAATCGGTGGTTCAGGGAATTCATCTTCGAAACCTTGCGCAGATGAGGCGTGGTGACCGCCAGAGGCCTGATGCGATGTCTTCACGTCCACGGTAACCCCCGAAACGACCGGCATACCGAGCTCCCTTGCTCTGGCAAGCGCCAAGGGCAAGCATGAGGGCATCCTTGCCCTTGGCGCAGACCAACTGCAGTCACACAAGCGAACCGCACTCACTGGTCTTCACTGCACGATAGGCCGGTGAAAGATCACCCCCAAGCCGGCATAGAAAGGCCCACCCAGGCGAGCCAGCGGGCGCATCTTCGCACTATCGATATGCTTGCCATCGAAGATCTCCTCTGACAGGTGATAGGCCACTACTTCGCCGACGAACAGCGTACAGCTGCCGTCGCCCAGAATGAGTGCCTGGTCAAGGCGGCACTCCATCTGCACCGGCGTGCAAGCGATGCGCGGCGCATTGACGAACTGGCTGGGCAACAGCTCGATGCCGAGCATATCGACCTCACTTTCATCGGGCCCATAGCTCCACGCGCAGCGATGCATCAGTTCCATGTTGGCCTCCGTCACCACATTGATCACGAATTCACCCGACTCACGGATGTTCCTCGCCGTATCCTTGGGCTGCCCATCACGGTGCTCGATATTGATCGCGATGAGGGTTGGACTGGACGCCACGTAGTTGTAGGAGCTGAAGGGTGCCGCGTTGACCGTCCCTTCTTGATCAACGGTCGTCACCCAGGCGATCGGTCGAGGCACCACACAGCCTACGACCAGTTTGTGGGCAGTCGCTGGATCCAGCCCACGCCCGTCTACGAAGGAAAAAGTGGTCATCCCCATAAACCCTCATTGAGCCGTACTGTGACGGCTGCGACTGGATAAGAGAGTCCGGCCCCCGTCCCGCACCGCAAGCCAGGCAAAACGGATTCAGAGCGGAGCTCGTTTGCGCCCTTGGTCTGGCTGGTCGAAATGACTGCAACGGTAGTGATGGTCTCGATGACGAGCAACATCGCCGACGCTGGCCAGACCTCCATGCGCTCACTCCCGCATGGGACCCCGCGGCCGGGCCAGCATTCTAAAGCAGCTGTTGGCCAAGCCTGAGGTTCTGCACATCATGGATACGGCGTGGTTGGCGCGATGCCGGCAAACAGCGCACCAGCACTGTCATAAGTGGCTTCGCCGAGGAACGCGTGCTGGGTGACCACCATGGCGTCACGCAAGATCCATTGCAGTCGGTTGTCGTCGTAGATCGCGGCAGTCCCTGCAAGGCGATACGCCATCGTGATAACCTCGGCACAGGTATGGGCGGCATGGGTAGCACTCAAACGTAGCAAGTTGGTTTGTTTTTCGCTCACCGGCACGCCCGCGAGGATGCTTTGCCAGACAGCTTCCGGCGCCTCATAGAAAAATGCACGGGCACTGCGCAACTTGGCCTCGGCCTTGCCCAATTCGATTCGGTAATAGGCGCGATCACCCAGACGCGGAGCTCCGGTCACGGTTTTGGTACTGCCAGACATGGCCGTGACCAAGTCCAGCGCAGCGCGCGCCAGGCCGAGATTGACCGCAGCGTGAACCTGGGCCTGATAGGACACCGAAGGGTATCGGTACAGCGGCTCATCGATTGTGGCCCCGGTCCCGCGAGTGAAAGTCCAGGCATGCTCGACCGTCTTGCCCTGTAACTTGAGGTCATGGCTGCCAGTGCCTTGCATGCCAACCACATTCCAGTTCTCGACGATTTCCACTTCACTCGCAGGAAAAACCGCGGTCAGCGGCTTACCGGCACCCGCTCCGCCACCATTTGCCGCCGTACCGCCAATGCCCACGCCAATCCAGTCCGCGCCCTTGCAACCGCTGGCAAAACGCCAATGTCCGCTGATCTCCCAGCCGCCCTGGATCGCACGCGCGGGTTGCAACGGATAAAGGCCGCCCGCAAAGACCTGGTCTGGCCCGCCAGCATAGATCAGCGCCTGGGTTTCCGGTGGTAGGGACGCCAGGTAGATATTGCCGGAACCAAATGCAGCCACCCAACCTGTGGATCCGTCCACCTCAGAAATACGCTCGATGATTCTGAGAAATTCGGCCGGCGCCAATGCATCACCCCCGAAGCACTTTGGCGTGCTGGCGCGGAAGATGCCGGCAGCCTTCATTTTTTCGATCATGTCCTTGGGAACATGGGACCGTTCATTGAACTCCTTGCGGCGGGCGGCCACTTCAGCGAGGACTGCTTCAAGCGGTAATTTACCGCTCAAACCGGACTCACTGGAAACTGCCGAGTGCTCCATGCAAAGGACTTGCGTATTCATCTTATTCTCCGGATGGACGTGGGATTACGATCAGCATGGGGAGAGACTGAACGTTAAGCAAATTCAAAACTTGCATGCGGCCATGATTCAAATGAATAGACTTGTTCAGTCTTCAAACTCCCACGCTCATTACGTCTACGAATACCATCAATGCGAAAGATGAATTTGACCCGTTTGACAGCTACGCCCAGCATTAAACCGTTCATTTACGCAAACGGATCTAGAGACATCATGACGACCACAACAAACAAAGATGATTTCCGCCAAGCACTTTCCCTGCTGTCCGCTGCGGTCAATGTCATTACCACCGCCGGCCCTCATGGCCGCCTGGGGCTGACCGCAAGCGCCGTGTGTTCCGTAACCGACATGCCACCAACGGTCCTGGTCTGCGTCAACCGCAACAGCTCGATTCACGCAGCCGTGGTGGCCAACCGCGCGCTGTGCGTGAACATTCTTCCAGGACACCTTGAGGGGATGGCCCGGCATTTTGCGGGCATGACCTCCGTACCGCCTGAAGAGCGTTTCGCCGACGATGCCTGGAACGAGGGGATCACTGGCGTGCCGGTGCTGGGCGATGCACTGGCAAGCCTTGAAGGCCACGTGGTGGACATCAAGGAAGTCGGCTCACACTCCGTGTTGTTCGTAGAAGTCGCGCATATCCACCTCGGCGCGGAGGGTGAAAGCCTGACCTACTTCGGACGGAACTTTCACCGCCTGGAGCGATCCGGCGCCGCTCAACATTCATCGATTTCCTGACCGAGGCGCGCCATGACCTACTGCCTGTTCTTGACGGCTCATAACCAGCAGCCCGGCTTACACCTGGAGATGACGGATATCGCGGAGCAGCTTGCGGCTCTTCCGGGCTTGACCCAATTACTGTTCCATCAGCCATTGGAGCTACCTGACGCCGACCCGTTCATTGCTGCCGAGGCGACACCAAACTGCGTCCTCCAGCTCTACTTCAGCACCATTGATCAGATTGAAGCGGTCTTGCATACCGAGGGGAAACTCGGAACCTTCGTGCAAGCTTCGAACTTGGCCGGTTACCAATGGGAGCAACAGGTGATGCTGGTTCGACGCTTCGGCGACAGTCCGGTCCCGCAGATTCTGCCCAGAAGCGAGGAGCAAGTGACGTATCTGGTGCACTATTCAGGGCACGTTGAAGACGAAGCGGATTGGATCGAGCGCTACCTGCACCAGCATCCGCCCTTGCTGGCAAAACTACCCAATGTACGCAGCGTAGAGGTATACACGCGACTCGATTATTGTAGCCAGTTGCCCGTGGCGCGTAGCAACGCACTGCAGCGCAACAAGGTGGTGTTCGACTCGGCGCAGGGATTGCGTGATGCGCTGGCTTCGCCGCAACGAGAAGCCTTGCGGGAGGATTATCTAAGCCTGCCTCGCTTCGTAGGCGAAAGCCCGCACTACCCCATGCATACCTGCGAGTGTTGAACGGTTGGAGCGGCAGGGGAATCCCAAACCTGGTCTGCCAGCGTCATGACGCTGGCGTGTCCGCCAACAAACCCACCAGTAATGTGCGCAACCAGGCGATACCCGAGTCCGACGAAAAACGCCTGTGGCAATAGAGGCCGACAGATATCCTTGGCAACTCCACAGGCAGGCGCAGCACACGAAACGCGCCTGCCTTGTTGTTTTGCATCGCTATGGCGCGTGGCATTACTAAGGCAAGATCGGTACTGGCGACGATTTCGGGCGCGATCGTGAAGTTGGGAACCTTCAGCGCTATGCCCCGCTGCAGACCAACCTTGCGAAACGCAGCGTCTGCGGTCTGACCGTGGCCAGTGATGTTGCTCGATACGTGCACATAGCGCAGCGTCTGCATGTGTTGGAGAGTCAGCTCGCTCGTCTGCAAGGGGTGATGCTTGCGCAGCAGGCAGATGAACTCATCTTCCAGCAGACTCTCATACAGACAGTCTTCGGTGGGCTCGGCCAGGTAACCCAGCGCAAGGTCGATTTCGCTCTTGCGCAGGGCCACGGTCAGTTGGTCGATCGGCAGCGGCTGAATTTCCAAACTAACGCCTGGCGCTTGGCATGTCAGCACCTCCATGATCCGCGGCAGGACATATAGCTGCGCCATATCTGACATTGAGATGCGAAACGTGCGCGTGGCGGTTGCAGGGTCGAAGCGCGACGAACTCATCAAGGCGCCCTGGATAATGACCAAGGCCTGTTCTATAGGCCCGGATAGGCGCAGCGCCGCATCGGTCGGCTCCATTGAAGTCGCTGTGCGGACGAACAGTGGATCATCGAAAATATCACGCAGGCGACGCAGAGCGTGGCTGACCGCTGGCTGGCTGAGGTGCAGGCGATCGGCCGCTATTGTCAGGCTCCGGTGCTCCCAGATCGCTATGAACGTTTTAAGCAAATTCAAATCGATCGTAGCCAGATTGATGTGTTTCGTCATGTAAATTCTCGTACTGAAAGTTAGACCCACGAGAGCGTGCTGCTTTCCCAGCGCATGCCGCCGAGCCATTATGCGGCGGCAGCGCGGCGCCGGGGAAACTTTTTCACCAGGTTCTCACTCACGCCGTCAGAACAACAACTGAGAGGCTTATTCATCTGATGCATTGCGCACATAACGCTTGATCATTTGACCCTGTCCGCACGGCAAAACTACTGTGTCAACAAAATGAAATATCAAAAAAACCCTGTGTGCCCGTGCCTTTTATTAGGTCGTTTATGAGGTGAAGAATAAGATGACTGCACCAATAAGTGGCGTTTCGCCCAAATCAGGTTCCCCCCGCGCGGTCCGTTCTGTTTTCATATCCGTTATTGGTCAGATCTTGGAATGGTATGACTTCTTTTTATATGGAACGGCGGCAGCTCTGGTATTTGGTGAACTGTTCTTTCCAATCAATGAAGACCCACTCACAGGCACTATCGCAGCCTATGGCGGGCTAGCGCTCGGCTTTATCGCCCGACCGGTCGGTGGCATGATCTGCGGTCATTTGGGTGATCGTTACGGACGCAAGATGGTGCTTACGCTGACCTTGAGCGCCATGGGCGCTGCCACGTTCCTGATGGGTCTATTGCCCACCTATCAGAGCATCGGCATTGCAGCCCCGATTCTGCTGGTTGCGTTACGCCTGGTGCAGGGGCTCGCTGCGGGTGGGGAATGGAGCGGCAGCATTCTGGTGATCAGCGAGAACACCCATCAAAGCCAGACTGGACGCCTTTCCGCCTGGGCACCCTGCGGTGCGGTGGTGGGCTTTGTGATGTCAACCGGTGCCTTCATGCTCGCCGAAAGCGTGTCGGGCGAGGCTTTCATGACCTGGGGCTGGCGTGTCCCGTTCTTGTTCAGCCTTGTACTCATTGGCGTTGGGCTTTATCTGCGCAGCCACATGGACGAGAGCCATGAATTTGCAGAAGTCAGCGCGTCGGGAAAATCTGTCCAAGCCCCGATCAAGGAAGTGCTGCGCTGCCATCCCCGGGAGATCCTCATGATCTTCGGATTGCGACTGGGGGAAGGATGCGGATCGTGGATCTTTTTCGCTTTTTCGATCGCCTACGGTAAATTTCTCGGCCTGTCGAATAGCTTTGTGCTGGGGGCGCTGACGTTCTCAATGGTGCTGCAGATCCCCTGCACGCTGCTGGCAGGCTACGCCTGCGACAGGTTGGGGCGAAAACCTGTGTACCTGGCGGGCGCTGTGGCCATGTTGCTATTTTCCTACCCGTTTTTCCTGATGTTCGAGTCAGGCGTACCGTGGGTGATCGTAACTGGCCTGGTAGTGGCCAATGGCTTGGTGCTGGGCCTTCTCCAGGGCGCTCAGCCATCGTACATCAGTGAATTGCTACCTGCCCGCCTGCGTTTTTCCGGCCTAGGCATCGGCAGGGAAATCGCTTCAGTGCTCGGTGGTGGACTTGCGCCCATCATCGCCACCGCGTTGCTCGCCCATTACCGCGTACCTGAACCCATCGCCCTCTACCTAGGTAGCATGGCGCTGGTCACGGTCGTTACCACCCTGCTTACGCCTGAAACCTATCCTTGCGAGCAGCGTATTCGTGACCGCGAAGCGTTGAAAACACCGGAGAGCAAGCGCGCCTATACAGAAAGCAGCATTGTAGCGGGAGGATGACGGGATCGGCAGTTGCTTCACTTCCTTAAACCGCAACTGCGAGCATGGCCTTGTTGTCAACCGCCGACCGCAACTTCCAGTACATATAGACGCCACGTTGATTCGTGCGTGGTGCCACCAGAGGGGCGGCCCAGCGCCGACCAAGCTGCTCCTCTGTCCCTGCAGTGTGCTAGCTGGCATGGGAAGAAAAAGCCCAAGAGCAGTGAAGGGCTGCGAGCAAAGGGGCGCAATATCCAGTGGAAACCTGCCACACCACGGTGAGATCAACCTTTGATAACGAATGGACTGCGCATCTTTCGACACTGCCGAAATTCCCTCGTCTATTCGCTGGCTCTGTAGACGCCGGAATTTTTGCCATTAGGATAATCAGCAACTCAATCCTACGTGGAGCTAATGATGGATTTGGAACTTGCTGGAAAAAAAATCTTGGTCAGCGGCGGCACCCGGGGGATCGGTCGAGCGATCGTTGAAACATTCCTAGCAGAAGGTGCCCATGTTTCATTCTGCGCACGTGACGCCGCGACAGTCTCCCGGCTGCAGGACGAATTGGGGGGCAATTGTATCGGTTGGCAAGTTGACGTAACGGATCCCGCCCAAGTGGCAAACTGGGTTAAAGCGTCTGCCGATGCACTGAGTGGGATCGATATAATCGTGCCTAACGTCAGTGCCCTGCTTGCCGGCCCCGACATGGAAGTATGGGAAAAAGGCTACAAGACCGATCTGCTCGGCACCGTTCAATTTGTGAATGCGGCGTTGCCTTACCTAAAAGAGTCTGCAAACGCGGCGGTGGTACTCATCTCCAGCGTATCAGGCCGCGATATCGATATTTTTGCCGAACCTTATGGCGTCTTCAAAGCTGCGCTGATCCACTATGGCAAAACGCTGGCTTTGAAGCTCATTAAAGATGGGATCCGCGTCAATACAATTTCCCCAGGAAACGTTTATTTTGAAGACGGTGTATGGGGAAAAATCGAACGCGAGCAACCCGAGGTCTTCGCTGAGTTCATTCGCGCCAACCCAACCGGCAGGATGGCCACGCCCAAAGAGATCGCCACGGCGACCGCTTTTTTGGCCAGCCCCCTTTCGAGTTTCACCGTTGGAGCTAACTTCCTGATCGATGGCGGCCTGTCTAAAGGCGTCCAGTTTTAAAAAAAGCCACCTCGGCGTCTGCTGAGGTGGCTTTTTCAATGATCACAAACTCAACAGCGGGTACAGTTCGTTTATTATACGCTTCGCCAGAGATTCCAAATCTATTCCACATGCGTCACCTGCCAAACACTTCATGCCTAGCGCTGCCACGAGAGCGCCTTTATAACGCAGGGGTATAGCCAGGCAACGCTCCTGGCTTCTGTCGCTGTCCTCGATAGCCCACCCCTGATCACGAACCCGCTTCAGCTCTTCCTGCATATCGAACGTTATCGGCGTTTGGATGCTTATTCTTCGCGCCAGCGCACTGTCGTGCGCCAAGAATATTTTACCAATAGCGGTAAAAGTGATGGGTGCATCAGACAACTCCCGACGCGCTTCCTCACTGCCCATCTTATCGAGAACTTTTAGGGATACATAAGTTTTAGTACCGCAAGCGACCGCCAATATGGTGGTCATCTTACACAATCTATTTGCTGCCTGCAGGGCAGGTTCAAACAGCCGTAGCAATTCAGTCTCGCGTTGCTCCGATGACTTACCCAAATGATGCAGGCGTATGCCGATACTGTAATCCAACCCTTGCCTAATTACATACCCAAGTGCCACTAGCGTATCCAGAATACCGTGCACTGTACTCACACTCATTTCTGTTGCCAGCGCGATATCTCTAAGTTTCGCGGTTCCGCCGACATCGCGAATAACCTCTAGCACCAGGAAAGCTTTTTCAACTGACCGTATTCCGTAACCAGACATCATCAGTCCTGAGGCAAAAATAAACACCGATTAATCCAGGCACAAACCAATTACATCTCTCAGTCGCCGGACACCACACTGACTCGAAGAATATATACACTGGCGCGGCAAGGCAGTTAACGTGTCTACTCACTACGCCGTCACCTTGAACAACAAGCGACCTAGCGTAAATGAAGGTCCGTCACCCGTCAAACGAACGCTTTTAAACCGTTACTACTTGGCCGTGACGGACGGTAGCCTCAAAGGCACATGGCCATCAGCGGGGCTGTCCTCTAAGTACACAATGCATACTTAACAAGCCTGAGCTATTCATCTGCTCCAGCGCTTTGCCACGGTGGTAATTCTCCACCTTCAATATCGAATTTTCTTCGCGCCTCTCGAAAATCATCGACATGTTCGACAACCCAAGTCCAAATGGGTGTCATCTTGATCAGCAGCTCTTTCCCAAGCAGCGTGAGTTCGTATTCGACTTTTGGAGGAAAAGTCTCTTGTATGTACCGACTTACAAGTCCATCTCGCTCAAGCGAGCGGAGCGTGCGCGTCAACATACGCTGGGTAACACCGACCATCTGTCGCCCGATCTCGGCATGACGCATGCGGCCATAAACACCCAGGAAATGAAGAATCCCCAATGACCAACGGCTGCCCGCATGGGCCAGTATCTCACGGCGCAGCCCGTCGTCCTCCTCATTCAGCGTTTTGCAGATCTTCTCAGAATCTTGAAGAGTTTCAACATTCATAACATTAGCTCCCGGTATCACCGATGTACCTTCTTCCATAACCGTGCCGGTCATGCAATCCTTAACCCATCATACTCAAACGAACAGAGGATTTATATGACTTCAACAACCCAAGCCGAACAACAATCGATTCTAGTACTAGGCGCTGGCGAATTAGGCTCCGCCGTTCTGCGCCACTTAGCACGCGTAGCAGACCGCGTACCCGGCTCCAGCATAAGTGTTTTACTACGTGAGTCGACCATCAACTCACAAGACCCGACAAAACGCAAAGAAATCGACGAACTGCGCGGCCTTGGCATTCAAATGGTCGCTGCAGATTTGATCACCGACTCCATCGAGGAACTGGCGGTGGTGTTCTCGCGTTACGACACCGTCATCGGCTGCGCCGGTATGGTGGCAGGTCGAGAAACCCCGATGAAACTTGCCAAGGCAGCACTCAAGTCGGGCGTCAAACGCTACTTCCCCTGGCAGTTTGGTGTCGACTTTGAAGTAATTGGACGTGGCAGCCCACAAGATTTGTTCGATGCTCAGTTGGATGTCCGGGAACTCCTGCGTGCCCAGGATAAAACCGAGTGGGTAATCATTTCAACCGGCATGTTCACTAGCTTCTTGTTCGAGCCCGTATTCGAAGTTGTTGATTTCGAGCATGACACACTCAATGCACTGGGGAGTCTCGACAACAGCGTGACACTTACGACGCCGGACGATATTGGTGCAATGACCGCCGAGATCGTGTTTTTCGAGCCACGCTTCCGTAACGAAATTGTGTACCTCTCCGGCGACACCGTCACTTATGGTCAAGTCGCAGATATTCTTGAGGAGGTTTTGGGCCGCCCGTTCAAGCGCAATGAGTGGACTGTACCGTACCTGTTGTCCGAGCTGAAAAAAGATCCGACCCACCATATAAAAAAATATCGGGCAGTGTTTGCGCAAGGCCGCGGCGTGGCATGGCCGAAAGCCGGAACCTTTAATGATAAACACGGCTTTGCCGTGACCACCGCCCGTGATTGGGCGAAGGAAAACCTGCAAGGTAAATAGTAACGTACCGCTAAAACGGTTGCGTTATCCGCAAGAAAAGGTCGACATAGCTCGACCTTTTTCATACCCAGAAGAGGACATGGGCAATCAATTATACTGAACACCCTGTCCCGATATTTTTCTCGACCTCCAGTTTGATGCCTTGCAAGACATCCATGTATTCCTTCCGACGACGCCCCATTCGAGTTGAAGGTGCTAAAATCGCGACTGCGTAATTGCCAAGATAGGTATAAACTGGCAAGGCCAGGGCGGACACGCCCTCAACGTATTCCTCATCATCAGTGGCAAACGATTTCATACGAACTTCTTCGACTTCTTTCAACAGAGAAGATCGATCAAGCGTCATTGGGGCACAGCGCTCCAGCTGCTCCGGTAGCAGCGTAGATAACATTTCTTCCGACTGTTGCGCGAGGAAGATTTTTCCTACAGCAGTAGCATGGAGAGGTACGTGCATACCCACAGGGAATACAATACGTAGCTCTCTCTGGGCAACGGCACAGTAGGAGATAAACACTTTATCGCCAGCCAACGCAGCAAGAATGACTGTTTCTTGCATTCGTTCCGATGCAGCCTGCAGTACCGGACCAACAACGGAAATGATGTCTGACTGAGTGCGATTCAGCAGTTGACCAAGCGCCGATCCAAGTCTGAACCCCCCACCTGGGCCAAGCGGCTCTACAAGTCGCTCGTCCACCAAGGCGTTGATGATTCTTTGCACCGTAGAGCGAGCCAGGCCGACCGCCCTTGCGATACCGGCCAGGCTCAGTCCCTTGGGGTGATCTCCCAACGTGCGCATGATGGCGGCAGCCCTTGCGATCACCTGTATGCCACCTGATTTTTCTTGATCAATCATCGCTATTCCCGTCTACCGTGGAGCAAAACTCAGTCAGCGGGGCAGGTTAGCACCAGTTTGGCAATCCTCATACCAGGCGGAGGCGATGCACCGGTGATGAGCCGGTACTGGGCAAATAGCGCGCAGCGAAACATCCGAACAGCCTTCACCGGCCCCCTTCGGGGTGACGGCGAACCTCTGATTCGCCGCCTTTGCTACCCGTTATATCAATGCGCGGTGACAACCTCCAAAGCGTTCCATCCTCCCCCAAGGGCTTTGAACAGCTGAATTTGTGCTTTCAGCTGTTCAAGCTGATCAGTCAACAGCTTCTGCCGGGCGGATAATTGCTGACGTTGCGCATCCAGCAGCGTCAAATAGTTATCGACTCCCTCGTCATAGCGTTGCTGTGCCATCTGCGTGTATTCATCTGTGGACCTGACCAGGTCGCGCTGACTTTGAACTTGCTCCTGCCAGGTTCCCGTTCCAGCAAGCCCGTCCGAGACCTCCCTGAAGGCAACCTGAATGGTCTGCTCATAGTTGGCGACATTTATATCTTTCTGAATTTTCGCGTAATCCAAACTGGCCTTGAGGCGGCCACCGGTAAAGATAGGCAAATTAATCTGCGGTATAAAACTCCAGCTTTCAGAGCCACTGTCGAACAGACCGCTTAATTGATTGCTTGCAGTGCCGGCATTCGCCGTCAAGGTCACCCGCGGCAAGAAAGCGGCTCTTGCAGCGCCAATATCGGCGTTGGCGGCCTGTAGCGCATGCTCCGCCGCTTGAATGTCCGGCCGTTGCAGCAGCAGATCTGACGGAAGACCTACCGGTAGCGCAGCCAGCATGTCGCTATCGAGCCCACTCGAGTTCAAACCAGTAGGTATCTCAGCACCCAGCAATAAACGCAGGGCGTTCATATCCTGGGCCACCTGACGCCTGTAAGCCTGCACCTGCCCTCGGGCACTGTCGACCAAGGTTCTTGCTTGACGCACATCCAAATCTGACGCAGTGCCAACAGCGCTACTTTGTTCGATCAAGTCCAGGTTATGCCGGTAGTTTGCCAAGGTGTCCTTTGTGACAGCGAGCAACTGGTTATCGGTTTGCCAGGTAAGGTAGGCCGTTGAAACATCAGCGACTAAACCAATCAGTACGCTGCGTTCAGCTTCTTCAGTCGCCAAATACCTTTCGGCAGCACTGGCTGAGAGGCTGCGAACCCTACCCCACACATCGAGCTCATAACTGGTGAGACCTATTGCAACGCTATTGTTACCCGTCGTCTCGTGGCGCTGAGTAGGCGACAGGTCGGCAGGAACTCGCGACCGCCCTGCCCCCCCATCCAGCCCGACTTCGGGGGCCAGTTCAGCACGCTGTATCTGATATTGAGCCCGATACGCCGCAACATTCAAAGCGGCTTTGCGCAAGTCACGGTTACTTTCCAGAGCAATGTCAATGAGCTGATGAAGCGACTGATCCTTGAAGAACTGCTTCCAGCCCACGAGCGCAGCTGCCCTCATGGAAGAGGCTTGATAAGCGTCTCCCTGGGGCCATACCGCAGGCACCGGCGGTTCTGGCTTTACATAGTCTGGTATGAAGCTGCACCCTCCCAACGCTGCAACTATCGCAAACCCTAATATTTCAAGCCTCATCGCCAACTCCTTGCAACCGTTCAGCTTTCTTAGAGCGGCTATAAGTAAAGATTTTCATGACGACCACATAGAACAATGGAACGAAGAAAATCGCCAAGAATGTAGCAGCCAAGGTACCGCCGACAACGCCGGTACCAATGGAGTGCTGGCTTCCGCTTCCCGGGCCGTGCGCTCGTGCCAGCGGCAGGGTGCCC
Organism: Pseudomonas sp. URIL14HWK12:I5; assembly: GCF_900176445.1. Classification (NCBI taxonomy): domain Bacteria; kingdom Pseudomonadati; phylum Pseudomonadota; class Gammaproteobacteria; order Pseudomonadales; family Pseudomonadaceae; genus Pseudomonas; species Pseudomonas sp. URIL14HWK12:I5. The sequence continues at coordinate 277,495 of NZ_FWXQ01000010.1, forward strand.
ATGACGAATGCAATCGACGTCATGATGATCGGACGCAACCGCAAGCGGGCGGCTTCCACAGCCGCCTGGGTCAGGCTGCGTCCTTGGTTTTCATACAACTCCTTGGCGAACTCGACGATTAGGATGGCATTTTTAGCCGCCAGCCCCATGGTGGTGAGCATGCCAACCTGGAAGAAAACGTCATTGGAAAGGCCCCGTCCAAGCGTCGCTGCAACCGCGCCGAGAACACCGAGCGGTACCACCAGCAAAACAGAAACAGGCACCGACCAACTTTCGTACATCGCGGCAAGACACAGGAACACCATGATCAAAGAAAGCGCATACAACATCGGTGCTTGAGAGCCCGCCGCCCGCTCTTCGTAGGACAATCCCGTCCAGGAGATGCCGATACCAGCAGGTAACTGTGAAGCAATGCGTTCCACTGCGGCCATAGCATCACCCGAGCTGAAGCCAGGCGCCGGTTCACCGAGAATCTCTACAGCAGAGATGCCACCATAGCGCTCCATTTTCGGTGAACCATAAACCCACGTCCCAGTCGCGAAGGCGGAGAATGGCACCATCTGCCCTACCGCGTTGCGCACATACCATTTATCGAAGTCTTCAGGTGAGATCCGTCCATCCTGCTCACCCTGAACATAGACTTTCTTGACCCGTCCCTTGTCAATGAAGTCATTGACATAGGCAGAGCCCCACGCAACGGACATGGTGTCGTTGATGGACTCGATCGATACCTGCAATGCACGAGCCTTTTCATCGTCGATGGTCACCTGATACTGCGCCTCATCGTTCAGCCCGTTAGGTCGTACCAACTGCAAGGAAGGTTCTTGGGCTGCCAAACTAAGGAACTGATCCCGTGCCGCCATCAACGCTTCATGACCCAGGGCGCTGTTGTCTTGAAGGAACAAGTCAAATCCCACGCCATTACCCATTTCCATGATCGCTGGAGGCACGATCGGAATTACCGTCGCATCCTTGACACTCGGTATGAACTGGCCAATTCGCTCAGCAAGGGCGAAGACGCTTTGAGCTTGGGTTTTTCTGTCGTCGAACGTTCGAAGTCCGAGGAACAAGATGCCCGAACTCTGACCGCGGCCTGCGAAATTGAACCCATTCACGGCAAATGCCGAATCAACGGTTTCCTGCTCGTGTTCGAGTACGTAATCACGAACCTGATCCAACGCTTGTTGCGTTCGTTCAGCACTGCTATTCGGCGGGGTCTGAATCTGCACCATCATGGTGCCCTGGTCTTCTCCCGGCAGGAAGGCTGTTGGCAATTGCCGGAAAAGCAAAGCGACGCCGGCGATCAACAGCAGATAAACCACAAGAGACCGCTTCGGATTACGCAACAGACGCTTGACACCGCCCTCGTATCGATCTGTGTTGGTTTCAAACACCCTGTTGAACCACCCAAAGAAGCCTTTCTGGCCACCAGGCTTAGGTGAGTGTGGTTTGAGCAGGGTGGCGCACAACGCGGGCGTGAAGATCAGCGCGATCAACACCGACAGCCCCATCGCGGAAATGATCGTGATAGCAAACTGACGATAGATAATCCCTGCCGATCCGCCGAAGAAAGCCATTGGCAAGAACACAGCACTGATGACCAGCCCAATACCAACCAGAGCGCCGGAGATCTGCTCCATCGATTTGTACGTGGCCTCTTTAGGCGACAAGCGCTCTTCGGTCATGAGGCGTTCGACGTTCTCAACCACCACGATGGCATCGTCGACCAACAAGCCTATCGCGAGCACCATGGCAAACATGGTCATCACGTTGATGGTGAAGCCACAGGCATACAAGATGCCAAACGTGCCTAGCAGCACCACGGGAACCGCCAAAGTCGGTATCAGGGTCGCGCGCAAGTTTTGCAAGAACAGCAGCATCACCACAAACACGAGAATGATGGCTTCGAACAACGTATGCACGACCGCCTCTATCGAGGCGCTAACCACCGGACTTGTCTCGTACGGATACTGGATTTCGACGCCTTCTGGCAGATAAGGCCTGATGCGCTCTGCTGCCTCTTTTACGGCTGCAACGCTGTCGAGCAGGTTGGCCCCTGTAGCCAGACGCAACGCAATGCCCGCCGAAGGCTTACCGTTGTATTCAGCGCTGATGGAATAGTTCTCACTGCCCAACGCCACGTCCGCAACATCTTTGAGTCGCACCTGAGAGCCGTCAGGCTGGACCTTGACCAAGATCTCCTTGAACTCGTCGACCGTGCGCATGCGCGTCTTGCCAATCACCGTGGCATTGAGCTGGACGCCTTTTCGGGTCGGTAGACCACCAATCGATCCGGTGGAGACCTGAACGTTCTGCGCCGAGATGGCCGATACCACATCCGAGGGTTCGAGCTGGTACCCATTCAACTTGGCAGGATCAACCCAAATTCGCATGGCGTTCTGAGCGCCTAGTACGAGATAGTCGCCGACACCTTTGGTACGCGAGATGGGATCCTGAAGTTGAGAAACGATCAGGTTGCCCAGGTCAAAGTTGGAAAGGCGTCCATCGGTTGAAACCAACGCCAGTACGAGCATGAAGTTGATCTGAAACTTCACGACGCGAATACCTTGACGCTGTACCTCTTCTGGCAACTGGGGAGTTGCAAGCTGGAGCTTGTTCTGCACCTGAACCTGCGCGATATCAGGGTTGGTTCCCTGATCGAAGGTCACTGTAATTTGCAAGCTACCATCGGAGTTTGACGCCGAGCTGATATAACGCAGGCCGTCAAGGCCGCTGAGTTGTTGCTCGATCACCTGAACTACGGTGTCCTGCACGGTCTGCGCCGAGGCACCGGGATAGGTCACACTGATCTGGATCGCCGGGGCTGCAATATTGGGATACTGGTTGACTGGCAAGCTCTTGATGGCAAGCGCTCCGGCCAGCATGATCACAAGCGCGATCACCCAGGCAAAAATAGGACGGTCAATAAAAAAACGAGACATTAGACAGAGATCCTTACCTTGACACAGCCAATGCGCCAAGATTCACGTTGCGCGCAGGTGTTGCCTTCACAACACTTTCCGCGTTCACACGCTGCAGCCCTTCGGTGATGATTTTCTCACCAGGCTCAAGCCCCCCATCGATCAGCCAGCCGTTGCCCACGGTCCGGACTGTGGAGAGATCGCGATGCTCCAAGCGACCATCCGGCTTCACCACCCAAACAGTGGCCACACCACGACTATCACGGGTTACCGCTTGCTGCGGAACGATCATCGCACGTTCTTTTACGCCCTCTTTCAATTGGGCATGCACAAACATGCCGGGGAGCAAAGCGCGATCAGGATTCGGGAATACCGCCCTTAACGTGACAGATCCGGTTCCTTGATCGACGCTCACCTCTGAAAATTTCAAAGTCCCGGCCAATGGATAGACGCTGCCATCGTCAAGCGTGAGGTTTACTTGTGCTTGATCTTCACCTGCACTGACCAGGTCACCCGATTTCAAGGCGCGCTTGAGCGCGAGAATCCGAGTGATTGGCTGCGTAACATCCACATAGATCGGGTCAAGCTGATTGACCGTGGCCATGGGCGCGGTTTGCCCTTCAGTCATCAGTGCACCTTCAGTCACGGCCGAGCGGCCAATTCGGCCTGAGATCGGTGACAAGACTTTTGTGTACTGCACGTTGATGTCTGCAACGCGCTTGTCCGCTTCTGCTTGCTTCCATGCCGAAACGGCGTCATCTCGCTGCTGTCGACTGATGGCCTTGGTTTGCAAAAGCCGCTCATAGCGCTCTGCCAGGTTCTTCGCGCTGTGCAGGTTCGCTTCTGCTCGCGCCTGCTGGGCAAGGTAGGTGCGCGCATCGATCTGATAAAGCTGCTGCCCCTTCTTGACCTCAGACCCTTCAACAAACAGGCGCTGCTGGAGAACGCCGTTTACTTGCGGACGCACTTCCGCTACGCGAAATGCCGTTGTACGACCGGGTAGATCGGTGGTGAGTGTGAGCGGAGCAGCCTGCACGGTATAGACGCCTACCTCGACAGGCTGTGCAGCAGTGTGCGGGGCCTCTGCATTGCATGCGGATAACAGAAGCATGCCTGACAGCGGAAAAAGCAAGGGAATCCAAAGGTTTGTGGGCCTTCGCATGGTGGTCTCCTGAAAAAAAAAAAGGCAATTGCATGTACCGCGATGCGGATCAGTGTACCATGATGGTGTCACTCATCCGCAATGGCCTTTTCTCCAAAAGGGGATATCAAGATCGATGGGGTGGGTAGATATGAGCCTGCAAGGCCAGGCGATTCGTGCAGAAGAAGGGGAAATCTGGTGGAAGAATTCGAAAGACACCCAGGCATCCAGGTAATTGCGAGAGCCGCAGCGATCATGCGCGCCTTGGGGTATCACCCCCGGGGGTTGAGCCTGGCCGGAATCGCAAAGCAAGTCAGCCTGCCAAGATCAACAGTTCAGCGAATTGTGAATGCCCTACAAGAAGAGCAGCTTGTTGAACAAGCAAGGGGAGGCGCGGGCTTCCGCCTGGGTTCAGCGCTGGGAGAACTTATGACGCTGACGCAATTTGACATCGTCTCTAAAGCAGCACCCGTTATCGAAGAGATGTCAGAAAAGATCGGCGAGTCAGTTGCTTTATCATCGCTGATGGGCGAGAAAATTCTGACCATCTATTGCGCAGTCGCAAAAAAAGAGCTGCGAATCGTCTTTCCGTTAGGCGTCTACGGCTGCATATATTCAACCTCAGTCGGGAGGCTTTTCCTTTCAAAACACCCGGCTGACACCCTTGAGAAACTGATCCCGCAAACCCTGCCTAGCCACACGCCACTTACGCTAGGCCGCCAGGAGTTGATCAGAAACTTAGAGGAAATACGGGAGCTTGGCTACGCAACCGAGTCTGAGCAGTACATCGAAGGCGTTTATTCGGCGTCAATTGACATTAGCGCCCAGCATGGGAGCTACGCTATTACGGTGATCGCTCCTGTTAGCAGAGCGGCAAGGCGCGAAAACCAATTGATTGATGCGTTGAAGACCGCTAAAAACAAGATTGAAAGAGGCGGGTGCTGCCATGCGCCGACCTCAGGCGGGGAGCCAGCGGATGGCTAGGAAAACTCGCGACGAGGCTGAACTGACCCGTCAAAGAATTCTGAAGGCCGGGCTGTCTGTGATTGTACGAGATGGTTATGAAGCGGCGACATTGGAAGCTATCGCGCGAGAGGCATGCGTATCACGGGGCGCTGTTTATTGGCATCACAATGGTAAGGCGATGCTCGTTGAACAGATCCTGAACGAATACAGTACGCCATTGGAAGCCTACCTCGAAGCACCGGAAACATTATCCAGCGGACTTTCCCATCTCAAACGCGCATTGATGGAAACGGCCAACCGCCAAGAATTCATGTTAGTCACCAAAGCGCTACTGATGTGCAAATGGGAACCGCGCATTGATCAGCGTAACAAGCAAATCCAGGATCGCCTCAACAGCAAGCTGTGTCACATGCTGGAGGATGCCCAAAATAAAGGCGAACTGGACAATAGCTTGAACACAGAACAGGCAGCAAAGTGGTTGCAGTGTGCCTTGTTAGGATTATTTTCGTACGGCCTGGAGCAACATTCATTTACCGAACTGCTGGATTCAACGCTGACGCTATTCCTGTTGTGGATTCGAGGGGCAACCACCCTAGGCAATCCTGACCCCTCTGCACTTCGGAGCAATCCATGAACAGACAGGAGCTTAGAAAGGTCGACCTGAACATAATGGTCATATTCGAACGTGTAATGCAGGAACTGAATGTGACAAGAGCTGCAAAGTCGCTTGGTATAAGCCAACCCACCGTGACCGCTGCTCTTAACAAACTTCGGCGAATTTTAGAAGATCCACTTTTCATATTGAATGGTCAAGGCATCGAGCCCACAGCCAGAGCCTACCAGGTCTATCAAGAGATCACGCCGGCACTTGACGAACTCACACGCGCATTATCTTCACAGCTGCGCCCCCAATCTCATCCTTTTAAACCCATCAACCTGACCGAAACATCTTCCTTGGATCGTTAATAGGGCTTATCACGTTCGTTGATTTTACTCTTTCGTTACTCGCCCTTATCATTACTGTCGATGGGCAGGGGCTCCCCTCCCGCCCCTACCCATCTGCCCTTTGAGTTGCCGCCTTCCCCGGGCGGCTTTTTTTTCGCCAACCTTTAATCAGCAGTCATGATGCATGGGCCGTTCAAATCACCCATGGCACTGTATACACCAGAGCAAAAAAACTTCTACAGACTAAGTTTTCGGATTGTGCTTACAAACAATCTCAGCCATCCAATCTGCAAATGCTCGTACAGCGGGCGAAAGAAAGCGCTGATGAGGATAGAGCAACGTCACCGGAACGGACGCAGGGCGCCAGTCCTTCAGAACCTCGATCAGTCTCCCCTCCCGCAGATGGTCCGAGATGACATTCTCCGCCAACTGGACCAATCCGAATCCTTCCAGACACAGCTTGATGTACAGACCTGTTTCGTTGACAGCCGCTCCTCCCTGCACCGGGACAGTAATTCGTTCACCCTCCTTGCAGAAAGTCATCTCGGCTGCGCGCCTGGCGTTGCCTGAAAAATAATGAATGGCCTTGTGATGAGCTACATCGTACGGCGTCTGAGGAATGCCATTCTCCTGGAGATAGGTTGCTGAGGCACAAGTCACCCAGCGAAACCGGCCGAGCGGGCGCGCAACTAGCGTCGAGTCAAGGAGCTCACCAGTGCGAATGACACAATCAACACCCTCCTGGATAAGGTCCACCTGGCGATCGTTGACGCCGATCATGAGATAAATGTCCGGGTAGCGCTGGTAAAAATCTTTCAGATTCGGCATCACAATAAAATGCGCAATGCCCCCGGGCATATCCACTCTCAACCGCCCCCGAGGCTGTTTTCCCGAATCGAGAAGGTTGGATTCGGTGTGTTCGATCAGCTGGAGGATCTCCCTGCATTGAGCCAAATAGGTTGCACCCTCTGATGTCAGGCTGACACGCCGCGTTGTCCTGTTCAGCAGCCGCACCTGCAGGTGCTTTTCGAGGCTTTTAACACTGCTTGTGACCGTTGAAGCCGGCAAGGAAAGCGTTTGTGCCGCGTGGACAAAGCTCCCCGCCTCCGCCACACGAACAAAAACCTGCATAGCCTGGAGACGATCCATGATTTTTCCCTACTGAATTGCGATTAGCGAATCGCTCATTATTCGCGATTTCTGAATGATTAAAACAATCAATCTGTCTTTTTCGGGATTATCGCTTTGCGTACATTTTCCTCAACGACATTCATCGAGGTGTACAGAAATGACAGCATACGATCGCGGCATCGTGCAGACAGCAGCGAAGCATCCCGCCAGGACTCTTATTCGAGGGGCGACCGTGCTTAGCATGGACGATGGCATAGGCAACCTGGTGCGCGGCGACATTCTCATCGAAGGCAACAGTATCAAGGCGGTTGGCGAACATATCGAGCCCGGCGACGCCACGGTGGTAGAAGCATCCGGCATGATCGCCATGCCTGGCATGGTCGATACTCATCGCCATTCATGGGAAGGCCAACTACGCCGAATCAATCCTAATGCCGAAACGCTAGAGGACTACTGCAACGCAACGCACTTCTCGTTTGCGAAATACTATCGTCCCGCAGACATGTATATCGGTAACCTGCTGACTGCCTTGGGGTGCATCGACGCGGGCATCACTACTGTGGTCGACAATTCGCACAACAGCCGAACGGGTGCCCACTCCGATGCAGCAGTCGAGGCGCTGATTGATGCAGGTATTCGATCGGTACACGCTTCCGGCGCGCCTGTTTCCGGGGAATGGGACAAAGCCCACTGGCCCGGGAATCTGGAGCGCCTCAAGGAAAAATACTTCAAAGATGGCGAGAATGACTTGATTTCTCTCGCCGCCATGGCCCAGCTGGAACCTGAACTTTGGGCTGAAGCGCGACGGCTTGGCCTGCCCATCATCACCGAATTCTTCGGTGGCGACATGGCGGCAGAACTGGAAGCACTGCATGGCAAAGGGCTGCTGGGCCCCGACAATATTTTCAACCACTGCACGGCACTCCCGGATGCAGGATGGAAAATCCTTCGCGAAGCAGGTGTACGCGTTAACGTGTGTCCGCGCTCAGACGCCCACTACGGCATCGAGGACGGCATGTTCGCCATGCAAGCTGCCCACCGTCACGGCATCAGCCCCGGGCTGAGCGTAGATAACGAAACGTCCTACAGCGGCGATATGTTCATGGAAATGCGAGTGGCATTCTACCTCCAGCGCGTCATGGGCATGCATCAGCAGCGCTGCTGCGGTTCAGAACATCATCCTGTGACACTGCCCGCCAACAGCCTACTGAAGGCTGCGACGGTCGACGGCGCTCACTGTGCCGGCCTGCAGGACAAAATCGGTAGCCTTACGCCGGGTAAACAGGCCGATCTGATCCTCATCAATGCGCAGGACATCAACCTTTATCCTTCCAACAATGCATTCGGAACCGTGGTTCATGCCGCCGAGCGCAGCAATGTCGATACCGTCATGATTGCGGGGCGCATCGTCAAGCGCCATGGCAAGGTATTGGGCGTTGACAGCGAGCGGCTTCGCGCCGCGATTGATGAGTCTCGTGAACACCTGTTCAAGGCAGCCGGTTACCAACCCGATATGTTCGCGGAAACTTTCGCTCCGCTTGAATCGGCCCAATAAGGAGGCGAGTCATGAGCGCGTTCTACTACCTGCTGGCCATCTGCGCGGGGCTAGGCATAACCCTGCAGACCACCCTGAATGGCCAGCTAGCGAAAGGTGTAGGTGGCGACTCTGTCGCCGCGGCTCTCTTTTCGTTTACTGCAGGGGCGGTGTGCCTGGGCGTCTACTCACTCATGCGCGGCGGCATAGTGGCCTCCTTGGTAGCTATACCCTCGCAGCCTTGGTGGAGCCTTCTAGGCGGTTTGCTGGGTGCTAGTGCGCTGCTCAGTTACGTGGTGCTTGCACCCAAAATTGGCCTATCGGCCTTGCTTGGGCTAGCAATCGCGGGGCAAATTACCTCGTCACTTGCCATCGATCATTTCGGATTGTTGGGTTCTGTTGAAAGGCCGGTATCTCTCATCAAGCTGGGCGGGTCGCTGGTGATGGTGGCGGGCCTGGGTATTGCTCTGTTTGGTGACAGACTGGTCGCTGTTTTCTCCAGTTGAAGGCTAGATATCGCCATCTCTATCCACAGGACGCAAGCATGTTCGAGACTATAGCTAACACCACCAGCCTTCTGGGGGAATGCCCTCTCTGGTGCGACATAACCCATCGTCTGTTTTGGACAGACATCCCTAACTGCGAACTGCTTGCGCTTGCCCCCTCAAGTGGCCAAGTTCAACGCTGGGCGCTGCCTGAGCCACTGGGATCATTCGCGCTGACCGCCGATAGCGATGTACTGCTGCTGGGGCTTGCGTCCTGCCTGGGCTATTTCAATCTCGTCACTGGTAGTTTCAGTAAAATCGCTGATACGCCTGGCGTGTCCGGAACGCGCATCAATGATGGTCGCTGCGATCGTGAGGGCAATTTTGTGTTCAGCACGATGGATACGGGCGAACCGGTGCAACCTGTAGGCCAGTTTCATCGACTCAACGCGTCATCGCTGGAAACGGAAACCTTGAACCTGCCTTCCGTGAAAATTCCAAACAGCATTTGTTTTAGCCCTGATGGCGCGACCCTTTACTACGCAGACTCTCTGCAGGGACGCATCTTCTGCTGTGATTATCCTTCGTTAAACAATAGCCGCGAATTTACGACAATCGTCGGCCCGGGCGCGCCGGACGGCTCGACTATCGATAACGAGGGCTTTCTCTGGAACGCAGAATGGGGTGGTAGTCGAGTGGTTCGCTACGCACCGGACGGCACACCAGATAGGGTCATTGAAACCCCTGGTACCCAGACGACCTGTCCCGTTTTCGCCGGGCTGGATCATGCATTGCTGTACTGCACAACTGCTAGGATTGGGCTCGCCGCACCAACAGAAAGTGACGGAGCGCTCATTAGAGGTGTGCTGACGACCACGTCCGGGCTCCCTGAAACACGCTTTGCCGGATCACTTGGTTGAATGCCTCGAGTGCCAAGCACCCGTTTGGCTATATCAAGGTAAGATTTCGCGGGTTGGCCAAGAACCATGCAATGAGACAGGGTTTCCAGTAGCCACTGCTTGTGGAACTGTCTTTAAAATATTCATTCCACACGACATTGAATTCGCCGAATTTCGTAAAGTCACTACAGTACACACGAACCAGCATTAGTTGGTTGAAGCCCACATCAAGCTCCGTACAAGCGCGCTTGAGATTCTCAAAGATGGTTCGCGCCTCAACCTCGAGCCCACCAGCGACAAGGCCTCCATGCTCACGGTGAAGGCCGACTGTTCTAAGGTGGGTTTGCACCATAGACCAGATGAGGTGGGTGACCGGAAGAAATCGACCCGAAGCTGCCTGCCGCAACCGGCGGAAATCGGCCAGAAGCAGACAGTGACCGCTCGATAGCCTCACCGCTATGTGCCAACAAGCAGCGCACTAGCGCAGAGCGGAAAAGTACTGTGTAGGCGGTTTTCCCAAGGCTTTCTTGAACATCGTGATGAAGGCATTGACAGAGTCATAGCCCAGTATGCCCGCTACACGTTGCACGGAGACGCCTTCTGCCAAATGGCTCAGTGCAATCATCAAATGCAGCTGCTGGCGCCAGCGTCCGAAGCTCAGCCCGGTCGTGCGCTCCACTAGTCTGGCCAGTGATCGTTCGCTGATTGCAAGCCGAGTCGCCCACTCGCGCAACGTGGTTCGGTCGTCGGGGTATGCAAAAAGCGTATCCGCGATTTGTTTGATCTTGGGGTGGTCTGATATCGGCAGATGCAGCTCTTTTAGCGGAGCATCGGAAAGCTGCTCAAGCAGCACTGCAACCAGCCGCGCTGTCTTGCTCTCAGAACGGTAAGCAGTTTCTTGTTCAGCGAGATGCAGAATCATTTCCCGAACCAGAGGTGTGATGGCAACCGTGCAGCATTCTTCGGGCATGGCCGCCGCTCCCGGCTCGACGAACAGAAAGCAGGTACGGGCGTTTTCTGTCATGCGGCAACTGTGCGGCATGCCGCCAGGAATCCACACTGCGTGCTGAGGAGGCACAAGCCACAGTGCGTTGCGCACCTCACAGCTCACCGCACCGTGCAACGACAGGATCAGTTGGCCTTTACGATGATCATGGGATCGGGCACCTGAATCATTGAGGTCAGGCGCTACCTTCAGGGCAATAGCCGCCTGAGCGAAGAGATCTGAATCGAATTCTTCCGGCGAAGAAATGACTTTTCTTGAGGTTGGCATAATTTAGGTATCAACTGTCTTGATATCTATATTGGATAATTCTGAGGCTCTCTACAATGGTCTTCTTTTCAGAGGACAGCTAAAGAATATGTCAGATACAAAAAACAAGTGGCATGCCATCGCACTCGTCGTAACCATTCTGCTTGTTGCCGCGAACCTACGCGTTCCCTTTACCAGCATCGCGCCCGTTTTGCCGCTCATCCAGAATGATTTTGGCTTGAGCGCCTCAGCGCTAGGCCTGCTTACTTCACTGCCACTCCTAGCTTTTGCCGCCTTCTCCCCGCTCAGCGCCTCGCTCGCCCGCAGGTTCGGCATCGAGCGTACGCTTTTCGGAGCACTGTTGATCATTTCGTTGGGCATCCTGCTCCGCTCGGCTGGTAGCGCATGCGCGTTGTACGCCGGTACGGTACTGATAGGCACCGGCATCGCCTTGGGCAACGTGCTGCTGCCCGGGCTGATCAAACGCGATTTCTCGACGAAAATGGCCTCCATGACCGGCGCTTATTCCATTACGATGGGTGCAGCAGGCGCAGTCGGCTCAGCCGTGATAATTCCGCTGACCCAATCATGGGGATGGCCGATTGCCCTGAGTTTGTTGGTCGCCACCCCGCTGTTGGCGCTGGTGGTGTGGCTGCCGCAGTTGAAAAAACACGAACACGTAAATCTGTCCGGTCCTAAACAAGCCTCAACCGTGGCCGTCTGGCGTTCGTCGCTGGCATGGCAGGTCACACTGTTCATGGGGCTGAACGCGATGCCTTTTTATGTCGCCGTCGGCTGGCTGCCGACCATCCTGATGGACCATGGCATATCCCCCGAGCAGGCAGGCGCGGTACACGGCACGCTGCAACTGGCCACGGCCATCCCCGGCTTGATTCTGGCGGCCACGCTTCGCCGTCTCAAAGATCAGAGACTGGCAGCCGCAACCGTCAGCCTGTTAACCGCCTCATCCCTGATCGGGCTCATGTACGCGCCAGGCTACGCCCTGTTGTGGGCCGCCCTCCTGGGCTTCGGCTCTGGTGCCAGCATGATGCTCGGCCTGACTTTCATCGGCTTGCGCACTAAAAACGCCGGCGACACAGCGGCACTGTCAGGAATGGCGCAGTGCGTGGGCTACCTGATGGCAGCCGCAGGTCCCTTGCTACTGGGCCAGCTGCACGACTGGAGCGGTGGCTGGACAGCACCGCTGTTGATCACTGCCGCAATCGCTGTTGCCGGCGCATTCACCGGCATGCTGGCCGGCCGCAATGTTCAACTCGATCACAGCCATTGCAAAAGCGCGACCATGCCACACAACGAGCCAGCAAACATGGCAGATACGCATCGATCACGACCGAGCAATCCTATCAAGAACGTCACTGTAATCACTGAGTAAGACCCATGAGCAACGTACTGATCATCAATGGCGCCAAGCCATTTCTCTTCGCCAAGGGCGAGCTTAACAACATGTTCGCCACCCTGGCCGCCGAGCACCTGACGGCGCTCGGACACAGCGTCTCGACCACAGTAGTCGACGCCCCTTACTCGATTGACGAGGAAGTTCAGAAAATCGCCAACAGCGACGTCATCATCTACCAGATGCCCGGTTGGTGGATGGGCGAGCCCTGGATCGTCAAACGATACATCGATGAAGTCTTCAGCGCCGGCCATGGCGTACTGTATGCCAGTGATGGCCGTTCACGTACCGACGCATCGAAAAAGTACGGAAGTGGTGGCCTGTTGCAGGGCAAGAAATACATGCTCTCGCTGACCTGGAACGCGCCCCTGGAAGCCTTCGACGACCCCGAGCAGTTCTTCCACGGCGTAGGGGTCGATGGCGTTTACCTGCACTTCCACAAGGTCAATCAGTTCCTCGGGTTGGAAGCACTGCCCACCTTCATCGCTAACGATGTCGAGAAAAACCCGCAGATTGAACAGGACATCGCCAACTATCGCCGGCACCTCGATCAATGCTTCCTTTGATCAGTAGACGTTGTTCTTAACTCACCAGCGAAGTCTTCGCCCGCACTCGTTCAGCCCGGCAGCCACTGACCTCGGGCTGAATCGCCGTTGCGGACGTGCCCGTCTATCCAGTCAGCCAATGCGCTCACGGCCGGCGAAAAAAGCGCTGATGCGGGACACGATCGCAACTTTCGAGTGAATTACCTGTTTGCTTCGCTTCGCAGATTGGTCCCCCAACCGTGCGCTTCGCCGATGAAATGCAGGACCGCTCTTGAACGCTCATCAATGCGTGATACAAGCGAAAGCTCGCTGACCATTTCCGGTTGAGCCAGGGGCACGATCCGTAACCCAGGCATGGTTAACCGAGTGATCGTTTCCGGCACGATGCTCAGGCCGATGCCCGCGGCTACCAGGCCAGGAATGCTCATCAACGACGGTACATACATGATGTTCTGCGGATGCAGCTGGTTTTTCCGACATGCCTGGAGCGTGTGTGAAGTCAGGCCAATGCCGGCAACGTCCTGAAGAAAAACGAACTTCTCATGCCTCAAGGTTGCAAGCTCCCCGGTAAAGCCTTCCGCCAGTTCGTGGTTGTCGGGAATCAGCAGAACCAGTCTGGACTGACTGAAAGGGTGGGTGCGTAAGCGATCCGGCAAGTGATCCTGGAATACCCTGGCAAACGCCAGGTCCAGCTTGTGCTCGAGCAGCTTGTCGAACTGAGCGCGGATCCCCGCATCCACCAGTGACACTTTGACTTCGGGAAATGTACTGAAATAGTGCCGTAACAGTTGCGGCAAATTGGCCTCAAACAAAGCCGAGTGGTAACCGATGGCGATCTCGCCAACCTCCCCTCGCCGCGCACGCCGCGCGGCGGACGTTGCCAGTTCGCTGGATTCGATGGATTGTCGCGCATGCGGGAGAAACGCTTCTCCAGCGGCAGTCAGCACCACCCCACGACTCTCGCGCCGGAACAGCGCCAGCCCCAACTCGGCCTCCAGGGTTCGCATCAACTGACTGAGGGCCGGCTGCGCAATGCCCAACTGCTCGGCAGCTCGGCTGAAGTGCTGCAGCTCGGCAGCGACAACAAAGGCCTTCAGATGTCGTAGTTCCATAAGGTACCCATAAGTTAGCCTTATTGAATTATCGGGATTTCGATAATTATTTTGCAAGCAGGATGCGCTAACGTCTAGTCACTTCATCCCTTCCCGCCAAGCCTTTGCCCCAGCGGGATCGTGTGGGAAATCCAAAACCATAAAAACAATGATGAGCATCTTTATGAGCACGACCACTAACGAGACTCATGATCAGCGCATGCCTCGCAGGGCAGTGACCGCCGCGACCATTGGTACCGCCTTGGAATGGTTTGACTTCACCTTGTACGGCGCGGTTTCGGCGACCATCCTGCCTAAACTGTTCTTCCCGGCCATGGAGCCGACAGCGGGCCTGCTGGCTTCGCTGGCAACGTTCGGTGTGGGACTGGCGGCGAGGCCATTGGGCGCCATCACCTGTGGTTACCTTGGCGACAAAGTAGGCCGACGTAACCTGATGTTGGCCACAGTCAGCATGATGGGGCTGGCTTCGGTATTGATGGGCCTGTTGCCCACTTACGGCCAGATCGGCATCTGGGCCCCTGTCCTTCTGGTACTGCTACGGATCATTCAAGGATTTGCACTGGGGGGAGAATCCACCGGCGCGCAGCTGATGGCACTGGAACACGCTACCCCCGACCGCCGCGGACGCTATTCAGGGTTGCTAGGCTTATGTTCACCGCTCAGCCAGATACTGGCCAACGGCGTACTCATGGGGCTGGCTGCAACACTTTCAAGTGAACAGTTCGAGGGTTTCGGCTGGCGCATTCCTTTCGTATTGAGTTTTGTCCTGGTGGTTGTCGCTATCTTCATCCGGCTCAAGGTGGATGAAACCCCTGCTTTCATAGCCTTGAAGAAAACGCCGGTCAAGCGGGAGAAAAGCCCACTCAAATCGGCGCTCGGCGGCCACCACAAAACGATCCTGCGCCTGATGCTGTTCTTCTGCTCGCCCGCGGCGCTGTTCTATCTGATTGTGATTTTCTCCCTGAGCTATCTGACCAAGCACCTGGGCATGTCCCAATCGATGGGGTTCATGTCACTGATGGTGGCTAACGTCTGCGCGATTTTCGGGGCATTGGGTGGCGGTTACCTTTCGGATCGCTGGGGGCGAAAAAAGGCACTGGCGTTGGGCTCGTGCATGACGCTGCTGATCCTGTTCGTTTACTTCCCGATCCTCAACACCCAGAACGCCACCGCGATCATGGCCGTCATGGGGCTATTTCTCGGTTTCACCCAGTTCCAGAGCGGCATTCAGCCGGTGGCGTTCGCCGAGGCATTCCCGACTCAGGTGCGCTATTCCGGTTCGGCACTGGCCTACACCGGCGCCAACCTTGTGATTGGCGGCCCGATGCCAATGATCGCGGTCTGGCTGATGAGTCAGTCGGGCAACTCGCCATGGCCACTGGTAATGCTGTGTGCAGTGATCAACCTGATCTCGCTGGCAATGATCCTCTTGGGCCCGGAAACCAAAGGCATCGACCTTAACGGCGTCGCCACAGCAGATATCGACGTGCCTTCAACTTCAGCCATTCTTTCCAAATAATACAGCAGGACGAACATGAATCGCACCGTCTTCATCCTTAACGGCCCCAACCTGAACCTGCTGGGTCGCCGCGAGCCACACATTTACGGGTATACAACGCTCGATCAGATTCGTGAGAGCAGTGAACAGCTCGCCGATGAATTGGATCTAGTTTGCGACTTTCGCCAGACCAACCATGAAGGTGTGATGGTCGACTGGATACAAGAGGCATTTGAGCAAGGTGCCGCCCTGATCATCAATCCCGCCGGCCTTTCGTTCAACTCGATTCCAGTGCTTGATGCCCTGAAGTTGATTGACGCACCGCTTGTTGAATTACACCTGTCGAATATTCATGCGCGTGACGAATTGCATCGCCACTCGATCATGTCTGGCGTGGTCGACTCGGTAATATGCGGAATGGGCGCCGACGGTTACCCTCTCGCAATTAGGGCGATCAATGACCTGCTACGTCACCAGGCAGCCACCACCTGAAACGCTGCTTCCTTGGAAGCTACAAAGCCATCTACGAATAGAGCTGGCTACCGCTGGAATCCAGCGCCCCGAGTAGGCTCTAAAACGTCCGGGCTTTACGATTTGATGAGGTTGCTGTGGCTTGGAAGCGCCGGACGATGAGGTCGAGGAGTAGTTCTTCGCTAGCAATGCCCAGCGGCTGTTCAAGTTTGGCTAGACGCCGTGCCACCCTTGCCTGAGGGAACGAACCGGCCGAGGCCTGCGCCTCGGCCAGCCCAGCTCCATCAGCTTTCCTGGCTGCAATCGCGCGGGATGATGCCTTTCTCCTTGGCGTACTTGTGCGATGAGGCCTCGATGATCGGCCGCAGCAGCGCGCGGTCAGCCTGTACCCAGTCGCTGACAAGGTTCCATTTCTGCCCGTCCCACTGCTGGAAGCGTACCGCGCCGCCGCCTTCGTGGTCGGCGCAGGAAAGTTTCAGCGGCTGCACCAGCCCATTGGCGCCAAGGGCCTGCAGGCGTGCATCGTCCAGGTTCAGGTGTTCGAAGCCCCAGCGCACCTGTTCGCCAGTAAGCTGTAAAATCGCCATTCTCGATCGCGCATCCTGGTGGGGGTATCGTGGAATTTTTGAGGGTGTACTTCCGCTTCTTGAGACCAGAAATGCCGCTCTAGAGCCCTGTCCAAATGTTCTTCGGCGATCCTCCCTCCTCCCGCCCCGTCAGTGGTTTCTGCTCAGCCGTCAGATTTTTTATCATCCAGGTGACTAGAAACGACGTGAAGTAAGCTGTCACTGCTCTAGATTCAGAAAGGTGCCTTAAATCAATTTGGCACCTCCTCAGAAGCACGACTGCCAACAGTAGCTTCACAAGCTGCTAATCCTTCACAATCTGCACTTGAGCATATTGGGTCTGATAAGCACAGGTTATCGGTATCTATAACAACCTTGAGCGAGATGAAATTGACAGTGCCGGTACAGCTACCCTTCTCCCAGCCGCTGGTGCTGGTGGACGCCCCGCTACTGAGGCAATGATCGACGTCGGCACAGCAGCCACTAGTCGTCCGCTTCTGAGCGAACACTTGGGGCGGAAGCGGCTTCTCGTCGGGAGCTAGGAAACGCAAATTGACGCTGTACCATGAAAAAACGGCGCTTTCCCAACGCGGTGAAGCCTGTAGCCAGTCTTACGTTAAGTCAGTCCAAACCAGCCAAGCGGCCTACTGGCTCAAAGTCGCGGTCTTTGGCCAGTGCAAGATCGAGAAAACGGCTGGGCTTGTTAGTCCGCTTTGCTAGCGTTGCGCGTGCTTCCGCCTGGAAACGAGCGGCCATCATTGGCTTCGGTTCGTGTTTTGGTTTATCCATGGAAACCTCGCGATTTTAGTGATATGAACAGATATTATTGCTGTTGGACCAATATGTACTGACCTGCGACAGCAGCCCGTTGGCACGTTTGCCACCCGCGGCACGCTGGCCCTAACCCGCACCTGACTGTATAGCCAACCCGGTGTCCACACCGCGGGAGTGCTAGACGTCAATCAGGCGGAGCTTTCAGGGGCAGTCCAGAGGCATGACCGACAGGTTTTAACCGATACGCCTCGCAACTCGAAAAACTCAGGCGTTTTCACATAGCCGTCCGCAGTCGCTGCCCTTACCTGCAAGATCAGTGACGTGCCCCCCCGCCTGACGTCATACTGTTACTAGAGTCTCTCGACTGTCGCCTTCGGAACACTTGCCATGAACAGTATCACGATCCACGGACTTAGCGATCAGCCCTCAACGAGCTGCTGGACCTCTGCTCATGGGGCTTTTTTAACAAGGCACGGGCAAATTTTTCGAAAAGCTATCGAAGTGCTCGGCAACGGAGATCTGGCGCAGCGCTGGATGATCAAGCCTGCGCTTGGTCTTGGCAACCACACCCCATGCACCCTGCTTTGGCATCATGAAAGCTATGCGCAGGTATGGGACTTCCTCTACCGCCTCGAGTACGACGTTTACACGTGAGCATCTAAATGCAGTTGAGCAGGCTAGAGGTTAGGGCGGCTCTGAGTATGCATCTGCCTGGTAGTGATATTCCTGCGGCGAAAAGCGACCTGCCGGACCGAACAGCAAGTGAGTGACACACATTTCCAAGAATGCAATCGCCTCGGCTTGAGCGTACTGCGTGTAAAAGTCGCGGCTAACACGAGGCAGCCTGCCTCGATTCTGAAGGCAAAGCTTTACCATCTGCGCCAAAAGGTAACCCCGAACGTCGTATCGGGCGTCCACCCTGCTGAGCACTGTGGCATAGCAGGAGCGGAAAACGAACCTCGTCGAATCGGAACTCAGGGGGACTATTTGATCGCTCATCGGCCACCTACTGTAAAAGCCTTGAAGCTGGCGAACATTGTCAAGATCACGAAAACACCTTAAATGCGTCACGCGAGGTAAACGTGAGTGAAGAAAAATTGTAGAAAAACTTCAGAACTGAAGATTTTCTTTGCCTACTGAAGAAAATCATCCAAGTTTGGGCAATCCTAGCAAAAAACAGGGCCTTGGCCTTACCACTCTGGCAGGCTGCAAGGGCGGCCCGACAGCGCAGTAGGCTACCTAGCACTCTGGGGACACAGGCCATGACCCATCCCATATCTGAAATAAAGATCGCTATTGAAATCCTCCTCTGCTTCACCCTGACCTGGCTTCGGGCAGCGGAAGGCCCATCCATCTCAGTACATGGTGCTGGTTGAGGAAATTTTTGGAACACTCCTCACGTCGTTCTAGAGATTCAACCCGGAGAATGAACCTAAGCAGAGCCTTATGAGCACAGCCCCAAAGCATAAAGTTTGAAGCCTCTTTCACCAATGATGAACGCCTCGCCCTGCGCGCCAAAAATTAATTTATTATAAACAACTCATGAGAAGGCGTCATAAGTAAACAAATATCTTCACTGGGCCACATTTGCCGAGCCAAGTGAAAATCGTCAGCGCACGACACACATACTTTGCGGCACGGCTATAGCTGAGCATCAATATGAAAAGCTCTACTGTATTCTAAGCTTAAAAAAATAAATGCGAAGCGCACGATTAAGAGTATCGCACGGGAGCTCCTCGCGCCCAAACAGAAGCGACTCAAGCAACTTGCAGTCCAATTTACTTGTACACCCAAATCGCATAGAGCTCACTAAATCCAAATTATAGCTCCTCCAAGCCTCAAACCTCTCATCCTTGGCTGCGACAAATGCTAGATCTCGGTCACCTACAATTCCCATTAAGTATCCAGCAAGCAAAAGACTCGCAAACCTCGCCTTCATACTCGCAAATTCTGCACCGTACTTGATGCCTGCCAGATAATTAGGCATCGCAAGGCGGATCAAAGGCCCAGGCTCGCCAAATAATTCATACGCCATGCCCTGATTGCCGTTATACACAGGCGCAAGCAGCATAACACTATATAAGTTGTCGAATATGTCAAGGGTGACTTTTCATTGCTTCAATTTCCATCTTGCCACTCTGTTCACTACACTGACGCGGAAGCGCTGAAAGTTTTGGCACTGCCAGGCTGGATCAATCAATCTGTCCTGCAGACATTGAATAAAGGCGTCCCATCCACGACTCAGTTGAGGTTGGACCTGTAGCCTGTGCAGATCCGCTCCGTGGGTAGAACAAACGATCGAATCTCTATAGCACCAATGCTTACGCCAGCCTGGGGCTTGGCCCCTAGCAATGTCTGCACGCAAGCACTGGGCACAGAACCACCAGCGTCGAGCCCAATCCACAACACGCCCGTGGGTGTTGAAAAATAATGCAGCGGCATAATTAACATCAATTGCTAAATTTTCCATAGCCGCCTTCAAAAAATCTGTATTTGGATCAAAGTCCCAGTCACTGCTCTCGACCAGCGGGCCGCCCCAGGAAACTGGTGACGGAATCATAAATGACTGACCAGCCAAATACTGATTATTGTATCGTGACCTAAGCGTAGATCTATACAGCCAAGAAGATATCGTTTCGTCATGCAGTATATGGGGCATACCCGCAATAGTACGCATCAATAACCCCAAGGGCTGGCAGATGCTTTTGCAAGATGCTCTAGGCTAATCGCTTCGGTTCCATCTCTAAGCGCGTAGCATCCTGCAGACCTGATCAAGTTCATCACGTTATCCATTCGCCCTGAAGTGGCAGCCAAAATGGCAAAAACTTTGTCTTGGTCGTACAGTCGTGATGGCCTTTTAAGAGGAAGCAATTCCTCGACTCCCAGCAAAAACGTTCTGAAGCTTTCATCTTCTTTCCAGTCCTCTAATTTGATTACCGAAAAACGACGCTGCGTTTCGGTTATGGCGGATATAAAGCTGTTTGCTTTAGGCGTACCAAACGCGAATAGACTAATTCCATATGACTCCCCAAGAAAAGCCTTCAGCATTGAGCTATTAATTCTCTGCTCCACCTTGCCGCATAATAGCATGTCGTGAATCTCATCAATCACTAAGCCCCATATATTCCTAAGCTTTAAGATCTCTGACAGCTCTCTAGTAACTAAGTCGGCTACCGAAGACTTACGGTGGATTGGCGGACAGGGAAGCTCCAATTTATGGTAAATCTCAGTCCTAAACTCTTTTCTTTTCATTAAGTCTGGATCAGAAGCCATGCTTATCGTTAGAAGTCCTTCGCTCCTAGATACTCGATTTGGAATCTCTTTGACTATTGCACTCTTTCCAGCTCCCCCTAGGCCCGTCACCAAAAGCGCGGGCGCTGTTATTCGCTTAGGAACATTCGCCATATTGTTCATAACCTTGAATACGGTTTCACTTGGCGCTATATCTACCCAAATATCACCGAGCATCAATTTAATTCTTTTTTCAATATCCTGGCCGAGCAACGCCTGTCGGTCAGGGCGCAAATGATCATAACCCATCTTACACACCCCCCTTGAAAGGCTTTGGTGGCAAAGAATAATCGGGAGCCACTTTGTTTTCTTTTTTGACAACCTCCGCAGACGAGAACTCTTTCTGATACTCAACTTTCGCAGCTAATTGTTTTTTGGCAGCGCGCGTCTTCTTTATGCTTGCACTTTCTATCCTGCCTGCTTCACTGTGTGCTTCTGCTGCTTGAGCATCACCAAAAGATCCTGGTTCCAGTGACTGACTAGAGAGAACTTTCGCTCTATGCTCTTCCAGAGTAATATCAGGCAACGTCATGTCGGCAAAAGGAATCGGAATGAATTGGCCATCTAACTGGACCCAGATTTGCTTAAGTGAAAATGGGTCGTATTTTATCAGAACCTTTTTCTCTCCAATAAAGGGATCGAGCACAGGATCCCAATAAAAACGAGTCTTAAATTCAATGCCACCGGGCCGAATATTTCTATATTCTTGAGGCATGAAGTTCAAACGAAACTGGTGCGCGTCTGTTATTTGCGGAGGAAAAGGCACTACACCATGCGGACCATAGTAATCCTGCCATGCTTGCAAAGGAGTCTTTTTAATTTCGCTGTGCACGGTCGAATGATATTCCATTACTTCTAACGCAAACCACCTAGCAAACTCCGTGAACGTTTGGGTGGGCTTCCTATCTCTAGCCAGCCTTTTCCTAACAACTGTATTTGACATTGTGCTGCCGCTCAACAAATGAACCTTATTCATCATCGTACCTATCAGCCTTTCGACATGACCACCAAAGTGCTTCTTCCCCAGCGGACGGTGATCGTAGCCGATATGCGCACGATCTAAAGAAGAGAGATACTTATGACTCCTGTACTCTTTCGCATTATCCATATAGACCATGAACGGGGGGCCATACATCGGATACTTGAAGCCTGATAAATTCAATCTACGTAAAAAGTCTTCCTTCGGCATCACTGCATGAGCCAAGGCACAAGCAACCGACAAAGTGCTAGGTGGATGAAGGCTGAGATAGTATCCTAGTATCACCCTCGTATAGACATCAATAAACAGGGTCAGCCAAGGGCGACCAATAGTGTCACTACGGTCGTCCGTGAGAACCTCGTAATCTACGAGCGTGTGGTCAGTCTGCACCCACTCTAAGGGTTTGGTAGCCTTGTACTTTCCTGGTCGAGAGTCATGCATCTGTGCAGCCACCTCCCGCCCATATTTCAAACGGGTGACCTCTTCGCGAGTAAAACTACTTTTCATACGATTTCGAATCGTTTTGCGTGCAGGGCATTTTAGGTTAAGTGACATGCAAGCTTTTTGCACAGCACGCCACACCTCTGCAAATGTAACTCCTGCACGTTTACGAAATGTCTCGAGCACTGCCTCTATTTCTTTTTCGAGAGCAGGATCTAAATGTCGTGAGTTCTTCTGATTACCTCTCCGCCGAACCAACTGAGTGCAATACCCCATACTTTCATCATGCTTGGCACGCAACTTATAAACATGCGATCGAGTAACACCTATTTCCTCTGCTGCTTGGGCCACAGAAATTTCCTTACGGTGCAATCTCGACAATACCTCGTGGCGCCTCAATGCCAGCTGAATTTCCTGGTCATTTGATTCAGATTCCAATCTAGTCAAGTAAAGAATTTCGGAGCCGCCAGTAGATCTCTTAGGCACCGTGATGAACTCTATCTCATTCAGTCCAACAGTGATCTTTTGTCGAGTAGAAAGCAGAAGTACCTCAACTGAATCTGCATCAACCGGCCGCACAATTAATGCAGCTTTTCCGCGAGCTACAACATGCATCCCTTCTTCAATCTCTATCTGCATGACCTCAGATTTTCCGTGCGAAAAAATCCCCATATAGCAAAGAAAAAAGGACCGCAAAACCACCCTTGGCAAACCAGCCAAAAAATGAAGAAAAAATCTCTCATAAGCTCATGATTTACTTGAGAAATATGATTGAATGCTAATTTTTATTATTTTCTAAAGCCGTGTAACGGATACACGAAAAACGACAAAAATCGTGTTCGTCAGATGCTTTTTATAACTCTACGACATATAACGCCACAACACGCAGCTTCTGCACCTCAAAAAGGATAAATCCCTCAGATTTTGCTAATTTTTTATCCTCTATGGATTTCACTTCAGCTAAATGCTTGATTTTCTTGAATATATTTTTTTATCATTTATGGATAACAGTCACAGTAATCTTTACTTGTAAGCGTTGAAAATTAATCGGCCCATCCCCCAGCGCCAGCCACCCCCGACTTCCGCGGCCTACAGTGTACCTCCGATCCCAAGCGCTAGATCTCTGCGAAATTTAACCGGCCCTTTTTGAGCCTTTTTCTTTCGTTAATTGATTGGCAAAAAAACCGCTTTTTTCTACCAAAATTGACAGCACGCTTTCTTGGATTAGCCTTGTCTCCACTCGTGGTGACCTCTCTCGAAAGGCTATGAATTTGATTCCGCTGTTTGGTAATTCTTGGGATCCCGAATCAGATGCACCATCATCGAGTGCTGACGAAAGCGCATTAATTCGTCACACGCTGTCGAACCTGGATAGCTCCATACAGGCCCCTGAGGCTTATGCCAGCGTTCGCGCCCTGATCGCGCTTAAGCGCTACACCTACGCAAATCAGCGCATAAAAGAATTCGCGTCAATATTGGAAAAATTGCTGATCTGGTGCTTTTTTATACGCCGCCTTTCACCTTCAGCCCTAGACCCTGAAGATTTGGAGAATTTTTTTAGCATTTGTCGCCAACCGCCCAAAGAAATGTCGCGATCGAAAAGCTATTGCAAACGCTTCATCCTTGTTGCAGATGAAGTCTGCGTTAATCCTCAATGGAGGCAGCACTACCGCCAGATAAAGCCATCCTTCATAGGTGCGGATGTAAGTGATATCTGTCACCCAGACCTTGTTCGGCTCGCTGACCTTGAACTGCCGGGCAAGGTGGTT
>NZ_FWXQ01000006.1:0-420228 GCF_900176445.1 Pseudomonas sp. URIL14HWK12:I5
GAGACATCTTAAAGAAGGCCGCCGCGTACTTTGCCAAGGAGTGCGGCTGAAGTACGCCTTCATCAAGAAGCACTCGACGGATTACCCGGTGCGGCGCCTTTGCCAAACCCTCAAGGTGCATCCCAGCGGCTACTACGCCTGGCTGGCCGAGCCTCAATCTACCCGAGCAAAAGAAGATCATCGTCTGCTTGGCTTGATCAAACAGGCTTGGCTCGAAAGCGGAGGTGTGTACGGCTACCGCAAAATTCATGGTGACCTGCGTGAACTGGGAGAGACATGCGGGCGAAATCGAGTCGGTCGTTTGATGCAGGCAGAGGGGTTGCGTTCGCAAACGGGCTATCGCCGTCGTCCTGGGTTTTATGGCGGAAAGCCAACAGTGGCATCTCCCAAACACCTTGCCCGGCAGTTCAAGGTCAGCGAGCCGAACAAGGTCTGGGGGACAGATATCACTTACATCCGCACCTATGAAGGATGGCTTTATCTGGCGGTAGTGCTGGATCTGTTTTCTCGCCAAGTGATTGGTTGGTCAATGAAGCCAAGGATGTGCAGCGACCTGACTATCGACGCGATGCTGATGGCCGTTTGGCGACGCAAGCCACAGCAGCAAGTGATGATTCACTCAGACCAAGGCAGTCAGTTCAGTAGCTCAGATTGGCAAAGCTTCCTTAAGGCTAACAATGTGATCAGCAGCATGAGCCGACGAGGAAACTGCCACGACAATGCCGTAGCCGAGAGCTTTTTCCAGCTTTTGAAGCGGGAACGAATCCGACGAAAGACCTACGCAACACGTGACGAAGCCCGAAGTGATATTTTCGATTACATCGAGATGTTCTATAACCCAAAACGTCGACACAGCAGTGCTATGCAGCTGTCTCCAGTAGAGTATGAGAAACGCTATTTTCAGAGCTTGGAGAGTGTCTAGGAAACCAGGGGCGATTCAATACGCAGCTCCAGCACATGCAATACGTCTCGGATGGAACTGATGGCGGAGACATCAATCTTGAAAATATTTAGTGCTGGGCCCTGCACAAACGAACCTATCCCGTGTCGCGTCTGGACCAGTCCTGTCGCCTGCAACTGAGATACAGCCTCACGTACTACAGTACGACTAACGCCGTGCTCGGCCATGAGCTCCGCCTCAGTTGAAAGCTTGTCCCCGAGATTGAGCTGACCACTGCGGATGCGCTCAGTTAATACAGCCACCAATTGCTGCGACAAGCTACGCAATCTGTCCCCTGGTATTTGATGCTGTGTCATAGTGGTTCCTGCAGTCAGAAGCGGACACCTAGTGTGGTCTTTCAGAAATACCACACTAGACAGTGCCTTAAGCCTCAAATCTTGAAACAAGTTGCTGCAAGTGCCCCGCTAACTCGGAAAGATCGCCACTTGCCTGATCAGTTTGTGTGACGCCTTCAGATGCTTCCTTGGACAGTCCCTGTATTTTCAGCAGGCTCCGATTGACGCTTTCCATCATCCCCTCCTGCTGATCAGCTGAACCGGCAATGACCCTACTTCGCTCAATGATCGTCTCGATTGAGGCCTGAATATCTCTTAAAGCCTGGTCAGCGGACCCAGCCAGACTCAGAGTGATCTCCGCACTTTCTGAACTGCGCCGCATTGACGAAACTGCCCGTTCCGTCACCTCCTGAATGCCCCCGATGAGCACCTCGATCTCATGGGTTGAGTTCTTAGTTCTAAGCGCCAAGGCCCGAACTTCCTCTGCGACTACTGCGAAGCCGCGCCCAGCGTCACCTGCCCGGGCCGCCTCAATGGCAGCGTTGAGCGCGAGAAGATTCGTTTGCTCCGCGATTGAGCGAATGACCTCGATGATTCTGGTGACGTTTGCAACATTCATGGCCAGCTCGCCGACCTGTGCGTTTGTCAGCGAAACCTCTTCAGTAAGCTCAGAGATGGAGTTGACCATCCGAGCGAACTGTTCACAGCCCGATCTCACGCTTTGATCGGAAATCTGAGAGGCCTCCGCAGTCCTGGCTGCGTTCTTTGCGACCTCCACCACTGCGAGCGTCGCGACATTCACAATAGAAACCGCTGACACAACCTCCTCATTCTGCAACTTCATTGCCCTTGAAGAAGATGTGGTGACTACTTTGAGCTCAACTGCAGAGGCCGCAATGCGGGTGGATGACTTGGTGATCGCCTTGATCATCTCCCTCAGACCGTCCTGCATGAGGTTTAGCGAGCTAAGAACCTGAGCAGGCTCGTCTCGGCCCTGGGCGTCTATCTTGACGTCCAGCCTTCCCAGGGCAACCCTCTCAACCACCTGCACTGCGCGCCGAAGGGGTCGCACAATGCTCTTGGTGTAAAAAATCGCTAAACCCACCGTTACCAGTAAAGCGATTAATACGGCAGCGATGATACCCCGCCGGGCACTGTCCCGGGCCTCGAGAAGCCCTACCGTGGCTTTCTCATAACCCTCCATGTTTAGCTTCATGAGTTCCTCGGTTGCCATCCCAAGCCGAGTCCCATAGCCAATTATTGCTCCCCTCAGCATTGAGGAAGCCGAGGCCAGATCGCCAGAAGAAATTGTACGGATGATATTCTCCTGCTCAGTGGTATAGATCTTGTCAGTCTGGTCGAACTGATCGAATACACTTCGCTCTTCCACACTCGTCAGCCCGACATTGACCTGTTCCTTCAGCGACTAAACTTCACCCACAAGCGCTTTCAGTTGGCGAAGACCAACCGTCCTTGCCGCTGGATTTTCCAGAGAGGAGAGTTGAGCAAGAAATACATGATTCCTAAGCTGTGCTTTAACCAGGTTACTGAGATTGACTATATTGGGCAGCCACTTCTCATTGATGACCGCAGATTGCTTCGCCATCCTTTCCATTTTATGAATAGAGAACGTACCCAAAAGAAAAACAATCAGCGCGATGATGCCAAAACTAAATGCCGAGCGCGGCGCCAATTTCATACTTCGTAACATATCGCCCCCGTATAGCCAAAGGCAGCAAACAAGAAAGCGCCTGACGAGGACCGTACAGGCGCACAAGTAACGCAAGGGACAACAACAATAGGCGCTAAATGGCACTCAAACCATTGAGGAATATCTGACCTCGTTGCCTACAGGTCAAAAGGCCAGCTTCTTGATCACAAGAAATACACCAATGAAGCCGCTGGCCAATCCACTGAAAAACCCACTCATGCCGTTGCCGATGGAATTATCAAGTGGATTGAGTGGAAACGGCGCAAGGTAATATGCAACAAGAAAGGCCACAACTGCGGAGATAACGCCACCAACAAGGCCAGCCACAACAGATTCTTTCAAAGCAAGACTCATAGTAGTTCCTCTGTTTTTATTTTCGGACGTACATCAACAAACAACCCTCCCCAGGCGAGGAAGATCATTGGCCAGGTATTTCTTTGAGCCCTCTAACTGTCCTAGATTCGCCGTTTTCAGGCGAACCGAGGACTCATCCTTGATGGATAGGGAATTAGAGCGGACGCCCCAAATACTGGTAGGTCTGCAGTAGCAGCCCAGCCGATCTCTCTCGGTTACCCAACGCGTCTTCCTGTTCATTCCTGCACAACTGCAGCGATGCGTCGCAGATCGTCTTACAACGTTCAAATCGACGATTGGAGTACATTTCAAGAGCAGCTTTTGCTGTGGTGGTGGCAGCAATGCTTTCAGCAAGGACAACAGCATCTTCGATGGCCATGCCACCGCCAGAGGTCATGTGAGGCGTAGGAGCGTGTGCGGCGTCGCCGAGCAGAATCACACGATTGCGATGCCAAGGCGCCGGCACAAGTGTGATATCCAGCGGACGGAAAATGACCTGCTTGGCATCGGTCACACGCTCGAGCGAGTCGCGGATTGCCGGAGCAGTGTACTCCATCAAGCGCTCCCGAATGAGATGATGAGCCTCTCCCTCCGGAATGCGCAGAGGCTCTTTACTGTTTTCGAGATAGAAGATGTAGCAACTTTCTTGCGACGTCGGGAACGATCCCACCGTATGACCCGTGGGAGTGCGATAAAGGCAGAAAGCATCGATTTCAGCGGGCCTCGGCGCATTGAAACGCCAGACACTTTGACCAGCAAATCGAGGGCTGCAGTCTGTACCGAACACCTGACCACGAATCTTCGAGTAGACCCCGTCTGCCGCAACCACCAAGTCGTATGTTGCCTCGCGGCCGTCCGAAAAGCGAACGTCGACGCCATCCTCACGATTGACCAGATTCTCTACGGTCAAACCGCGATCGATAACTGCACCAGCACCCTCGGCGGCAGACTCGAGGATGCCAGCCAGTTCCGGGCGGCGAATCCCACAGCTGGGAGGTGCAGGGTTGGTTACCAGAAGCTCGCCTGCCGAATTGAACTGGCGAAACTTATCGAACCGGTAACCACTATCCAGGCAAGGCTCCGCGAGACCGAGACCTGTGAGAGCCCGCATCGCGTTGTGAAGCATACAGATTCCAGAACCGGTAATCGGAGCCTCAGGCTTGATATCGATACAGTGAACATCAACACCAATTCTGCGGAGCGCGAAAGCTGCTGTGGCGCCCCCGATTCCGCTGCCCACGATCAGGACGCGTTTAATTGCATTCATTCTTGTCTCCTCTCCGCTTCTGTGGCGGGTGGTAACTGCTATAGCAGGTGTAGTCGCCCGCACATGGCTCAAAGCTCTGCACGAGGCTGGTCACATTCGCGCCTCTTACTGACCGGCTCGGACGCTGAACTAGCCACCCGGAGCGGGTCGAATTACTCTCTATGCTCAAATCTCGCGGTTTGACATGTTCAAAGACCGAAATTAAAAGCGGAACATCGATTGTTTACATGAACGGATCGCGACGCTCGGGCCACCAAGACTCTTCCGGACGCTGCCCGATGCGATTGCGCAGGACACCGACACCGCCCACGTCCAGTTCCACCACATCGCCCGGGTTCAAGCTACGCCCCAGCTCGAGTGCCGAGCCATCACCCATGGTACCGGAACCGATGACATCGCCAGGCTGGATGTGGTCGCCGATAGAGACGTAGGCAATCAATTCCTCCGGGGTCCAGAGCATCTCGGACGAATCACCCTCGCCCCAGGTCTCGCCGTTAACGCGAACGGACATCTTAATGGCGTTCAGATCGGAGAATTCGTCAATTGTGGTGATCCACGGGCCGATGCCGTAGGCGAAGTCCTTACTCTTGGTCGGCCCCATACCTATTGCGAACTCGTTGGCCTGGAGATCGCGAGCGCTGAAGTCGTTGAAGATGGTCACGCCGAACAGGTGGGCAAGAGCGGTGTCGGGAGTGATGTTATTGGCCCGGCTCCCGATGACCCAACCGATCTCGAGTTCGTAATCGATACGCTGGCCGCGAGCCGGCCACGGTACCTCAGCGTCATGACCGATGACGGTCCAGGGCGAGCCCTTGAAATAGCCGGGGATCTCCAGCAGGGCCGGCTGTGGCGTGACATTCATTCGCTCGTGGAATTGGCGGATGTGCTTGGTGAACGTCAAGCCATCACGGACCACTGAAGGATCGCACGCCGCGCCCCACTTCAGACCGTCCATGGCCAGCGACGCATCAGCCCCGTTTTTCTCAGCCGCTTCAGCAGCGGTATCCAGGAACTGCTGACCCAAGGCGATGGCAGCAGACATGCTTTCGGGGAAGACCGTGGACGCATAGCGAAGAGCAGCTTCGCGAGTAGCGCCCTTAGCTTGAAGACGCAGAGCTTCAGCGGCGCGCAGATCAATGACTCTGTTCTGCTCCGGCAGAACCATGCAGATACGCTGTACGGGACCGTCCAGACCTTCAACCACAAACCGACCTAGTTTCATCACTTTCTCCCGAGGGGTTGTCGTGCTCTTTCGAGAGTAAACTATACGTATCGTTTCGAAAGTGCAACCAATTCCAATCACTCCTCGGATTTGACCATATGTATTGACTCAATGAGCCTTGCTTGGAAAGAATATTTTGGATACGATCCGTTTCGTTTATCTTACAATCATCCCAGCTGAGCACCACAAGCAAGGGCCTGACTGAGTTGTCTTGGGCATCGAGAGGGCCAGACCACTTGAAACCTTCAACCGCCTCACGAGGAAGGTTATATGGCTGCAGATCCATGGAGCCGTCTAGTCAGAGACGTCCCTGCAAAGCACTCATCGCCGAAACAGGGACGCCCTGCTATTGCTCCCCCCGCAACCGCCGTTCTTTGGAATCCATCATATGACTGCCAATCTTAAGAACCCCGTATTCGTTTCCAGTGACACAGCTCGAGCCGTCTTTCGCTGGAAAGACGCTATTGCCGCCCTCCAGAAGGCATACGGCCACTCCATCCCTCCGAAAGCGACGCCACCTCGCACGGTCGCAGTGCTTGAAAAAACATGGCTACGCAACCTGCCTGCAATTCCTCCTGGCAGCCGATACTACGGCGCCAAACTGATGGGTTCGAACATGGGGGGCGATGCGCCTCCTGGCATCGAATACGTCATTGTCCTGTTTGATCGGACCACCAACCGAATCGCAGCCTTCGTCGACGGCAACCTGGTGACGGGCTACCGCACAGCCTCAACTTCAGCCGCTGCGTTGGATCGACTTGCCCCCAAAGGCCCTGCACGCCTGGCAGTACTGGGTAGCGGCCTGGAAGCAGCGATGCACACCCGCGCGTTTGCAAGTGTTCGCGAGCTCACCGAAGTCAATGTATTCAGCCCGACGCCTGATCGTCGCGCAGCCTTCGCCGCAGCAGTAACCGCAGATATCGGCATTCCGGCCAGAGGTGTCGCATCCGCCAAGCAGGCAGTGGAAGGTGCAGACATCGTGCTGACCGCCGCCCGCTCGCGCGGCGAGGAGCCGATTCTTTTTGCCGAATGGCTGAAGCCCGGCGCAACCGTTGTCTCGATTGGTTCGACCATTCCTGAACAGCGCGAGATAGACATTTCGGTGGTTGAGCGCAGCGACATCATCATCTGCGACACACTGGAAGAGGTGCTCGAGGAAACTGGGGACATGTTGGCTGCCAAAGCAGCAGGCGTTGAGTTCCAAAACAAGGCATTCAGCCTGGCCGACCTCATGGGCGGCGCCTGCGCCGATGCCCTGGCAAAAGCTCGCGCCCCGATGTTCAAGTCTGTCGGCGGCGGTCTGCAGGACATCGTCGTCGCTGAGCTGATTCTAACCAAGGCACTCGAAGCCGGCCTTGCCACCCCGCTCCCCATCGAATTCGAAACCAAACGCTAAACGAGCTTTTAGTCCAGATAAAGCAATCCACAGAGGAAACTGAACATGGCCAATTACAACAAAAAGGACGCCCGTGAGTGGGCACGTGAACACCTGCTCGGCGTGGCCAACGTCACCATTCCGACGATGACCTCCGACTTCAAGCGCATCAACGAAAAGGCAGTGCGACATGATGTCGAACTGGCGATCCAGCATGGCTTCGTGGGCACGCTGTCCTGCTCTGAGGTTGCGATCACTCAGGACCAGTACGTCGAGTTCTGCCAAATCATGGCTGACCAGGCCGCAGGCCGGATGGTCGTGGTTCACCATGCCGTATTCAACACCCTTGAAGACAACATCGAAGCCGTAAAGCGTGCCGAAGCTGCCGGCGCCGATGTGGTACTGCTGGGCTACCCGCCCTACTTCTACCCGAAGGACTACGAAGAGGTTTTCCAGTACACCAAGGCAATCTGTGACGCGACCAATCTCGGCGTGATCATCTTCCCGCTGCCGGCCTGGGGCTTCAGCCGACTGCACCCTGCAGACATCCCGCTCTCGGTCCTGCGTCGCATGGTCGACGAGATTCCGAACGTTGTAGCGATCAAGGCCGAAGGCGGACTGCCCTACATCATGTCAGCCATTGAGGTTCATCGTGAGTTCCACGAGGAGGTCGTGATCTCTTCCCCTCTGGAATACGAATACGTGCCCCTGGCCCAGGTCATGGACATTCCGTTCTGTGGGACCAACTACTCCGCTTACTACGGCCCGCTGCTGCCCCAGATCCACAAGCTGATCCGCGCAGGCAACTACGATGAAGCCACCCAGCTTTGGTACAAGATGGACCCGGCCCGCAAGGCTTTCGCCAGCCTCCCGATGGCTGCAAACGGTCTGCTGAATCGCATGATGTGGAAGTACCAGGGTTGGCTCCAGGGCTACAACGGCGGCCCGATGCCCCACCCCACTCAACGTGTATTCCAGCGCGATATGGCGGTACTGCGCAAAGGTCTCGAGGCCGCCGGTCTCAATCCCACCCGTGATGCAGACGAAGCCTTCTTCGTCGGCCGTAATCCCGTTTGAGGCCCGCCATGACCTGTGCAAATACTCTGCAACTGAAAGACCCCGACCTGCTGCGTCAAGCCATGCTAATCGATGGCCAATGGGTTCCAGCCGACAACGGACAGAGCATCGAGGTCCGCAACCCAGCCACCGGCGAGCTGGTGGCTCATGTTCCCAATGGTGGTATGCGTGAAACTCAGCGTGCAGTAGCCGCCGCCGAGCGCGCCATGAAAGGCTGGCGTAAAACGCTGCCGAAGGAGCGCTCCAGGATACTTCGCAAGCTATTCGATCTGATGCTGGAAAACATCGACGACCTTGCGAAAATCATGACTGCCGAACAAGGTAAGCCCCTTGTAGAGTCCCGCGGCGAAATTACCTACGCCGCGGGCTTTATCGAGTGGTTTGCCGAGGAAGCAAAACGCGTTTACGGCGACATCATTCCGCACAACCTGGAAGGTCGCCAGATCCTCGTGCAGAAGGCGCCGATCGGGGTGTTCGCAGCAATCACTCCCTGGAACTTCCCCTCGGCAATGATCACCCGCAAAGCGGGTCCGGGCTGGGCTGTTGGTTGCGCCGGCGTGATCAAACCCGCAAGCCAAACTCCGCTATCTGCACTGGCACTGGCAGTGCTCGCGGAGCGTGCAGGTCTGCCTGCAGGCGTCTGCAACGTCGTGACCGGCTCCGCTCGTGCAATCGGCGGCGAGCTGACGTCCAATCCAACTGTACGCAAGCTCTCCTTCACCGGCTCAACCGAGGTAGGCGCCCAACTGCTGGCTCAATGTGCACCGACCATCAAGAAGACCAGCATGGAGCTCGGCGGCAACGCTCCATTCATTGTCTTCGATGATGCCGATGTGGACGCGGCGGTGAAAGGTGCCATCGCAGCCAAGTACCGCAACACCGGGCAGGCCTGCGTTGCTGCCAACCGGCTTCTGGTTCAATCGGGCATCTACGATACGTTCGCGCAGAAGCTCGCAGAGGCCACCGCGGCTTTGAAAGTTGGCAACGGCATGGACGAAGGCGTAGTGCTTGGCCCGCTGATCAATGATGAAGCGGTCAAGAAAGTCGAAGAGCACATCGCCGACGCGGTCGAGAAAGGCGCCCGGATAGCAACTGGCGGTAAACGACACACCCTGGGTGGGAGCTACTTCGAGCCGACCGTTCTCACAGATGTGCCGAACGAAGCGTTGATCTTCAACGACGAAACCTTCGGCCCGGTAGCCCCCTTGTTCCGCTTCGACTCTGAAGAAGAAGCGATAAACATGGCTAATGACACGCCGTACGGCCTGGCCGCGTATGTATATGCGCGCGATGTGGGCAGGATCTTCCGCATCGTCGACAGCCTCGAATTCGGCATGGTCGGTGTGAACGAAGGGATGATTTCTACTGAGGTTGCTCCCTTTGGCGGCGTTAAAAACTCCGGCCTCGGCCGCGAAGGCTCCAAGTACGGGGTAGAAGACTACCTGGAGATCAAGTACATCGCCCTTGGAGGTCTGAACCAGTAACCGCAGGCATCGCCAATGCTCGGCAGCCAGAGATGGCTGTCGAGTACTCCCCTAAGCATTTCCTCTGCTGCGCAGAGCAGCACTGTCGTTAGCTGCTAGCCCTCTATATAGCTCTCTTCCTTTTCCTCAGTGTTTCGCGGTCGACAACGCTACTGTTCAGGCTCCACAGATCTACATGCCTAGAGTCATAGAGTCGAGAGCTCCTTGCCAAATAGGGACACCATTGGGCTTTGACGATTTGCGCCGTCTTACCCCGCTACGCCGTCTAATCCGCTTCCTGTTCGTCAGGCCAGCATTTTGCCTCGGGCTTCTTTCAGATTCGCAGTCACCCACGACACCCTTGCCTCTGGCTAACACTTCCCCTTGCCGGGTGTGTAGAGGACTTTCAACTCCAAGTCGCCCGCTCAGCCACCATAGCCAAACGGGTTGCACTAACGCGCAACGCGCCATGCCTGGCGCACGCAAAAAAAAACGCCCAGCCATGCGACTGGGCGTTGCTGTAATTCATATCAGTACTTCAGAAAACCATTAAGCATGATGGTGTCGCCTTCCGAGGCATTACGGGAGTAAATGTCATTCTGGTAAGCGGCAACAATTCCCCAATCACGAGTGCCGTAGCCAACCTGTGGGCCGATTTTGGTGGTGCGGCTGCGATTACCTACATTATGACCTTGAGACTGATCGTCGTTCAGCTGAGTTGAGACGAATCCGCCCACGCCAACCAACCAGCTCTGGGTTACACGATAGTTCAGACCATAATCAGCTACTAACTGAACGCCCGACTTATAGTCAGTATCGCTATTTTCCCAACTGTAGTTCAGGCTGATCTTCGAACTCAGTTCGACACGCTCCATCGGGAACCAAGTGAAGGCATAGGCCATGTATAGGGCGCGGCTGTTGTTACCCGCGTTGATGAGCGCGTTCTTGTCATACTTACCCCACGGTTCGATCAGTTCAATATCGACGTTCTGCAGGTAGTTCGCAGACACCCAGCTGACCAAGAAGCCAAACATCGGATCGCCGATACCGCTGACGGAGTCACGCTCGAACGGACCAAGAGCCGGGATGTTAATGTGCCCCTTGACATAAGGAATCGCTGCCTGCAAAGAGACATCGCCGCCCAGCAACTTCGGACCGTCCAGGGTGTGAACAACTCGAATGGCGTGGGCGTGAACTCGACCCTTGGCCTTCGGAAAGACTTTATCGCCATCATTGTTTCGGACCGAATCGATATCGATAAGTTTATTGTACGTGTAGAAATGAGTTTCACCAGGAGCACCCACAGCGCCACTCATCACAGTTACGGTACCTGCTGGATAGCTAGAGCTCCCCCCCTCCAACGCATAAGTATGCGAAGCCAACAGGAAACCGACGAAACAGGTAACCACTCGCAAAGCACCAGCACTTTTCATGGATAGACTCCGCTTTGTTTTTGTTTTAGTTCTAATTGAGCCACCCGGAAAATAGAGTCCCCACCCAGCCATTTATTGGGACACGGCAAAAGGTTTGGAAACTATTCTAGGCGTTTACTACAAAAACATTACCTTCCTCGTCCACTGCTATAGACAGAGCGCTTAGTTTCTCCCCCAAGCAAGGACCGTGAACACAAACACCTGTATCAATCTCAAACAGCGCACCATGCCCGTGACAGACGATATACTTCGACTCTCGATCGAGGTATTGCCCCCTCCTCATGGGCAACGTTGACCCGGGCCAGTGCGGACAAGAGTTCCGATATCCATATATTTCCCCGAGCTTATTGACCAAAAAAATATCGTCTTTGCCATACAGCGAATATCGGAGCCCTATGGAAGTTCCTGGCAGAACATCATCGATATGACAGATTCGCTCCATTACGTTTCGGCCCAATTAACGCCTACTGGGGACGTTCACCACCCGGCGCCCACTGTTCGCGCCAATGGAACAAGAACACCTGGGAATTATCCATGATGCCCGGAGCAATGCGAGGCTCCCAGTTGTCATCATGCTGGTCCATATCTGCGTCGTATTCGATATGGCAACCCATCGGGGTGTTGAAGTACCAGAACCAATTGGAGCCGAAGCGGTGGCGGCCAGGCCCCCAAAAGGTTTCGTAACCTTTCTCGACCAAGGCAGTGCCGGCGCTGAGGACTTCAGTCGGGCCGCCCATGTGGAAGGTGAAATGCTCACAACCTTGCAGGTGCGGTGGGGTTTGGATAAAGAACAGGGTGTGGTGCTCCAAGGTGCCCGCAGGGCGTAGGAACGGCCCCATGCCGACGAACTTGTCGGTGAGCTTGAAACCGAGGCGATTGGTGTAGAACGCCTCTGCCTTTTCGATATCGGGCACGAAGAAGACGACGTGGGAGAGTGACCGCGGGCGCGCGTCGATCAGCGTAGCCACATCGGACGGAACCCCGGTGACGTTTGCAGGACGACGGACATCGCCCGGAGCGTTCACAACCTCGGCAGGCAAGTCGAGGGGCTTGCGTACAGTGACTTGGAAGCCCAGCGCGAAACCGAGGTCATCAACAAGCTCCAAAGACCCATCGGCCAATGTCTTGACCTCACGCTCACCTTCGAACTCCTGCTTAATCTGCTGCAGCACCGAGGCGTCTTTAACGCCGTAGACGGTCTTTCGCAACATGTTTGCAGTCGGAAGATCCCAGGCCGGTAGAGAAGGATCTTTGCAATGCTTCAGCTCAACGCCGGTGCCATCAAGGGCTTCGAAACGTCCGTTTCCTACAGCTTTCAGACCGTAATCAGTCAGAAACTGCTCGCAGAGAACAACGTCATCCACACCAAAGACAAGCGTATCCGGACCAATAATGTTCATTCAATCACCTTTTTTATTATTCATCGTGCCGTCGGCTCGACCAGCAGACCTGACGAAGCCAACCAGCGACTCACACATGAAAGGCCTGTGCACTTGCGCCCACCTGCCACCCTATTTTGTCAACGTTTACTGCCTATTGGCACATCCCGTTGTGATCTGATCCTTAGGGTAAAAAATAATCTATACGGCACGTACCGTTTTGTAAAGCATTTACCATACTAATCCATTCGAAGCGAGCATCAGTCAAGCCTTCACCTCCAACCAAACCCAAGGCTAAAAGCACTGCTGTGGCAAAACCGAAGCGCAGAGACTATACTGACCGAACCGTATCGTAAGCATCTCCAACGCGGGCTGCACGAGCGTTTTAGCCAACTTGAAAGGACGGATGCATGCAGGTTAAGAAGACCGCATCGAATGAAAAAACATCGGTCGGCCGCCCCCGCAGCGAGGCAACTCGCCGCCAAATCCTTAGCGCGACCATCGCCCTTCTCCAGGAAAAATCAATTCAGGCCATATCCATCGAGGCGATCGCACGCGAAGCTGGTGTGAGCAAGGCGACGATCTACCGCTGGTGGGACTCCAAGGCGCTCATAGTCATCGATGCTTTCATGGAAAACCACCTGGTCAAAACCACCATCCCTCGTGAGCTTGGACCGCGTGACGCGCTGGCCTACCACTTCAAATCGCTGGTAGAGCAGTATTCAGGCTGGCCGGGCCGCCTGGTTGCCCAGATCATTGCTGAAGGGCAATCGGATCCTTCGATTTTGCGTGCCTTCCGTGAGCGTTTCCACTACGGCCGCCGTGCTGTCGTACGTGAGGTACTCGAAGAGTGGAAAGCCACTGAAGAGATTTCCGCAGACACCAACATCGAGATACTCATGGATGTGATCTACGGTGCGGTCTACATGCGCCTGATGCTAAACCACGCACCGCTGGATGAGGCTTTTGCCGAGTCGCACATTGCCTACGTGTATCACCTGCTCGGCATCAACTGAACATCAAAAAAAGCCGGCCCTAAGGCCGGCAATGAGATAGACAAATCTTGGGCTTAGAATGCGGTGTTGTCTTTACCTTTCAGGGCCAGGATTTCGCGTGCCTCTGTTGGAGTAGCGATCTCGATGCCCAGGCCCTCAAGTATTTCCCGGATTTTGCGCACCTGCGCGGCATTCGACACTGCGAGCTCGCTGCGGCCGATGTACAAGCTGTCCTCCAGGCCGACGCGCACATTGCCCCCCAGGATTGCGCTGATGGTCGACAGCGGGATTTGATCCTTCCCTGCCCCCAGCACTGACCAGTGATACTGATCGCCAAACAGGCGGTCTGCGGTGCGCTTCTGGTGCAGGACATCCTCGATGTGAGAGCCAATGGCGCCGCGCAAACCAAAGATGGTTTGAATGAACAGCGGCGGCTTTACCAAGCCCTGATCAAGGAAGTACTTCAGGGTGTAGAGGTGGCTGACGTCGTAGCACTCGAACTCGAAGCGAGTCCCCGCACCACCGATCGTTTTCAGGATCCACTCGATATCCGCATAAGTGTTTCTGAACACCAAGTCCTTGGTCGCCTCAAGGTGCTCAACCTCCCAGCCATACTTCCACTCTCTGTTCTTTTTCGCCATCTCGGACAGATTGAGGTTGATAGACCCCATGTTCAGAGAACACATCTCGGGCTGCAGATCGATACCGGCGGCGGCGCGCTCATTGATCGGCATACCGGGCCCACCTCCCCCCGTGGAAATGTTCACGATCGCATCAGTTTCACGCTTGATGCGGCCGACAAACTCACGGAACACCTCCGGACTACCCGTAGGACGACCATCCTCTGGGTTTCGTGCATGAAGGTGGACAATGGCGGCACCGGCCTCAACCGCTTCAATAGCCTGCTCGGCAATCTCTTCGGGAGTCACAGGCAGGTAAGGAGACATCGAAGGGGTATGTGCGCCACCGGTGATCGCAGCGGTAATGATGGCTTTCTTCACAGTTCCTCTCCTTCGTTAAGAGCCAGAAGGACGAAGAGCATCCGGCAGTTCTTGCCCGACCTGTTCGACCAGCTATGGTTTGTGGCGCGCTGAATTAGGACGTCGCCAGACTTCATCAGCGACTCGCCTTGGTCGAGCATTGCGTAGATCTCCCCCTCGAGTACTACGGCGTAATCCAACGACTCGGTTTTATGGAACCAGAAATGCCGAGGCTGCGCCTTATCACGCACGCCCTCCTTGTCGAGAAACTCGATGAGTTTCTCTTTGTCGTACGACTCATCCGGCGGAAAGTCCACGACGCGCAGCAGCGAACCACCTTCGGAATGGAAGCCGAATTTGTGCCCAGCGGGTGCGGGTTCTGAACCGGCCGCACGGCCTTCCCCTGTAGCCCAGAGCACCTGAGCAACAGGTTTCCCAGGCTCAGCAATGACATTCAGCGCACGACCATCGCTGACGATGATCGATTCACCTTTTTCATCGTGACCGGTAACAATTCGTCGCACTGCTGCGTAACCAAGCTTTGGCAGCTTATTCATCTTTTCCCCACAAGAACGAAACGTTTCGTATTATAATTACCCAAATTTTTTTAAACCCTCGGACTTACATCCATGACAAAGAAAGTTGCCGAGGCATTAGCTATTAATAAATTTCTCTCAAGGTCATAAACCTCACTTCTAGCAAATGCAACTTGGCGACCAACACGATCGACACTACCAATAACTTTTAAACGAGCAGGTCTTGCCGCAGACTGCATGTTCACAGTCATGCTGGTTGTAGCGCAGGTTTTTCCAAATGGCAGCTTACTGAGCACCGCATAGGCCATCGCATAGTCCAGCATGGTCATGAGAGTCCCGCCGGAAACAACCCCGTTGCCCTGAACGGCTTTGGACGAGACCAAGAAACTGAATTCCAATTCACCTGGAGAGCCATTTACCAGTCGAGCACCGAGCTCCTTCAGTCCATCTGTTGTTTCAAGAGCAATATCAAAGGCTTGCTCGGAGATGATTCTTTCAAGCAGTGCGCGGTCGGGATTGTCGTTGAGAGCCTGCATGATCTGCCTCATTTCGTCTCTACGACACACTTCTGGAGCTGATATCCCAAGCCGGAAATCTCAGCTCGCATCACATCTCCATCGGTGAGATAGCGGTTGTAATGGGTACCGTTACCGGCAGGAGAACCAGTACAGATAATATCGCCAGGCAATATCTTGGCGTACCGGGAGATATAGGCGATCTGCTTTTCAATATTGAAGAGCATATCTGCGGTCGTCTCGTCCTGCATGGTGGCTCCGGACACCATGAGTTTCATCTGCAGATCATAGGGGTTGTCAATGAAGCACTTAGGCACAACGTAAGGCCCTAGAGGCAGGAAGCCCGGCTGCCCTTTCGAGCGGAACCAGTCGGTACCGAGCATTTTATAGTCGGTTCGCGGAATCAGGTCGCGGGCAGAGATATCATTTACGATCGTATACCCTGCAACATAATCCATCGCGTCCACTTCACTGATGTTGTATCCTTCTTTACCTATTACGACTGCCAACTCCAGCTCCCAATCAGGCCTTTCAGTAGTGAATGGCAGAATGAGATTATCGTAAGGGCCAGAGATAGCGGAAACAGGCTTGGTAAATACATACGGCTCGCCGTTCGCGACCCGATTATCCATCATTTCCTCAGCCCACCGCTTAAGCTCTTCTTTGCTGAAACCCTCAGGACCGACATTGGCATCAACGGTCATGTCGACCACATGTTTTCGATAATTTGCACCAGTGCAAAAAACTTGCCGGGGCAGATCTACCGCTGGATGAAATTCCAGATGATTCTCATCATACCACTCAGTAGTATCTACCTTTTCAGCCAATACTTTCAGCGACTGGAAGGCGCTGGACCAAGACTCGAGAAGCGCCAGTACACTTTTCCCGCCAAGCTGCGGCATGTCGTGCTCTTCTGCCAGCGTGGAGATGGGAGCAACCTTCCGGTCCACAACCAGACCCGCGAATTTCTCGGCATTTTCATGCTGAGCAGAGAATGTACCTAATGCGAACTTTTTCATGCCCACTCCAAACTTATTTTATCAAGCCAGGTATACAACTTGATCGTACGTAACATCTGAGCCGATGAGCCCAAGCCGCCGACGATGTTCAATTAGCAGATTTACGCCATGCTCGTCAGGAATGAGCGATGCTGGAATAGACTGGACCATTGCGCTAACAGCCTTCTCAGGAATGCCTTCGCTCGCCAGACTCTTTCGGAGCTTTTCCTGATTGTCGGGAAACTGAGCGAGCGCCTCTGAAAGACACTTCAGCCACAATTGTATGCCTGGAGTCGAAGACAGCGATGACCTCCTGACAACCAAACCCTGCCCCGGGAACTCGGGGTAAGACTCCTGCACCACAGCGACCTTATGCATCCCCTCTTTGACTGCGAGAGCATCAAATGGCGGGCCAAGGAGAGTGGCATCACCCTCCCCCTTTACCAGCGACACGTACCGCTCTTTGACACCGCCTACCGGAGCGAGTGTGTAGTCATGAAAGTTCAAGCCTGCTTGATGCAACATTGCTCTCAGGGCAATAACAAATCCATTCTCAGGGGCATCAACCAGGATTTTTGCGCCGACAAGATCGCTGACGCTTTTGATGCATGGGGAGGCAACGATAGAGAGTGGCGTCGTGGCCTCTACTTGAGCCACGATGACAAAATCTTTAGGACCTGGCCGATGATTCCAGTGGAAGACGTTATCCATCGCGGTAACGACGGCATCAACGCTGCCATCCGAGAGCGCAGCGAACTGCTCATCTGAAGAATGGTTCTGACTCGCCTCAAGCGACAAACCAGCGCAATTTTGCCATGCAGCGGCTACCGCGATCGCTGGACGCAGGAACCACATTACTCGGAGCCTGTGATTGGTCATGTCTTATTCTCGTTGTACCTTCGATCAATATAATACTATACGTATCGTATTGTCAAACGAGCGTAAATCTCCCTTTTCCGTTAAGAAAGCCCTTATAAATCAGTCAATAGCAGAAATATTGCATTCCAGCAGATGTCACGGATCCATTGCTTCAGGAACCCGGCCGTCGGTCCTCTTTTGGCAAATGCCTGTCGCAAGCCGGTCGACTCGCTGGCAATCGGGCCAAACAGCATGGATTCAAAGCTCTCGAGGTCTTCAAAGACTAGAAACCGTCTGGGAGGGAATGCCATGAAGGCTACTTAAGCCAGCGCCAAAATTGCGGGCTGGTGTATGGGCTGCAGACCAGACAAAAAACTTCGACCAGTCAGAGATTTGATGGGAATCAAAGGGGGAGCGTAGTCTTTTCACGGTAACCGAGAACGCCACGACTCATGCCTTGTATTGGCCCGGCGTTTTCGAAAGGATCGACGCGATCCTCGCCCGTCGCCCTGACGGCATCGTACTGACCCGCCAGTTGCAAAGCCCAGAAGCGCGGGAAAAGCTGATCGCCCGTGGCATTCCGGTGGTAGAGACCTGGGAGCTAGCGCAGGACCCGATCGACACTGTGGTCGGCTTTTCCCACGAGGCCGTCGGCCAGGCAATGGCCGAGCACATTATCGAACGCGGCCACCGCCGCGTGGGCCTGGTCTGGAGCGACGACGCCCGCGCCACTCGGCGGCGCCA
Source organism: Pseudomonas sp. URIL14HWK12:I5 (assembly GCF_900176445.1). Classification (NCBI taxonomy): domain Bacteria; kingdom Pseudomonadati; phylum Pseudomonadota; class Gammaproteobacteria; order Pseudomonadales; family Pseudomonadaceae; genus Pseudomonas; species Pseudomonas sp. URIL14HWK12:I5. Next base: position 18,144 of record NZ_FWXQ01000006.1, read on the forward strand.
GGCGTGTGCCGATACCCTGCGCAAGGCCGGTGTTGAGGTAGTTGCCTGCGAGCTCGAAGCGGTGCCGGTGAACATGGGCCACGGCCGTGAGGCCATGGCCCGACTGCTGGCAGCCAAGGTGCCGATGGATGCGGTGATCTGCAGCATCGACCTGCTCGCCCAGGGCGTCATGGCCGAGGCTCAGGCCAACGGCCTGCGGGTGCCTCAGGACCTGGCGGTGATGGGCTTCGGCAACCTGGAATTCGCTGCGCATACCCACCCTCGCTTGAGCTCGGTGAATGTTGACGGCGGGCGCATTGGCCTGCGTACGGCGGAGTTGCTGCTGCAGCGGATCGAAGGCAGCCTGGGACGTGGGGGACAGGTGGAGGATGTGGGCTTCAGCCTGGTGGTTCGCGAAAGCACCTGAGGGCTGCGTTCGTCAATCGACAGCCCAGTGCTGCAGCTGCGCCGCCATGTGATCCCAACCCTGTTCGACTTCGGCCACCCCGAATGCCCGCAGGCTTGAATGCACCATGCCCTCGCCCACCCAGGCTCGGGCCGCCACACCCGCCGCCGCCAGCGCATCGACATAGGCCAGCCCGTGATCGCACAGCGGGTCGACCCGTGCCACCAGCACCAACGCCGGAGCCAGGCCAGTAAAGTCTTCTGCCTCCAGCGGCATCGCGCAGGGGTCATCACGCTGCGGCGCTTCAGGCACGAAGCCCGCCAATGACTTCATCAACCCCGCCACTGTCATCATCGGCGCCTCGGCCTGTTCGCGCATCGAGGGCAAGTCCTGACGAGCCGTCAGCACTGGATACACCAGCAACTGTCCCAGCGGCTGATCCAGCCCGTCACGGCGCAACGCCATGCACAGGCCCGCAGCCAGCGTGCCACCTGCGCTGTCCCCCGCCACCATCAGGCACCCCTTGCTGAGGCGGGGGTCGACGACTCCGGCGCGCAAACCGTGCCAAGCGTTCAGGCAGTCCTCCAGTGGTGCCGGATAGGCATGCTCCGGCGCCAGCCGGTACTTCACGGCAACGATTGCCAGCGGCACTCGCTGCGCCAGCGCATGGGCAAACCAGTCATGGGTGTCGAGATTGCCCAGGTCCCAGCCGCCACCGTGCAGGTACAACAGCGTCGGCCATCCCCCGGCCGGCACTTCGCCCGGGGGTGTGTAACAGCGCAGGCGCAAGCCCTCCAGGTCAATATCGGCCACCTGCCAGCCCAGCGGCCGCGATGGCGTGCAGGCACGGCAGGCAGCGAGAAAGGCTTCGCGCCGGGCTGCCAAGCTGTCGTCACACGCAGCGAAGCGCTTGCTGTTGTCGATGTAGGCCTGCATGGCAGGGTCGAGCGGATGGGATACCACGGGCAATCCTCCAGGTCAGAACAAGGGCAAGGTGTAGGCGATGATCACTCGGTTTTCATCACGCCGGCCGGTGGCATCGCCCTGCAGTTCGACGTTGCGCCAGCGCAGCGCCAGGTTTTTCAGTGGCCCGCTCTGGATCACGTAGGTGATGTCGAGGTTGCGCTCCCATTCACTGCCGTCCTCGCCGGCCACCTTGAAGTTGTCGCCCTTCACGTAGCGGGCGAAGGCGGTCAGCCCTGGTACGCCAAGGGCGGCGAAGTCGAGGTCGTAGCGGGCCTGCCAGGAGCGCTCCTGGGCGCGGTCAAAGCGCAGCACCTGAACGGCGTTGGCCACCCCGGGCAGGTCGGTGTCGTGGATGAACGGCAAGGCGCTGTCACCCGCGTTGTACTGGTAGCCGAGGCGGAACGTCTGCGCGCGCAGGTTGGCGCTGAGCATCGCCGAGGTCATGCGGCTGTCGAGCTGGCCGGCCTTCTCGCTGCCGGACTCGCCGGTATCGAGATAGTTGAGGGTCTCGGACAGGTTCCAGTCACCGGCTTTGAGGGTGTGGGTGCCGGTGTACAGGGTTTGCTGGTAGACATCTTCCAGGCGGCCGGTCCACACCCCCAGCGAGGTCTGCGACGTGGCGCGCCAGGTGCCGCCGAGGTAATCGAAGCGGTCGCTGAACACGCTGTAGTAGTTACCCACCTGGATATCCCGGGCGCCGGCGAATTCGCGCTGGTTGACCCGGCGCATCTGGCCCAGGCCGATGTCGAGGTTGTCCAGCTCGCGAATATCCAGCATCGCCCCTTCGAAGAACTGCGGCAGCAGCCGGGCATCGCCAGAACTGACCAGCGGAATCTTCGGGAACAGCCCGCCCACCTTGAGCTCGCTCTTCGAGTACTTGAACTTGACCGCCGCCGTGGCCTCGGAGAACTCGTCCACCGAGCGCGGGTCGGCATTGCGCGGCCCGCCAGCGCGATTGTAGGCTCCGGGTAGCAGCGCAGTGCCGCTACGCGAGGGCGACGAGTCGAGCTTCAGGCCCAGGCCTGCGTAAACATCCACGCCCACCCCGACAGCCGTGTCGGTATAACCCGACTCGCCCTTGAGAATGAAGCCCTGGGCCCACTCCTCCAGCTTCGACTGGGCAGGCTTGGTTGAATCACGCAGGTCGTGGTTGTAGTAGAAATTGCGAAAGGTCAGGTTGGCCTTGCTGTCGTCGAGGAACGCGCCCTGGGCATACAGCGGGCCGAGCCCGAGCAGCAGGGACAAGGGTTTTGCAGCGCGAGCGAAGCCCGCTCCAGTCGAGGAGTATTTCATTGTTGTTGTGCTCTTCTTATAGGTATGTGGGGTGTTGCGTCAGCGGTGTTGCCAGGTGAATTCGAGGGTGGCCTCCAAGCGCTGGCCCGAGGCGAGTTCATGGGTGCCGGTTTCGGCCCAACTGTCGCGGGGCTGATTGAACGCGTCAGCCAGATGCGACACCGGCTCCAGGCACAGGTAAGGGCTGCCGACCGGGGCGAAGGCAACGAAGTGATTCAGCACCTGCGAGGCCTGAAGGTGCACATGGCCATTGGGATAATCGATTTGCAGCTGGCCATTCCAGTGCGACTGGTAATGCGCGAGAGGCTCGCCGGCATCCGCGTTGATCGACCAGTCCCTGGCACCCTCCTGATACGCGCCAGTAGCCATGTACTCCCCGTCGATCTGCCATTCGCGCCCGGTGCGGTAATGCACGCGCATGTCAGGGTGGCGCTGGAAATACGGGTGTAGCCCGAGGCCGCCAGGCATGGGCGTCCGCCCCAGGTTTATCAGCACCAAGGTGATGCGCAGGCGTGCGCCGTCGAATGCGAAGTGCTGTTCGGCGCGAAACGCCCAGGGCCAGTGCTCGCCTTGATAGTCGCAGGCGATGCTCAAGTGATCGCTGCCTGAGGTCACCACTTGCCAAGGCTGGGTGTGGGTCACCCCATGCAAGGTATGGGGCCGAGCAGCCGGATGCGCAGGCAGCGTGTGTTCGGTGCCGGCGAACTGCAACCGCGCGTTGCGGATGCGATTGGAGTACGGCATCAGCGGGTAGGCGCCGGCCCGTGGCCAGTCCAGTGGGTCGAACTGGCTGGCGTTAATCGGCAGCAGGATGTCCAGTCCCTCGGCATTGAGGTGGGCGATACGCCCGCCCCAGGCCGGCAGCACCCCCAGCGACCAGGTGGCATTACTCAGAACCACGGTGTGCATAGAACCTCCAATGCCATTTTTCAGGCATGCACGGCCCCTGCCGCCGTGCCGAGGCACGGCGGTGAAGCGGTAAAGGGTCGGGCTAGCGGCGGAAGCGCTCGGCCACTTGCAGGTCGATATCCAAGCCTAAACCTGGGCCCTGAGGGATCTGCAGCTGGTTGCCCTGGCGCAGTTCCTCCACCGGGTACAACCAGCCAGCCGGCTCGACGAACAGGTATTCCACCTGCGGCACCCGCCGCTGTACCGCGGCCAAGTGCAGGGTGGCGATCAGGCCCGGGCCGAAGTATGGGCAGTGCGGCAGAATCACCGCCTCATGCTGCTCGGCCAGGCGGTCGATGCGCAGGCATTCGGAAATACCGCCGACTTTGGTCACGCTCGGTTGGATAGAGTCCACTGCAGCAGTCACCAGGGCCTGCTCGAACTGCACGGCGGTGCACCAGTTTTCCCCGGCAGAGATATCCACGCCCTGCCCGCGCAGGCTGCCCAGGGCAGTGAAGTCCTCGGGCGGAAAGATCGGCTCTTCCAGCCAGGCCAGCTTCAGCTCTGCCAGCGCCGGCAGCCAGTCGCGGGTACCCTGCACGGTCCAGGAACAGTTGACGTCAGTGGACAGCGGCACGTCATCGCCAATGGCACGTCGGCAAGCGCCGATTTCATGCAGGGTGGCCTCGTGCAGCTTGATGTCGCTGAACCCCTGTTCCAGCGCTTTTTCGCAGGTGGCCGGGGCCACGTGGTCATCGCCGTAACGCACCAGGCTGGCGTAGGCCGGTACCTGTTCGCGATGGCCCTGGCCGAGCAGGCGGTGCAACGGCAGGCGCTGCCGGCGGGCGGCCAGGTCCCACAGGGCGATATCGAGACCGGAAATGGCGAACATCGTCACGCCGTAGCGACCGAACAGGTGCAGGCGCTGCTGCAGTTCCAGATTCAACGCAGGAATGTCGGTGACCTCGCGGCCCAGCACTTGAGGCGCCACCAGCCGGTCGATCAGCGCCTTGGTGGCGTCGGCGACGAAGTAGCCGAAAGCTTCGCCCCAGCCAACGTTACCCAGTTCGTCCTCAACGCGCACCAGCACGTTCTCTAGCGTGCGCCAAGCCGAAGGTGTTCCGCCCACCCCACGACCGCCGTCATGGAAGGGGATTTCGACGATCTGGGTACCGATGCGGACGATCTTCATGCTTGCTCCAGAACACTGGCCAGGGCCACACCGGCATAGGCGCCACCCACATGGTCACGGCCGGAACCGACCGGGGCCATAGCGTCATAGGCGAGGAAGTTGTCGGCCAAGTGCTCGGCCGCATTATCCTGCGGCCGGTAGCCCAGGGCGCGGGCACGGCTGTTGTGGAAGAGCGCCTGGGGGCATTCCGACACGCCGTAGACGATCTCATGGCGCACCTCGGGGTGCTCCAAGCCGATCAGCATCAACTGAGCCAGGTCGCGGGCGCTGGTCCACAGGCGCAGGCGACGGGCATCGGCGACCTTGGCGTCGGCGTTGCCGATGCGCACGATGAACGTGGCCAGCTCGCTGCGTTGGGAGAAGGTGGCGCAGGCCGCTTCGCCGAACACCTTGCTCAGCGCGTAGTAGCTGTCCGGCGCCACCGGGTGGTCGTCGAACTGTTCGGAAGCATGCGTGGGGTACTGGCCCAGCACATGGTGGCTGCTGGCGAACACGAAGCGCCGCGCCCCGGCGCGCTGGGCCGCTTCGAGCAGGTACAAGGTAGCGTGGTAGTTGGGCTCTACCGTGGCCTGGAACTGGATATCGGTACCGTGGGCACAGGCCAGGTGCAGCACCGCGTCGACACCCTCGCAGGCCTGGCGGACGAAAGCCGGGTCGGTCAGGTCGCCGACCAGGGCGGTTTCATTGGCCGCCAGCTCGCTGACCGGTCGGCGATCCAGCAGGCGCAGGTTGAAGCGCTCGCGCAAGTAGGGGCGCAGGGCGGTTCCGACGATTCCGGCGGAGCCGGTGACTAGAAGCGTAGGCATGGTGTATTCCCGTAAAACGTGGGTAGCAGTCATTTCAAGCGGCAGCGATGACGTTGGCTTGCCGAGCCGGCTTCTGGCCGACGAACAAGGCCACGATCAGCGCACCAACGATGCCAAGCACGGCAGCCAGACCAAAGCCGCTGCTGTAGGTGCCGGTGGACTGGATGATGAAGCCGGTCACGGTCGGCGCAACGATACCGGACAGGTTGGCCAGGCCATGCATGAAGCCACCGGCAGTACCTACCTGATGGTCCGGCACGGCATCTTGGATCAGCGACCAATAGGCTGGCGCGGTAAGCATCAGGAAGCCAATGGCCACGGTCATCACCACCACGGTGCTGGTCACGCTTTCTACCTGGCCGGTCAGGCCGATGCACACCGCAGCCACCAGCAGGCAGCTGACCAGCACCACTTTGCGCGAGAACAGTTGCTTACCGGTGCGCTTGTACACCCAGTCGATCAGCAGCCCGCCACAGATGAAGCCGACGGTACCTACCAGCCACGGCAGTGCGGTGACGATGCTCATGGCCTTGAGGTCGATACCCTTGGCCTCGATCAGGTAGCTGGGGAACCAGGTCATGAAGAAATAGAGGATGTAGTTGTAGCAGAACAGCGAAACGCCAGTGACCAGTACCGAACGCTGCAGGATGATCTGCAGCACCGGGGTGCGTGGTGCGTCTGCAACGGCAGTGACCGGGGCCTCACGGCCCTCGTTGATCAGCGCTAGCTCTTCGGCCGACACCTGCGGATGCTCTTTGGGCGTCGAGGCCGCCAAGCGGTACCAGGCGATGGCCCACAGCACGCCGATCACTGCGATCACTACAAAGGCCACGCGCCAGCCCAGCCACAGGGCGAGAAAGCCCACGATCGGGCCAGCCAGGGCGCCGCCTAGCGGGCCGCCAGCCTGATTGATGCCGATGGCGCGGGCGCGTTCCTTGATCGGGAACCAGCTATTAACGGTCTTGTTGGCGGTGGTCGACACCGGGCCTTCACCGACGCCAAACAGTGCGCGCACGATCAGCAGCGACCAGAAATTGAAGGCCAGTGCGGTAGAACCGCACAGCAGCGACCAGAAGCTCATCGACCAGGTCAGCACACGCTTGGGCCCGAAGCGATCGGCCAGGTAGCCACCGACGAAGCAGAACAGCGCATAGCCGAAGAAGAAGCTGCTGAAGATCATGCCCTTCTCGGCGGGCGTAAGGTGATACTCCTGAGTAATGAACGGCATGGCGATCGACAGGGCAGCCCGATCCACATAGTTGATGATCATGGCCAGGAACAACATGGTCAGGATCGTCCAGCGATAATTCTTTTTCTTGTTCATGTACGACTCCGCCCGGCACCTGTGATGCCGGATCTTTTTTGTTATAACGCCTGGCCCCCGCAGAGGGCCAGGTGCCTCTGGGGTCAATCAGACGCTGTAATCCACCGCCACCCACTCGAAGTACTGCTTGAGGTCGGCGACCAGGGCCTGGTGCGCCGGGTGTGGCAGGTAACGCTGCACTGCGTCAGCGTCGTCGAAGCTGGACTCGAGGATGTAGTCCCAGCAGATCGGCCGATCCAGTTCGTTGGCCGCGACCCGCCAGTCGCGGATGAAGTCGATTTCTTCGGTGAGGTCGCGCATCCGCGCCACCAGCACTGACTCCAGTTCAGGTTGCGCTTCGACGCCCGGTAGGCGGCGGAACAACACAATATGTCGCATCATCGCCCTGCCCTCCTCAGCCCAGCACCCAGGCCGGCGCGTCTTGCAACGCGACCGGGCGCAGGAAGCGCTCGATGGCGGCATAGCCGACCGAGGTGGACTGTGGCGCGGTGGACGACGGCCATGGTCCGCCGTGCTGCTGGGCGTGACACACGGCAACCCCGGTCGGCACGCCGCTGAACAGTACGCGCCCGGACACTCGCTGGGCCGCACGCATCAACTGGCGGTTATCAGCGTTGTCGGCGTCCAGGCCCCACAAAGTAGTGGTCAGGGTACCGCCGATGGCTTCGAGCACCTCGGCCGCCTGGGCCACGGAACGCGCGGTGACGATCAGCGCCGCCGGGCCGAACATTTCTTCACGCAGGTGAGCGTTGGCAATGAACGATGCCGCATCGCTGGCGAACAGCCGTGGCGCCGGGCCAGCCCCATCGGCCTGCGGGGCGAACACCGCTGTGGCATTGGCAGCTACCGTGGCAGCTGCCGCCTCGAAGCCTTCCTGCATGCCCGGGGTGAGCATACGGTGCGTGGCAATCGGCGCAATGGCCTCGGCCAACTGGGCGACGAAACGCTGACTGTGGGGTGAGTCGAGCAGCACGATAACACCGGGGCTGGTACAGAACTGGCCGCAACCCAGGGTGATCGAGCCCGCCAGGGTCCTGGCCAAGGCTTCACTGTCTTTTTCCAGCACGGCTGGCAAGGCCACCAGCGGGTTGATCGAACCCAGCTCGCCGAAGAACGGCACTGGGCGCTCACGGTCATTGGCGGCCAGCCATAGGGCTTTGCCGCCCTGGTAGGAGCCGGTGAAGGCCACGGCAGCGATTGACGGGTGCTGGACCAGATAGGTACCCGCGGCACGATTGGGCGCTTCGGCCAGGGTCAGCAGGCCTGCCGGCAGGCCCTGGGCGCAAACCACGCCAGCGGCCAAGGCAAAAACAGCGCGCGACAGTTCCGGGTGACCGGAGTGCGGCTTGATCACCACTGGGCAACCGGCCGCCAAGGCCGACGCAGTATCGCCGCCCAGTACCGAGAAGGCGAACGGGAAGTTGCTGGCCGAGAACATCGCCACCGGGCCCAGCGGGCGCTGCACGCGGGTCAGGCGCGGACGGCCGGCAGGTGGTGCACCGGCAATGGCTTCATCATCGACCTGACGGTATGGCACACCGGCTTCCACTTCGCTGGCGAAGCCTCGCAGCTGGAAGGCAGTGCGGGCCACTTCACCGTTCAGGCGGGCTTCACCGAGGCCGCTTTCGCGGTCGGCGATGGCGACCAGCTCAGCCTGCTGCTGTTCCAGGGCATCGGCCAGGCCGCGCAGCAGGGTGGCGCGCTGGGTGGCGGTGGAATCGGCCCAGAAGTCGGCGGCGGTGGCCGCTTGGGCGACGACTGCGTCGATGGCAGCGAAATTCGGGTTTTGCGTGGTGGTCATGGGGAGCTCCTTCAACAATTGCGGTGTGGCCATTCGCGGGACAAACCCGCTCCCACAGGGACAGCACAGGGTTCAGCAGCGGTGCAGTACTTGCAGGAGCGGGCTTGCCCGCGAAGAGGCCTGTGGCCTTAACGCGCCTTCGGCTCCAGGTGATACCCACGGCCGACATAGTCGAAATCGACCAGCTCGTTGATCACCACGTCCTTGTCGGCCGGCGAGGCGTAATAGGCGCGAATCTCTTTGATCAAGCCGCTCTGCTCGTCGAACACGTACCACTCGTCACCACGCAGGGCCGTGCCGAGCTTGCTCTTCCAGTGAGTCCACTCGATCACCGCTTCGTTGCTGTCGTGGCTCACCAGGATCTTCTCGATGGTCCACTGCGAGCCCAGGTTCTCCACGCACCACACCCATTTCCGGGCGATGGTGTCGGCAGTGCGCCACGGAATTTCGGGCAACCCCGAGGGGAAGTAGTGCACCGCGTCTGGGGTGAAGCAGGACACCAGCTTGTCGTAGTCGCCTTCGTTGCAGGCGTCGAAGTAGCGGCGGATCAGTTGTGCATGCTTGTGCTCGGCCATGGCTCAGCCCTCCTCGCGGTCGATGATCGACGGGATAGCCGGGCGGCCGGCGGCGACCCAGGCGTGGTAGTCGGACACCGACGCCGGGCTCGGCGGGTACACGCCCCACAGCGGCTCGCCTGCGGCAATGCGCATGGCCAGATAGCCTTCGATGTCATCCTGCACACTGCACACCTCGGCCAACTCTTCAGCCAGGTGCGCAGGAACCACGGTCAGGCCGTCGGCGTCACCGACAATGATGTCGCCCGGGTACACGGCCACGCCGGCGCAACCGATCGGCACCTGCAGGTCAGCCACGTGGTGATAGGAAATACGCGTGGTCGCGGTGATCTCGCGGGCATAGGCTGGCAGGCGCATGGCGGCGATCTCGCGGCCATCGCGCAGCGCGCCATCGGTGACGATGGCTTTGGCGCCACGGGCCAGCAGGCGGGTCACCAGGATGTTGCCGGCCGACGCGGCGGCCGGATCGTTGCGGCTGTCGATCACCAGAACGTCGCCCGGCTGGATCTGCTCCACGCCCACCCATTGCAGGTTGTCGTCGTTGGGTTTGGTGGTCATGGTCGAGTAGGTGTCGATGTCTTCACGGGCGGGGATGAAGCGCATGGTGAAGGCTCGCCCGGCGAACGGCTTGGCATCACGGCACATGGCGCGCAGACCGACCAGCGCTGGCTGACGGAAGCCGCGCTTGAACAGCTGGGTGGTCAGCGAGCCGCTGCTGCAGGTGGCGAGCTTGGCCAATACTTCGTCGCTGACGACGACCTGTTTGCCAGAGATGCTCTCATGGGCATCGGCGTAGTTGTGGATGACGGACATTGTTGTAGGTTCTCCTCGCGGGTTCATCCGATGGGCGGCCAGGGCAAATTCCCAACATATGGAACATGCGTTCATGAATGCCCTGCTGAGGCCGATTCTATGGCGGAAAACCGGGATAAAAAGGGGCAGAATGGGTGCTCAGGCAGTCGAGTTCCAACAGATGGGAATCAAACAATGAAAGCAGGTGAAGGCACCGCCGCGCTCGAAAAGGCCCTGGACGTGCTCCAGGCCATTGGCGCAACCGCCAACGGCATCAGCCAGGCCGAGCTGGCCGAGCAGGTGCCGCTGCCGCGCACCACGCTGTACCGCATCATCGCCACCCTGGTGGAGCGCGGCATGATTCGCCGCGACCCGACACGCAAGGTCTACCGCCTGGGCTTCAACTACCTGGAGATGGTCCGCAACGCCTACCTGGAGCCAGACCTGGTGGCCGCCGCCAGCGCCGAGCTACGTGCCCTGCGCGACCTCACCGGCGAGACCTCCTACCTAGCGGTGCTCGACGGCAACCAGGTGCTCTCGCTGGAACGTTGCGACGGCGCCCACACCCAGCGCTCGGCCGCAAGCCTCGGCCAAGGCAAGCCGGTGTACTGCACCGGCCAGGGTAAGGCGATCCTCTCCGCGCTCGCCCCTTCTGCCCGCGACGAGATCCTCAAGGGCCTGGTGCTGGCACCGCTGACGCCGCTGACCATCACCGACCGCCGCCGGCTGCTGGCCGAATTGCAGATTACCCAAGTGCGCGGCTACGCCCTCGACGACGAGGAAATTCGCCTGGGCATCCGCTGCGTCGCCGCGCCGATCGTCGACAAGCAGGGCTTGGTTCGCGGCGCCCTGAGCGTGGCCGGGCCGGCCTACCGCCTGACACTGGAACGCCTGACCCTGCTCGGCCCGGAACTGGCTGACGCGGCGCGCCGGGTCGGTGAGCAACTGCGCCCGGACACCACCCCGCGTGCCACCAGCGAGCTCAGCGTGCTGCCTGGCCCTTGGGCGTTTCACGGCGCGTTCCCGCGTTGGCACGCGAACCAGCGCGTGCTGTACTGGGCAGACACCCTGGCGCCGGCCATCCATTGCTGGGACGGCCACAGCAGCCGCCTGCTGACCCGCCTCGACCTACCGATACGCGGCATGGAGCTTCATCCAGACGGCCTGCTGGTGGCCCAGGCCGGCGGCTGGTCACTGATCGACTGGGATGGCAAAGAACACCCGCGCCAGGATCTGCTCGGCAGCCGCCTGCTGGCCTTGGCCATGCATCCATCCGGCAACTTGTGGGCGTGTGCCAAAAGTGGCAATGGCTGTTTGATAGGCGAACTCAGCGCCGAGGGCGAACTGCGTCATGGCTGGTCGTTGCCTGAGCCGGTCAGTGCGTTTCGCTGGGATGCCAAGGGCAAAGCGGTCTATGCCCTGGCGCCGGAAGCGGGAGATATCCTGCTGATGCAGCCGGGCAGCAGCAGCGTGCGACGGCTGGCCTCGCTACCGCGTGGCGGTGGCAGCTTGGGCGGGTTGGCGCTGGATGGTAAAGGAGGTGTCTGGACCACGCAGCTGGACGGCTGGAGCCTGGCGCGCTTCGATGCCGAGGGCAATCTGGACCAGATGATCGGACTGCCGGTGCCGAGCCCGACCGATCTGTGCTTTGGTGGGGAAGATGGCACCCTCCTGTTCATCACCAGTGCTCGCCATGCATTGCAACTGGAAACCTTGGCCAGCGCGCCGAATTCAGGATGCCTTTTGCAAATGCAGACTTGAGCTTCAAGGACCGCACGTGTCGACCAAACACAGACTCGATACCATGGCGATATACTGAGGCCCAATATGCACCACCTCGACAGCTGTCAGAAATCGCCATTCCCGATCGCGCATCCTGCTGGGGGTACCGAGGGTACTTGTGGGGGTACATTTATGATTTTCCGACCCTGAAATGCCGCCCTAGAGCCATGTCAAAATGTTCTTCGGCGACCCTGAGAGTCTTTAGGCGTCGTCGGGCGGGCTGTTCAACTGATCACTTCTGTCTTTGAATCGCCCCTGGTTTCCTAGACACCTCAAACTCTCACTATGAGACTGATCGTGTCCCTGGAAGTGGTGTAACTCGTCTTTCGGCGCTATTGAGCGTCCTCCCCGCCTAAGCTTCATCAGCAGAAAACCAGGATTGACCGAGTAAGGATTATTCCTTACCACCCAATCAATACATCTGGGAGAACGCTCATGCCTGCCATCCACGAAATCGCCACGTTGACCTCGAAGGGGCAGGTCACACTGCCCAAATCCGTTCGCCAGATACTGGGCGTTGACACAGGTGGCAAGATCGCATTCGACGTACGCGGGGGGGGGGGGAAGTCGTGGTCAGCCGCGTAGAAACCACTCACGAAGACCCTGCCATCGGTGCGTTCCTGGGTTTGCTGGAGGCTGATATCCGAGGCGGCCGCAACCTCACCACTTTGCCGGAAGACTTGGCGCAAACCATGCTCGCCAACGCAAACCACTCTGTAAACCTGGACGAAGATATCGACGGTGAGGTCGCGATCTGATGCTGCGACATGGCTGGACACTGTTGTTCCAAGAAGGTGTGACTTTACAGCTACGCAAATTGCAAGAAGCCGCCGCCCGGGCCGAGCAGAACGACCCGCAAGGTTTTGAAAGCAACGCCAACGTCAAGCTGCTTCGGGCATTGAGCCATCTGATCATGGAGGCTGTGCCTGCCGACTCGGGCCGTGATGAGTTCCGCCAAGGCAACACGCCGGGCACCGCCTACCGACATTGGCGGCGGGCAAAAATCGGCAGGCGCTTTCGGCTGTTCTTTCGCTACGACTCAACATCCAAGGTCATCGTCTATGCATGGGTCAACGACGAAAATACCCTACGGTCCGCAGGCAGCAAATCCGATCCATACGCCGTATTCGAGAAGATGCTGGGCCGCGGCAACCCTCCTGATGACTGGGATGCGCTGACTGCTGCAACGCGTAGCGACTGGGACGAGTCCAAAGTACAAGCTGCGCGGCCGGGTGAGGGATTGCACGTTTGACACCGGCCCTCCCCTCGGTGCATCCACTGTAATCCAATGTTTCGCACTTCATCTTCTTGTCCGCCCGGCCCTCGGGCGTTGAGGCGCTCGGTCAGTAAGGCCTCAGTCTTCAAAACGTTACCGCCATGTTTTCAAGCAAACGTGTTCAGGCCAGCTGGATGTAAACCGAGTAGCTACCCAATAGCACCCAGAACACCAGAAAGATCCACGGCGTCCGTAGCGAGAACAGCAATGACTTTCGATGCCCTGCACGCGAGGTTTCCGCCTCGCAGAACAGCGGCGATTCGTCGTAAGCCAGCCCCATCAACGGCTCGCTGCGCAGCAAATGACTTTGTTTGAGCTGCCAGTGATCGATGATGTTGTACGCCGCGCGGATGCCAGGCCAGGCGTTGAGCGAGCTCAATACCCCGAGCAAGGCAAGGAACGCCGGTACGATCAGGGTGAACATCTCGCCCCATCCTTGATTGAGGTTTCCCATGGAGGAGACGAAGGCAATGACCAGAAACGACTGCGCCGCCAGGTAGGCGTCCGTGCGGTTGGCCAGGATGCTGGTTTCGTACTGGATCTCACGCCGGTAAAAATCCAGACGCTCCTTGGGAGAGCCGAACATCCTGGCATTGTGTTCGCTGATCTCGTGCTCAGGGGTCGTAGGGGTAATGATTCGAGGCACTCGGTACTCCTGGAATTGGACTCCGGGCGCAGAGATGAGCCTGGAGCTGAATTCGGTAGAACAGGCGATGGGCCATGGAATTCAATTGGATTGATATCCCGCACCGCTCGTCGTACCAACCGCAGATTGAAACCAACACGCCGGGGCCAGGCCTTTCGAACCGGTATGAGCGTTCTCAACTGCAGGAGCTTCTACCATGCGAGACTTCCCCACCCCGCCCTTCCCTTCCCAGCCTCAAAATGTCCCTGGCTCACAGCGCAAGATGGAGCCCTACCCGGATTGTGGTGAGCAGTCGTATACCGGCCACAATCGACTCGAAGGCAAGATTGCACTCATCACCGGAGCAGACAGCGGCATCGGGCGGGCAGTAGCGATTGCCTACGCCCGTGAAGGAGCCGACGTCGCCATCGCTTATCTGGATGAGCATGACGACGCGCAAGAAACCGCGCGCTGGGTTGAGGCCGCAGGCCGTCAATGCCTGCTGTTGCCCGGAGACCTGGCGCATAAACAGCACTGCTATGACATTGTCGAAAAGACCGTCAGCCAGTTCGGGCGCATCGACATCCTGGTCAACAACGCGGCGTTCCAGATGGCCCACGAGACCCTGGAGGAAATCGACGATGATGAATGGGTGAAGACCTTCGATACCAACATCACCGCCATCTTCCGTATTTGCCAGGCGGCCCTGCCTTCCATGCCCAAGGGCAGCTCGATCATCAATACCAGCTCGGTCAATTCCGACGATCCATCCCCCAGCCTGCTGGCCTATGCCGCGACCAAAGGGGCCATTGCCAACTTCACTGCCGGCTTGGCTCAGTTGCTAGCCAAGAAAGGCATCAGGGTCAACAGCGTCGCGCCAGGCCCTATCTGGACGCCTTTGATTCCGGCCACCATGCCGGACGAAGCCGTCAAGAACTTCGGTTCCAGCTACCCGATGGGACGCCCCGGGCAACCGGTGGAGGTCGCGCCTATTTACGTGCTGCTGGGCTCCGACGAGGCCAGTTACATCAGTGGCTCACGTTACGCTGTGACTGGCGGCAAACCGATCCTCTAGCAAAAAGAGGCTCGCCATGCTGGCGAGCCTCACCCTCTTTTTTACGTGGCAGTTTCAGCGTTTGTGCTGATGGTGATCACGGGCCGTTTTTTGCGCTGTCGAGTCATGGGATGTTCCGGTGGATCCATCCGGACGATGAGCATCGTTGTCTCGCTCCTCTTCCCCATGCGGCCTGGTCTGTCCCGCTTCCTTTTGCCTATCGCTCTGTTTCATCAGCTTGCGCTCCTGTCCTTTGCCTTTGAACAAGGGAAGCCGAAGCGGGGGCAAAGTTCATGTCAGGTTCACTTCTCCAGATCGCCGGGCAATAGATGAGATGAACCAAACACACCAGGATCGCGTCCACCGCAAAACAAGCGAGTCGACTCTGGAATGGAAAACGACCCTGTACTGGCCGCCCTCGGCTATCTCAAAAACAACAAACTGGTTTTGAGCACAGCAGAATCGTGCACTGCGGGCTGCCTTGTGGCTTTGTTGGCGGCGATACCGGGTACCGGAGAGGTGTTGGAAAGCGGCTATGTCGTCTACTCACCCAGCGCCAAGAAACGCCTGCTGGGGGTCAGCGCCGAAACCATCGAGCGATACGGCCTGACCAGCGAAGCAGTAGCCTGGGAAATGGCCTTGGGCGCGTTGCGAGACAGCGATGCCAATGTGGTGATCGCCACCACCGGGGTAGCCGGGCCGGCGCCCGAGTCCGGAATACCACCGGGGACGATGTGCTTTGCTTGGGCTTTTGCCGGCGAACCCGTTGCCGTTTTCACGCGCACTCAACGTTTCTTCGGCGAGCGGTCTGAGGTCATGCGCCAAGGCGCCCTGTTCGGGCTGACCCGGCTTTCCCACTATCACCAGCGCTGGTTACGCGGCGAGCGCGCCTGAGGTCGGTGATCATCTCGGAAGATGAACGGGTATCCAGACGTCACCCTGTTCAAGAAGATATTCCGATGCAGCAGCGCGTCTGGCGCTTCGAGCGCGTGGGATGGTATGTGGATGGGCGATTTCTTCACCACCGGATGCGCCGGGCGCGCCTCACGGAGGACGATATCCTCGAGTCAGCACGAGACAGCCAAGGCATCGAAAAAATTGAGCAGGTGAAGTTCGCTATCGTCGAGCGCAATGGAAAGATTTCGATCATTCCTGCCGAGTAAGGCACGGCGCTTCTCACAGTAGAGTCCTGGCCCGTTCAACGTGCCAATATCGCCTGGCTATGGTCAATGGTAGGGATGGGCATGAGTTCTCGACGAGATACCAGCCAGGCCCTCATTCGCTCGGTATCGAAAATCTGACCCTCTTCCATCATCACCAGAATGAGCGCTTGAGACATACGATAACAGCCGCATTGAGAAACCAGCACCGGCATGCCTGTTCCGATGCCCCCTCCCAGCGCATCATGGGCGGTGCGTGAGGGTGCTGACAGGCGCTCCGATCGGATGCCCACGCTGCTCAGTCATTGCTGCCTTCTTCCCTTTTGTTTCTCAGTCATTGCTTTTCCGTGGGTCTTGCATAATGTAAACAAATAAATATTTTTTGTTGAGATCTCTACATGCTTGATTGGTCGCTATTGATCCTTGGTTTGCCCACGGCGAAGGCTACCGAGCGAATGCGCGCCTGGAGAACCCTGAAGGCCTCGGGTGCCGCAGTTTTGCGGGATGGCGTATACCTGCTGCCTGAAAAAAGCGTGGGCCGTGAAGCGTTTCAAGCCGTGGAGCGAGATGTGCTGGCCATCATCTGGAGCGCAGGGAATACCAAGGTCGCCGATGGGCAACGCGAAAGCGCCCATGGGTAGACCGGTTGGCATGTGCCTGGCTGATCCGTCGTTTCATCGATCCCGACGCCCGATTCATTTGGCTGGCCAGTCCCGGTGACTGCCCAAGCGATGCGCTCGGCTTCGATTTTGATGGGGCCAGGTTCAGCCACGTTGGCCACCGTGTTTCCTTCGAAACCCTCATTGAGAGCTTTGCCGTTCAGCAACCAGGCTTGGCACGCCTGGCAGGTGTTATCCACTACCTGGATGTTGGGGGGTACCAACCTTCCGAAGCATCCGGTATCGAGCGTGTCCTCGCCGGATTGAGAGAGAGCATTGGCGATGACGATCAACTGACAATGGTCGCCGGAGGCATCTTTGATGGCCTGCTGACGGCTTTCGCAAGTGAGGAAGCCCAAAATGGTTGAGACGCCCCCCGCAGTGACTGAACAGCCGCCGCCGCAAGCAACTCAGCAGTCTATCAGTTCATATGAAGCCTTCCTGTTCTGGCTCAAGTTGGGCTTCATCAGCTTTGGCGGGCCTGCGGGACAGATCTCGATCATGCATCAAGAGCTTGTCGAGCGCCGGCGGTGGATCAGTGAGAAGCGATTCCTGCATGCACTGAACTACTGCATGTTGCTGCCCGGCCCCGAGGCTCAGCAGCTTGCCACGTATATTGGTTGGCTCATGCATCGCAGCTGCGGCGGGGTAATTGCCGGCGCATTGTTCGTGCTGCCTTCGCTGTTCATCCTGATCGGTTTGTCGTGGGTCTACATCGCCTTTGGCGAGGTACCGGTAGTCGCGGGGATCTTCTATGGCATCAAGCCGGCGGTCACGGCCATTGTCGTCCACGCCGCCCACCGGATTGGTTCACGGGCCTTGAAGAATGGCTGGCTGTGGGCCATGGCCGGCGCCTCGTTCGTAGCCATCTTCGCCTATAACGTGCCGTTCCCACTGATCGTGCTGATGGCCGCCATCATCGGCTATGTGGGTGGTCGCTTCGCTCCACGCAAGTTTGTCATTGGCGGCAATCATGCGGCCGCGAAGAACAGCTTTGGCCCGGCTGTGATCGATGACGACACGCCAACCCCCGAGCATGCCCGTTTCAGCTGGGGGCACCTGGTACGGTTGCTGCTGGTCGGTGCTGGCCTGTGGATACTGCCCATGGGGTTGCTGACGCTGTCATTTGGCTGGGACGGCACCCTGACGCAGATGGGCTGGTTCTTCACAAAGGCCGCACTGATGACTTTTGGCGGTGCATACGCGGTATTGCCCTATGTCTACCAAGGCGCTGTAGGGCACTACGGGTGGCTGACACCCACCCAGATGATCGATGGTCTCGCCTTGGGGGAAACCACACCGGGGCCACTGATCATGGTGGTTGCCTTCGTCGGCTTCGTCGGTGGCTACGTCTATCCGATGTTCGGGAGCGAACACCCATTCCTTGCTGGCGCTGTCGCGGCGAGCCTCGTCACCTGGTTCACCTTTTTGCCGTCTTTCTTGTTCATTCTCATCGGTGGACCGTTGGTAGAGTCGACCCACAACGCGATCAAATTTACCGCACCGCTGACGGGGATCACGGCCGCCGTAGTGGGCGTGATCCTGAACCTCGCCATGTTCTTCGGCTACCACGTGCTTTGGCCGAAAGGCTTTGGTGGAGCGCTTGACTGGCCTTGCGCGGCTATTGCAGCTGCAGCTGCGATCGCTTTGTTCCGCTTCAAGCGGGGCGTGATCGAAGTACTGTTCGCTTGCGCCCTGGCCGGCCTGGCAGTTCACCTGTTGCGGACATGAAACCACGCGCCTCACTGCCGATCTGCACCTGAACTTGAGAAGCGGGCGAGGCTCAGGAGTGCCTGCAGCCAGACAAGTGGCGTAGCAACCCCTCGATCGCGATCGCGCCTCACCCGGACAGCCGGCCTTTGTGCATCAGAACCTTCCGTCGCCCTGAGGGCACCCTTCGGTAAACGGCAGGCCGAACACAGGGTGAACAACCAGAGACGGAGTTTCACCATGAACGCAGAAAAAACGTACGCGTTGCTGCTCGCCATGTGTCTGGGTTGCGCGGCGCCACTTGCCCTGGCCGCCACAGACCTGAACGATCAACGTGCCCCGGGCATGCAACCGCACAGCAATGGGCACATGAACGGCCAAGGCGGTGCGACAGGCTCAGGAACACCAGCCGATGGCATGGGCACGGGTAATGGCGGTACCCATGACAATGGAACGGACAACACGGGAGGTGACGGTACCGACACTGACTCGGGCTCCGGCGGGAACGGAGGGGACGGTAGCGGTGCAGGTCCGGCGAGTGGTAGCGGTGGCTCAACCGGTAGTGGATCAGGCGCAGGATCGGGCAGCTAGGTGGAATGGCCGAATGGCGGTGGATCTCCCGTTCATGGCCCGGCGTTTCAGTTTCGCCATTGATCAAGCAACTCACTCAGGAGTCAATGCCATGCCACGCGGTGACAAGGACAAGTATACGGACAAGCAGAAACGCAAGGCCGAGCACATCGAGCAATCGTACGAGGACAAGGGCGTGGGCAAGGACGAAGCCGAAGCGCGCGCCTGGGCCACCGTGAACAAACATTCCGGTGGCGGTGAAAAGCCGGGAGGCTCGGGGAGCAAGACGCCGTCGCGCGAGAAGAAGACCGCACGCACGGACTCAGCCAAACGCGCCGCCGAGTCTCGCCAGGGGCATTCACACACCTCGCGCGCATCGCTGGAGTCGCAAAGCAAGGAAAGCCTTATGAAGGAGGCGCGCAGCAAAGATCTCAAAGGGCGTTCGACCATGAACAAGGCTCAATTGGTAGAAGCCCTGCATAAACTGGGGTGATGGGAAAATTTTGGCCCAGTGCAAGGCCCACTGCATTCCTGTGGCTTATCGGTTCACCTTCGAGCCTGTCGGCTTTTACCAGGCTCCAGCTGCCAGACCGCTGCGCTACTGGTGGGTGCCGGCGCGACAAAGTAGAAACCTGGCGTGCGCAGTGGGACAAGACCGTGGCCAAGCGCGCGCTGGTCAAGGCTGACCCGATCAACCCGCAACGCGTGGTCCATGAGCTGTCCCCTCGCCTGCCGGACCACGCCATCATTACCAGCGACTCCGGCTCCTGTGCCAACTGGTTCGCCCGCGACCTGCAGATTCGCCAGGATTTCAGCGTGGAATTGATTCGCCATGGCCGAGCCGGCGATACGGTCTGAATCAATCTGCTGACGGGGGCCTGACTGTCAAAATGCTGCACGGGGCATGATTGACGAGCCGTTCGGTAGTATCGCCGATCAGCTTGGCCCAGCGTCTGGGCTGCACCACGCCGACCACCACCACGCTGAAGGTTGTGAAGCTTGCTGCCCTGGCTCGGGCAGGCCAGGCTCAGTGGGGGTGTGGATGCCCAGTACGTGCAAGGAGGCACCTAACGCTTGAGCCAATGCCATGGCCCGATGCATCGCGGCACTTGATAAATATCAAGGCCATCAAGTCTCAGTGCGTCACCCTTGGCCTATACCGGTGGGCCTTCATCGAGGCTGCCATCGCCGTGGAGGCCATCATGAACGCTTACTCGCGACTGCTATTGATCTGCCATCCAGACCTACACCCCTCGCCTGCCCTGACGCGTGCTCAGGCGCTGGCCAGTACGACAGGCGCCACCTTGCACCTGGTGGTGCTCAGTCAACTGCCCTCACGCCTGGCCACACTGGACCAAGTGCTGCGCAGCAATGCCCGCAAGCAGGACGCCGAGCACCGCAAGGCTTGGCTCGCCGACCAGGTGAAGGCGCTGGGCGAACTGGGCATTACCGCCTACGCCGAAACACTGGACGATGAAGACCCGCTCACGGACTTGATCCGGCTGGCCCAACTGCACCGGGTGGAGATGGTGATCAAGGACATCAGGCACGAAACCGCCTTGAGCCGTGCCCTGCTCACCCCCTTGGACTGGCAGTTGCTGCGCCGTTGCCCGATCCCGATGCACCTGGTGGCCCAGGCTGAAACCAAGCTGCCAGCGCGCATACTTGTCGCCGTGGATCTTGTCGAGCACGACCCGGTGATCGACAAGCTCAACGACCACATCCTGCAATCGGCGCAGGCACTGGCACAGCGATGCAAGGCGCAACTGCATCTGCTGCAGGCCTATGAACCCAGCACCAGCTTCGTTGCCTATGCCGCCGCACCCGTGGCCTGGACTGACAAGCTGGTAGAGGAAATATCTGGTCGCGCGCGCGAGCGCATGGCGACGTTCGGCAGCCGCTACGGCATCAAGCCAGATCACCTGCACCTGGTGCGAGGCGCTGCCCGTAACGTGGTCAGCGACTACGCGAACAAGCATGGCTTCGATGTGGTGGTGATGGGTACGCTCTACCACGAGGGGGTGAGCAAGGTCGTTGGCAGTACTACAGAGCAAACCCTGTACAAGGTTCACTCCAGCATTCTGGCAATCCACGGTTGAACGATCACCCGCCTGGTTTCACGCCATCCAGTTTGTCCTTGTGGCTTTGCTGGTGTTTGTCCATTGGCGTACTCTCCATGCAGGGTACAGGGGCGCAGGCCTTGGCATGCTCTTACCTGCCGAGTGTCTGTCTGCTGGCTATGTTCGATTTGATAAACGTCAAACCGCACAGCCCCATGCAGCTTATGTTGCTATGAACGACCTCTGGAGCTCAGGGTATGAATGACACAACTCCGTTACTGTTCGCCCTGCGAGGCAGCCAGGCCTATGGGAATGCCGTGGCGCAACGCCTGGGCTGGACACTGTCAGCACATGAAGAGCGCGACTACGAGGACGGAGAACACAAATGCTGGCCTGGCGAATCGGTCGACGGTCGATCGGTCATCGTCTTTCACTCGCTCTATGGCGACGCGCACCACAGCGCACACGACAAGCTGTGCCGGTTGCTGTTCTTCTGTGGTGCGCTCAAGGACGCCGGTGCCAGCCAGGTGACGGCTGTCACGCCTTACCTGTGTTATGGCCGCAAGGACCGCAAGGTGGAGTTTCAGGATGCGACCATCACCCGCCATGTAGCTTGCCTGATGGAAAGCTGCGGCGTCGACCGCGTGGTGGCGCTGGACGTACACAACCCCAGCGCCTTCGACAACGCCTACCGAATCCCGAGCTGGAACCTGCAATGCACCGAGCTATTCGCCCAACACCTAGCCCCCCTGCTCGGTGAGCAGACAGTCACGGTCGTGTCGCCGGATATCGGCGGCATCAAACGCGCCGAGCAGTTTCGCCAGGTTCTGGCGGACCTGCTGGGGCGCCCGGTATGTATGGCCATGATGGAAAAGCATCGCCAGCAGGCGGGCCTGACCGGCGAACATCTGGTGGGCGACGTGGCAGGCAGCACTGTCATCGTGTTCGACGACCTGATCAGCACGGGGCAGACGCTGCTGCGCGCAGCCCAGGCCTGCCGGCAGGCCGGAGCCAGCCGCATGCTGGCCGCTGCCACCCATGGCCTGTTCACCACTGGTGGCGAGCTATTCGACAGCGGTGTATTCGAACGGGTACTGGTGGCCGACAGCATCGCGCCCTTTCGCCTGCCCGTGCGATGCCTGCAGCAGCTGGATATCGTCGATACCAGCGCGCTGGTCGCCGAGTTGCTTGCCAACCGCCGGGGCTGGGGCGCATAACCCCGACGCATGGCCCTACACCGCCAGGATATTGCAGGGTATCTGGTACAACACATGCTCCGTGGTGCTGCCGAACAGTCGGTCCACCCCCCGGGCAAGCGGCCTGCCCATGACGATCACGTCCACCGGGTGGGTTTCGACATACTCACTCAGCACCGCGACCGGGCGGCCCAGCAGGCAGTGCCTGCGTTCGGCCGGCGCACCGTAGCGGTCGGCCAGCGCCTTGAAATCGTCCTCCAGGGCGTGGCGCAAGGACTCGCCGACGTCGCCAATGGCCCAGGCGCCATACCCCATGTCGCCCATGTAGGCCATGGTCAGGTCACAGGCGAACAGCAGGTCCAGTTGCGCGCCAGTCTGCAAGGCCAGCGCATTGGCCTGCTGGATGATGCTGTTATTGCGCGCCTGGCCCTGAGGCGATGGATCGGCCACGTCCACCGCCGCGACGATCTGACGAGGCAAGGCCGGTCTGGCGGCGCCCAACAGGTAGACCGGGATCGGGCAATGGCGCAGCAACTGCCAGTCCAACGGGGTAAAGAAGGCCCGCTTGAGCGCCGGTTCGTGCTCGACCTGCTTGAGCAGTACATCTGGCTGCATCTCCAGGGCGTGTTCGAGAATATCCGCCTGCAGATCGCTGCTCCAGGCGACTTCCGTCGTCACTTGCACACCCGAGGCTCGCAGCACCTTGGTCTGGGCCTCGAGCTGGTCTTGCTGGGATTGCAGGTAAGCCTGCCGCTCGCTCTGAGTGTCACCTGTCTCCAGGAACCTGAGGTTGTCCAGCGACTCCAGCAAACCCACGATGTGCAGGCTGGCCGAACTTGACCTGGCCAGGGCGGCAGCCTGTTCCAAGGCACAGGACTGGCACAATGCCGGGCGCAGGATCAGCAACAGGCGTTGATAGTGGCTCATGGTAGCCTCCGATGATCAGTTCGCCCGATCACTCAGGGATTGGGGGTTGCATCAAAGGTGCTGGCTTTTCCGGGATATCGGTCATGGTTGCCTCGGTCAGCAGCAGGATGCTGGCGACCGAAACTGGTGCCATCACCCACCGCTTCACCAGTGCGCTCGGCCGCCTGGCGCAGCATCTGCGCGCCGAGGTTTTCCTCTGGATCCTGTAGATAGACGCGCTTGGCGATGGTCACGCCATCGTTGCAGACAGTCGGTTTACCCCAACTGCTTTGCATCAGTACCGATTTCGATTTGGGCCCTAGCGTAACGCGCACGGCATCGGCGAGCTGGGTGGCACCACTGAGGATTTTCTCCCGCGCTGCGGAGCGAAACAGGATTTTGCTGTGGGGCATGGTATTGCCTCCCGTTCAGGCCAGGGCAGAAAACAACTGTTGTCAGCATCCCGCCGCACCGTGTTGGGTGCTTGATTTTTATCAATCCTACAGGGCGCTGAACACCGCGCTCAGCGTTGATCCAGGTACCGGTACAGGGCTTCTTCCTGGTCGAAATGCAACTTGGCCAAGGTGTCCAGGCGTATCAGCTGGTGCTGGATTTCATCAGGGCTCGGGCTCGCTGCCGCCCGGCTGAAATCTTGGCTCATGCAAGAAAGAAGATGGATGAGTCGGAAGATTTCCCGGTGGGTATGGCTCATCGCCGACAGTGGATCTTCGCCGGGCATGAAGCGGCTCAGCAGCGGATACAAACGACGCTCGTCATCGTGCTCGTGGCGTTCCAGAAGGTCATGCAGCCCGGTGACCAGTTTGCCCAGGTCGTCCCGCGCCTGCTCGATGGGGCGTTTGGCGAAGTCGCAGGCCATCTGGCTCAGCTCCGTCAGCAACCCGTCCAGTTGCCGATGCTCATCCTGCAACCGATCCAGGTCCTCGACGGCAAGCCCACTGCGACGCCTGGCCGTCAAGGGGCCCAGCGCACGCAAGGCGTTGACGATGATCAACAGGTCGATAGCTTCCTGCAACACCGCCCCCATTAGCGCGGGCAGGTAACCGGCGGCTGCAACCAGCATGGCCAGCAACGACAGGCTCATGCCCACCCATACTCCCTGCCGGGCGATGTACACGGCGTGCCGAGCGATATCCAAGGCATCGACCAATCGATCGAGGCGATCGACCAGCAACACCACACCGGCCGCCTGGGCAGACGCCGTGACGCCAGAAGCGCCCATGGCAACCCCGACATCGGCCGCCGCCAATGCTGGCGCATCGTTGATGCCATCGCCGACCATCAGCGAGGGTGCCATGCGGCAGCCGTCTTGCACCAGGCGAATCTTGTCTTCTGGAGAGAGCCCCGAGCGAAGCTCGTCGATACCCGCCGCCAGCGCAACCATTTCCGCCGTTTCCGGGCGGTCACCGGTGAGCATGACGATCTTTTCGATCCCGCGCGCCCGCAGGCGGCGCAATGTCTGGGGGGTTTCCCGACGCAGGTCATCGGCCAGCCGCAGTACCGCTTTCAACTCACCGTCAACCGCCACGAAACTGCCACTGTTGGCCAGGTAGTCCAGTTGCTGCAAACGCGCCTGTGCCCACCGGCCATCGTCCTTCTCGTTCTGCACGTAGGTCAGGGCGCCCAAGCGTACGGCCTTGCCTTGAACAATCCCGGCAAGCCCCTGGCCGGGGCTTTCCTGCACCTGCTCGGGAGCGGTCAGCGTCAGGTTGCGCAGACGGGCAGCATGAACGATGGCCTGGGCAATCGGGTGGGTGGATGACTGGGCCAACGAAGCGGCCAACTGCAGCATCTGCAAGGGTACGCCTTGCCCCTTCAGTTCGATCGACTGCAACTGGGCATGACCACTGGTCAAGGTACCGGTCTTGTCGAGGAACACCTGGCGGATGCCGGCCAAGGCTTCAAGCACCTCGCCGTCACGCACGAGTATGTTGCGCCGTGCAGCCCTCGAAATACCTGAGATGATGGCAATCGGTACTGCCAGTATCAGCGGGCAAGGCGTGGCGACCACCAGCACGGCAAGCACTCGCTGCACATCGCCACTGGCCCACCACGCCAGCGCAGCAATGAGCAATGTCAGCGGGATCAGCGCCAGCGCATAGCGGTCGGCCAGGCGCATGAAGGGTGCCCGTGACTGACGTGCCGCTTCGGCCAGACGCACGATGCCAGCGTAGGTACTTTGCGCCGCGGTATGCGTGGCCAGCAACAGCAGCGGCGCACCGGAGTTGGTCACCCCACTGGCCACCGGCTCACCGGCATGGCGGGTAACGGGTAACGATTCGCCAGTCAGCGCAGCTTCGTCCAGGGTTGCCTGCTCGGATTGCAACCACCCATCCACCGGCACGATCTCACCCAGGCGCACCAGTACACTCTGCCCAGCGCGGACTTCGTCCACCGGTACCTCACGCAAGCCATCCTGCTCTTGAATCCAGGCCCGCTGAGGGGCCCGGTCGATCAGTGCCCGCAACTCGCGCTCGGCGTGACGCAAACTGAGAGTCTCCAATGCACGGCCCGTGGCAAGCATCAGTGCAACCACTGCGCCTACCAGCATCTGCCCAAGGGCCAGGGCCGCGCCAATCGACATCAGCGCGATCAGGTCAATGCCCGCCTCACGCCTGGCCAGACGCTGGGCCATTTCCCCCGCCAGCACCGCTGCCATGATCGCGTTGCCGGAGGCCCAGATCAGCGCAGCCCAGGTCGGCTGTTGCGCCGCATAGGCCAGCCCTCCGAGCAGCAAGGCCAGAACGCAGACCATCAACAAGCTTGGATCCAGCCATCGCCGTGACATGGCGGTCACTTGCGTTTGGCCTGCTGGAGCAACTGCTGGACCTGTTCCTGTGCCTGGGTCGCTCTGCGCAGCGCCTCGTTGGCGGTCTGCTCGACCAGGTCTATGCGGTAGCACACCTGATCGGCCCGCAACCGGGCGGTAGCCGCATTGTTCTCGGCCGACTCCAGGCGCGCGTCGTATTCTTCAGCGTGCCAAGGGGTACAGCCCGATGCCGATGCCAGCAGCAGGCTGGACAATCCGGCAAGCAGATAGCGTTGCATGTTGGTGCCCTCGCGCATGCTCAAGACACCCCCAGTATCGGCATCGCCGCCCACCGTAGCCTGACATTTATCAATCTCCCTCAGCGTGCCGCGCAAATGCTCCGCGACCGGATTGTCGTACTGATGGCCGGGCGAGCCGCTGAAAGCCTGGTATTCGGTCAGGTGTCCACCGGGGCCGCCGACGATCTGGGGCGCGCCACCGACATTGCTCGCCAGCTGATCACCCGATTCGGCATGAGCACGGAACTGGGCCAGGCAGTGCTGGAGCGGCAGCAGGCCAGTTACCTGGGCGAATCGTTGTTGCGCCAGGATCGCAAGGACTACTCAGAGCAGACTGCACGCGAAATCGACCTGGGTATTCGTGGCCTGGTGGAAGACGCCTACGCCCGTGCCCGGGCCTTGCTCGAGCAACGACGCGCCGACCTGGACACTGGGGCACGCCTGTTGTTGGCCAAGGAAACCATCACCCCGGAAGAATTCCCGGCACTGCTGCCGCAGGCCAAGGAGCCTGCCATCTATAATCTGGTCGATGCGGCCAAATGACACGCCGTTCCAGTCCGAGTAGCGACCATGCTCACCGTCACATTGATCAACATGCTGGTGGTGATCCTAGTGGTGATCATCCACTACGAATGCCTGCTGCGCCTGAACGACTGGCTACCGCGGCTGAAACTGTGGAGCCGATTCCGGATCGTTGCAGGCGTATTCGGCGCGCTGCTGGCCCATGCACTGGAGGTCTGGTGTTTCGCCCTGGTGTATTACCTAATGACTCACGCCGAAGGCTGGGGCTCGCTCAGTGGCAACTTCGACGGCAGCTTCCTGGATTGCGTGTACTTTTCCTTCACCACCTACACCACGATAGGCTTTGGCGACATCGCCCCTACCGGCCATCTCAAGTACCTCACCGGCCTGCAAGCATTGACAGGCCTGGTGCTGATCACCTGGACCGCGTCGTTCCTGTTCCTCGAAATGCAGAAATACTGGAAAGCCAAATAGCGCCTGCTCAGGCGTCTGGGTGCGGCGTCCAGTGCCATTTTGCAACCTCAGGCATGTCTTCGCCATGCTCGATCAGGTACAGCTTTCTGCGCATTGCGTTCTATCGCAGGGTTCAGCTCGGTATAGGTGCCATCCAGATACGCCTGGGCAACCATGGCCGGGCCGCCATGACCAGGGCCGGTGACGAAGAGCATGTTGAGATCGTAATGGCGGATCAGCCGGTTCAGATGGGTGTAGATCAGGTTCAACCCCGGTGATGTGCCCCAGTGCCCCAGCAACCTGGGCTTGATGTCGGCCAACTTCAGCGGGGTGGCCAGCACGGGGTTGCTCTGCAGATAGATCTGGCCAACGGTAAGGTAGTTCGCGGCACGCCAGCAGGCATCCAATCCTTCGAGTTCCTCGGTACCTGGAAAATCGTTCATGATCGCCCCCTCTTGTCGATGGCGCGCCCGCGTATGTGTTCGGATGCGAAGACGGAGCATCCCTGCTCCTGAAATCGGTCGGGTCAATCACTTGCTGCTTTTGATAGGAATCACTTTTTCGGGGTGAATCGCTTCTGCACGCTTGGGCAGATGCACCAGCAGCACGCCCTTCGCGAACTGTGCATTAATCTTTTCCACGTCTACTTCACGGGGTAGCTGGAAGACCCGCTCGAAGCTGCCGTAGTGCCGCTCTGACAGGTGGTACTCCTTGCGCTTTTCGTCAACCGCTTCCTGCTTCTCGCCGCGGATCACAACGTTGCCATTGACCAGCTTGATCTCGATGTCCTTGTCGTCCACACCAGGCAGTTCGGCGCTGATGCGAAACTCATCGGCCAGTTCGCTGATATCCATCGCCGGCATGCCATGGCTGAACAGTTCACGACGCCAGAATGGCTCGACATCGAACGGGGTATGGCTGAACGGCATGCGCAATGGCCGGCGACCGAAATCGTCGAACAGGCTGTCGATCTGACGCCGCAACTGCTGGAATGGGCGCCACAAGTCCGATGTTTCGGTACTTGGCGGCGTAACCTTGGCAGGTTGGGTGGTTGCGGAAGTGACAGGTACTTTCTTCGCTGCTTCGGACATGGCGCCCTCCTCTAATGAGTAATGCCTCCCTGGGAGACGCCTCGATATTGCGCTGGCAGTCAACCTTGCGTTTGACCTTTATCAATCGCCTGGCTGCCACCATCGTTTGTCGATTTGATACTGATCAAAGTCCCGCTCTGGCATGCGGTTAGCCTGAAAACTGCGCGACACAGCCAGACAAGATCGAGGCGACTATGGAGCGGGACGACAGCAGAAGTGTCCGCTTGCTTGAAACCCTACCGGGCCCGGGCATTCAACAGTGCCTGCGCCTTGCACTGTGCAGCGCGCAGTTCAGCGAGGCGATGCCAGGTCAGTATTGCCTGCTGGCCAATCGTACCGAGCGCTGGCCTTGCAGCTACGTCAGCCTGCCCGGGGTGGATGGGCGGTTTCTGGTGACGACCCGTAGCGCACATCCTCTGGGGCAGCCAGGCGAGCTTCTGGGGTATTCAGGCCCTTTGGGTAGTGCCTGGCCAGTGCCCTTGCAGAGCGCACGGCTACTGGCGATCACACGTGGTGAAGGAATATTGGCGTTACTGTGCATGCTGGATGAAATCCGCTGCTGGCTGCCTTGGGT
Organism: Pseudomonas sp. URIL14HWK12:I5; assembly: GCF_900176445.1. NCBI lineage: Bacteria > Pseudomonadati > Pseudomonadota > Gammaproteobacteria > Pseudomonadales > Pseudomonadaceae > Pseudomonas > Pseudomonas sp. URIL14HWK12:I5. The sequence continues at coordinate 46,870 of NZ_FWXQ01000006.1, forward strand.
GCAGGTGCGGTTACTGCACGACGGCTTGCCGCTGGAGCGCCTGCCCAACGAATGCCGGGCGTGGCTTCACAAGCAAGCGAAAGCGCCGCGCGACAGCTCCAGCGGATGGCGGCAACTGACACATCAATTGCAAGAGTTCCAGCCAGATACGGTCTATGGTTGCGCGCCGGCTCAGGTGGCCCGGCAGGCGGCGCGCATGTGTTGGCAAAAAGGAGTTTCGCCCCAGCGCATCTGGCTGCGGTCCGATCATATGCCTCGGCCAACCTGGGGGGATCAACTCCCTCTGGATGGGCCGGTCCAACGCTACGACAGGGTTCTGGCTGCGCTCAAGTGGGCTCCTCCAGCCGGCTGAGGTTCAGTAGGCCTTGCAAGTCGACCAATCGAACTTCCCGCCCGACGCACTTCACGAACCCTGCCTGGGTGAAACGGCTGAACAACCGGCTGACGGTTTCCAGGGTAAGGTCCAGGTAGTTGGCGATATCACCTCGGGACATCGGCAGGTTGAAGACGTCTGCGCGCAGACCGCGTTCGTGATAGCGCTCCGACATGCCGAGCAGGAAAATCGAAAGCCGCTGCTCGGCTCGCCCATGGCAGCAACGCAAGTGTTCGTCCTTACTCTGAATCCCCAGGCTCAGCATATGCAACAGCTGGTAGCGCAAGCCAGGGATCTGCCCCGACAGGTCGACGAGCTGATCCAGCCTGATGGAACACACCAGCGAAACCTCCAGCGCCAGTGCATAGCTTCGGTAATGCCAGGCACCGATAGCGTCCAGCCCAAGCATCTCCCCCGGCAGGACGAAGCCGGTAACCCGCTCGTTGCCCCCGGCATCGAGCAGGAAACTCTTGATGGCCCCTGAACGCAGGGCGTACACATGCTCCATGGGCTCATCGGCCTTGAACAGATATTCGCCCTTCTTCAAAGGCCGGTTACGGCGCACGATTCGCTCCAGCTTGTCCACTTCGTCGGTACTAAGGCTGGCGGGTAGGCATAGCCGGCTCAACGAACACGCAAGGCACTTCACATGGGGCCTTGCCCCCATATCCAGAGGGCCTGACATGATCATGCCTCCGCTGTTCTACATGCGGGTATTAATACAAATTAGCGCGTTCACCTGGCCTCTTCTGGCTGTCCGACAAAGGGTTGCGCCAGCCCGGATGATCCGCTGTTGTTCCCCGCCTGACAGATGACAGCGGCCGGCGACCGGGGCAATTGACAACTATCAAGTCCACGAAGGGTCGAGCGTCGAAACTGAACCTCCATTGTTCATTCCCGACCCACGAGGATCATTGCCATGGCTCCTACAGAACCCTCCCGTCAATACACCGCCCCCTCGTTTCCCAAGCCTGCGGGCGAGCATTGGATCGAAGCCCTCGACAATGGCACCCACGTACTGATCAGGCCGCTGCAAGCCAAGGACCGGGAGCGCGAAAGGGCCTTCATCGAACGGCTGTCACCGCAATCGCGGCATTTTCGCTTCCTGTGCCAGATCAAGGAGCCCGGTGAGGCAATGCTCGACCAGTTGATGGCGGTCGACCAGGACCGACAAGCCGCCTATGTCGCCCTCGCCCATGTGGACGGCGAACTGCAGGAGGTGGGCATATCGCGTTATGCCGCCATTGCCGGCAAGGATGAATGCGAATGCGCCGTGACGGTGCTTGACAGCTGGCAGCACCATGGACTGGGCCGCCTGTTGCTCAAGCACCTGACCGATCATGCCCGGGCAAAGGGCATGCGGCAGATGTACTCGATCGACTCAGCCGCCAACCTGGCGATGCGCGACCTGGCCAAGGCGGCAGGATTCACCACCAGCACCGATCCGGATGATCCGGCCCAGGTCATCCATCGCCTCAACCTGACCTGAAGCGCCGTTGCGCCAGTGCCTGGGGCAGCCACCGTGCTGCCCCGTCCGCTTCAAGCCACACAACCTCCGGCCATACCCATCCGCACGAGTTGCCCGCCCCAGATTCCCCCGCCTTCGCTGTGCTGTTCGCCGCGACGGGCGCCGGTCGTTTCAGCTACTGGCAAGCACTACTACCATTCAAGGCACCGTCACCCGGGCCTCTTCAGGCAGCAGGTCGAACTGTTCGAGGCAACGCTGTTCATCGTCTGCCGTCAACGCCTTGTATGCGCTCACTTCCCGCATCGGCGTTTCGAACAAGGCCAGGGGTATCACCCCATTGCGGTCGAGAAACGTTTGCGCCAGGCAGGTACACACCGGCTTGCCGACCAATGCCGTGAGCTTTTCATCCTCAAGGGTGTTCACCCGGGCCTGCAGGCTGTCTGTGCAATTCTCCACGATACGGTCCACCGAGCGCCCCGCCAGCCAAAGCGTGCCGCCAGCGAGCAACGCCAGGAACAGCAACAAGCCCAAAAGCACGTTTGACTCCTGGGTGACCGAGCGCAGGAAAGCAAGCCGAGCCTGCCAGCCCGTGGCGTGGCCATTGAATATGGTCTTGGCTACCGTGCGTTTCACGCCACGCTGCACCACCCAGCCTAACGCCACGCACAAGGCGAGCAAAGCCAGCAGCACAAGTGGATGTTGCATCGGCAGGCGCCAGTTCGGGCTCAACGCCCGGTAGGCAGCGAACACGGCGAGCACCGCGAAGATGGCCACGATCAAACCCAGGCTCCCCCGTGGCCGATGCATCCAGGCCCGGATTTTCGACCTTGCTTGTGTTTCCATGACAACCTCCCGGCCCAGGCTAGCGCACTGGGTCAATGGCAACGGTTTCCTGATACTCGGGCACGTACACCTGCCAACCGAGCTCGATGCTGATCCGCCGCCGCAACGTGTCGGCGGCGTGCGGCTCACCATGGATAACGTAGGTCTGGCGAGGGGGGCGGGCGAATCCGCGCAGCCACTCCATGATCTCGTCGGCATCGGCATGCGCAGACAGGTTCTCCATGGCATGCACCTGGGCCCGGATGGGCACGTCTTCGCCATGCAGGCGGACACTGCGCGCCCCGGCGACGATATCGGCGCCGCGCGTACCACCGGCCTGGAAACCCGAGAACAGGATGCTGTTACGTGGGTTGGGCGCCAGCGCCTTGAGATGGTGCAAAACCCGTCCACCGGTCGCCATGCCACTGGCGGCGATAATGACCGCAGGTTCACGCAACTGATCCAGATGCCGGGATTCATCGACGGTACGGATGATATGCGTGCCCCTGCACATTGCAGCGCATTGCGCTGGCGTCAAGCGATGCTCGCTCCTGAACTGTTGGTACAGGGTGGTTGCGTCGGTAGCCATAGGGCTGTTGAGGTAGACAGGGATGTCGGGTATCAGGCCATCGCGTTTGAGCTTGTACAGGTAGTACATCAGCAACTGGGCACGGCCAACGGCGAACGACGGCACCAAGGTTATGCCATGGCGCAGGAGGGTCTGGTTGATGACCTGGGCCAGGAATTGCTCGGTCGACTCGGTTGGATGCTGGCGATCGCCGTAGGTGGACTCCACCAGCAGCACGTCTGCCGTCCTGATCAGTTCCGGCGCGCGCATGATCGGGTCTTGTGGCCGGCCCAGGTCGCCAGAGAAGACCACGGTCTGGCCGTCTACCTTGATCTGTACCGTCGCGGCGCCGAGTATGTGCCCAGCCGTGCGCAACAGCAGCTCCATCCCCGGCGCAATCACGGTCGGGTGATGCAACTCCACAGGGCGGAACAATGCCAAGGCGCGCTTTGCATCCTGTGCGGTGTAAAGCGGGCGTGCCGGTGAATGCTTGGAATAGCCGTGTCGGTTGGCATGCTCGGCCTGCTCTTCCTGCAGCCGGGCGCTATCGAGCAACAGGATCTCGGCCAAGGCACAGGTGGCCGGCGTAGCGTAGATCGGCCCGGTATAGCCTTCCTTCGCGAGCACCGGAAGATAACCGCTGTGGTCGAGGTGGGCGTGGGTCAGCACCACGGCATCGAGCGCGCGCAGCGCCGCCGATAGCGGTTCCCAGTTGCGCAGGCGCAGTTGCTTGTAGCCTTGGAACAGTCCGCAGTCGATCAGCACGCGGCTGCTGTCGCGGGTCAGCAGGAACTTGCTGCCGGTCACGGTCCCGGTCCCGCCGAGGAAGGTCAGTTGCATGGCTAGGGCTCCAGGGTTTCGGCCGCTTGAGGGTGAACCGCCAGCACGCTGCACGGCGGGCGGCTGACGATGCGTTCGGTGGTGTCGCCGAGCAGTTTTTCCAGGCCCTTTGGCTGCACGACGCCCATGACCACCGCGTCGATATCCAGCACAGCGACCTGCTCGCGAATCACCTGGACCGGGCCTCCTTCCATGAAGTGGCGGCGTTCCGCCGCGACCCCCTCGGCGTCTGCCAGGGTGTCGAACGGCTCCTTCAGGGCACTGCGCATCTCATCGATCCACGCCTGGGTGACGTTCATGTCCGAAGCAAACACGTCCGTAAGGTTGTAGGCCGAGAGCAGGTGCAACTGCGCATCGCATTGCAGTGCAAGCGCCTGCGCGGCGCGGATCAGGCCACGGTTGAAGGACGCCTGGACCTCGGGCGTTTCGCTGAAGGAAGTGTCAACGGCGACCAGCACGCGTTGGGGCAGTGACGCTGCTGCCGCCGGTACGAAGTGCATGATGCCCTTCAAGCCCCGCATCAACGCGCAATCCAGGGGCGTGCTGAACAGGCGCACCATGGTTGGCGTCGCTTCGCTGTCCTTGATGACCATATCAGGCTGCAGTTCGCTGATGTAGTCGATGGCCTGGCTGCGGATGTCCTCTGCCTGCAAGCTGTCAACCGTCAAAGCGATGCCGCTGCCACGGTGACGCTCGACCAACCCAGCCAGCCGCACACGGTAGTGGTCGAACTGACGCTGGATATCGGCCTCGTTCAATCGCTCTTCGCGCAGCAGGTGCTCCTGCGTCGGTTCGAACAAGCCCAGTACATGCACACTGGCACCACTGACATGCGCCAGGGCCAGGGCCCGGCGTAGCGCGGCCGAATGCGGGTCGAGCTCGGTGAGCAGCACCAGCAGTTGTCGATATTGACCCATGGCGAACCTCCGGGCTTGCGCGTCTGGCGTGATGATGTAGGCGATTGTCCGAAAGCAGGCCTGTTCGCGCTTGATACAGATCAGAAAACCACCAGCCGAGCCTGAACTTGACGATTGTCAGAACCGGCGCCGCCCAGCACGGTACAAAAGCTCTGGCAAGCATCGACCAGATAAGCGGGAGGCGACATGAACAGGCAGCAGACTGAAAAGCCAGACGCATGCGAGCATTGGATCGAAAAGCTTTCTGACGGCACTGCTGTGCTGATCCGCCCCCTGCGCGAGGAAGACCGGGAAAGGGACCGCCGTTTTCTCAGCACGATCGCCTTCGAGACCCGGCGTTTCCGCTTCATCGCCGGGCTCAGCGGCGGTGCCCCGAGCCTGGATGCGCAGCATATGCCAGTGGATCATCACCAGCGTGAAGCCTACGTTGCCCTGGTCCATGCAGATGGGCAGTTGCGCCAGATCGGGGTCAGTCGGTATGCCAGTGTTCCCGGCAGCCTCCTGTGCGAATGCGCCGTAGCCGTAAATGAAGAGTGGCAACGCAAGGGGCTGGGCCGGCTGCTGATGCAGCACCTGATCGCAGCCGCAAAGCGCAATGGCTTTCACTTCATGATCTCCAGGGACCTGGCGAACAACTACGCCATGCACCGGCTGACCAAGGCCCTGGGGTGGGCCTCACGCTACGTGGGTGGCGATGTCAGCGAAATCATCCACGAACTCGATCTTCGCACCTGAAAACAAGGCCCTCTCGGGCCTTGTCTCTCAGCCTTGGGAATGCTCTGGTGAAATCACCAGCATGCTGCTGGACAACCGATGCAACACCCGCTCTGCAGTGGTACCGATGAACCAGCCAATGCCGTGATGGTGGTAGCTGCCCATGACCAGTACATCGATATCATTGTTCTCCATGAACAGCGCCAGCACCTTGGCCGGGTCTCCCAGGCGCAGGTGGCGGTGTTCGGGGGCGATACCGTTGCGTTCGGCGAGTACCTGGAAGGCCTCGCTTTGCGCCTCGTGCAGTGTTTGGGCGAGGTTGGAATCGAACAGAAACGAATGCTCGCGGCTGCCGCTTGAGTCCAGGTACATGGACCCTAGATCGTAGGCATATAGCAGTTCGATCTGGGCATTGCACTGTAATGCCAGTTTCAGCGCTTCGCTGATGATCTGGTCGTTGAACCCCTCGAACTGGTCCTCGGGGCGGGACAGGTCCACGGCAGCCAGAATCTTGCGCGGCAGCGCGTGGCTGGCCTGATGCACCAGATGCAGGGGAATGCGGGTTTCGCGCAGCAACTGAATGTCGAGCGAGGTGAACATCGCCCGCACCCACCAGGGTTCATGCTCGAAGGCCTTGATCAGCAGGGCGAATGGCTGCTCGCGCAGATGGACGAGGATCTCGTCCAGCGGATGCTGCACCCATACCACTTCGGTGGTGACCGTGACCCCGTTACGGCGCATCGAAAGCGCTTGGGTTTCCAGCCATGCACGGTGTTGCTGAACATAACCTTCACGCATCACAGCCAGTGCCTGGTCATTGACCAGGCCCGCCGTGGCAAGGCCTTCGAGATAGTCGAAAGCAACGATATGCAGGGCCATGCCCTTGGCCTTGGCCAGCGCAGCCGCACGGTCGTAGACCGGGGTGCGCCGCATCAGGGGCGAGGCGATCAGCAGAAGTCTTTGCGGGTTGTCCATGGCACACCTCAGCGGTTGGTGAGTGTTGCTGGATCATCCATCACCCGCACCTGGCGGATTTGATGTTTATCAACTGAATTACTGGGCGGACAGACGGCAACGCCGACTGCGCGGAAATTTGATGCTGGTCAAAGCTTCTGGCCGTTAACGGCGCAATCTGACCCCACACCAACAACAATCATCGAATGCCCCGGAGGCGTGTCATGGCGCACATGAAAACCATCGAAGTTGCCCATGAGACATTCGCCAACCAGCGCGATGGCGTGATGAAAATGGCCATCACGCCCTACCCCCCCCTGTTGCCGGCAGGGATGCCTTCGTTACGCATGGATTTGCAGTTGGTTTGCGCATGCATGCTCTTTGGAGGCTTTCATGAACATCTACGTCGAAAATAATCCTGAACAGGATCGCTGGTGGGTCCGCATGGACGACTGCCGGGTGAGCTTCAATACGCCCAACGAAGCGCAAGCTTTCGTCGATCGGTTGAATGCGCGCCTCAACGCGCCCCATTCACGGGACATGCTCGCCGACTGGTCACCACGCCCAGATATGGGCAACGTTGGCAAAGCCAATGCACGGATGGCTGCCCAGGCAGGTCTACGATGCGCGAAGGAGGCCTGAAAATGACTGGTCTACTGAAAGTGACCTTGCTCGACCAACCTGCAGCGTCGAGCCCGGCAACCCCGATTCATCTCAAACCGCTAGCAACCCTGTGCACAGAGTGCCGTGTCAGCGGGCTGTGCTTGCCCACCGGTCTGCCCGTGTATGACAACAGTTGCCTGGGTGCACTGATCGGACCACGCATGCGCATTCGCAAAGGCGCCGCGCTGTTCAACGCCAACGATCCGCTGACGACGCTTTATGCCGTGCGCTGTGGCAGCTTCAAGACCAGCCTGAACAGCGCCGAAGGCCAGGGCGTGGTGATCAACTTCTGGATGGCGGGCGATGTGCTTGGGCTCGACGCCATCGCAACCGAGCATCACGTATGCGACGCCATTGCTCTGGAAGACAGCGAAGTTTGCCCTGTCCCCTATCGCCGGTTGCAGGCACTGGCACGCGACTTTCCCGTCCTGCAGCAAAGCCTGAACCGTTTGATGAGCCGAGAAATCGTACGCGAGCATGAGCGGGTGCTGATGCTGTGCAACCTTACCGCCGAACAGCGCCTGGCCAGCTTCCTGGTGGGGTTGTCACGGCGCTTCGTCAGCCGGGGCTATTCTGCCCACGGCTTCATGCTGCGCATGTCCCGGGAGGACATGGCTTCGTACCTGGGACTTCGTCTTGAGACCGTGTGTCGTTCGGTCGCCCGCTTGCGTGCGCTAAGCATCGTCAGTATGCGTGGCAGGCTTGTCGAGATACTCGATCTGCCAGCCTTGATAGCCCTCGAGCAAGGCGGCGCGGAAGTCGCGCCCAAGGACACTCCGAAGGCGCCATGCTCGACACGATGAATGTCAGCCACGGCGCTGTGGCGCTAGGCGTCGGCATGCTGGTGGGGCTTGAGCGCGAGCGCAAGAAAGGCCGCAATGAAGACCATGCCGCCGCCGGCCTGAGGACGTTCGCCATCACCGCCCTGCTGGGCTACGTCAGCATGTTGCTGGCCGGACCGGTGCTGGTCGGGGTCGCCAGCATTGGCCTGGTGCTGATGCTGTGCATGCATTACCGCAAACATGCCGACAAAGACCCCGAAGTCACCAGCGAAATCGCCCTGCTACTGGTGCTGACGCTGGGCGCGCTGAGCTTGAGCGAACCCGAACTTGCTACGGCGGTAGGCGTGGTGCTGACCGTGCTGCTGGCACTGCAGCGTGAATTACATCATTTCGTGCTGCAACAACTAAGCGAAGAAGAAGTGCGCGATGGTTTGATGCTGTTGACGATAGCACTGGTGGTACTGCCATTGACACCGAACCGTTTCCTGGGACCTTACGGTGTGGTAAACCCTCGCACGATCTGTACCTTGGCGGTCTTGCTGATGACCGTTGGGGCATTAGGCCATATTGCCATGCGCCTGATGGGCCCGCGTTATGGCTTGCCGATGAGCGCAATCGCGTCAGGCTTTGCCTCAAGCTCTGCCACTATCGCTCTGTTGGCACACGAGGCTCGACGGCAGCAGGCGGCTGCCAGATCCTTCGCCTCGGCAGCGGTGCTGTCCAACCTCGCCAGCATCACGCAATTCGCCCTGGTGCTGGCTATCGTCGACCGACGCCTGCTGAAACCATTCGTACCATCGATCGGGCTCGGCGCCTTGATCACCGTGGTTTATGGTGTATTACTGCTGGCACCCTGGCGTGCCACCTCCGGAGGCTCGCCAGCACATCGGGGTGACGGGGCCTTCAGCCTCTGGACAGCTCTAATCATTACCGTCGCCCTGACCTGCATCGCCTTGTTCTCGGCATTTCTTCTTCAGCATCTTGGCCACAATGGCGTGAATATAGCGGCCTTCGTCAGCGGTATGGGCGATGCTCATGCAGCAATTGCCTCGGTGGCCTCACTGGTCATTGTCGGCAGGCTAAGTGTGGAGAGTCTGGTAATACCAGGCTTGCTGGCGTTGTCCGGAAACACGTTGACCAAATGTATATTGGCCCTGACCAACGGCGGCTTCAGTTTTGCGCGATACCTTGTTCCCGGCCAACTGATCATCCTCGGAGCAATGTGGCTGGGGCTTGTGATTTGAGGTTGTATCAGCAGGCCCTCTACCAATGACATTATTGCCTAACAACATAATCATCATATTGAGAGGCCTTGCCAGGAACGCTTGCGCTCCGCAGGGCAAGGCCGGAACCGGAACCGCGGCGGATGATTATTGGGCTGGCTTCGGGGCTGGCGGCTCCATGGAGCGCTGCATGGGCATGTCTTTCATGTTGGATGGCGAACTCATCATGCCGGCCTGCTGATCCAACATTTTCATCATCATTTCCATCATCTTTGGGTCCATCATCTTCATGTGCATACCCATGCCCTTTCCGGCACAACCGTTTTGCATCATGCCCAGTCCATCCTTCATCGCCTGCATGCCGTCATGCATGGCCGCCTGGCGCTCCTCCGGGGTCTTGGCGGCAGCAATCCTGTCGTGAATGGCCTGCATCCTTTGTACCTGTTCGGCCATGACCTTTTCCTGGCCCTGGGCTGACGCCGACTGGCTTTGGGCGCCCGCCGGAGCCTGATCGGGGTGGTGTTCATCGACAGCCACGGCAAGAAGCGGGCTGCCGATCAGCAGTGCGGCGACAAGCGTTCTGGTAGTGATGTACATGGCGATCTCCAGATGTTTAAACGGGTGTGCATGCTCCTCCAGACTCATAGCGACATCCTTATGGGCTACTGCGGAGTCATGCACTGGGTAGAACAGCCATGACCTGCCGCACCCCCGAAGACCAGCACCAATAGCACCAGGGTAATGTGTAGCAACCTGCTTTGATGGTTTTAGAGCCAGATCATCTGCACAACCCGTGGCGAAACTAAGCTGGACACTAGCACTGGCAGCTTTGCCACACTTGATCAGGATCAAAAAGCCGAGTAGTGAACGTCCGGGCTCTGTATGAAACTCGTATAGATACGTGCTTGAGCAAGGCCCCGTCAGGCCGGAACTTAGCATTTGACGAAATGAGTCTGACGTAGACATTCTGGCCTGAGCAGCCTTCATGGCCAGCGCCCATGCCAAGTTCACCGGCGAGCTCGGTGTGTGCATGGCCACATCCGGCCCGGGCGGCATTAGGTGGGCACTACCAGCAGGAGCTGGACCTGCTGTCGATGTTCAAGGACGTTGCCGGTGCGTTCGTTCAGCAGGCATCGACCCCCGAGCAGGTGCGCCACCTGCTCGACCGTGCGGTGCGTACGGCCGTCGGCGAACGCCGCGTCACCGCTGTCATCCTGCCCAACGACCTGCAGGACTTCCCCTACAACGAACCGCCGAGGTGCTCAATGCCGGGCACAAGGTGGCGATACTGGTGGGTGCCGGCGCACTGCAGGCGACAGAGCAGGTCGTTGCAATTGCCGAAACACTCGGCGCCGGGGTGGCCAAAGCGCTACTGGGCAAGGCTGTGCTGCCGGACGACCTCCCATGGGTCACCGGGTCGATCGGCCTCCCCGGCACCGAACCCAGTTATCAGCTGATGAGCGACTGCGACACCTTGCTGATGATCGGCTCCGGCTTTCCCTATTCCGAGTTTTCGCCGAGGGAAGGCCAGGCGCGAGGCGTGCAGATCGACCTGCAACCCGACATGCTCAGCCTGCGCTACCCGATGGAGGTCAACCTGGTCGGCGACGCCAGCGAAACATTGCGCGCACTGTTGCCGTTGCTTGAGCACAAGACTGACCTGCGCTGGCGCGACAAGGTAGAAACCTGGCGCGCGCTGGTCAAGCAAGAAGTGATCGGCACCCCGGCGATCCGGCTGAACGTTTGATCTGCCGGCCCGGTCGCACAAAAGAGACGCAGCAAAGTGCGCGAACCCTGACCGTGAGGACCTACCATGACCGCGATCGCTTCAAACGGGGCTGCGGAGCACCCCATCTGTCTGACCCTTAATGGTCAGCCCCGAACACTGCAGGTGCATCCTTGGGTCACCTTGCTCGACCTGCTGCGTGAGCAATTGGACCTGATCGGCACCAAGAAAGGCTGCGACCATGGCCAATGCGGCGCCTGCACGGTGCTGCGCGATGGAAAGCGCGTCAATGCCTGCCTGACCTTGGCCATCATGTGCGACGGGGCCGACCTGGTGACCATCGAAGGGCTGGCCAGTGGCGACGACCTGCACCCCATGCAGCGCGCCTTCATCACCCACGATGCATTCCAGTGCGGTTACTGCACCCCAGGGCAGATCTGCTCTGCGGTCGGGCTGGTTCACGAGGGACGTGCCGACACCCGCGAGGCCATTCGCGAGCAGATGAGCGGCAATCTTTGCCGCTGCGGTGCCTACGGCAACATCGTCGCAGCCGTGGAAGAAGCCTTACCGTCGATGACGAATGGGGCCAAGGCACAACGAGGGCAGCACCCATGACGCCCTTCAGCTACCACAAGCCCGCCTCAGTCAGCGAAGCGGTGAACCTGGCTGACGCCTGCTCGCACTTCATCGCCGGGGGCACCAACCTGGTCGACCTGATGAAGGAAAACGTGGTTCGCCCCGCGCGCCTGATCGACATCTCCGGCCTTGGGCTGAACGGTATTCACGCCACCCCTGGCGGCGGCGTACTGATCGGTGCAAGGGTGAGCAATGCCGACCTGGCATGGCACCCGCTGATCGAGCGGCATTATCCACTGTTGTCAGACGCGGTCCTGGCGGGAGCATCGCCGCAGTTGAGGAACATGGCCAGCACCGGTGGCAACTTGCTACAACGTACCCGCTGCTACTACTTCTACGACACCGGCACCCCCTGCAACAAACGTGAACCTGGCAGCGGATGCCCTGCGCGTACAGGCATGAACCGCATCCATGCCATTCTCGGTGCCAGCGATGCCTGTGTCGCGACCCATCCCTCGGACATGTGCGTGGCATTGGCTGCGCTCGAAGCCGTGGTGCACGTACAGGGGCCGTCCGGTGAACGGCAGATACCCTTCGCGGATTTCCATCGCCTGCCCGCAGACACCCCCGAGCGCGACAATAACCTGGCATTCGATGAGCTCGTGACAGGCATCGAGCTGCCACCCCCGGTGTTCGAACACCATTACCGTTACCTGAAAATACGCGACCGCGCCTCCTACGCGTTCGCGCTGGTGTCAGTCGCTGCAGCCTTGACCTTCGATGGCGAAGTGATCCAGCAGGCGCGCCTGGCGCTGGGCGGCGTTGCCCACAAACCCTGGCGGGACCCGGTTGTGGAGCGCCTGCTGGCCGGCCAGGTGCCTTCAAAAGCGCTCTTCAACCGCGCCGCGCAAACGTTGCTGCAAGGTGCACAACCCCTGAGCCACAACGGTTTCAAGGTGACGCTCGCTCAGCGAGCAATCGTGCGGGCATTGGATGACGCGGCGCGCGGCGCCGCTAACGGGGGGGCACGACCATGATCACAAGCACACCCGTAGTCGGCACGCCCCTGGACCGCGTGGACGGTGTGGCGAAGGTCACCGGGCAGGCCCGCTATGCGGGCGAATACCCCGAGACGGGCCTGCTGCACGGCAGCGTCGTGTCCAGTACCATCGCGCGCGGTCGGGTTCTCGAAATCGACAGCTCGCTGGCCATGCGCGTGCCCGGGGTTATCGCCGTGCTCGACCATGGCCATCGTCCGCCTATCTCCAGTTATGACGACGACTACAGCGATGCCGACCCTGCCGAGGGCTCGCCGTTTCGGCCCTTGTTCAATGATCGAGTGCTCTACAGCGGGCAACCGTTGGCGCTGGTGATCGCCGAAACCCTCGAACTGGCCCGCTATGCAGGCTCGCTGATCAAAATCGACTATGCCCAGGAGGCTCACCAGACAGATCTGGGCGCATGCCATCAATCGCATGCGGCACCCGCCGAAACACCGGCGCCGCGTGGCGACTTCGCCGGGCAGTTTGCCGGGGCGCCTCTGCAGGTGGATGCCACCTACCTGACGGCCAACGAACACCACAACCCAATGGAGCCCCATGCCTCGACCGTGCACTACAAGGCCGACGGCACTCTGGAAATCCACGACAAGACCCAAGGTACGCAGAACTGCCAGGACTACCTGCACAAGGTGTTCGGCCTGCCCAAGGCAAACATTCGTGTGCGCGCGGCGTTCGTCGGCGGCGCCTTCGGCTCGGGCTTGCGCCCGCAGTACCAGTTGCCGCTGGCAGTGATGGCGGCGTTGCACCTGAAGCGCTCGGTGCGCGTCACCCTGACCCGCCAGCAGATGTTCACCTTTGGCTACCGGCCCCGCACCGAGCAACGCATGCGCCTGGGTGCAGACGCAAACGGGCGCTTGCTGGCGATCGCTCATGATGCGCTTGGCCAGACCTCCCGCTTCGAGGACTTCACCGAACACCTGGTCGAATGGAGCGGCATGCTTTACCAGTGCGATAACGTTGCGCTCAGTTACCGCCTGGCCTCGCTCGATGTGTACACCCCGCTGGACATGCGGGCACCTGGGGCCGCGTCCGGGATGATTGCGCTGGAGTGCGCCATGGATGAGCTCGCCTGTGCAGCCCGGGTTGACCCGCTTGACCTGCGCCGGCGTAATTTCACCGACAACAATGCCAACGAAGGCAAGCCCTACTCCAGCAAGGAATTGCTGGCGTGCTATCAGCACGGTGCCGAACGCTTTGGCTGGCATGGTCGCAATCCGCAACCGCGCAGCATGCGCAGTGGCAACCAGTTAGTCGGCTGGGGGATGGCTGGCGGCGTCTGGGAAGCCATGCAGATGAAGGCCAGTGCCAAGGCGCGCATCGATGCCCGGGGCCACCTTACCGTCAGCAGTGCCACCACCGATATCGGGACAGGCACCTATACCGTCATGACTCAGATCGCCGCCGACGCTGCCGGCGCGAGGGTGCAGGACGTCACCTTCATGCTGGGTGACTCCTCACTGCCCACCGCACCGCTTCAGGGCGGCTCGTTCACGGTGTCTTCGGTGGGCTCGGCCGTGCGCCAGGCCTGCCATGTTCTGCGCACCAAGGTGCTGGACCATGCGCGCAACATGTACCCCCAAGTGGCCAGCACACCCCGGCAGCAGTTCGTTTTCGCCGATGGCTATTTGCACGCGGGCAGTCATCGCCTGGCCATGGCAGACATCGTCGCCAGCGCCCCCGACGGTGCGTTCGAAGTGCAGATCAACGCAGAGCCCGGCGCCAGGCGCCAACCGTTCTCCACCGCCACCCATTCGGCGGTATTCGTGGAAGTCCACGTCGACGAGGACCTTGGCACGATCAAGGTAGCCCGAGTGGTCAGCGCTGTAGCGGCAGGCCGTGTGATAAACCCCAAAACCGCACGCAGCCAGATCCTGGGGGGCGTGGTCTGGGGGGTGGGCATGGCCCTGCACGAAGCAGCGTTGACCGACCACCGGTTGGGCCGCATCGTCAATCACAACCTGGCGGAGTACCACATCCCGGTCAATGCAGACTGCGGGGATATCGAAGTGATCTTCGTTGAAGAGCACGATGACATTGTCAACGAACTGGGGTCCAAAGGCGTGGGCGAAATCGGCGTCGTCGGGGTGGCCGCTGCGGTGGCCAACGCGGTCTACCATGCCACAGGCAAACGGGTGAGGGAATTCCCGATCACGCTCGACAAAGTGATGTGATACGGCTTGGGATGATCAGGCGCAGCGTTTCAGGAGGGTCTTGATCGGGCGCCTTACTCGGCGCTTCGCCACATCCCTGGCCTTGATCCAACGGCAAGCCTCGATCTCGTTTCGAGGGCGTGGCTTATCGTCGGCCTTTCGGGCTTCGAACAGATAATGGATGACCTTGTCCTCCCGGAACATCGTGAGGTAACGAAGCTCGTCGAACGCGAGGCCAGTTTCCTCGGCCATCTCCCGCATAGCCGCCTCAAGCGGCGTTTCGTCTCGCTCGACACGGCCACCCGGCAGGTTCCACTTGGCCTTGCGCTTGCGAACGAACAAAACCTCACCATCCTTGCGGTAGATGATGGTGGCGCGCAGCTTGATGCCTTTGCGTTTCGCTGTTGCAGTGTCCATTGCCTTCATGCGCTGCCCTTGAAGTTGGCCGGTCTGGATCCGGCAGGGTCCTTGCCGAGCGTAAATCGCCCGTGTGTCCGTTAGATGACCGACATAACGGTGGCAATGTTCAAGTTAAATCCCGATAAACGCCTGCGTGGCGCCGGTTCGGGACAACCCGGGCCGGACTTCTCTAGCGGTTCTGTCGTCCCGCGTTGTTTTCGGGTACGCAGCAAACCAGTACCGCCTGACGTGTTGGTCTGAACTTTACTGTCCGCCGTGGCTTCCCCTGCATACCGATAACGGAAATACGCGGCTGCAGGAGCTGACTTTCATGAGAGCACTGACTTACCACGGAGCAAACGACGTCAGGGTCGACAACGTTCCTGATCCCATCATCGAGCAAGACGACGACATCATCCTCAGGGTCACCGCCACAGCCATTTGCGGCTCCGACCTACACCTCTACCGAGGCAAAATTCCTGAAACCGAAGCTGGCGATATCTTCGGCCATGAATTCATGGGCATCGTAGAGGACACTGGAAATGCAGTCACCAATCTCCAGGTCGGCGACCGCGTAGTGATTCCTTTCGTAATCGCTTGCGGCAGTTGCTTCTTCTGCCAGCACGACCTGTTTGCTGCCTGCGAAACCACCAACACGGGGCGGGGCGCGATCATCAACAAGAAGCGCATTCCCCCGGGCGCAGCGCTGTTCGGATACAGCCATCTCTATGGCGGTATCCCAGGCGGCCAAGCGGACTACGTCAGGGTGCCCAAGGGCAACATTGGCCCGTTCAAAGTGCCCACCGAGCTGGCCGATGACAAGGTACTGTTTCTCTCTGACATCCTGCCGACCGCTTGGCAGGCCGTCATCAATGCCGAAATAGGCCAAGGGTCGTCGGTGGCGATCTACGGCGCCGGGCCGGTGGGTTTGCTGAGCGCCGCCTGTGCGCGAATGCTCGGCGCTCAGACCATCTTCATGGTCGATGACAACGATTACCGCTTGGTCTACGCCCGCGAAGCTTACGGGGTCATACCGATCAATTTCGAGCAGGACGACGATCCAGCCGACAGCATCATCCGGCAGACGCCAGGCATGCGCGGAGTCGATGCGGTAATCGACGCGGTCGGTTTCGAGGCCAAGGGCAGCACTGCCGAAACGGTAATGACGGCCCTGAAGATTGAAGGCAGCAGTGGCAAAGCATTGCGCCAGAGCATTGCTGCCGTGCGGCGTGGCGGCGTCGTGAGTGTGCCCGGTGTGTACGCGGGCTTCATTCACGGGTTCATGTTCGGCGACGCGTTCGACAAGGGCCTTACCTTCAAGATGGGCCAGACCCATGTTCAGAAATACCTACCTGAACTGCTGGAACACATCGAAGCAGGACGTCTACAACCGGAATTGATCGTCACTCACCGCCTGGCCCTCGAAGAAGCAGCCATGGGCTACAAGATGTTCGATCAGAAGCAGGAAAACTGCCGCAAGGTCATCCTCGTGCCAGGCGCTGCACCCGGCACTCAGGGCCCACTTCCGACGAATACAGCGAAGGCTGACAGTTCTGAGCGCCACTTACAGGGGTTTTCAACATGATCGATCAAGCGACAGGCATGAAATCAGGCGAACGCTATCGCGTGGAAAACGTGGAGCGCGCTCATCAGTTTCCAGGCTTCTTCCAGGACGGGAAGTATTATCTCGGCCCTGAGCTTCTCACCGCCGTGGGCTGGCTTGAAGGTACCCGCTTCATCTACGACAGCCTGGATGCCGCAGGTGAACCCGTTTTTCCAAACCGGGAGGCAGGCACGGTCGAAGGGCTGACGTTGACTCTGGTCGATGGCACCACGCTTGAGCTATCACGGATCGAGGCCAGTGACACCATTGTCCCAGTTGCCCCCGGTGCATCGGGTACGGAACGAGAAGTGCCTGATAGTGGCGCTTGGATAAATCGCAGTCCCAAAGCCAAAGAATCATCGGGGGCCCTCTTTGAGCCTTCGAATGGCAGGAGGGGTATCGACGGAGGCTGGAGGAAGCCAAAAAACATAACGCCACTGCTGATCGGCGCAGCGGCGCTGGGAATCCTTGTGGGTTTCACACTCACACATTCACGACGCAGGGATAGCTAGAGGAGGTCTGCGTACCGAGGAATGAGCGTGGTCTCATTGCGAGGTCACGTTCGCTTCTTCGGCGAGCGCGCCTGAGGGGGATGCCAGCCATCTTAAGCATTGAACCGTTTCTTTCTGCGTGTACTCCACCACGAGCAGGTTCTTGATTTAATCCGTGACGAGGAACGCCATGAACGCTATCGACTTACTGATCCAGGACCACAAGCTCGTGAAGAAGCTGCTCGAAGAGCTGTCGACCACTACCGAGCGCGCAGTGAAGAAACGGGCCGAGTTACTCCACAGGATCGAGCAAGAGTTGCAGATCCACACCGCGCTCGAGGAAGAAATACTCTACCCGGCCATCAAGCAAGCGGGTGGCAAGGAAGAAGCGAAGATGTACTACGAGGCCAAGGAAGAACACCGCACTGTCGACGCCCTCGTCTTACCCGACCTCCTGCATACCGACACAGGTACCGTCGAATTCGCGGGGCGGGTCAAGGTCATGAAAGAGTTGCTGGAGCATCACATCGAGGAAGAGGAAGGCGAGCTCTTCCCTACCGCGAAGAAGCTGCTCAGCAAGGACACCCTCGAGGAGCTTGGGCAAACCATGGAAATGCAGAAAAAGATGCTCAAGAGCGAGCAGCAAGCAGCTTAGTCAAGCGATCACCTGCCAGCGCTCAGGCCGCTGGCAGGTAATCAGCTTCACATACCCCACCATCAGTCGGAAGGTGTCATGGATTATTGGATTGGGTTACTTGAATGGCCTGCGATGTTGATGACCGTGCTGGCAGCGTGGTGCATCGGTTCGCGCCGTCCGGGGCGGAGGAAGGCAGGTTTCTGCTGCTTTATTGCAAGCAACGTATTGTGGGCCGTGTGGGGCTGGCAAGCAGAAGCGTGGGCATTGATTATCCTTCAATTCTGTCTCTGCGCCATGAATCTGCGAGGGTGGCGAAAAAATACACAACTGGAAGCGACGGCGTGACCACACTTATGCTATGGGCAGGGATAAGCGGAAGGTCGTGCCCCTCTAGCATTGCTTTCGACGCCCGCTCAACTGGATCCAGACCGGCGCATGATCACTGGCCTTGGCTTCGTTGCGCACCCAGGCATCCACGCCCGCCCGCTTCAAGTAAGGGCTGAGACTGGGGTTGAGCAGCAGATGATCAATGCGCAGCCCGGCATTGCGCGCCCAATGATTGCGAAAATAGTCCCAGAATGTGTAGATGCGCTGCTCGGGATACAGGTGACGCACAGCATCGACCCAGCCCTGCGCCAGCAATTGTTCGAAACACGCCCGCGATTCAGGTTGCAGCAGCGCGTCCTTGAGCCATGAGCGCGGGTTATAGATGTCCAGATCGGTGGGCACCACATTGAAATCGCCCGCCAACACCGCAGGATGGTGGCTGCCCTGCAGTGTTTGGGCATGCTTGATCAGGCACTGGAACCAGCGCAGTTTGTAATCGAACTTGGGGCCGGGTTGCGGGTTGCCATTGGGCAGGTAAAGGCAGCTCACCAGTACACCGTGCACCGCAGCTTCCAGATAGCGGCTCTGCTCATCGTCCTGCATGCCGGGCAGCCCGCGCCGTACCTCCAGCGGCTCACTATCGCGCGCCAGGATCGCCACGCCATTCCAGGAGGGTTGCCCCTGATACAGGCAGCCATAACCTGCCGCTTCGATGGCTTGGCGAGGAAATTGCTGATCGGCCGCCTTTAGTTCCTGCAAACACGCAATGTCCGGCTGCTCCCGCTCCAGCCAGGCCAACAGCGCGGGCAGGCGGCTGCGGATGCCATTGATATTGAAGGTGGCGATCTTCAGCGCTTTCATGCGTCAGGGTCACTCACGTGAGCCTGCACGGCATCTTCCAGTGCCCGAATATGTGCCTCGTCGGCCAGTGCCTTCAGCGCCAACCAGTCATCCCAGTCAATGGCACCATCGTCCCGCAGCGCCTCGGCGGTGCGAACCAGTTCATGGTAGTAGGCGTCCGGCGATTCGCGCCGGTAGCTGATGTCGTCGTACTGCGCGTACCAGGCTTCAAGTTCAGGAATGCTGCGTTCGATGCTCATGACGGCCGCCTCGTTCTATCTCTGCTAGTGAGAGCTCAAGCCCCGCGCAATGTTCAACTGCAACGGTCAGCCGGTCAGCCTCCCTACCGCTGAAGCAGTGCATTGGAACTTCGCACCCCTTCCGAGACGTCCCACATTCACACATGACGAAAACGGAGATTGAACGATGACTGCAAAACTGAGTGGCAAGCGCGTAGCCTTTCTGGTCACCGATGGCTTCGAGCAAGTGGAGTTGACCGGACCTCGTGAAGCCTTGCAGGAAACTGGGGCCGTGATCGATATACTGAGTGACAAGGAAGGCACTGTCCGCGGCTGGAACCATGACAAGCCGGCCGACGAGTTTGCGGTGGACGCGACGTTCGACAGCGCCCACCTCGACCTCTACGATGCCATCGTGCTACCGGGTGGGGTACAGAATTCCGACACCATCCGGCTGATACCGGGCGCCCAGAAACTGGTCAAAAGCCACAACTCGGCCAGCAAGCCGCTGGCGGTAATCTGCCACGGCGCCTGGCTGCTGGTATCGAGTGGACTGGCCAAGGGCAAACGGATGACCAGTTACAAGACGTTGCAGGATGACATTCGCAATGCAGGTGGCCACTGGGTAGATGAAGAGGTAGTGGTGGACGGCAACCTGATCACCAGCCGCAAGCCGGATGATATCCCCGCCTTCAGCGAGCAACTGATCAAAGCCCTTGCTGGCTAGCTGCCTGACCCGTGAACTGGCAAACACCTGGTTTGCCAGTTCAACAAACCAGCGCCGTTTGCGCCGGCATGGCAGGCATGTCGAGCTGTGGAAGACGCGCCGGGCAACAGATGGATGCGTGCGGCAGGCCTTCGTCCACGGTAGTCAGGCGTACGCTTTCTTTTCCACGTCTCTGGGTGGTTTCGCGGGGCCTTGGGGGTCCACTTGAGGGTCGTCCAGATCCGGAGAGTCCGGGTCGAAACCCAAGTCCTGATCAGTTGTTGCATGATCGGAAGAATGGGGGCCTTTCTGCTGCTGATCGTCGGGTTTGTTCATCAACTGGTCTCCGAAGTGTGAGTTTTTCACCGTCATGGTCTTGCCCCTTTCTGAACAACGCCATGGCGTGTGCTTGAACGCGTCAATGAGAGTCCTCCCAGTCTGGCCCCGCTTCGTCGTGCTCCCCCAGTTGCTGGTATCGCTTTCGAAGCGCATGGAGTTCAGCTGGCCCCATGTCTTCAAGGTCGAGCAACGCCTTGTGCGCCCGTTGGGTAGTGCGCAACAGTTCGTCAAGTTTGATGTGCAATTCGTCGCTCTCACGGTTTTGGGTGTTCTGGATCAGGAACACCATCAGGAACGTGATGATCGTAGTCGACGTATTGATGACCAACTGCCACGTGTCGTTGAAATGAAACAAGGGCCCGCTTACACCCCAGGCAATGATCAGCATCAAGGCAATAATGAAGGTCAACGGCCGCCCGCTATGGTTGGCTAGCCATTGTGCAAACCGATCAAACTTCATGGCTGAGCCTCCTTCATGGTGTACCTCAGTGAAACCCACGCATCCGGTGGAGGATTGCAATACCGGTAAAGTTCCCTTTTTGCATGGCCATCCACTCGTCAATCCCACTGAACAATCCAGTCCCGGTACCTGTCGCTACTGTTACGTACAGGAGCGCAGGGACTTATGGTGAGCGAGATTCGCATCGGAATTTCCGGTTGGCGCTATGGCCCATGGCGCAAGGACTTCTACCCCGAGGGGCTGCGCCAGGACGACGAGCTGGCGTTTGCCTCGCGGGCAGTCAACAGCATCGAAATCAACGGTTCGTTCTACGCACTGCAAACGCCCGAGCGCTATGGCAAGTGGCGTGACGAGACACCGGAGGGGTTCGTATTCTCCGTCAAGGCGCCGCGCTACATCACCCACGTACGCAGGCTCCGCGAAATCGACGAGGCGCTTGCCAACTTCTTCGCATCGGGCCCCTTGCTGCTGGGTGACAAGCTGGGCCCCTTCCTGTGGCAGTTTCCCCCGAACCTGAAATTCGACGCGCAGCGCTTCAGCGACTTTCTGGCCAAGCTGCCACGCGACCGCAAAGCCGCCCGCAGCCTTGCGCGACACGCCGCCGAACGCCTGCAAGGCAACGGCGGCACTGCCGTGCCGGGTAATGCGCGCCTTCGCCACGCCGTGGAAATCCGCCACCCCAGCTTCCTCTGCGACACCTTCATCAATCTGCTACGCAGGCACAAGGTTGCCCTGGTGGTCGCCGACAGCGCGGGCAAATGGCCCTATGTCGAAGAGCTCACGGCCGATTTCGTGTACCTGCGCCTGCATGGCGATGTCGAACTGTACAGCAGCGGCTACACGGCCAGGGCGCTGCGCCGCTGGCGCCTGCGCATCCAGGCCTGGGCGGCGGGCAGCCAGCCTGAGGATGCTCAGCGTGTGGTGCGCCGCGCCCCGGCAAAACGCACTTCCCGTGATGTCTACTGCTACTTCGACAACGACCAGAAAGTCCACGCCCCCTACGATGCCCGCCGCCTGCTGGACAAGCTAGGCCTTGACGGCGAGCTGGTGACCGAACCAGGCGTCGAGCCGCAGGAGCCGCTATGAACCCGACACTGCCCGCCCCCCGCTGCATCATCGACAAGGTGACCGCCGTACATCACCTGACGGTACTGACCCTCAACGTGCACAAAGGCTTCACCCTGTTCAACCGCCGCTTCATTTTGCCGGAGCTGCGCGAGGCGGTACGCTCGACCGGCGCCGACCTGGTGTTTCTTCAGGAGGTGCATGGCAGTCATCAACACCATGCCGAGCGCCATCCCACGTGGCCACAGACACCTCAGTACGAATTCCTCGCCGACAGCATGTGGCCGCAATTCGCCTATGGCCGCAATGCGGTCTACCCCCATGGCGACCATGGCAACGCCCTGCTGTCCAAGTTCCCCATCCGTGCCCATGACAACCTGGATGTTTCGGTCCATGGCAACGAAGAACGGGGCCTGCTGCATTGCCAGCTGGAAGTGCCGGGCCATGAACAGGTGCACACAGTCTGCGTACACCTGGGCCTGCGTGAAGCGCATCGTCAGCGTCAGGTCGGCCTGCTCCTGGCATTGCTGGACAGCCTGCCGCCGGATGAGCCGGTCATCGTCGCCGGCGACTTCAACGACTGGCGCCTGAAAGCAGATGCGAGGCTGTCGGGCCACCTGGCGGAGGCTTTCGGCAAACCGGCGCGCAGCTTTCCCGCGCGCTTGCCAATGCTGCGGCTGGACCGCATCTACCTGCGTAACGCACAAGCTTGCGAAGCACGGGTGTTGTCCAGATACCCGTGGTCCCACCTCTCCGATCATGCCCCGCTGGTGGCGCAGGTGACACTATGAAGCTGCCTTGGTGCGACGGCAACCGCGTCGAGTTGCTGATAAACGGCGAGCAGTATTACCCCCGCGTATTCGAGGCCATGGCCCAGGCACGCGAGGAAATCCTCCTGGAAACCTTCATCATCTACGATGACAAAGTCGGCCAACCCTTGCGCCACGCCCTGATCGATGCCGCGCGGCGCGGGGTGCGGGTCGAGGTGGCGGTGGACGGCTACGGCACCGCCGACCTGCCTGACGATTTCATCTCGTCGATGACCGAGGCCGGGGTGCGTTTCCATTCGTTCGATCCGCAACCACGGCTGGTAGGCATGCGCACCAACCTGTTTCGCCGCTTGCACCGCAAGATCCTGGTGATCGACGGGCAACGCGCCTTCATCGGCGGCATCAATTACAGTGCCGACCACCTGGGTGACTTCGGCCCACAGGCCAAGCAGGACTATGCCGTGGAGGTCGTCGGCCCGGTGGTGGCCCAGGTGCATGCTTCTTCCTGCCGCATGCTCGCACCGGTGCTGGATGCCTCCAGCAGGGTTCAGGCGGGCGGCATCGCTTCAGGCCCGGCCAGCGCCGTGCTGGTGGAGCGCGACAACCAGCGCCATCGCAACGATATCGAAGCCTGCTACCTGCAGGCTTTCCGTGAAGCAAGGCATCGTATCGTCGTAGCCAACGCCTACTTCTTCCCGGGCTACCGCTTGCTGCGCGAACTGCGCAACGCCGCCAGGCGCGGGGTCGAGGTGACGCTGATCCTCCAGGGGCAACCGGACATGCGCTGGGTGCGTGCGCTCTCGCGGCTGCTCTACAACTACCTGTTGCGCGACGACGTGCGCATCCATGAGTACTGCCAGCGGCCGCTTCATGGCAAGGTTGCGTTGGTGGACAACGACTGGACCACCGTGGGCTCAAGCAACCTCGACCCACTGAGTCTGTCGTTCAACCTTGAGGCCAACCTGCTGATTCAAGACCCCGCGTTCAACGAACAACTGTACCAGCACTTGACCGAACTGAGCCGGGAGCACTGCAAGACCGTGACACTGGAGCGCATGGTGCGCGGCTACTGGTGGCGTGCCCCGCTGATCTTTCTGGGCTTCCACATCACGCGCTATTTCCCGCGGATCGCCGGCTGGTTTCCGGCACACCGGCAGCGCCTGCAGTCGCTGCAAGCCGACGGCGAGGCCCCCGCCGACTACCACGGGGGCAAGACCTGATGGCCACTTCACGCTGGAAGACCTGGGGCAAGCGCTTGCTGACCGTGCTGTTCCTGGTATTGATACCCGCGCTGCTGTTCACCCTGGCGCGTAACCTGGACTGGAACGAAGTCCGCCAGTCGCTGCTGGCGTACCGGCCCTCGACCCTGGCCTTGGGGTTACTGCTGGCCCTTTGCAGCTACCTGGTATTCGCCAGTTACGACCTGCTCGCCCGCGCCTACACCGGCCACCGCCTGCCGGCCCGGCAGGTGCTGCCGGTAGCGTTCGTCTGCTATGCATTCAACCTTAACTTCACCACCTGGGTCGGTGGCGTTGCCCTGCGTTATCGCCTGTACAGCCGGCTGGGCCTGGATACCCCAACCATCACCCGCATCCTCACCTTGGGGCTGTTGACCAACTGGATGGGCTACCTGCTGCTGGCCGGCACGGTATTCGCCCTGGGCTTTGTCAAACTGCCGGAAAGCTGGGCGGTGGGTGCCAGCGGCCTGCGCCTGATCGGCGTATTGATGGTGGCGGTAGCGTTGGCTTACCTGTGCGCCTGTGCCTTCGCCACGCGGCGCACCTGGGCGCTGCGCGGGCACGAAGTCACCCTGCCGAGCCTGCGTATGGCGCTCTGCCAAGTGGCACTGGGCGCTAGCAACTGGGCGCTGATGGCAGCGCTTATTGACCTGCTGTTGCCGCCCGAGCTGTTCTATCCCTCGGTGCTGGGTGTGTTGCTGATCAGTTGCGTCGCCGGGGTGGTCGCTCACATTCCCGCCGGGCTCGGCGTACTGGAAGCCGTATTCCTGGCGCTGCTCCATGGCCAGCTAGGGCAAGGCACCCTGGTTGCCGCACTGCTCGGCTATCGGACGTTGTACTACCTGATCCCGCTGCTATTGGCCGTGGTGACCTACCTGATCCTCGAAAAGCGTGCCAAGGCCTTGCGCAGGCAGGCCGGGGCAGCCCTCGACAAGCGCTGACGGGCCCTGGTGCCCGGGAGGTATATCATGCGGTTCGCTCTGTATATGGCAATGCTGGGCACCCTTGGCAGCGGGCAGGTGTTGGCCGAAGGTTGCGACGTGGTCACCCGCTCATCCAGCGAGGCGGTCAAACCGTTGCAGCAACACACCTGTTACAGCTACAGCAACACGCCCGCTGAGGCGATTGCCTGGTCGTGCAGCAACGAAAGCAAGCAGATGTTGAACACCGAGAAGCGTCGGGTGGAGCGTTGCCCCGACGGCAGCGTTGGCAGCTGTATCGCGCCACTGACGCAGGAGACACTGGCCAACCCCGATGCCGCTGGACGGGATGAACCTGCCACCCGCCCTGCACTACCCAAGGATGCGCGGATCATCACTTACTACTACCACACCCCTAGCCTGGGCCAGGCACGCAGCGATTGCGAGCGCAACAACGGTGTCTGGCAGACCCATTGAGGGCGTAACCCAAACCAGATGCGTGACGGGTGAGGTTCCACATGATCTAAATGACGTCCTGTCGCTCTCCCGTCTCACATCTGTAAGCCACTGGGCCTCATGGCGAAATCGGATCGCTCGCCGGGAATGTTTCATCCAATGCATTATCGACATTGGACTCTTTCGACTCAGCCAACTCACCACACTTGCAGTCGCTCATACGACAGGGCTCGCCGTTACGATGGCCCGTCGCACAGGCTTCGCAGCAGTAGGCCTTGCCATCCTGGACCACAGCATTGGCATCCACGGTGCAAGAACAATGGGTGCAGGAACAGCGTTGCTCGTTCATCTCGGCTCTCTCCCTTCGTCATCGGGTACCACGTCATCGGTCCACGGCTCGCCGTCCAGCGGCGCCGAGCGGGCCAGTTCGGCCTCGTCCAGGCCGAAACCGCCACCGATCTCGTGGGCCTCCACCTGGCGCAAGGCCTTGTCCGCCGGGCCGCCACTGCCAGGCTCATCCGGATCGCGGGCACCGGTCTCATCGAACAACGTATCCGGGCTCAGGTCATCGAGGGTGACATTGTCCTCGTGCAGGGTGTCGCTCAACGCCTCGCCGCCGGTCATGCCGCTTTCGGCGACACGCCGGGGCGGGTAATCCTCGGCAAGCTCCCGCGCCGGACGCTCGTCGCCGACACGCCCCTGGCGCTCATCACGGCGCTCGCTGAAATCCAGCTCGTGGACGCTGCCCATGCGGTCCTCGATGTCGTCGATCTCAATGGGCGGTCTTGGGTCATTGGGTGTGGACATGAACGGTCTCCGTTAGTGGGCTTCACTCGGTCGACCCTCCCCAGCGGCAAATGATTCAGAGTTTCTGCCAGCCCCGTCCCGCGTTTTTTTTGAACTCCTCGCTGCGCCGCCACCTCCCAATCCTGAGACCCGCAAACCCTTCCGGAGCCCGTCATGGCCAAGCCCCTGCAGGAGTACCAGCGCAAGCGCGACTTCAATGCCACGCCCGAGCCGGCTGGCAAACGCGCCCGCCCCCGCTCGGCCCATGCGCTGCAGTACTGCATCCAGAAGCACGATGCCAGCCACCTGCATTACGATTTTCGCCTGGAGCTCGACGGCACCCTCAAGAGCTGGGCCATCCCCAAGGGCCCCTCGCTGGATCCCAAGGTCCGGCGCCTGGCAGTGCATGTGGAGGATCATCCGCTGGACTACGCCAACTTCGAAGGCCGCATCCCTGAAGGCCACTACGGCGCCGGCGATGTGATCGTCTGGGATCGGGGTGTCTGGGAGCCCGAGGGCGATCCACGCGAAGCCTATGCAAAGGGCAAGCTGCGCTTTCGCCTGCAGGGCGAGAAGCTGTCGGGGGTCTGGAACCTGTTCCGCACTCACCTGGCAGGCAAGAAAGAGCAGTGGATGCTGGTCAAGTCCCATGACGGGCAGGCGCGCAGTGAAACGGACTACAGGATTGTCGAGGCCCTGCCGGACAGCGTGCTGAGCGAACGTACCCTGCCCCCGCGCAGCCCGGGCAAGGCGACCACCGTCAGGCACAAGCGGAAAACCGACCCCAAAGCCCTGCCGGATGCGCTCCAGCCGCAACTGGCCACGTTGGTCGCTTCCCCGCCAAGCGGCGATTGGCGCTACGAAGTCAAGTTCGACGGCTACCGCATCCTGGCGCGTATCGACGGTGACGATATACGCCTGTTTACCCGTAATGGCCACGACTGGAGTGCGAAGATGCCCCGGCAGGTCGAGGCGCTCAAGGCCCTGGGGCTCGACTCGGCATGGCTGGACGGCGAGATGGTAGTGGTCGACGACAACGGCGTGGCCGACTTCCAGGCCTTGCAGAATGCCTTCGACACCGAGCATGACGAGCGTATCACCTACTACCTGTTCGACCTGCCCTGGCTGGGCGGTGAGGACCTGCGAGCACTGCCGCTGCAACAGCGCCGTGCAACCCTCGCCCGGTTGCTGGAAGGCCATGCGTCGCAGGTAATCAGGTATTCCGCCGATTTTAAGGAGCCCGTCGCGTCATTGCTCGACAGCGCCTGCCGGCTGGAACTCGAAGGTTTGATCGGTAAACGTGCCGACAGCCCCTACGTTGGCCGGCGCAGTAGCGACTGGGTCAAGCTCAAGTGCAAGCAGCGTCAGGAATTCGTGATCGTCGGCTACACCGACCCCAAAGGCAGCCGCAACGGCTTCGGCGCCCTGCTGCTCGCCCTTCACGACCACGGCAGCGGCCCGTTGCGCTATGCCGGCAAGGTCGGCACCGGTTTCAGCGCGGCCACCCTGGATAGCATTCACGCCCGCCTCAAGCCGTTGCAGACAGACAAATCGCCTTTGCCCAAACCACCCACCGGTGCCGAAGCCCGCGGCGTGCATTGGCTCAAGCCACAGCTACTGGCAGAAGTCGCCTATGCCCAGATGACCCGCGAAGGCATCGTTCGCCACTCGGTGTTCCACGGCCTGCGTGACGACAAACCTGCCACCGCCATCGACCTGGAGCGAGCAATGCCCACCAAGCGCGCAGTACAGACAGAACCCGAGAACCTGGGCACCCTGCGCCTGACCCACCCCGACCGCGTGGTAGACGCAACCACGGGTGCCACCAAGCGCGAGGTCGCCCAGTACTACGCTCAGGTCGCCGACTGGCTGCTGCCACAGCTCAAGGACCGGCCTGTAGCCCTTGTGCGGGCACCGGATGGTCTGGACGGCGAGCTGTTCTTCCAGAAAAACGCCGGCCAGCTGAATATTCCCAACGTGCTCAGCTACAACAAGGCCCAGGCCGGCCAGGCAGCCATGGTGCTCAACCGCGCCGACAGCCTGATGGGCGCGGTGCAGATGAACACGCTTGAACTGCACACCTGGAATGCCACCACCAAGGATTTCGATAAACCCGACCGCTTTGTCCTCGACCTGGACCCTGACCCGGCGCTGCCCTGGAAAGCCATGCTCGAGGCCACCCAGCTGACCCTTACCCTGCTCGACGAACTAGGCCTGAAGGTATTTCTGAAGACCAGCGGCGGCAAGGGCATGCACCTCGTCGTACCGTTGACCCGACGCGCTGGCTGGGACGAGGTGAAAGACTTCAGCCATGCCTTGGTCAACCACATGGCCGGGCTGTTCCCTGACCGTCTCAGCGCCGTGTCCGGGCCGAAGAACCGGGTCGGGCGGATCTTCATCGACTACCTGCGTAACGGCAAGGGTGCCACCACCGCCGCCGCCTACTCGCTGCGGGCCCGCGAGGGCCTGCCGGTGTCGGTACCGATCTGGCGTGAGGAACTGAACCAGCTCAAGGGTGCCAACCAGTGGAACATCGGCAACCTTCACACGCGGCTCTCACAGGTCGAAGACCCATGGGCCGAAATGGGCAAGACCCGCCAGTCGATCACGTTGCGTATGCGCAAGCAGTTGGGTATTGCATGATGGAACTGACCCACTTCGATTCGTTGTTACACCGCTTTGCTCATCGTTCGCAGACTATCGAACGCGACGCTTCGCCAATAGAACTGATGCAGGCCCTGCAGGCCGAACGGCTCGACGTGCTCCCGTTACCCGGCCAGGGTTGCACGCTTGAACGCTGGCGCGCCCTGGCGCGGGTCGCCGGTTGCGACCTAAGCTTGGCCAAACTTTATGAAGGCCATACCGACGCCCTGGCAATCCTCGCCGAATGCGGTGCCGCCCAGCATGCCTCCAACGGCATTTGGGGCGTGTGGGCCGCCGAGCCGCCGGATGCCCGGGCATACATCGTCGAGCGGGACGGTGAACGCGTACGCCTGCAAGGCCGCAAGGCTTGGTGTTCGGGCGCGTTGCAGATCGACCGTGCCCTGCTGACTGCCTGGGAAGACGACCAGCCTCAGTTGGTGGCCATCGAATTGCCCCATCCCAGCCAGCGCATCCTGGCCGAGCATTGGCAGGCCGTAGGCATGGCCGCCACCAGCAGCGTTGTGATCGAATTCGAGGGCTCGCCAGGGCTGGCCATCGGTTCGCCAGGCCAGTACCTATCACGTCCTGGCTTCTGGCAAGGCGGCGCGGGTATCGCCGCTTGCTGGTATGGCGCCGCCGAGGCCCTGGCCGGCTACCTTCACGAACAGTGCCGCAAACCCCGGCGCGACCCGCATGCCGATGCGCATCTGGGCGCAGTCGATGCAGCCTTGTACGGTGCCCGCGCAGCCTTGCACGAATGCGCCACGTGGATCGACCTCCACCCTCAGAACGACGCCAGCTTCCAGGTGCGGCGCACCCGCGCCCAAGTCGAGCAGGCGGTCGAGCAGGTCATTCAGCATGCCGGCCGGGCGCTCGGTGCCACGCCGTTCTGTTGCAGCAGCCATTTCGCCCGGCTCAGTGCCGACCTGCCGGTATACATACGCCAGAGCCACGCCGAACGCGACCTGGCCGAGTTGGGCCGGCAACTGACCGGCATGCCGGCGGGAGCATGGCAACTATGAGCCAGAACTTGATACGGGCTGCGCAAGGCACACCATGGAGCGCCTGGCAGCATTCTGCTCAGTTGGCCCGCGCCAGCTGGACGCTGCCCGAGCAGTTGTGCCCACCTGGAAGGCGCCTGGTACTGCTGGCTCCGCACCCGGACGACGAAATCCTCATGGCCGGCGGGCTGCTGGCCAGTTTCAAGGGACGAGAACAGGACGTGCTGCTTGTTTCTGCCACCAATGGCGAGGGCAGCCACCCGCATTCCTCACAATGGCCAGAGCGCCGCCTGCGCCATCAGCGCCCACTGGAAAGCCGTCATGCCCTGCAATTGCTTGGGTTGGATCTCACCCGCCTCGACTGGCGACGACTCAACCTCAAGGATGGCGCGCTGCCCCACGATGAAGCCTTCCTGGTCAACCACCTGAACCAGTTGCTCAAACCTGGCGACCTGCTGCTGACCACTTGGCGCGGCGACGGCCATTGCGACCACGAAGCAGCAGGTCGCGCCTGTGCCCAGGCGGCCCAGGCCAGGCGTGTACAACTCGCAGAGGCCCCGGTCTGGGCCTGGCACTGGGCAAGCCCCGATGACCCGCGCCTGCCCTGGCCCCGGGCTCACCGCCTGCAGCTGTGCGATGAGCATCTGGCGCTCAAGCGCCAAGCCCTTGCCGCCCATGCCAGCCAGTTGCAGCCCGATGGTGATCGCCCCCCGGTTGTGCCAGAACAGCTGCAGGCTTGTCTGTTGCAACCATTCGAGCTGATCTTTCTGTCAACGGAGGCAACATGAGCCTGGACGCACAGTACTTCGCCGACTTGTACGCCGGCAGCGATGACCCCTGGGCCTTTCGTACCCGTTGGTACGAGCGGCGCAAGCGCGAGCTGACCCTGGCCAGCCTGCCGCGCCAATGCTATGAGCGCGTATTCGAGCCGGCCTGCGCCAACGGCGAGCTGAGCATCCTGCTGGCCGAACGCTGCGCCAGCCTGTCGTGCCAGGACATCGACGCGACAGCCGTGGCCCTGGCCCGTCAGCGGCTTGCAGGTGTGAGCCACGCCCATGTCGAACAGGGCCACCTGCCGGGCGACTGGCCGGGCGGTCAGTTTGACCTGATCGTGCTCAGTGAGATCGGCTACTACCTGGACCCCACCGACTGGTTGCAGGTGATCGAGCAGTCGGTGGCCAGCCTGGCGTATGACGGTGGTTTGCTGGCCTGCCACTGGCGCCATCCCATCGCCGGTTGCCCGCAGGATGGCCGCGAGGTGCATGCCCTGCTCGCCCGGCATCTGCCACTTTATCCACTGCTGCGCCACGAGGAGGCAGACTTCCTGCTCGAATATTGGTCGTGTCAGCCCAGCGTGGTGGACCTTGACGAGACCTGCCCATGATCGCCGTCATCATCCCCGCCCACAACGAAGCCCGTCGCCTCGGGCACTGCCTGGCCGCCGTCAAGCTAGCTGTGGCGCAAGCCAAAGCGGCGGGCTTGGCAGTGGAGGTCCTGGTGGTGCTCGACCGCTGTGTCGACGCCAGCGCGCGCATCGCCCGCCGCCATGGCGTGCATACCCTGGAACTGGAGGCCGGCAACGTCGGCATCGCCCGGCGCCTGGGCGCAGCGTGGATGATCGAGCGCGGCGCCCAGTGGCTGGCCTTCACCGACGCCGACAGTCGCGTGCCCAGGCATTGGCTGGTGTCACAGCTGCAATGGCACGCGGACGCGGTGTGCGGCACGGTGCACATCGAACGCTGGCAGCCGTGGCAGAACGCAGCGTTACGCCAGTTGTATCGCAGCCATTATCAGGCCCGTGAAGGGCATCGGCATATCCATGGCGCCAACCTCGGCGTATGCGCCAAGGCCTACGAGCGTGTGGGCGGCTTCCAGCCGTTGCCGGCGCATGAAGATGTGCAACTGGTCCTGGCCCTTGAAGCCAGCGGCGCACAGATCGTCTGGACCGCGGCGCACAGCGTGGCCACCAGCAGCCGGGTGGACAGCCGCGCGCGGCAGGGCTTCGGGGATTATCTCTCCGGGCTGGAGGGGCAGCTACCGTAGCTCAAGAGGCCTTGCGTGGCCGCTTGGCCACCGGTTTCTTTGTCTTGGTCTTGCCACCGAGGCTGCGTTTGAGCAGTTCGGTGAGGTCGATGATGTCGGCGCCCTTCTCCGCCGCCGCGCCTTCGCCTTTGTCCACGGTCTCGATCTTGCCTTTGCTGGCCTTCTCCTCCACTAAATCGAGGATGGTCTGGCGAAACGCATCATGGTACTCATCGGGCGTCCATTGCCCGCTCATGTCCTCCACCAGGCGCCGCGCCATCTCCAGCTCACGCTTGTCGACCTTGCTCTCGGTCACGCTCTTGTCCAGTTCCAGCGTCTCCAGCCCGCGCACCTCTTCCGGCCAGCGCAGAGTGATCAATACCAGTGCATCTTCCAGCGGACGCAGCAGGGCCAGGTGCTGGCGGGTGTGCAACACCACGGTGGCCAAGGCCACCTTGCCGGTGCTGTGCAGGGTCTCGCGCAGCAAGGCATAGACCTTGCCGCCACGACGGTCGGGGCTCAGGTAGTAGGGGGTGTCAAACTGTTGCAGCGGAATGTCGCCGGCATCGACGAACGAGAAGATGTCGATGGTCTGGGTCGCCTCGGGCCTGGCCTTGCGGATTTCTTCCTCGCTGATCACCACGTAGCGGCCCTTTTCGTACTCCACCCCTTTGACGATGTGCTCCTTGTCGATGTCCTTGCCGGTCACCTTGTTCACCCGCTTGTAGCCAACCGGCTCCATGCTGCGCTTGTCCAGCCAGTCGAAGTCCACACGCTCGCTGCGCACGGCGGTATTCAGCGAGACGGGGATGTGCACCAAGCCGAAGCTGATCGCGCCTTTCCAGATTGACCGGGCCATGGTCCGCTCCTACACATTTAAAGGTTGACCGGGCTGGCTGTAGCGCAACGCGCCGCAGCGTTCGCAACACTGGCAGTGAAGCCCGGCGACTTCACACACCACCAGGCTGCGCCATTGGCAGCCCCGCAGCAGACAGACGAGTTTCATCAGCCACCTCCCTGACCCTCTTGAGTATCCGGGCCCCTTTCTGAAACTGACTGCGCAGCGCCGCGAAGGTTTATCCGGATTTCCAAGTCAGGCCATCAGGGCAGCGGCTCGCCACCGGCCCTACCGATAGTCGCGCATCACCTGCCCGGTTACTGCGCGCATCGCCTGGCGGTTATCCAGGCCCTGTTCACGGGCCAGCGCGAAGGCTTGGCGCTGGCGATCGGCGCTGCTGCCCTCGCGCAGGATGTGCCGGGCCTGAATGAATGAACGCTCGGCATCGGCGGTGTCAGCCGGGCACTGCTGCTGCAACTGCATCAGCCAGCCCTCGGCGCTGACCGGCTGTTGCTCGTGGACACCGATGAAGGTGGCCAGGCGGCCCTGACGCAGGGCGCGCCAGTAGTTCTCCTGGGTGACCCAGCGCATCTCGCGGCTGGCGGGGTCATCGTGGCGGGCCAGCGCCTGCTCGACCAGGTGGCGAAACAGGCCGGCGACGGCCAGCGCATCTTCCAGCCGCGGGCAGCCATCGCAGATACGCAGCTCGACCGTCGGAAACCGCCGCGAGGGCCTGATCGCCCACCAGAAGTCACCGTCCTCGGCCAGGCTACCGGTCCGTTGCAGCAATGCCCGGTAGCGCTGGTACGCGCTCCAGTCCGGCAAAGGCTCTGGCAGGCCCATGTGCGGCCATTCCCCGCACACTGCGCGGCGGTAGCTCATGTAGCCTGTATCCTCACCGCCCCAATACGCAGACGAGGTACTGAGCGCCAACAACAAGGGCAGCCAGTACAGCACCCGATTGATCACTCGTATCCGATCAATGCCCACCGGTACGCCGACGTGCACGTGCAGACCATTCAACAGGCTGCGCCGGGCCACCAGCTGGTAATCGTCGAACAACTGGCGATAGTGCGCAGTGCCACGGGGACGCTGGCGCAGCCACCGGGCGCTGGGGTGGCTCGCCGCGCCGTACAGGCCGGCGCCCTCCTCGGCCAGCGCCTGGGCCAGGCGCTGACGCCGCTCGCCAAAGAAATCACGCGCCTGATGCAGTGCGTCGAATATGGGCGAAGCGGCCTCTATCTGGCTGTGGAACATTTCCTCGGCGAACCACGGGCCCAGTGCATCCCGACAACAGCGGGCCACGGCGGCTGACGGAGCAGCCATGACCTGCCCGGTGGCCAGCTTCACCAGCAGGTATTCTTCCTCGATGCCAAACGTACATTGCCGCGCCACGACGCTATCAGCCGCGACGGGTGACGGTCAGGGCCACGGCGGCAATGCGCTCGACCTGCTCGTAACCGGGTTCAAGCAATTGCTCACCGAATACATCTGGGTCCAGCTCGCGATAGAACCAACTGAACGCAGGCCCCGCCAGGCGTAACCGCATGGCTTCGAGCAGCGCGTCGCGCCCCTCGACGATGGCGACACCGGTGTAGAGCAGCAGCGTCCCCCCGGGCGACAGGCGCTCAAGGGCTTGCTCGACGATGCGCAGCGACAGCTCGGCACCCAGTGCGCCGCCGCCGTGGCGGTAGGCGCGCTGGCCGGCGTCGAGCATGTACGGCGGGTTGGCGACGATCAGGTCGAACGTACCCGCGATGTCATTGAGCAGGTCACTGCGCTCGACCGAAACATTGGCCACACCGGCCAAGGCGGCATTGATGGCGGTGTAGCGCAATGCCATAGGGTTAATGTCCACTGCGCAAACCTGCGCGTGTTGGGCGGCGCGAGCGATCAGCAACGCCCCTACACCGCTGCCACAGCCGATGTCTACGGCATGCTGCACGCGCTCGGGCGTGCTTCTCAAATGATCGTGTATCAGCTGGGCGAAACGGTAGCTGTCCGGGCCAAAGAACACCGCGTCGCGGCTGTCCGTTGGCCAGGCAGCATGTACCAGCAACAGATCGTCCAGGCTGGACCAGCGCACAGTGCTGCGCCACAGTGCACCTTGGGCCTCCAGCACGCCAGCGAGGCGCAGCTGCTCCAGTTCGTCGGGGCTTAGCAGTGACGCGGCGAATGGCCTACTCCAGCCGAACACATCACGCAAGGTACGCGCCTGCTGCGCATCGTCCCGGGCATTGACCCTGGCTTGGGTCGCCGGCGTCACGCAGGTAAAACGATAGCCGTCGGCACGCAAGCGGTTCCCCAACTGCAGCAAGGCCTCATCGGCACGGATCTGGTCTTGGTCGAGCAGCATCAATGAAGCCCTCCGTTCATCAAACCGGTGGCCTGGATGAACGCATGAGTGGCGTGCAGGCCCTGAGGGGTGGCGTGCCGATTGCCGGCCATTGCATCGATTAGCGCAGGTATGTCCGGTACCTGGGATGCGATGGGGACTTTATCGTCCAGTTGCAAGGCATGTTCCCATTGCCCTGGCGGCACCCGACGGATTCCGGTGCCTTGCCAGGAGCCGGCGATCCAGTCATGCCAGAGTTGCTTTTCATAGGCATCGAACACACCGAACATGGCTGCGGTCGGGCCCTCGATCAGCGACCAGAAGCGGCTTTGCCCAGGATCGCTGTCACGCTTGATCCAGCCTTGAGCCTGTAATGCTTCAAGAAACCCGGGCATCGCGCCGGGCTCAGCAAGCCACTGGTTGATGGTGCGTCCTTGCAGGCGACAGCGGTCCGAATGCATGCACTGCCCGTAGATGCGCTTGCGTTCCAATGTACTTAGCAACTCCGCATGCAGGTCGAACGAGGCGATCAACGAGGGCGTGTCTATACCCAGGTCATTAAGCCGGTAGCCGTGTCTCACGCGTTCATAGAACGCCGGCCCCTGATCCCGTGCCAGCTCGGTGAAGCACTCCACGGCACGCCTCGCGTGGCCGCTGGCGGCATTGTCGATGGTCACGTGCAACTGGAAGTAATGGGCGTCGATACCTAGCTCGGCCAGCTCGTGGGTGGTGATCAGCAGGTGCAAGGGCGGTTGCTCGTAACCCAGGTTGTAACCGACCACTTCCGGCAAGAATCGCTGGCAGTGCTGCCCCAAGGCCAGTTGCAGCGCGCCCTGCAGGTAACGAGCGGGGTCAAGCGGCCGCTCCTGTGAGCAACCCAGACGGCTGAGCAAGCGCTGGTAGATCAGCACGTGATTGCAGCGTGGGTCGCCGTCGCCGAGTTCTTCGAGGAAGGTGCGGATCAGCCCATGGAAGCGCGGGTCCTGCCAATGCCGTAGGGCTCCGTGTAGCCATGCGCCGTCGACCGCTTTGGTCGGCGCGACTTGCTGCAAAAACCACAAGGCATGGGCATGATTGGCAAAAAAACGACGGGGGCCGCCCTGACGCCGTTGTTCCAGATAGGCCGCATGCTCGCTGGCGACACGGCCCGCATGGTTATCGGCCCATTGCGGGATTAGCCCAGGATCATCTGGCAGGTCGTCGGAAAGCGCACGGGCCAGACGCAGTTGCTCCTCCAGCCAGGCCTCGGTGGTGGGCTCCGGGCCCTCAAGTAGCGCTCGATAGCGATGCTCCAGCCCTAAGTTGGCATTGTGAGGCCTTATACCTGCCTTTGTCGTCGCCACCATGCCCTGTACCTCACTCATTGATTCTGCGGTTTGGTGTCAGCTGGAGGGTTAGTTACAGGGTCACTGGGTTGCTGCATCTGAAGTGACGGTTTGCTTGGGTCGGCATCCTTCGCTGGATGATCACTATCGCGGTCGAAGCAACCTCCGAGCAGCGAGAAACTGGCAGTCAACAGCAACATGGCGAACAGGTTGTTTTTCATGATGGCTACTCGTTTTTGTGAAGACCTAAACCAACGAGTCCCACCTGTCCCCCTGAATTCGTTCTGATTACGACATAGCGGATGAGCGGTGCCCCGAAACGCAGATTGCGCCACGGCACCCCTGTTTTTCAGAAAAACTAAACCTTCACCCACTCCTGCGGTTCAACCGAGTGCGACATTGAGGTCGCGCCAACAGAACGAAGGAGTGAGACATGAACACACCATTCTTGAAAATCGCCGGAGTTACCCTGTTGATGGGCCTGGCTTCGCTGCAGGTACAGGCAGCGTCTTCGGACGATTTCGTCGATGCGGCCACTGAAGCCGGTATCGCCGAAGTGGTCACCGCCAACCTGGCGCAGGAAAAGAGCCAGAGCGCAGACATCAAGCAATTCGCCCAGCAAATGGTCACAGACCATACCAAAGCCAACCAGGAACTCGGTGATATCGCCCGCAAGCTGGACATCAGCGTGCCCGACGAAGCGGCGCTGACCGACAAGGTCAAGAAGATGATCCTCGAATGGCGCGACGAGTCGTTCGACCGGTCATACGTCAATAACCAGGTCGACGCGCACGAGAAGGCCGTGGAACTGTTCAAGAAAGAGGCCGCCTCCTCCGACAAGCCGGAGCTCAAGGCCTTCGCCAGCGACAAGCTGCCAACGCTGCAACACCATCTGGAACAGGCCAAGGCGCTGCAAGCCACCCACGGCAAGTAACCCACACGTCACCGCGCAATCCCAGGGGCCGCCCTGCGGCCCTGCCATGAGCCATCTGGAGGTGGGCTCCCCATGAATGATCGAATCATCGAACTGTTCACCGACACCACATTCTTTGGCATTTCCATTCTCAACTTGCTGGTAGCGCTGTGCGTTGCCGTGCTGACGTTCGTGGTTGCCAGAGCTGTCATCGGCCTCTTGATGCGCCGGGTGCAGCGCTGGTCCGAACATGACGGGGCAATGAGCCAGGTGCTGGCCAAGGTACTGGCCGGCACCAGCAACAGCCTGCTGATGCTTGCTTCGCTGCTGGTGGGTTTGAGCATGCTGGACCTGCCCGAGCGCTGGTTGGGCCGGGTCAGTAGCTTGTGGTTCGTGGTCGCTGCCCTGCAGATCGGCCTCTGGGTCAATCGCGCCATCGCGCTGGGCCTGACCCGCTACTTCAGCCGGCACAGCGCCGACGGCCTTTACCAAGGCAGTGCGCTGGCCACGCTT
This sequence comes from Pseudomonas sp. URIL14HWK12:I5, assembly GCF_900176445.1. NCBI lineage: Bacteria > Pseudomonadati > Pseudomonadota > Gammaproteobacteria > Pseudomonadales > Pseudomonadaceae > Pseudomonas > Pseudomonas sp. URIL14HWK12:I5. Next base: position 84,573 of record NZ_FWXQ01000006.1, read on the forward strand.
TCGGCCTGGGGCGCACGGGTGCTGCTGTGGTCGGTGGTGTTGCTGGCCATGCTGTCCAATTTGGGCGTCAATATCACCGCCTTCGTGGCCAGCCTGGGTGTGGGCGGGATTGCCGTCGCCCTGGCTGTGCAGAACATCCTGGGTGACCTGTTCGCCTCGTTGTCGATCGCCGTCGACAAGCCGTTCGAGGTCGGTGACTTCATCGTCATCGGGCCGCTGGCCGGTACGGTGGAGCATGTGGGGCTGAAGACCACGCGCATCCGCAGCCTGGGTGGCGAGCAGATCGTCATGGCCAATGCCAGCATGATCAGCAGCACCATCCAGAACTACAAGCGCTTGCAGGAGCGCCGCATCGTATTCGAGTTCGGCTTGTCCTACGACACGCCCACCGAGGCGGTAAAACAGGCACCCGCGATCGTCGAGGAAGCGATCAAGGCCCAGCAGCAGGTGCGTTTCGACCGCGCCCACCTGCGGGGTTTTGGCAAAGAGGCCCTGGAGTTCGAATGCGTCTATATCGTGAAGGACCCGGGCTACAACCTCTATATGGATATCCAGCAGGCAATCAATTTCCACCTGCTCGAGCGCTTCAACAGAATCGGTGCCAAGTTTGCCGTGCCGGTCCGTGCCATCAAGGTCACCGCACTGCCGCAACACCGCGAGCAGCCCCAGGCCCTTTGACCGACAGCGGCACTTTGGCCAGCGTAGCCAGTCCTAACCTTGAACCCGCTCGTCGATTGATCGGTGTCGGGCCTATAATCGCTGCCACTGCTCATTCCCGGTTCGCACAAGGCTCGTGCCCATGAAATCGTCCAGCAAGACTACCCTCGCGTCGCCGCACAACCCTGCGCTGAGCCCCAGCCACCTGGATTTCCCAGTGGTGGGCATCGGCGCATCGGCCGGCGGGCTGGAGGCGGTCCAGGCGTTTTTCCAGCACGCCCCGGAGCATAGCGGCATGGCGTTCGTCGTGGTACTGCATTTATCGCCGGACCACCAGAGCCAGGCCGATCGCCTGATCCAGCGCGTCACGCGCATGCCGGTGTACCAGGTGAGCGAGCCGGTACCGATCGAGCGTGACCACGTCTATGTGATTTCGCCGGCCAACCGCCTTTCCACCAACGATGGTTACCTGCGGGTCAGCCCGGCCAGGCGTAGCCGTGGCGACCATGTCGCCATCGATCTGTTCTTCCGGGACCTGGCGGACGTACACAAGGACCATGCGTTCTGCGTGATTCTTTCAGGCTGCGGCAGCGATGGCGCCGTGGGCCTGTCGCGCATCAAGGAGCAGGGTGGCGTGACCTTGGTGCAATCGCCCGATGACGCCCAATACTCCGACATGCCCAAGGCAGCCATCGCTACCGGCATGGTCGACCTGATCCTGCCGGTGGCCGAGATTCCCGGCAAGCTTCTGGAACTGTGGCGCACGGCGCGCAAGGTCAAACTACCGGCGATCGAAGACGACAGCCTGCCGCCTCCCCTTGGCGAGCGCTCAGGCGACCCGGCGCAGAGCGACCCGCTGCTCGACGACATCCTCACCCGCCTGCATGCCAGCACCGGCCATGACTTCCAGCACTACAAGCGGGCAACGGTCCTGCGCCGGCTTGAGCGGCGCTTGCATGTCACTGCGCAGACCGACCTGGCCAGCTATCGCGATTACCTGGAGGGTCATCCGGAGGAATGTCGCGCCCTGTTGGCTGACATGCTGATCGGCGTGACCAACTTCTTCCGTGACCGGGACGCCTTCGAAGCCCTGCAACAACAGGTGATGCCGGGCCTGGCCAATGACGACAGCGAAGACCTGCAACGCGAAGTGCGCATCTGGTCGGCAGGCTGCTCTTCGGGAGAGGAAGCCTACAGCCTGGCGATGATTGCGACCGAACAGCTGGCGATGGGGCAGCGCAGTGCCAAGGTACAGGTGTTCGCCACCGACCTCGACGAACGTGCGATCAATCTCGGCCGGCTAGGCGTTTATCCCGATGCCATCGCCACCGATGTACCCACGGCCAGGCTGCGTCAGTTTTTCATCAAGGAGGACCAGCATTACCGGGTACGCAAGGACATCCGCGAAAAGGTGCTGTTTGCCCGGCACAACCTCTTGTCCGATCCACCGTTCTCCCAGTTGGACCTGGTGGTATGTCGCAACCTGCTCATTTATCTGGACCGGGAGGTGCAACGGGAAATCCTGCGTCTGTTCCACTTCGCCTTGCGAAAGGGCGGCTACCTGTTCCTGGGCAGCTCGGAGTCGGCAGACGTGGCGGCCGACCTGTTCATTGCCGTGGACAAGCGCCATCGTATTTTCCGCGCACGCGAGGTGGAGCCGGCGCGTCGCCCGGGGCGCCTGCTGACGCCCGACACACTGGCGGCGCGCGCCAAGCCCAAGCCCATGCGCAAATTGTCCTACGCCGAAGTTCACCACCGTGCATTGGCCAGGCATACGCCGCCCAGCCTGATCGTCGACCTTGATGGCAACATCCTGCACATGAGCGACGGTGTCGGGCGCTTCCTGCGCCATGCCGGGGGCGAACTCAGCCCCAGCTTGCTGAACCTGGTGCTGGCACCACTGCGCCCTGTCCTGCGCAGTAGCCTGCTGCAGGCACAGAACACGGGCCAGCCGGTGACCTCTGGCGCGGCGATAATCACCGTCGACGATCATCGCGTCGAGGTACAGGTCGAGGTCCAGCCGCACCAGGATGAACCCAGCGGCAGCGAATGCCTGCTGGTGGTTTTACATGTCCGCGAAGCCGAACAACACAGCCAGCCGGTCATCCAGCAAACCGACGGCATGGTGTTGAACACGCTGGAGCGCGAGCTTCAGCGCACCCGCCAACAGTTGCAGGAAACCATCGAACAGTCGGAAATCTCCAGCCAGGAGCTGACCGCCTCCAACGAAGAGATGCAGGCGATCAACGAGGAGTTGCGCCTGGCCAGCGAAGAGCTGGAAACCAGCAAGGAAGAGCTGCAATCAATTAACGAAGAATTGCTGACGGTCAACTACGAGCTCAAGACCAAGGTCGATGAAACCGACAAGGTCAACGACTACCTGAGCAACCTGATCGCCTCCACCCAGATCGCCACCGTGTTCGTCGACCGCAACCTGCACATTCGCTGGTTCACCCCCAGGGCCACCGATATTTTCAGCATGCTGCCGGTCGACACCGGCCGCTCGCTACTGGACATCACCCACCGCCTGGAGTACCCAGGCCTGGCGGACGATGCGCGTGCGGTGATCGAGCGCGAAACCACGATCGAGCGTGAAGTGATCGGGCAGGACCAGCATTGGTACCTGGCGCGCCTGCTGCCATATCGGGCCAGCGAGCAGAATGTCGATGGCAGCGTACTGACCTTTATCGACATCACCAAGAGTCGCGCCGCCGAAGAACGTTTGCGCCAGGGTGAAGAGCGCATGCGTCTGGTTGCCGAAAGTACCCATGACTTCGCCATCATCCTGCTTGACGAACAAGGCCTGATTATCGACTGGAACACCGGCGCTGCGCTGATCTTCGGCTACGCCAAGGACGAAGTCATTGGCCAGCACTATTCCCTGATCTTCACCGAGCAGGACCGCGAAAATGGCGAGCCGGCGCGTGAGCTGCGCGCCGCCCGTCTGCATGGCCGTGGCCAGGACGAACGCTGGCATGTGCGCAAGGACGGCAGCCGCTTCTACTGCAGTGGCGAAGTCTCGCGCCTCAAGGGCAGCAGCTTGCGCGGTTACGTCAAGATCGCCCGTGACCTGACCGGCCACAAGCGCCTGCAGGACGAACAAAGCAAGCGCCTGGCCGAGTCGCAGAGTTCAAGCCACATGAAGGATGAGTTCTTCGCGGTGATGTCCCACGAGCTCAAGCACCCACTGAACCTGATTCAGCTCAATGCGGATATCTTGCGACGTATACCGTCGGTCACAAGTACCGACATGGCGAGCAAAGCGGTCAACGTCATTCGCGAAGCGGTCACCAGCCAGGCGCGGATCATCGATGACTTGCTCGATGTAGCGCGCATCCGCACGGGCAAGCTCAAACTGAAGACGCAGCCTGTCGATTTGTGTGCCGTGCTACAAGGTATCTGTTCTGTAGCCTGCAACGAGCAACGCGGCCGCAATGTTCGGCTGGCGCTCCCGGCCGATGGCGAACCGGTCTATGTGGAGGCCGACAGCACACGTGTCGAGCAGATCATCTGGAACCTGTTGAACAACGCTCTGAAGTTCAGCCCTGCCGATGGCGAAATTCTGTTGAAACTGACTCGGCAGGATGAGCAGGCACGCCTTGAAGTCATCGATCAGGGCATAGGCCTCGCCGAAAGCTCGCTGGAAGATATTTTTGAGCTATTCAACCAGGCGGCATCAACCGGCCATGGGCGTGAGGGGCTGGGCATTGGCCTTTCCCTGGTCCGTCAATTGGTAGAGGCCCATGGCGGAGCGGTCAGCGTAGAGTCTCCTGGAATAGGCCAGGGTTGTACGTTCATCATCACCCTGCCTTTGCGCGTGTATACCCAGCAACCCCAGGATCAGGGCGACGTGCTGCCACCAGAAGGTCGCCTGAAAGGCGTTCGCATCCTGTTGGTGGATGACTCGCTCGATGTGCTGGAAGTGATGGAACAATTGCTGTTGATGGAGGATGCCGACGTCGATGCCTACAGCGACCCGAAACTGGCGCTGCAATCGGCGGCGGACGCGCGTTACGATGTGATCATTTCCGACATCGGCATGCCTGGCATGGACGGCCATGCACTGATCCGGGCGCTGCGCGGCCTGGAGCATCTGCGTTACATCCCTGCCATCGCGTTGACAGGCTATGGCGCAAGCGCTGACCAATACAAGTCTCGCCAGTCCGGGTTCGACCGCCACCTGAACAAGCCAGTGGGTTATGACGACCTGGTCGACGCAATCGAGCGCCTGAATGGCTCAGCGTCGGTCTGAACAAGGGCAGGCAGGCTTTGTGGCGGCGACCCACGCCCCTCATTGCTTCCTGCCCTCTTCCTTCTGTTTTTCTTCGTTCGGCCCTTCGACCTTGTCCACCAGCAAGGGCATCGTGCCCAGCACCAACAGCGCCAGCACCGTGCTGACCAGCGCCGTGGCTTCGCGCCCCATCCCCGCTGCCGTACCGATGGCAGCCGTCATCCATAACCCGGCAGCAGTGGTCAGGCCTTTGACGTGACTGGTGTCCTGGCCATTGCCTTTGAGAATGGTGCCAGCACCCAGAAAGCCGATACCGGCAACGATGCCCTGAATCACCCGGCTGAGCGCCTGCGCATCGGCACCTGCCATGCTCGGTGCCAGCACGAACAGCGCCGCGCCCAACGAAACCAGCATGTGCGTGCGCACCCCGGCAGACTTGCCCTTGTGCTCGCGCTCGAAACCCAGAACGGCGCCCAGCACGGCAGCCATCACCAAGCGTACAAGGATTCGCACGATCTCGCGCTCATCACCAATATCGGCGAATTCGGCCAGGATTGTTTGCCAGATCATATCCATGGACAGGTTCCGGCCTGACGAGGCTCTCTGCCGGTGCAGCGCTCTTCACAGGCTCGCGTTCGTTCGATCTCGATGGGCATGGTAGCGTTTTCCGAGGGCGGTTAAAGCGTATGACTGCGAGCACTGCAAGGTTACTGCATCACGTTCCACAAAGCGTCTCGCCCTGTAAACGATCACCAGGCTCCATACCGGCCCGGTGATGTTAATCACCTTACCAATTGTGCGTATAACTGGCAGTCAACACAGTGCCGGGTGCTGGCAAGTGGCTGGTGTTGTTGTTATTGCGCAGCAATTGACTGTAGAGCGGGTAGTAGTCGCGATTGAACAGGTTCTGGATGCCGACGCTTATCTTGTCGTCAGCGGATATCTGGTACTGGCTGACCAGGTCCACTGTTGTATAGCTACTCACTTGATGCCGACCAAAGCTGTCCACGCCGTCGAGCCTGTAGTCCTTGGCGTCGAAGAACGTAGCTTGCAAGCGGTTGCTCCACTCCAGTGTCGGTTTGTACTGGACGTAGGCGGTCAGCTTCAGGGGTGGAACGCGATAGCCGGTCATGTCTTGCCAGCCTTTGCCGTCCGGTTTTTCTCGTCCGCGCATCCAGGTCGCACTCCCCCCTGCGCCCCACACCGCATCGTCCGACAGCCAATCTGCACTGGCTTCAGCTCCGTAGATGCGCTCCTTGGTGCGGGTCAGAATCAGGCCATTGTTGAAACTCTGCACATCCCCCAGTTTGGAGGTGGTGTAGAACAGCGCCAAGGTGCCGAGGGTGTTGCTGCCCAGCTCTCCTCGCCAGCCAAGCTCATAGTTGTTGGTTTTGACCGGTTCCAGGTTCGATGCGCCGATGTCGAAACCACGGCGGGCATTGCGCAATTGAATACCCACGTCGGGCAATTGGAAGCCCTGGCTGAAAGAGGCGTAGATCTCCTGGCCGAGTACCGGTGAGTAGACGATGCCCAGGTTCGACAGCAGCGCATCGTAATGAACTTCGCCCCCCTTCACCGCCACCGGGGAGGCAGCCGTGGATTCGGACAAGGGAACGAAGTCATCGAATTCGGCAGTGGAGTATTCGTAGCGCAGGCCGCCGTCGACAGACCAATGCTCATCAAAACGATGCTGTAGCTGGGCGAAGGCACCGGCGCTTCGCGTCCTCAGCGGGGGCATGTAGGTGAGCTTGCCGGTCTTGTCGAAGACCAGGCCGCCACTGGCGTCATAAACCGCAGGGTCGAAGACATCGAGCGGCATGTCGCTGCGCTCCTGGTTATAGTCGCCACCCCACACCAGCTCGGTACTCCCGCTTTCGCCAAGCGGCGTGCGCAGGGTCAGCCGGCTGCCGAACACTTCGCTGTTCTGCATGATCTGGTCCACGTTGCCGCCGCGAGTGGCAACGGCCCGGGCGTCGAACGGCGTGAAGCGGGTGAAATAGTCCCGGTAGTACATCTGGGCAGAAAGCCGGCTGCCGAGAATGTCGAGATTCTCGTACTCCAGGTTCACCAACGTGTTGCGAATGCGGTTCTGTTCATCAAGATCCAGGCCCTTGATCGCATTGGCCGGCACAGAGCCTGCGGGGAGTTTCGCGACGCTCGGGTCTGTAGCGTAGTCGCTGTCCTGGCGTGCATCGTAGTGGCTGACTGCAAGCTGGATTCGCTGGTTCTCGTCGATGTGCAGCCCCAGCTTGCCGCCGATGTTGTAGATGTTCGAATCGAACAGGTCGCCTTGACTGGGCTCCGGGGCGATCCGGCCGCCATGCGCATCGTACGAGGCACCGATGTGGCGGGTGCCGAAGTCGAACGCATAGTCCACCGCTCCCTGAGAGCCCGCGAAATACTGCTGGAACTGGCCCCCCAGGCCATCGCTGCCCAGGCGGGTAAGTGGCGAGGTAGCGCTCAGGCTGGTTTCGGCACGGTTTTCACCACCGGCAGGCCGTGTAGTGATGGAGATGATGCCCCCCGTGGCGCCGCTGCCGTAGATGGCGCTGCTGCCACGGATGACTTCGACCCGTTCGATCAGCGCCGGGTCGATGTTGGCCAGGTTGCGCGAAGAGTCGCGGTTGGTATTGAGCGGCACCCCGTCGACCATGACCAACATGCTGCGCCCGCGCAGGGTCTGGCCATACTCGGTGATGGTGCGGCTGGAGTCGGACATGCCCGGAATCGCCTTGGCCAGTACCGTGGCCAGGCTCTCTGAACCCTGGCGCAGCTCCTGCAGTTGTTCATGCTCAAGAACGGTGGATTGCCGCGTTGCGGAAACCAGGCTGCTGCTGGTGCGCGAGGCGGTGATTTCCATCTGCGCCATTTCCACGGGCACGCTCGGGGTCACGAGGCTGGATGCAGGGGCACCCTGCGCGACGATGACGAACGTACGCTCATCCTTGGCCTGTACCTGCAAGCCACTGTCCTTGAGCAGCGTTTGAAGCGCTTCCTCAGGTGTGAACCGCCCTTTCACCGCAGGCGCGTTTCGGCCTGCACCGAGATCGCTGGCAAAGATGACCTGTACCGAAGACTGCTGCGCAAGGGCGTTGATGGCCTCCCCCAGCGGCGCGGCGGGGAGATCCACGCTCACCTTTTCCCGGCCCTGGGCCGACATTGCGATGAGCAGGCTACTGGCGAGCAATGACAGGCGTAGTTGGCGACTGCGGAGGGGAAAATGCACGTCTCGAGTTCCTTTGTTGGTTGGGCTTTTTTTCAATAGCCGCCATGGGAATCGAGAAACCCTACCTGCGCATGAGCATTATTTTATTGCCGATTTACGTTGAATCCTGACGCTGCCATCCTCTGTTTTCAACACGGCGACGGGCAGGATGCTCGGTAGCAGATCCAGCAGTCGGTCGACATTGTGCGCCTCGAAGACCCCTGTCACCTTGAGTGCAGCCAAGCTTGGGTCGCTCAGCTCAATGGATGCCTTGCGATAGTGACGCAGCAACGACACCGCTTCATCCAGCGACGTCTGCTCGAACACGATGCGATCATCTTTCCAGGCCATCGCCTTCAAGGCGTCGACCTTCGCAACCGGCATCAGTTGCCCGCCAATCGAGTCGACCTGTTGCCCTGGCCTGAGGGTGACCGGCGCGTGTTCTGCAGCTGTAGCGGTGACGTCCACGCGTCCACGGGCCAGGGTCACACGCACCGCGTCGTTATCCAGGCGGCGGACATTGAACAGCGTACCGAGCACCTCGACCTTCGCCAGGCCAGCGGACACTACAAAGGGGCGATACACGGCCGAGGAGACATCGAAAAGCGCCTGCCCTGCGCGCAGGTCGACGTCGCGGCTGAGCAGACGCCAGCTGATATCGACATGCGTGGCACTGTCGAGCAGCAGCTTGCTTCCATCGTTCAGCAGCACAGCACGCCGCTCACCAATGGCGGTAGCGAAACGCTCGCTCTTGTAGGCAGGGTTCAGCCAGGCCAAGCCTGCACAGGCGATCGCAACCGCCAGCGTGATACCTGCCGACTTTGCTGCCTTCGAGGGCGCAGGCCTGGACGGCGGCATGGGGAACAGCTGCTTGAGCTCTTCACGATGTCGCCCAAGAGCCTCGTCCAGTGGCACCTGTTCGGGTTGCTTCGTCATGGGTGCACCTCATCGCGCCCAAGCCGTTGCCTGCATGCCGCCAGCCCCAGGCGCAGGTGCTTTTCCACAGTCTTGATGGAAATACCGAGGCGAGTGGCTACTTCTGCCTGGGGGATTTGGTGAATCTTGTGCATGACGAAAACAGCTTGGCAGCGAGGTGGGAGGTCTGTGATCGCGTCGACGAGCAGTTGAAACTCGCGCTCGCTGTCATACCTGGTCATCGGGGTGGCTGCCGGGCAGGCCACCTCAGGCAGCTCGGAGATCGCCTCTATCCAGGCGCCTCGGCGGCGATCGCTACGATAGCGACTCATGGCGGAGTCGCGGGAGATTTTTCGTAGCAAGGCCAATGGGGTTCGAACGTCTTCTTTCTCACCGCGCTCAAGCAATTGCACGCACACGTCATGCACAACATCACGCGCCATGCTTCTGTCGCCGAAGCGTCGGCGAATGTGGTCCACCAGATCGTCATAGTGACGTACCAATGTAGACAGCAACGTCGGTTTGGCGGGATCGAACGACACGATGCATCCTGAATAAGAGGTAGGCTCCGAAACAAGACACAAGTGTAAATGAGAAATAATTGCGAATAAACAAGCTACCGCGTTGCGGTATGCTAAATAGCAGGAAGGTGAGCAATGGTCAGCCCGTTGGCAACGGCACTGGCTTCAAGCTTTGCGCGCTCCGCGCCCAGAAGGGCATAGGCGGCTTGCAGCGTGGTGATCTTCGCTTGAATGTCGGCCATCTTGCTGGCTACCAACATCGCGCCTTGCGCACAATCGAGCGTATTGCCCCGCTTGGCCGCAAGTATTTCACCGATCTCGGCCAGCGAAAAACCGCCGCTCTGGGCACTTTGAATAAAGGCCAGATCAACAACGGTCTGGTCGCTGTAGCTTCGGTAGTTGTTGGCCTGACGATGGGCCACGATAAGCCCGAGTTGCTCGTAGTAGCGCAATGTATGGCGGCCCACTCCACTCCGGCGCTCCAACTCTCCAACATTCACAGTAAAAACTCCTTGACTGTAGAGTACGCTCTACACCTTAGCCTGCGCCGATCATTCAGACAAGGATTCAGATATGAGCGTGGAATGCTTCGTCACCGGCGGCAGTGGGTTTGTGGGTCAACATTTGCTGGCCCGTCTTACCGCGGCAGGGCACAAGACCTGGGTGCTCATGCGCACCCCTGAAAACATCGGACGCCTCCAGGAGCAAGTAGGGCAACTGGGAGGTAACCCTGCGTATATCCATGCAGTCGGGGGAGATATCAGCAGGGATGGGCTTGGACTCAGCGAAGCAGACAGGCAATGCGTATCTTCGGCGGCTGTGGTCTTCCACCTCGCAGCACAGTTTACCTGGGGCCTGACAATGGAGCAGGCCCGCACAGTCAATGTACAAGGGGCGCTGAACGTCGCCAGGCTCGCGGCGAACCAGCGCATGCGCTTGCTGATGGTGGGCGGTTATATGCTGCAGAACCTTAGCCATCTTGCAAGTATCGGGGTTGATAACGAGCACCCTGAAAACACCCATTGGCCTGCAGTCTACGGCCGTGTGGGTGGCTACGAAGGCAGCAAGCTGGAGTCTCATTTCGCTGTCATCCGTTACATGCAGGAGGTAGGCGCAGATTACGCGATCGTTCATCCTGCTACGGTGTGTGGTCACAGCGAGAGTGGGCACATCCCTGAAGGACAACCCCTGGTAGATCTCATTCGAAATCTGGCACTGGGCCGGTTCAAGGCTATCCCTGGTTCCGCCAGGCACTGGTTGCCATTGGTCAGCGTCGATTACCTGGTAAAGATGATGACCTGCGTGGCGTTCGACCCGTCAATGGCCAACCGACAGGTGCTGGCGCTGTATGAGCACACGCCGAACCTGCAGGGTATGCTCGAGCAATTGGCACAAACGCTGGAGATAAAGGCCCCGCGCCAGCATGTACCGATAGGGTTACTGAAGTGGCTATTGGCGATTCCCGGACTGGCCACCCGATTATCGATCAGCGCCGAGTCACTGGACTTCATCCAGACACAGCGCTTCGACATGAGTGACAGCCAGCAACTGGAACGAAAGTATCAGTTGGCACATCCTGACATGGCGCGGACGTTGGAAAAGACGGTGCGTTACGTCCAGGGTTACTTGCCCAATCGTCATGTTCACACTTCTGCAAACCCTGCCGGGAGATAACAAACGGGTTGTGACACAGCGCGTAATCCCGCCACCCATTATTCACTCGGATGCAAACGACGGTCGTTCCGCAAACCATGCCACCGCCAGCTCCTTGAACGCCTCGGCCGAAGGCGTCAGCGGATAGCGCTGATCATGCGCCAGCACTATGCTATGCGTTGGCAATTTCTCCTCAGTCGGCCTGCAGACCAGCGCTTGGCCATCATAACTGCGGTCACCAAACGGCCGGGTATAGATCAGCGCCACGCCAAACCCATTGGCGACGAGGCTACGCTGCAGCTCGAACGTGCGCACACGGTGCACAACGGCGGGTGAAAGATCGTAAAAGCTGAACAGGTCCAACACATGCTGCCAACTGTGGACCTGATCGGTAACGACCAGCGTATGTTCGGATAACGCCTTGAGACTGACACGCGACTCCTTGGCCAACGGGTGATCGGCCGACAGCAGTACCTGAGCAGTCAGTTCACACAACTGGGTGCATTGCGTATTCGGCGGCAAACCCAGATCGTAGGTGATTGCCAACTCTATCGCCCCTTCACCCAGCCGCTTGCCAACATAATCGAAGCTGCCTTCGCGCATGTCGACAGTGACCCTTGGGCAGGACTCCTGCATCCGCCGCACAATTTGTGGCAGGCAATAGGGCGCCAGGTCTTCAAAACATCCGACCACCAGTTCGCCGACGCACTCCCCTGCATTGGCATTGATCTCGGCAAAGGTCCGAGCCTCTGCCAGAACGCGACGGGCCTGGACCATGACGGTACGACCGAATGGGGTCAGCGATATGCCGAGGCCACGTTGGCGCACGAAAATGGATTGGCCCAACACCTCTTCCAGTTCGGTGATGGCCGCCGAGATGGAAGGCTGTGAAACATGAAGCTCCATGGCAGCGGTCGTCAGGTTACCGTGCTTGGCAGCTGCTAGCGCATAGCGAAGCTGACGCAGTGTGAACTTCATAGTTTTTTCCGTTGTGATACATCAGCACATATTATTTTATCCTTTTTTGAGGTTGTGAAATATTTCTCCTACGCAGTGGCCACCGATCAGAAGTGCCACGCCAACGCCGATTACAAGGCTTATCAGCCAGTTTGGCGACCCTCTTTGGGCCGGATGCCCTCAACTGCCGCACTCCATTCTTGTTTGGGAGCGTCACAATGAAAATTACAAAGGCTCTGTTGACCACGACACTTTCTTTCGGGCTGCTGGCAGCGGCTGTCACCAGCCAGGCAGCGGGTTGGTGCGAGTCTGGCAAACCGGTGAAGTTCGCCGGTTTGAACTGGGAAAGCGGGATGCTGCTCACTGACGTGATGCAGTTCGTGCTGAAGCATGGTTATGGCTGCGATACCGATAGCCTGCCAGGTAACTCTATCTCCATGGAAAACGCACTGAGCAGCAACGATATTCAGGTATTTGCCGAAGAGTGGGTGGGGCGCAGCGAGGTGTGGAACAAGGCTGCGGCTGCCGGCAAGGTGATTGGCATCGGTTCGCCGGTCGTTGGCGCGGTCGAAGGCTGGTATGTGCCGCGTTATGTGATTGAGGGCGATGCCAAGCGCAAACTTGAAGCCAAGGCACCGAACCTCAAGAACATCGCCGACCTGGGGCAATACGCCCAGGTATTCAAGGACCCCGAAGAGCCGGACAAGGGACGCTTCTACAATTGCCCGGCCGGCTGGACCTGCGAGCTTGACAACAGCGAGATGCTGAAAAGCTACGGCCTGGAAAGCACCTATACCAACTTCCGCCCTGGCACCGGCCCGGCACTGGATGCTGCCGTACTGTCGAGCTACAAGCGTGGCGAGCCCATCCTGTTCTACTACTGGTCGCCGACGCCGCTGATGGGCCAGCTGGACCTGGTCAAGCTGGACGAAAAGCCGGGCGTGAATAAAGCCCTGACCATCAAGGTGGGTGTATCGAAGGCCTTCCACGAGCAGGCGCCTGAACTGGTGGCGGTGCTGGAAAAGGTCAATTTGCCGGTCGATCTGCTTAACCAGAACCTGGGGCGCATGACCAAGGAACGTATCGAGTCGCCGGAACTGGCCAGGTTGTTCCTCAAGGAACACCCCGAAGTCTGGCACAGCTGGGTCAGCGAAGACGCAGCCAAAAAGGTAGACGCGGCACTCTGAGCGTGTGGGCTCCTCCGGCGCCTGCCGGGTAAGACACGACAGTCCGCTTCATACACTTGCTCGAGAGAATTCCATGTTTCCCAAAAACTTCACGTTTTCCATTGCCGACTGGGTCAATGGCTGGGTCGATGCGCTTGTAACCAACTACGGTGAGGTGTTCCGGCACATTTCCGACACCCTGCTGTGGGCCATCGTCAACCTCGAGGGCCTGCTGCGCGCAACCCCTTGGTGGTTGATGCTGGCCATCGTCGCCGGTATTGCCTGGCACGCCACCCGCAAGGTCGTGCCCACTGCCGTGATCGTCGGCTTGCTCTTTCTGGTCGGTGCGGTCGGGCTCTGGGACAAGCTGATGCAGACCCTGGCGCTGATGCTGGTGGCAACGCTGATATCGGTCCTGGTCGGCATTCCGCTGGGTATCCTGTCGGCGCGCAACGATCGCCTGCGGGCGGTGTTGATGCCGCTGCTCGACATCATGCAAACCATGCCCAGCTTCGTGTACCTGATTCCGGTATTGATGCTGTTCGGCCTGGGCAAGGTGCCGGCGATCTTTGCCACCGTCATCTATGCCGCCCCGCCGCTGATTCGCCTGACCGACCTGGGCATTCGCCAGGTGGATGGCGAGGTCATGGAGGCGATCAATGCATTCGGTGCCAATCGCATGCAACAACTGTTCGGCGTGCAGCTGCCACTGGCGTTGCCGAGCATCATGGCCGGTATCAACCAGACCACCATGATGGCCCTGTCGATGGTGGTCATCGCGTCGATGATCGGTGCCCGTGGCCTGGGTGAAGACGTCCTGGTCGGCATCCAGACCCTGAACGTGGGCCGCGGCCTTGAAGCGGGCCTGGCCATTGTGATTCTGGCGGTTGTGATCGACCGCATTACCCAGGCCTATGGCCGGCCACGGCATGGGGTGGGCAAATGAGCGCCAAGCAGACTATGAACAAGATCGAAGTCAAAAATGTCTTCAAGGTATTCGGTGCCCGCGCCGAAGATGCCCTGCAACTGATCCGCCAGAAAAAAACCAAAGATCAGGTCCTGGCCGAAACCGGCTGCGTGGTCGGGGTCAACGATCTGTCGTTGTCCATCGGCAGCGGTGAAATCTTCGTGATCATGGGGCTGTCGGGCTCGGGCAAGTCAACCCTGGTGCGTCACTTCAACCGTCTGATCGACCCGACCAGCGGTGAGATCCTGGTTGATGGCGAAGACATTCTGCAATACGACCTGCAAGCCCTGCGCGAATTCCGCCGGCACAAGATCAGCATGGTGTTCCAGAGCTTCGGCCTGTTGCCGCACCGCACTGTGCTGGACAACGTCGCTTACGGGCTGAAAGTCCGTGGCGAGAGCAAGGCCATGTGCACCGACCGTGCCCTGCACTGGATCAACACCGTGGGCCTGAAGGGTTACGAAAAATCGTACCCGCACCAGTTATCAGGCGGCATGCGTCAGCGCGTCGGCCTGGCCCGTGCGTTGGCCGCCGACACCGACATCATCCTGATGGACGAAGCCTTCAGTGCCCTTGACCCGCTCATTCGCGCCGAGATGCAAGACCAGTTGCTGGAACTGCAAAAGACCCTGCACAAGACCATCGTCTTCATCACGCACGACCTGGACGAGGCGGTGCGTATCGGCAACCGGATTGCCATTCTCAAGGACGGTCGCCTGATCCAGGTCGGCACGCCGAAAGAAATCCTCTACCAGCCTGCGGACGAATACGTAGACCGTTTCGTGCAGCGCCGTGTAGCTTCGCTTTAAGGAACCGCGTGTATGTCACTTGCCGAAAAGATCATCATCGCCGACGCGCCAGTTCGCTGGCAGGACGTGGTGGCAGTGGCCCGACACGGGGCGAAGCTTGAGCTGGCTCCATCGGCCTGGGCGCGGATCGACAACGCCCAGGCGATTGTCCGGCGCATCGTGTCCAGCGGTGAACGCGCCTATGGCGTCAACACCGGGCTTGGCGCCTTGTGCAATGTCTCATTGCAGGACGAACAACTCAGCCAGCTGTCGCACAACACCTTGCTCAGCCATGCCTGTGGCGTGGGCACAGCGCTGTCAGACGAACAGACCCGCGCGATCATGTGCGCAGCGATCATCAATTTCTGCCAGGGCCGTTCCGGCCTTCAGCGCACGGTGGTCGAGGCGCTGCTGACCTTGCTTAACCAGCACATCACCCCGCAGGTTCCGAAACAGGGGTCTGTGGGGTATCTGACCCACATGGCACATATCAGCATCAGCTTGCTGGGCGTCGGCCAGGTCGGTTATCGCGGCCAGATCGTGCCGGCCCGGCAAGCCTTGGCCGACGTCGGCCTGGCGCCGGTCAAACTGGGCGCCAAGGATGGCCTGTGCCTGGTCAACGGTACCCCTTGCATGACGGGCCTGAGCTGCCTGTCTTTGGACGACGCCACGCGCCTGAGCCAATGGGCGGACGTTATCGGCGCCATGAGCTTCGAGGCCCTGCGGGGTCAACTCGACGCCTTCGACCCCGAAATCATCGCGATGAAACCGCACCCCGGCATGCAGCGCGTGGGGAGTAACCTGCGTCGCCTGCTCGACGGCAGCGAAATCATTGCCAATAGCCATGGCATTCGCACCCAGGACGCCTTGAGCATTCGCTCGATTCCGCAGGTTCATGGCGCCGCGCGCGATCAGCTGGATCACGCTGCGCGGCAGATCGAAACCGAACTCAACTCCACGACCGACAACCCCATGTTGCTCGGTACACCCGAGTCATATCGGGTGGTGTCCCAGGCGAATCCGCACGGCCAGTCGGTGGCCATGGCGGCCGACTTGCTGGCCATCGCGGTGGCCGAAATCGGGGCGATTGCCGAGCGCCGACTCGATCGCCTGATCAACCCGTTGGTCAGCGGCTTGCCGGCTTTCCTGGTCAGCCAACCGGGTGTGAACTCGGGCATGATGATTGTCCAGTACGTGGCTGCTTCACTGTGTGCAGAAAACCGTCAGCTCGCACAACCGGCAGTCGTCGACAACTACGTCACCTCTGGTCTGCAGGAGGATCACCTGAGCATGGGCACCAACGCAGGCTTGAAGCTGCACCGCGCCCTGGAAAACTGTACACAGATCCTTGCCATCGAATACCTGTTGGCGGCCCAGGCATTCGAGTTCCTCAAGGAGCAGCGCTTTGGCGCAGGGACCCACGTAGCCTGGCGGTTGTTGCGCGAACGGGTGCCGGCCTATGCCCAGGACCGTTGGCTGGCGCCGGACATTGCCAGCAGTGCATCGATCCTGAAGGATCCCGGCCTGCCAGGCGCTGCCTTTCCTTGGCTGCTATGACGCGTGCTGAACGGCGCCGTGCCGACCGATTGTGCGCTTGGCGAACAGCGCTAGGGTGTTCACACTACAGCGCTTGATGCTGCCCCAAAGGATTACTCATGCTCTACATCGTCATGCTCGGCGGTCGCCACCCTCGAGCCCGTATCGAAGTCCACGATGTGGTCTTCGCCCAGGCCGACACCCTGGAGCAGCTCCATCCCCAACTGCGCGAAGCCTGGTTCGGCAGCGCACAAGGCCTGCACATCGACTCCTGGCTGGAAGTCGGCGGGGTCGATGGCTACCGTGTCGAACTGAGCCAAGTAGCCCCCGGCCCCGGCGCCATGCGCTTGTTTTTCCTGAACCTGGGCGGTTATGAACGGCAGGTCTTCGGCGAAGCTCACCGGTACCTGCTGGTGGCGGCTGTCGACAAGGCCGAGGCCAAGCGCCTGGGCAAGCAACGCATGGCAGAAGATTGGCTCAAGCCACATATCGACGCTGTGCTGGATGTCGACGATTGCCTGCCGGTCGACTTGGTGGCAGGCCGCTATGTGCATCTGGTCAAGGGCGAGCATGCGGGTGTCCGACAGTTCAGCGACTACATTCTGCTCTGAAGGGCGTGGGCCGAGGTCGGTGCCAGCCCCGCTCTTTTTGGCCTGACAACCCTGGCAAGCGTTAACCTTTGCTTCTGCTTCAGTTAGCGCGGGGTTGAGTGACAGTTGTTCTTCCGCCGTTTTCCATGGCGCACGCCACCTGATCCTGAGCTGCGGAAAAGGAGCGTCACAATCTATCACCGCAAAACCGCGTTTTGGATGATAGACTCCCCCCGGGTGCTAGCTGCATG
The DNA here is from genome assembly GCF_900176445.1 of Pseudomonas sp. URIL14HWK12:I5. Classification (NCBI taxonomy): domain Bacteria; kingdom Pseudomonadati; phylum Pseudomonadota; class Gammaproteobacteria; order Pseudomonadales; family Pseudomonadaceae; genus Pseudomonas; species Pseudomonas sp. URIL14HWK12:I5. The sequence goes on from NZ_FWXQ01000006.1 coordinate 102,010, forward strand.
AGGCAGCGACGCAGGTTAAAGAACAGCGCAGGTCGGGCCGCCTTGCGGGGTTGCTTGTGCCTATGCAAAAAATTCGAATTCCCCTCGCCCAACAACTGGCCCGTCGCGCGTTCGCCACGCTTGAACGCTACCTGCATGTCGAGGCCGTGAGTGGTGTCGTACTGCTCATAGCCGCCCTGGCTGCACTCGCCTGGGCAAACTCTTCCCTCGCGGATAGCTACGATACGCTCTGGCACACATCGCTAACGTTCGGTGTGGGGTCGATGGTCTTCTCGCAATCCCTGCACTTCTGGATCAATGACGGCCTCATGACCATCTTCTTCCTGGTGGTCGGCATGGAGATCCGTCGCGAAATTCACGAAGGCGCGCTGGCGAGCCTGCGCCAGGCCACCTTGCCCATGGCGGCAGCCGTTGGCGGCGTGGTTGTACCCGCCCTGATTTACCTGGCGTTCGCGCATGCCCCGCAAGAACAGAACGGCTGGGCTGTCCCCACGGCCACCGACATCGCCTTCGCGGTTGGCGTGCTCGCCTTGCTCGGTAAATCGATCCCGTCCAACGTGCGTATCTTCTTGCTGGCACTTGCGATCATCGACGACATCATCGCGGTGCTGATCATTGCCATTTTCTATTCCGGGGGCCTGGACTACACCGGCTTTGGCGTTGCCATCATTGGCATCCTGCTGGTTGTCGGGTTGCAGAAGATCGGCGTTGGTTCGGCCTATGCGTACGTTATTCCGGGCGCCATTACCTGGCTCGGCGTGCTGATGACCGGCGCCCACCCCACACTGGCGGGTGTGGTGCTTGGGCTCATGACACCCGTGCGCTCAGCCCCCATGGGTGAGCGCCCTGTGGACGCCGTCAAGCGGTTCTCCAACGATTTGCTCGGCAGTGCAAAAGCGCCAGAGCAAGACAGCATCAGCCTGATCGACCCGCTGAAACGCCTGCGGCTTGCCCAGCGTGACTTGGTACCGCCTGTGGTGCGGGTACAGAGTGCACTGCACCCCTGGGTCGCCTTCGTGATAATGCCCCTGTTCGCGCTGGCCAATGCCGGGGTCGGGCTGTCTGGGGTCGACCTGTCCTCCGAAGGGCCATACCACGTCATGCTCGCTGTCACCCTGGCACTTGTCCTGGGCAAACCCCTGGGCATCGTCGGTATCAGCTGGCTGATGGTTCGCCTGGGTTGGTGTGCACTGCCCAAGGGTGTCACCTGGCATGGCATTACCTTGATCGGCTTGCTGGCAGGCATCGGTTTCACCATGTCGATCTTTATCGCCAACCTCGCCTTTGTTGACCCAGGTTCACTGGGTGCAGCCAAGCTCGGCATCCTTACCGGCTCGCTCATTGCAGCAACAGTCGGGCTGTTGTGGGGAGCCATAAGCATGAGAAAGGCCGCTAACGCCAAGCCTTTGAACGCCGGTTAGCCTGCCAGTCACCTCCTGCGGGTGCGCCGAGTCCTGGCGGCCCGCAAGTGAGGCACGCACCTATTTTTATCTTGCGGCATCAGGGTGTTAACACCCCGCCACCCTAGCGCCCACTATCAAATGGACACTAACCTCCTGGCATCCCTGCGCACAGCCTGTGGAGGCACACCAAACCCACGCATGAACACTTCTCGCAGGTGCCGGCGGTCCCTGAACCCGGTCTCCCTGGCTACAACATCCAGGCTATGCCGGCTCTGCTCTATCATCAAACGGGCTGCCTCCAGCCGCAGGCGCTCAACGGCCTTGGCGGGTGACTCACCGGTCTCAGCGGTGAATACACGGGTGAATTGCCTCGGGCTCAGGTGCACCACATCGGCAAGTTCCTCCACACTTAGCGGGCGGCTGAGGTGTTTGCGGGCGTAATCCAGCGCGCTCTGGATACGGTCCGACTTGGGCGAAAGCGATAACAGTTCGGAATGCTGGGATTGCCCACCAGAGCGGCGTTGGTGCATGACCATCTTGTGCGCCACCGACCTTGCCAGCTCGGTGCCCAGGTCTTTTTCGACCATGCCCAGCGCCATGTCCAGGGCGGCGGTCATGCCGGCGGACGTCCATACCGGCCCATCGACAATGAAAATCCGGTCTTCCTCGACGTCGATCTTCGGGTGCAACTCGCGCAGCTTGTTTGCATAAGCCCAGTGGGTGGTGGCGCGCCGGCCATCCAGCACACCGGCCTGCGCCAGCATGAAGCAGCCGGTACAAAGGCCTGCGGTGCGGCGCGCACCGTCGACGAATCCACGCACGCTGGCGAGTACCTCTTCACTGGGGGGCGTGAGCGGGGTCAGCGTACCGGCGACCATCCAGGTGTCGGCCAGGCCCGGTGCGCTCAATGGCAACGTGTCGATATGCATCCCCAGGGAAGAACGCACCGTGCCACCCCCGATGGAAAAATTCTCGATCCTGTAAACCGCTTCGCCCGCCACGATATTGGCGAATTCGAATACGGTTTGTGTTGCCAGGGACATGACCTGGAAGCCTTCGGGTATCAGGTAGCCAACCCGGTGCATGATTGAAGCCCTCTTTGCGATGTCCTGAAAACGTATCATATACGTCATTTAAGTCACAAAATACATTTTGCATGATGGCTCCACACCCAAACACAGGAGCATCACCATGACGCAGCAATTCAAAGGCACCGCGCTCATCACCGGCGCCTCCACCGGCATCGGCTCGATCTACGCAGACCATCTGGCCCGACGTGGCTATGACCTGGTGCTGGTAGCACGCAACCGCGAACGCCTTAACGCACTGGCCGCCCGGCTAACCAGCGAAACCCGCCAGAACGTGGAAGTGTTCCCGGCCGACCTGGCCAACGCAGCCGACCTCGCCAAGGTCGAACGCAAACTGCGCGAAGACGCCAGCATCAGCCTGCTGGTGAACAACGCGGGTATCGGTACCCATACCGGCCTGCTGGAAAGTGACGTCGAGCGCATGGCCGAAATGATCAGCCTCAACGTGACCGCCCTCACCCGCCTCACCTACGCGGCTGTGCCTGGCTTCGTGGCGCGCAAACAAGGCGCGGTCATCAACATTTCGTCCATCGTCAGCCTGGCACCGGAACTGCTTAACGGCGTCTACGGCGGCAGCAAGGCCTATGTCACCGCGTTCACCCAGGCGCTTGACAAGGAACTGGCCGGCAAAGGCGTCCAGGTCCAGGCTGTCCTGCCCGGGGCCACGGCGACTGACCTCTGGCAGACAGGTGGGTTGCCGCTCGAAAACCTCGACCCTGCCATCGTGATGTCGGCCGAGGACCTGGTGGACGGCGCCCTGCAGGACTTCGACAAGGGTGTGCTGATCTCCCTGCCTTCGGTACACGACCTGCAAGCGTTCGAGCATTACGAAGCCAGCCGCCAGGCCTTGTTCGGCCAACTGTCCAGCAACCAGCTCGCGCCCCGCTACAGGGCCTAGTGATCAAGATGAAACCAAGCCGCACCGTTCATTTTCATTGAAAACGAGAAAGTCTTACTGCATTCAGGCTGTTTTTTGAGCAAATCGAATCGCATAGCCTGAATGCACTTTTCGACCACCCTGGAGGTAGCGCCAATGAAGGCCGTCGTTTACACCCAACCCGGTTTGCCGATCCACGCCCCACAATCGCTGTACGACGCGGAACTGCCCACCCCCAAACCCGGTGCCCGGGACCTGCTTGTCGAAGTCAGGGCCATTGCCGTCAACCCGGTTGATACTAAAATCCGTGCAAGCCGCGGCGGTGACCAGCCACAGGTGCTGGGCTGGGACGCTGTCGGCGTTGTCCGCGAGGTCGGGCCTGAGGTCACATTGTTCCGTCCGGGCGATGAAGTTTTCTACGCCGGCGCCATTGACCGCCCGGGTAGCTACAGCGAGCTGCATGTGGTGGATGAACGCATCGTCGGGCACAAGCCTCGCAGCCTGGACAATGCCAGTGCCGCCGCCCTGCCCCTCACTTCCATTACCGCCTGGGAGCTGCTGTTCGACCGCCTGGGCGTTGAAGAAAACGGTGGCGAAGGCCAGCGCCTTCTGGTGGTCGGTGCCGGTGGCGGGGTTGGCTCCATCCTGGTCCAGCTTGCCAGCAAACTCACTCGACTGACCGTCATCGGCACAGCGTCAAGGCCCGAAACCCAGGCGTGGGTAAAGGCACTGGGCGCCCATCATGTGATCGATCACGCCGAGTCGCTCCCGCTTCAGCTGGAGGCGCTCAAGCTGGGCCCGGTCGATTACGTGATCAGCCTTACCCACACCGACACCTACCTGCCGCAACTGGTAGAAGTGCTTCGCCCACAAGGCAAGCTTGCGTTGATCGACGACCCGGCGCAGCTGGATGTCATGCCGCTCAAGCGCAAGTCACTGTCGCTGCACTGGGAACTCATGTTCACGCGTTCTTTGTACAAGACCGAAGACATGATCAAGCAGCACCAACTGCTCGATCGCGTTGCGCAACTGGTCGACAGTGGTGTGCTCAAAACCACCCTCGGCGAGCACTACGGTACGATCAACGCCGAGCACCTCAAGCGCGCCCACGCCATGATCGAAAGTGGAAAAGCGCGCGGCAAGATTGTGCTGGAAGGCTTCTGATTGCCGCCAGCACAACTACCCAGGCTACCCTGCATGGGTCAGCTAAGGCTGCTCGCCCGCCAGGAAGGCTTTGCTGATTTCACGGAACTGTTCGTGGCTTGCACTGCGCAGTAGTTCGAACACGACCATTTCGCGGGTGACGACCTGAACGCCAGCCGCCGCCATGCGCTGGAGCGCCGCGAGGTGGTTTTCCGCTGTGCGGCTCGACGTGGCGTCGGCGACCACGAACACCTGCTTGCCGCTGGCCAGCAGGTCGAGCGCGGTCTGCAGCACGCACACATGGCATTCGATGCCACAGAGAATGACCTGCTCACGCTGCATCATCGCCTGCGGCAGGCATTCGGCGGGTACGCACGAAAAATGCAGCTTCTCCACCACCGGCGCCGAAGCGCAGGCTTCCCTCAGCCGTGCCAGGGTCGGGCCGAGACCCTTGGGATACTGCTCGGAAAACACCACCGGCAAGGCCAGCCGCGCGCAGGCAGCCACCAGCCACTCGACCCGTGCGGTGAGGCGCTCGGCCTCATGCATGGCACCTATCAGCTTTTCCTGCACATCGACAACCAGCAACGTCGCCTGGCTTGCATCAATCAGAACACCACTCATAACGCACCTCTCCATTTGTTGTTGTCTGTCCCCATCCATGCGCCGTCAACGTAGCCGGGTTACATTCATATCGATGCAGCCCTGAATCGTGCGGGTCAATGGAAGGCTAGCCATCCAGGAGCTTAAAATTCTAATTTTGCATATTTCAAACAACGATAAATCAGTAGTAGTAATAATTAGCTTAGAACGAAAAAGCCTTTTACAGAGGAAAAATATAAGAATACGGTCTTACACGGCCACCTCATCACGCTGGGGCGCTAAAGCGAGCGGCGCAGCGATCTGCCCCCCTACACCCGTGATGAGGGACCAACGCTGCATGCCAACGCCCCCACGCTCAGGCCAACCCACCCACCATACAACACGTCCCACTGTATCGGGACTAAGCATCCTGTACCCGCACCAAGGGCCAGTGCTGGCTTAACAAAACGCGGCCCCTGATTGCCGCTTGCCAACACAAGGAAAGCTCAACATGAACCAACGCCCGCCCTTTCCACTGCGATCAGGGCTGACAGCACTCGTCGCATGCCTGGCGCTGCCGCAACTCTCAGTGCAGGCAGCCGAGCAGGAGGAGACTCGGCTCGACACCGTCTCGGTAATTTCCACTGGCCTGCGTGGGCAACAACGTACGGTCGCCGACAGCCCAGCGCCCATCGACATCATCAACAGCGAGCAACTGCTCAAGACCGGTCGGGCGGAACTGTCGGAAGCCATATCGAAATTGCTGCCATCGTTCAACTTCGGCACCAACATCGCCGGGGTCAACTCGCAAGTACGCCCGCTCAGCAATCGCGGCCTTGGGCCGGCCTACACGCTGGTACTGGTCAACGGCAAACGTCGGCATAACGGCGCTGCCCCCGCCAATGGCAGCATCGATACCAGTGGCGCCAACGCTGTCGACATCGACATGATCCCGATCAGTGCCGTCGACCATATCGAGGTGCTCAAGGACAGCGCTGCAGCCCAATACGGCTCGGACGCAGTAGCCGGGGTCATCAATATCATCCTCAAGAGCAGTGCTTCTGGTGGTCATGCCGAGGCCAGCTACGGTCAATTGTTCTCGGGCCAGGGTGAAACCATCAAGAGCGCTGCCGATCATGGTTTCGAGCTGGGTGACGGGGGCTTCCTGCACCTGTCTGCAGATGCCCGCAAACGCGGTACCGCTACGTGGGTCGGGAAGTCACCGGACAGCGTCCGTGCGTTTTTCGAGGATGATCGCCAAGCCGCCTGGGATCATGTGAGCACCAAGAACGGCGACCCGGATCTGAAAGCATTCAATCTGGCCTACAATGCCGAGCTGCCATTGGCCGACGACCTCAAGCTCTACTCCTATGCCACCTATGGCGAGCGCAAGACCGAAGCGAACAACCAGTTGCGCGCGGCCAACGGCGGGGCATCGATCCCGGAGCTGTTTCCGGATGGCTACTACCCCTTGAACAACCTCAAGGACACCGACTATCAGATCCTGTTCGGGGGTAAAGGCAACGCGGCCGAGTGGGACTGGGACCTGTCCACCAGCTATGGCCGGAACAAGATCGAGCATGCCAGCGACCTGACTGCCAACCCGACCTATGGCCCCCAGTCCCCGACCAAGTGGGATGACCTGGCGACCTTGCAGTTCGAACAGTGGGTCAACAACCTGGATATCACGCGCCACTTCGATGGGCTTTTCGGTGTGTCCGTCCCCACCCAAGTGTCCGTTGGACTGGAGCACCGCTGGGAGCGCTTCAGGACATTTGCCGGGAATGACCCACGCGCCTACAGCGTCGGCCCCTACACCTTCCCGGTGGGCAGTCAGCTGTATGTCGCCAATGGTGCCCAACCTTCAACGGGCGCCCAAGGCGTGCTGGCCATCCGCCCGCAAGACGAGGCCGATCTGAAACGCAACAACTTTGCAGCCTACCTGGATCTTGGCTTCGATCTCACCCAACGTTGGTACATCGGCCTCGCCGGGCGCGCCGAACATTATGATGACATCAAGGAAAACACCTACAGCTTCAAGCTGAACTCCCGCTACGCGCTTACTGACCAGGTTGCCGTCCGCGGTACCCTGGGTTCCGGCTTCCGAGCGCCCTCTCTGACCCAGCTCGGCTACACCGTAACGGACAACCGTACGGCGGCTGATGCCAATGGCAACGCAGTACCCGCCCTGCGTTACACCGCAACGCCGGACAGCCAGGTAGCTCAAGCCTTGGGCGCAGCGGATCTGAAACCAGAGAAATCGCGTAACGCAGGGCTTGGTATCACCTGGCAGCCAGCTGCGCGTACCAGCTTCACCGCCGACGCCTATGTGATCGACATCGACGACCGCATCCTGCTCAGTGAAAACCTGTATGACCGCAGCAACGGCAACGGCGCGATCGGCGACATCCTCGAATCCGTCGGCGTGGCACGCAATACCTGGGTCAGTTACTACACCAACGCCTTCGATACCCGTACGCGTGGCATCGACCTGGTAGCCGATCACAGCAGCCAGTTCGGCGCCTGGGGCGATGTGCGCTGGAGCGCGGCCTTCAACTACAACAAGACGACCGTCGAAGGCAGCCGCGGTACGCCGGCCGCACTGCAGAATGCGGGCATCAGTGTCGTTGGTCACGCCGCAGAGGGTTTGCTGGTGGCGGCCACCCCGCGCAGCAAATGGATACTGGGCGCGAACTGGACACTTGGAAACTTCGCCGCCAACCTGCAAACCACCCGCTACGGCAAGGTCGAGACCTGGCAACAGAATGCGGCCAATGACCGTTCATTTGGCGCCAAGTGGATCACCGACCTCGACCTGTCCTACGTGTTTTTTGACAGCCTGACGCTCAGCATCGGCGGCACCAACCTGTTCAACGTGCGCCCCGACAACAACGGCATTACCCAGGCTGCCTACAAGTACAACTACGGATCCCCCCCTTTCCATCCTGGCGGCGGATTCTGGTACAGCAAAATCGCCTACGACTTCTGACCACAGGCGCAGGCTGCCCAAAAATTCCACGCACAGTCTTCAGCTCGGTGACGCTTGACCTAAGAACAATGGCTAGTCCTGTGCCGGCTCATAAAGGCTCACCGAGCTGGCATCCACCGCCTTTGGCAGCAGCCCCTCGCGATAGAACGCATCGGCGATACGCTGCTGCTCAGCCAGGTTGTCCAGCTTTACCGGCTGCACGTCATAACTGCGCCGCGCGTTGGCCTGCTGCACCGTGGCGCTGTCCAGGTTGCCCCACAATGGGCCGAGAATACGCGCAGCCTCCGCCGGATTGGCCTTGGTCCAGGCACCTGCCTCGCGCAGAGCCAGGTACACCTGCTGCAGCACCTCGGGATGGGTCTTGGCATAGTCGCTCCCGGCCAGGTAGTACCGCTGGTAGCTGGCCAGCTCGCTGCCATCGGCCAGGATACGCGCGTTCTGCTGGCGCTGGGCACTGGCCACGTACGGGTCCCAGGTCACCCAGGCATCGACCTTGTGGTTCTCGAAGGCGGCTCGGCCGTCGGCGGGAATCAGGTAGGCCGGGGTGATGTCCTTGAAGGTCAGCCCGGCCTTGGCCAGGGCCTGGATCAGCAGGTAGTGGCTGCCTGCGGCCTTGGTCACCGCAACGCGCTTGCCCTTGAGGTCGGCCAGGGTCTTGAGCGGTGAGTCTGCCGGCACCAGAATCGCCTGGGCCGTGGGTGAAGGGGTTTCCCGGGCAAAGTAGGTAAGCTTGGCGCCGGCGGCCTGGGTGAACACCGGCACGGTATCTGCGACGTCCGCCGACAGGTCGACATTACCCAGGTTCAGTGCCTCCAGCAGCGGCAGGCCGCTGGGGAATTCGTGCCAGCTAATGCGGATGCCCTCGGCTTGCAGGCGTTGTTCGAGGGTGCCGCGGGCCTTGAGCAGGGTCAGCAGGGTCGAGGATTTCTGGTAGCCGATGCGCAGGGTCTGCTCGGCACTGGCAAAGCTCGGCAGCAAGGCGCTGGCCAGCAGCACCAGGGCCACACGGCGCAGGGGTTTGAAGGTCATTGGGCGGGTCTCCGGGTCAGGGTTGTGCGGCCAGCTTGGCGTTGGTCGGCACGGTAAAGCCGGTGGCGAAGGTCGGCGCCACATCAAGGCGTTGGTTCATCAGGCCGTGGGCCTGGTAGAAGTCGGCGGTTTCCTGTTGTTCGGCCACGGTGCGTGGGTCAATCACCTGCCAGCGCAACTGGCGTCGCTCGAATTGCAGGCGCGCGGCGTCCTCGGGGAAGCCGATGATCGCGGCCAGGTTCTTGGCGTAGGTGTCCAGGTGCTGGTTGGCCCACACCTGGGCGCCGGCCAGACGGTTGAGGTAGTCCTGCAGCGCAGCGCGTCGGGCAGGTTCGTCCAGGGCCTTGTCGGTGGCGGCGAGGAAGCTGTTGCCGCTGGACAGGCCGCGGCCGTTCACCAGTACCCTGCCCTGCCCGCTCAGTTCGGCCAGCGCGGTGTAGGGCTCCCAGGTCGACCAGGCGTCCACCGAACCGTTGGCCAGGGCGATCTTGGCGTCCACCGGGCCAAGAAAGCGAAACTCCACGTCCTTTTCGCTCAAGCCGACCTGATCCAACGCCTTGAGCGCCAGGTGATGCCCGATCGAACCGCGACCGGTGGCGATGCGCTTGCCCTTGAGGTCGGCGGCGCTGTGCAGTTGAGCGTCCGGGCGCACCAGCAGCGCGGTGCCATAGGGGTCGGATTTGTCCACCGCGATGGCCTTGACCGGCGCCCCCGAGGCCAGCACGAACAACAGCGGCGCATCGCCGATGATGCCGGCGTCGATGGCGCCGGCATTGAGCGCCTCGGCCAGCGGTGCGGCGGCGGGAAACTCAGCCCAGTGAATGTCATAGGGCAAATCGCGCAGGGCGTCGGCGGCCTCCAGTTGGGCGCGCATATTGCCTTTCTGGTCGCCGATACGCAGGGTCAGGCGCTCGCTGGCGGCAGCCTGGCTGGCCAGCAGCGCAGCGACGGCAAGGGTCAGCAACTTCGAACGAATGGACATGGCGCTCCTCGGTGTCGTGGCGGGCGGCGTCTTGCGGCCCGGGAGCTGCGACTGTAGCGAGAAGTGCATAATTACAAAAAGTGATTTTAGGAATAACCTAATATGCAAATTTACAGAAAACCTGTGGAAGCGGCTTTAGCCGCGAACACCGGCGTAGCCGGTGCCATGCACCGCGTTGTCTGCTTCGCGGCGAAAACCGCTCCCCAAGGGTACGCGGCGCGCTGGCGAAATCAGTTCTCTGCGCGATAGCGCAGCCCAGCGGGGCTGGGTGCTCTCCTGCAAGAATATATGGCATTACATAGAACCAGGATTATGCTAATACCTTATTTTTTCCGTTCTCTTGCGTGAGCACCGAACATGAAAATCGATGACATGGACGCCTTCGTGGCGGTCATTCGTTGCCAGTCGACCAACCTCGCCGCCGAGGCCCTGCAACTCACCCAACCGGCCATCACCCGCCGGGTGCAGAACTTCGAGGAAGACCTCGGCGCGACCCTGCTCGACCGCAACACCAAGCCGCTCAAGCCAACCCCCATGGGCCTGCGGGTGTACGAGCAGTGCAAGGCGATCCTGCGCGAGATCGATTCACTGCGCGAGTTGGTGGCCAACGACGGCGCCCCCTCCGGCACCCTGCGCCTGGGCGTGCCGCAAACCCTGGGCGATGTGGTGCTGCTCGACGCCCTGGCGCAGATCCGCGAGGCCTACCCGCAACTGCGCACCCAGGTCAGCAGCGGCTGGGGCAGCAGCCTGATCGCGCGCATGGAAAACGGCGAGCTGGACGCCGCCGCCGCGCTGTTCCCGCCGGGCAAGATCTTCCCCGAGGGCATCGCCAGCCAGTCTATCGCGCGCATGCCGCTCAAGGTGGTGGCTGCCAAGGGCAGCGCCGGCAAACGCAACTACAAGTTGCGCGACTGCTACACCCGTGGCTGGGTGCTCAACCCCGATGGCTGCGGTTTCCGCGCAGGCTTGCAGCGAGCGCTGAGCGAACAGGGACTGAGCCTGTCGATCAACCTGGAGACCTTCGGCACCGAGCTGCAACTGGGGCTGGTGGCCAACGGACAAGGCCTGGGGTTGGTGCCCGAGCCCTTGCTGATGGCCAGCCGGCACCGCGATGCCCTGGAGGTCCTGAATGTGAGCGACTTCAAGCCGCAGGTGGATCTGTGGCTGTTCCATCCGCGCTATCTGGGGAACTTGCAGGAGCCGGTGGAGCTGTTTGGTGAGGTGGCGGGACATCGGTTGTTAGGGTGAAAGCGTGACGCCTTGCCCCGCGATAGCGGTACAACGCTGACATCGCCATCGCGGGGAAGCCCGCCACGCCCCTCTAAATGCAAATTACGCATAATTAGTAAAAATATAAATTCCATAAACTGATAATTAGCATAGAACAAAAAAGACTTTTACAGAGCTCATTCATACGAATACGGTCTTAGTCACACACCGTCATTCAGGGATGAACCCCCATGAGTCACCCTTCCGACAGCGCCCTGGCCGAACTCACCGAGGCCCTAGCGGCCAACGCCGAGCGCTACGATCGCAGCGCGCAGTTTCCCAAAGACAACTTCGACCTGCTCCAGCGCCACGGCCTGCTGGGCCTCACCGTACCCCGCGCCCTCGGCGGCGGCGGCGCGGACCTGGCCACCGCGCGCCGGGTGATCGGCGCGGTCGGCAAGGGTGACCCGGCCACCGCGCTGATCCTGGTGATGCAGTACCTGCAACACTTTCGCCTGCAGGACGACACCCGCTGGCCCGCCCACCTGCGCCAGCGCGTGGCCGACGACGCCGTGCGCCACGGAGCCCTGATCAATGCCCTGCGTGTCGAGCCCGAGCTGGGTACCCCGGCCCGTGGCGGGCTGCCGGCCACCGTGGCAAGGCGCACCGCCGAAGGCTGGCGCCTGAGCGGGCGCAAGATCTACTCAACCGGCAGCCATGGCCTGAGCTGGTACCTGGTGTGGGGCCGCAGCGATGACAGCGACCCGCTGGTCGGTGGTTTTCTGGTCCACCGCGATACCCCCGGCATCCGCATCATCGACGACTGGGACCACCTGGGCATGCGCGCCACGTGCAGCCACGAAGTGCGTTTCGACGACGTCCTGATCCCCCTCGACCACGCCGTCAGTGTCAGTCCCGCCAGCGCACCGCGCGCCGAACTTGATGGCGAGGGGCTGCTGTGGATGGCCGTGCTGCTGCCGGCGGTGTACGACGGCGTGGCCCGCGCCGCGCGGGACTGGCTGGCGCGCTTTCTCAACGAGCGCACGCCGTCCAACCTCGGCGCGCCACTGGCCAGCCTACCGCGCTTCCAGGACGTGCTCGGGCGCATCGACACCCTGCTGTTCGCCAATCAGAGCCTGCTCGATTCGGCCGCTGCCGGGCACATCGCCCCAAGTCATGCCGGGCAGATCAAGCACCTGGTCAGCGCCAACGCCATCCAGGCCGTCGAGCTGGCCATCGAGGCCGCCGGCAACCCAGGGCTGTCGCGGCGCAACCCACTGGAGCGGCATTACCGCGACGTGCTGTGCAGCCGCATTCACACGCCCCAGGACGATGTGGTGTTCGGCCAGGTCGGCCGCAACGCGCTGACGGAGGTCGCAGCATGAGCCGTTCGATCATCGCCAGCCAGTTGGACACCCAGGCCAACCAAGTCTTGCGCGAGCGACTGGTGGACCATGAGGTAATCGATATCCCCTTCGGCCAGTTACACGTCGATGTGCCCGCCGATATTTTCATCCTGCGCCCGGTGAACATCCGCGGACAGCGGGTCGACACCCCGCCGCCGGGCTGGCCGTGGAACCTGAAGTGGGTACAACTGGTGTCCTCAGGCATCGACTTCTACCCCGACTGGGTGTTCCAGGGCCCGCCGGTCACCAGCGGCAAGGGCGCCAACGCCGAGCACGTGGCCGAGTTCGCCCTGGCCCTGGTGTTCGCCGCCGCCAAGCAACTGCCGGAGCTGTGGGTCAAGGACGCCGACTGGCGCCTGACCCCACTGGCCCCGGTACGTGGCCGCACCCTGGGCATTCTCGGCTTTGGCAGCATCGGCCAGAGCCTGGCGCGCAAGGCGCAGGCCCTCGGCCTGCGAGTGCTGGCCCTGAGCCGCCCCGGCCACCCCATCGCCGAGATTCCCGGCGTGGAGCGTGCCGCCGATCTGCGTGAGCTGTTCGCTGACAGCGACCACCTGGTGCTGGCCGCCCCGCTGACCCCCGCCACCCGCGGGCTGATCGACCGCCAGGTGCTGGCCCATGCCCGCCCCGGGTTGCACCTGATCAACATCGCCCGGGGCGGCTTGCTCGATCAGGAGGCGCTGCTCGACGCGCTGGACAGCGGCCTGATCGCCCGCGCCAGTCTCGATGTCACCGAGCCCGAGCCGCTGCCGGCGGGCCATGCGCTGTACCACCACCCACGGGTGTTCCTGTCACCCCACACCTCGGCTATTTCCGAGGACGGTTACCCGGCCTTCCTCGACGCCTTCATCGCCAACTTCCACCGCTACCGCGAGCAGGCGCCCCTGGCCAACCTGGTCGATACCGCGCGCGGCTACTGACCACCGGAGAACACACCATGACTTCACTGTCTGCCGTCACCAGCAATACCGCCCAGAGCGTTCGCCAACGGGTCAGCGCCGAGGAATGGGAAGTACGCGTCAAGCTGGCCGCCGCCTACCGCCTGGCCGCGCTGTTTCGCTGGACTGACCATATCTACACGCACTTCTCGGCCCGCGTACCGGGGCCGGAGGAGCATTTTCTGATCAACGCCTTCGGCTTGCTGTTCGATGAAATCACCGCCTCCAACCTGGTCAAGGTGGATGTCGACGGCACGATCATCGACGACCCGCTGGGGCTGGGCATCAACCAGGCCGGCTACGTGATCCACAGCGCCATCCACCGTGCCCGCCCCGACCTCAAGGCGGTACTGCACACCCACACCCGCGACGGCGCGGCGGTGTCGGCCCAGCGCGATGGCCTGCTGCCGATCTCCCAGCACGCCCTGGCCTACTACAGCCGCGTGGTGTACCACGACTACGAAGGCGTGGCGCTGGACCTGGACGAGCAAGAGCGGTTGGTGGCCAACCTGGGCGCGAGCAACATCCTGATTCTGCGCAACCACGGGCTGCTCACGGGCGGTGTCAGCGTGGAGCATGCCTTCCGCGAGCTGCACGGGCTGGAGCGGGCGTGCAATATCCAGGTGGCGGCCCAGGCTGGGGGCAATGATCAGCTGCTGCATGCGGCGCCGGCGGCGATTGCCAAGGTGCATGAGCAGTCCAAGCGGTTTTCCGACGGCCAGGGTGAGGGGATCCAGCGGCATTGGGATGCGCTGATTCGCCAGCTGGATCGGGAGGGGCGGGACTATCAGGACTGACTGAAGGCATCTGCTGCCAGTACTGGCCCCTTCGCGGGCAGGCCCGCGAAAGGGCCGGTACTGGCGAACTCCATCTTGATCAAGGATCACCCCATGCCCTCACTGCACCGCCTTTTCGCCATCAGTTCCCTGGCCCTGGTCTTGTCCGGCTGCTCCCCCGCCGACAACACCGCCGCCAGCAAGACCCTCAACATCGCCTTCTGGGGCGACAACACCACCCTGGTCAGCGTCGACCCGTTCCAGGTCTACTGGCTGGAACACCGCGTGCTGCTGCGCAACGTCGCCGAGTCGCTCACCGACCAGGACCCGGACACCGGACGCATCATCCCGTGGCTGGCCAAAAGCTGGGAGATCGGCAGCGATGCACTGAGCTACACCTTCCACCTGCGCCAGGACGTCACGTTCAGCAACGGCGAGCGCTTCGACGCACACGCCGTGAAGACAGCCTTCGACAGCAACAAGGCCTTCGCCACGCAACTCCCCGCCACCTTCGGCGCCACCTACCTGGCCGGTTACGATCACGCCGAAGTGATTGACGACTTCACCGTGCGCCTGGTGCTGTCCAAGCCCAATGCAGGCTTCCTGCAAGCCACCTCGACCACCAACCTGGCGATCCTCGCCCCGGCCTCGTACAAGCTGACCGCCCAGGAACGCTCGCTGGGCAAGATCATCGGCACCGGCCCGTTCGTGCTCGAACACTACACGCCGGAAGTCGGCGCCAAGCTGGTCAAACGCGCGGACTACGCCTGGGCTTCGGCCAACGTGCGCAACCAGGGCGCTGCCCACCTGGACACCGTCGAGGTCAGCTACATTCCCGAAGAAAGCGTGCGCAACGGCCTGTTCCTGCAAGGCAAAGCCGACATCCTGTGGCCGCGCAACCCGTTCTCGGAGGTCGACCTCAAGCTGTTCCAGTCCAAGGGCGCGACCATCCAGAGCCGGTCGCTGCCGGGGCCTGCGCTCAACCTCTACCCCAATACCCGCAACAACCGCCTGCTGGGCGACCGCCAGGTGCGTCTTGCCCTGCAGAAAGCCATCGACCGCACCAGCTACGCGCACACCGTGTACAACGCCGAGTTTCCGGTGGTCAGCGGGGTGTACGACGTGACCACGCCGTACTTCAAGGCCCAGGCCGACAAGCTGGCCTACGACCCCAAGGGCGCCGAGCAACTGCTCGAAGCCGCCGGCTGGCACAAGGGCGAGGACGGCTACCGGCAGAAGAACGGCCAGCGCCTGACCCTGCGCTACAACCTCACCCCCGCCGAAAGCGCAGGCGATGTGCTGGTGCAGGACCAACTGCGCAAAGTAGGCATCGACCTCAAGCTCAATGTGCTGACCCGCGCCGAGTGGGTGGCCGGCAACACTTCCGGCAACTACGACCTGACGTCCACCTACATGACCCGCGCCGACCCGATCATCCTGCAGACCATCCTCGACCCGCGCGCCGCCAACAGCGCAACGCTGGCCACCAACAGCTACGAGCCGCACACCCTGCCCAAGGTCCAGGCGCTGTTCGACAGCGGCATCACCGCCACCGCCGACCCGCAGCGTGCCGCCGCCTACGGCCAGTTGCAGGACCTGCTGGTGGACGAGGCGGCAGCCTTCCCGCTGTACGAACGGGTCTGGCAGGCGGCCACCGCGCCACGGGTCAAGGACTTCCGCTGGACCGCCGAAGGCTTCGCCTTCCTCAGTGACATCCAGGTCGGCCAGCCATGAAGCGCTACCTGATCGGCCGCATCGGCCAGGCGCTGCTGGTGCTGTGGGGTGCCTACACCATCAGCTATTTCATCCTCTACCTGCTGCCGGGCGACACCCTGGCAATCATGCTCAGCGCCTCCGGCATGGAAGCCGACGGCCTGTCGCCCGAAGACCTGGCCAAGGCCCGCGCCTACTACGGGTTGGACAAGGGTCTGTTCGAGCAGTATTTCGACCTGCTCTGGCGCGCCGTGCACGGCGACCTGGGCCAGTCACTTTCGCTGGGCCGGCCGGTCACCGCGCTGCTGGCCGAGCGCCTGCCGCAGACCCTGTCGCTGGCCGGCCTGGCGATCGTGCTGTCGTTGCTGGGTGGCGTGGGCCTTGCCTACCTGACCGCCTACCTGCAATGGCGCCCGCTCAAGACCGCGCTGACCCGCCTGCCGTCGCTGGGCTTTTCGGTGCCGGTGTTCTGGATGGGGCTGCTGCTGATCCAGGTGTTCGCCTTTGGTCTGGGCTGGTTCCCGGCCACCGGCAGCCAGGGCTTTGCCAGCCTGGTGCTGCCAGCCGTGACACTGGCCATTCCCAGCGCTGCGGTGTACGCCCAGGTGCTGCAACGAGGCTTCCAAGGCGTGTGGCAGGAGCCGTACATCGCCACCGCCTTCGCCAAGGGCCTGAGCCGGGCGCAGGTGCAGGCCCGGCATGGTTTGCGCAACGCGGCGCTGCCTCTGCTCACGCTGGTTGGCCTGCAGGTGGGCAACACGGTGTCCGGTGCGGTGCTGGTGGAGACCATCTTCTCGCGCAACGGCGTCGGCCGCCTGGCCCAGGAAGCCGTGCTACGCCAGGACATTCCGGTGGTGCTGGCCATCGTCGCGGTGTCGGCGGCGGCCTTCGTGGTGGTGAACCTGATTGTCGATCTGCTGTACCCGTACCTCGACCCACGCATCACCCATACCGCCAAGGTGAGCTGATATGACTTCCGATACTCGCCTCTATCATCCAGTCCCCTCAACGGCTGCACAGCAATGGCAACGCCGCACGCGCTGGCAACGCCTGCACGAGGCCTTGGCCCCGCTGCTGCGCCGCCCCGGTTTCAGCCTGGCCTTGCTGGTAGTGCTGTTCGCTCTGCTGAGCGCGCTGGCTCCACAACTGCTGACCAGCTTCGACCCCTACGCCACCTCCCCCGCCGACAAACTCAGCGCGCCGAACCTTGTGCACTGGTTCGGCACCGACGAGCTGGGCCGCGACCTGTACACCCGGGTGGTCTACGGCGCACGCTTGAGCGTGCAGGCCGCGCTGCTGGCGGTGGCCATCGCCCTGGCCGGCGGCCTGGGCCTGGGCGTGCTGGCCGGCTTTGCCGGCGGGCGCGTGGACGCCGCGTTGATGCGCCTGATCGACGTGCTGCTGGCCCTGCCCGGTCTGTTGCTGGCCCTGGCGATCGTCACCGCCATCGGCTTTGGCACGGTGCCGGTAGCGATTGCCGTGGGCGTCGGCATCATCCCCGGCTTTGCCCGCACCACCCGCGCCGAGGTGCTGCGCATCAAGACCCTGCCCTATGTCGAGGCCGCGCGTTTGGGCGGCGCCAGCTGGGCGCGCACGCTCCTGCGCCATGTGCTGCCCAATGCCTGGGGGCCAGTGGCGGTGCTCGCCACCCTGGACTTCGGCGCGGCCATCCTCGCCACCGCGGGCCTGAGCTTTCTCGGCTTTGGCGCTGCGCCACCGGCGGCCGAATGGGGCACACTGATCGCCAATGGCCGCCACTTCCTCATCACCGCCCCGTGGGTGTCCCTGTTGCCGGGATTATTCGTGGTGGCCGTGGTGTTCAGCCTCAACCACCTGGCGCGCAGCGTCGAGGAGCATGCCCGATGAGCCAGCCTGCGTTGATCGAGGTCCGCGACCTCAGTGTCAGCTACCACTTCGCCGGGCAGCGTACCGAAGCCGTACGCCAACTGTCGTTCAGCCTGAACCAGGGCGAAACCCTGGCCATCGTCGGCGAGTCAGGCTCGGGCAAGTCGACCCTGGCCAACGCCCTGCTGGGCCTGCTGCCGGGCAACGCACGGATCGACCAGGGCCAGTTGCTGGTCGCCGGGGTCGATGTGGCCACGGCCAGCGAGCCGGCCCGCCGCCAGTTGCGCGGGCGTACCGTCGGCCTGGTACCGCAGGACCCGATGGTCAGCCTCAACCCCACCCTGCGCATTGGCCGGCAGATCGCCGAAGCCCTGCTGCTGGCCCGCGGCCGGCGTTATCCGGGGCTGGACACCGATGTGCTGGAGCTGCTGACCCAAGTGGGCCTGGACGACCCGGCCCTGCGCGCCCGCCAATACCCCCACGAGCTGTCCGGCGGCATGCGCCAGCGGGTGCTGATCGCCATCGCCCTGGCCGGCGATCCGCGCCTGATCATCGCAGACGAGCCCACCAGCGCGCTGGATGTGACCGTGCAACGGCGCATTCTCGACCACCTGCAACGGCTGGTGGCCGAGCGCGGCATCTCGCTGCTGATCATCACCCACGACCTGGGGATGGCCTGCGACCGCGCCGACCGCCTGCTGGTGATGAAGCACGGCGAGTTGGTGGAGCACGCCTCGCCGCGTCAGGTGCTGTGGGGCACGCCACAGCCCTACACCCGCGACCTGCTCGCCGCTGCGCCCGCCTTCGTGCCGCGCCAGCGGCCGAACACAGCCCTGGGAGAAACGCCGCTGCTGCGTCTGAGCAACGTCGGCAAGCGCTTTGCGCTGCCGGGCAAGGACGCCAACTTCACTGCCCTGCACGACCTGAGCCTGGAGGTCAAAGCAGGCCAAACCCTGGCCATCGTCGGTGAATCGGGCTCGGGCAAGAGCACCGCGCTGCGCATCGCCCTGGGGCTGGAGACGCCCAGCCAGGGCCGTGTTGAGTTTGCAGGCCAGGACGTTACCCACTACAGCTGGCGCCAGTTCAGGCCACTGCGCCGGCGTATCCAGCTGGTGCAGCAAAACCCCTTCGCCGCGCTCGATCCGCGCTTCACGGTGTTCGACAGCATCGTCGAGCCGCTGGTGGCGTTTGGTGTGCTCAAGGGCCAGGCTCTGGAGCGCAAGGCGCGTGAATTGATCGCCCGGGTGCAGTTGCCAGTGCACTTTCTCGACCGCCTGCCGCGGGAGTTGTCCGGTGGCCAACGCCAACGGGTGACGATCGCCCGGGCCCTGGCGCTGGAGCCGCACGTGTTGCTGCTGGACGAGCCGGTGAGCGCGCTGGATGTGTCGGTGCAGGCGCAGATCCTCGCGCTGCTCGATGAGTTGCAGCGCGAGCTGGGGATCGCCTATGTGCTGGTGTCCCATGATCTGGCGGTGGTGGCCAGCATGGCCGATCAGGTGCTGGTGCTGCGGCGCGGGCAGGTGGTGGAGCAAGGGCCGGCGCTGGAGGTGTTCAGCCGGCCGGCCAGTGCCTATACCCGGGAGTTGATTGCGGCGATCCCGGGGCATTCGCGCAGTGTGTTGCCGGTGGCGGTGTAAAGGCGGATCCCCTGATTTGCCTTGACGGCCCTGTCGCAAGCTCCCACAAGGTTCACACCGGACACTATGGGAGCTGGCGAAGCCTGCGACAGGATCAGGCAGAAACAAAAAACAATGCATATTATTTAATGTCTCAAATAATACTTATGCATAATTAGCTTAGAACCACAAAGCCTTTCACAACCCCCTCCCCTCCACGCTAACGTCCCCTTTACCAGTCCGACCCCACACCCGGCGGAGGCCTCCATCACCTGATTGCAGAAGGACTCCCCATGAGCAAGCGACAAATCAAACTCGGCGCGATGATCCACGGTGTCGGCCACGGCTGGGGCGAATGGCGACACCCCGAGGCGCTGGCCGATGCCAGTGTCAACTTCGGCTTCTACAAGCAGCAGGCGCAGCTGGCCGAGGCCGCCAAATTCGACTTCGCCTTCATCGCCGACAGCCTGCACATCCACGCCCGCTCCAGCCCCCACTACCTCAACCGCTTCGAGCCGTTGACCATTCTTTCGGCCCTGGCCGCAGTCACCTCGCACATCGGTCTGGTGGCCACGGTCACGGTCAGCTACACCGAGCCGTTCCAGGTCGCACGCCAGTTCGCCTCGCTGGACCTGATCAGCGGCGGGCGCGCCGGCTGGAACGTTGTCACCTCGTGGTTATCAGGCACTGCCGACAACTTCGGTAAGGCCGAGCACCCGCCGCATGCCGTGCGCTACCGCATCGCCCGCGAGCACGTCGAGGTGGTCAAGGGCCTGTGGGATTCGTGGGAGGACGATGCCTTCACCCGCAACAAACACACCGGCGAGTTTTTCGCCCCGGACAAACTGCACACCCTCGGCCACCAGGGCGAGTTCTTCAAGGTCAAAGGCCCGCTGAACATCCAGCGCTCGCCCCAGGGCCAGCCGCTGATCTTCCAGGCCGGAGTGTCCGAGGACGGACGTAACTTCGCCGCCCAGAACGCCGATGCGATCTTCGTCAGCCCCGAGTCGTTCAGTGACGCCCGCGCCTACTACCAGGACCTCAAGCAGCGCGCTGCCAAGCATGGCCGCGACCCTGAGCAGCTGTTTATCCTGCCGGGCATCCGCCCCATCGTCGGGCGTGACGAGGAGGAAGTACAACACCGCTACCAGCAGGCCGTGGAGCTGGTGAGCATCGAGGATGCCATCGTCGCCCTGGGCCGCCCGTTCAACGACTACGACTTCAGCCAGCACGCGCTGGACGCGCCCTTCCCCGACCTGGGCACCCTGGGCGACAACAGCCACAAAGGCACCGCCGACCAGCTCAAGCAGTTGGCCCGGGACGAGCAACTGACCCTGCGCGAACTGGCCCTGCGCTTCTCGCGCCCGCGCCGCGACTTCGTCGGTACCCCCGAGCAAGTGGCCAACGCCCTGCAGGACTGGTTCGAGCACGGCGCCGCCGACGGTTTCATCATCAACCAGCTGCTGCCCGATGGCCTGCAGTACTTCACCGAGCTGGTGGTACCGCTGTTGCAGGCGCGCGGGCTGGTACGCGGCGAGTACGCAGGCGACACCCTGCGCGCCAACTTCGGGCTGGATGTGCCGGCCAACCGCAATACCTTGCGCCGCGAACAAAGCGCAGTGGCTTGAGACCGCCAGGGCTGCTTTGCTGCCCCAGCCCGCCCATACCCCCAGAAAAGGAATTTTGCTCCATGACTCTCGAATTCGTCGGCCTCATCGGCCCCCAGGAAGGCAGCGAATCCCAGGCCCCGCGCGGCCCGCTGGTAGACCTGGAATTCATCAAGGCGTTCTCCCAGGCCCAGGAATACGGCGGTTTCGACAAGGCGCTGCTGGCAGTCAACACCAGCGCGCCGGACTCGATGATCCTGGCCAGCTACGTGGCCGCGCTGACCGAGCGCATCGGCCTGCTGGTGGCCCACCGCCCAGGCTTCCAGGCACCGACCTTCGCCGCCCGCCAGTTCGCCACCCTCGACCAGCTCAGCCGTGGCCGCGCCTCGATCAACGTCATCACCGGCGGCGACAGCGGCGACCTGCAGCGCGATGGCGACTTTCTCGACAAGGACGCCCGCTACGCACGCACCGACGAGTACCTGGAGGTGCTGCGCAACACCTGGACCCGCACCGAACCCTTCGACCACCAGGGTAAACATTACCGGGTGGAAGACAACCTGACCCTGGTCAAACCGGTGGGCAAGCTGCCGATCTACTTCTCCGGCGCCTCCGACGCCGCCGTGGAGGTCGCCGCCAAGCACGCCGACGTGTACATGATGTGGGGCGAGCCGCTGGAGCAGGTGCGCGAGCGGATTGCCAAGGTCCGCAAGGCCGCCGCCCGCTACGGGCGCGAGAAGCACATCCGCTTCAGCCTGTCGCTGCGCCCGATCCTCGGCGCCACCGAGGACGAAGCCTGGGCCCGCGCCGAGCGCATTCTGGCCGACGCCAAGCAGCGTATCGGCATCCGCCAGGGCAACCGCCGCGAGAAGAACTTCGGCAAGAGCAACGTGGGTTCCGAACGGCTGGTGCAGCTGGCCGGCAAGGTGCACGACACCCGGCTGTGGACCGAGATCGCCGCGCTCGGCGGCGGTGCGGGCAACTCCACCTCGCTGGTGGGCACGCCGGACCAGGTGGCCGAGGCTGCGCACGCGTATTACGAGCTGGGGGTGAGTACCTTCTTGTTCCGGGGGTTCGATCAGTTGCGCGATGCGGTGGAGTATGGGCAGGCGTTGATTCCGCGGATCAAGGCGCTGGTTGCGCTGCGGGAAGGTGAGCGTAGCGCGCGTACGGCTTAGATCTTCATAACGGCAACGGCCCCTTCGCGGGGCAAACCCGCTTCCACGAAAGCACGACCGTTGTGCATCGTGGGAGCGGGTTTGCCCCGCGAAGGGGCCTTTTCATGTTGCCGCCAAATGAATGAACAACACATCACAAAATACAAATCACGCATTTAGTAAAACAAACATAATCATTAAATTACATAATTAACTTAGAACAAAAAAGCCTTTCCCAACCCACGCAAAGATCATTAAGTTCTGTAAACCGACCCCGACCTGGCGGAGGCAAATGGATTCGTGCCAACCGTCGTCGGGCCTCGCCATGCGTCCGCCTGCCCTGTTGCGCACATCCGAACCCAACTTCTCGGAGACCGCGACATGGGATTGTCCCGTAGAGATCTGATCGCCCGCCTCGCCGCCATCGGCGGCTATTCGGCGGCACTGGGCGCGCTGGGGCAGAACGCCCTGGCCGCCACCTTCGAACCCCTGCAACTGGCCGCCAACGGTGGCAACGGCAAGCGCGTGCTGATTGTCGGCGCCGGTATTTCCGGACTGGTGTCGGCCTACGAGCTGCGCAAGGCAGGCTTCAATGTGACCGTGCTGGAGGCCCGCGAGCGGGTCGGCGGCCGGGTCTGGACCCTGCGCCAGGGCGACCGTATCGAACACAACGACGGCACCACGCAGCGCGTGGAGTTCGACCAGGGCCAGTTCTTCAACGCCGGCGCCGCGCGCCTGCCCAGCCATCACCTGACCATCCTGGGTTACTGCCGCGAACTGGGCGTAGAGTTGCAGGTGCTGGTCAACAGCAGCCGCAACGCCCTGGCCCAACCCGACCTTGCCCGTCCACCGCTGCTGCTGCGCCAGGCGGTCAACGACACCCGTGGGCATTTCAGCGAACTGCTGGCGCGCAGCGTCAGCCGCAACAGCCTGGATGCCGAACTCAGCAGTGGCCAGCGCAAGGCGCTGCTGGACTTCCTCAAGGTCTACGGTGACCTCGACAGCCAACAGCAGTACCGCGGCTCGGTGCGCGCCGGCTACACCCGCTTCGCCGGCGCCGGCGACCAGACGCCGATCCAGCGCCAACCCGTGCCGCTCGATCAGTTGCTGGACAGCAACCTGCTACTGCCGCTGGTGTTCGACGAGATCCCCGAGTTTTCCTCGACCATGTTCCAGCCAGTGGGCGGCATGGACCAGATCCCCAAGGCCTTCTACCGCCAGGTCCAGGACAGCGTACGCCTGGGCGCCGAGGTGCTCGGGGTCGAAACCGGCGACACCGGCGCCAAGGTAGTGTGGCGTGATCGCAAGAGCGGCCAGCAGCACGTCGAACAGGCCGACTACGCCATCGTCACCCTGCCCTTGCCGCTGCTGGCCAAGTTGCCGAACAACTTCGACGCGCCGTTCAAGCAAGCCATCGCCAGCGCCGAAGGCGACAAGGCCAACAAGGTGGCCTGGCAGTCGCCGCGGTTCTGGGAAACGGATTTTCAGATCTACGGCGGCCTCAGCTACATCAACCACGAGGCGCGCACCCTGTGGTACCCCAGTGATCGTCTCAACAGCGCCCAAGGCGTGCTGGTGGCCACCTACAACACCGGTGGCGTGGCCCAGCAGTTCGCCGCCAAGCCATTGGCCGCGCAGATTGCCTCGTCGCGCCAGGCGGTGGAATCGCTGCACCCCGGTCACAGCCAGAAACTCGGCCGGCCGGTGGTGGTGAACTGGTCGAAGATCCCCTTCAGCGAGGCGCCGTGGATCGTCCACGACGAAGTCGCCCAGCCCGGCTACGACCGGCTCAACCAGCCCCAGGGCCGCACCTGGCTGGCCAGTGACGCCCTGGCCCATGGCGGGGTGGGCATCTGGCAGAACAGCGCCGCCGAATCCGCCCGCCGCGTGGTCAGCCTGATCGCCCGACACGCCAGCCAGACCACCCGCGGCGCTGCCGCCTGACCCTGCAGGAATTCTACCCATGCCTCGTCTTCTTCTACTTGCCGGAGTGCTCATGTCCCTGACCCTCAACGCCCACGCCGACGGCATCAAGCGCGTCGCGCCACCTGGCTCGAACTTCCCCATCTCGCAACTGGTCACGGTGCCGGCCGGCAGTCAGCTGACCTTCATCAGCGGCACCCTGCCGGATGTAGCAGACCCCAAGGCGCCCAAGGGCAGCGTCGCGGCCCTGGGTAATACCGAAACACAAGCCCGGTCGGTGCTGAAGAAACTGCGCGCAGCCTTGCAGAGCCAAGGCCTGGACCTGGGCGACATCGTCCAGTTGCGGGTGTTCCTGGTGGGCGATCCGGCCAATGGCGGCAACCTCGATTTCGCCGGACTGCAAGCGGCCTACACCGAGTTCTTCGCCACCGCCGATCAACCCCGCACCCCGACCCGCACCGCCTTGCAAGTGGTGGCCCTGCCGTTGCCGGGCGCGCTGGTGGAAATCGACGCGATCGCGGCCAAGGCGCCCTAAGCGCGCCACCCCGCCCAACAAGGAACTGCGTGCATGAAGCAAGTCTTTACCTCTGCCTCGTTACTCCCCATGGCCCTCGCCGCGGGGCTGCAAACTACCCCGACACTGGCCGATGAACCCAGTGCCCAGGCCCTGGGCACGGTGATCGTCACCGGCAACCGTGGCGCCGAGAAGCGCACCGTCACCACAAGCCCCGTGCCGATCGACGTGATCAGCGCCAAGCAATTGCAGGAGACCGGCAAGCCCGGCCTGATGGAAGCCCTGAGCGCCAGCGTGCCCTCGCTCACCCTGCCGGAAAAGACCGGCTGGGACGCCAGCGGCATGGCCCGCGCGCCAAACCTGCGCGGGCTCAATGCCGCCCAGGTGCTGGTGCTGGTCAACGGCAAGCGCCGCCACACCAGCGCCACCCTGAACATCAGCGGCATCAACGCCGGTGCTGCGCCCAGCGACCTGGACCTGATCCCCATCAGCGCCATCGACCATGTGGAGGTGCTGCGCGACGGCGCCGCCGCGCAGTATGGCTCGGACGCCATCGCCGGGGTGATCAACGTGATCCTCAAGGCCGATACCAGCGGTACCGCTGTGACGACTGCCGGCCAGGGCTACGACGGCAAGAAGCAGACCGTGCAGCAAAGCCTGAACAAGGGTTTCGAGATCGGCCGTGACGGCATCCTGCAGCTGGCGATGGATGCGCGCAGCCAGAACGACGACAACAAGGCCAGTGCCAACGGCTACAGCCAGGCCGAAGCGCTGGACCGCGCCGGCAAGGTCACCTACGGCGGCTACGGCACGCCGAAGATCAACCTGCTGACCCTGGGCTACAACGCCGAACTGCCCCTGCAAGACGACCTGACCCTGTATTCGTTCAGCACCTGGTCGTACCGCAAGGCCGAGCAGGGCCAGAATTTCCGTCTGCCGACCATCGCCAACACCATCACCACCGGGCCCAATGGGCGCCCGTCCGGCTACACGCCCACCTGGTACATCGAAGAGCACGACTACCAGGCAGCGTTCGGTGCCAAGGGCCTGGCCGGCGAATGGGACTGGGACCTGTCGAGCACCTACGGGCGCAACGAAGCCGCCCAAGGCACCTGGAATAACCAAAACCCTTCGCTGGGCGAGGCGACGCCCAACCACTTCGAGTCCGGCACCTGGGTCAGCTCGCAACTGACCAGCAACCTCGACCTGCACCGCAGCTTCGAGGTGAGGCTGAGCAAGCCGCTGGACTTCTCGTGGGGCCTTGAACAGCGCCGCGATACGTATCAGGTGCAAGCCGGCGACTGGGCCAGTTGGGCCGACGGCGGTTACTGCCCCACCCCAGGCAACTGCGCCGCCTCCGGCGCCCAGGTGACCAACGGCATCTCACCGGCCGAGGCTACCAGCGCGAGCCGCAACAGCTACGCCGGCTTCCTGGATGTGGGCTTCAACCCGTTGCCGCAGTGGTACTGGGGCGCAGCGGTGCGCTACGAGCACTACGACCGTGGCATCGGCGCCACCCGCAGCGGCAAGCTCACCACCCGCTACGAGTTCACCCCGGAACTGGCACTGCGGGCTACGGTGAGCAACGGCTTCCGTGCACCATCACTGGCCAACAGCCTGTTCAGCGCGCGCTCCACCACCTATGGTGTGGTCAATGGCGTGTATCAGTCGATCAACTACGGCGTACTGCCGGTGGACTCGGCGGCGGCCAAGGCGTTAGGAGCCGAAGCGCTCAAACCTGAAAAATCCACCAACTACAGCCTCGGCCTGACCTGGCAACCCAGCGACCGCCTGGCCTTCACCGCCGATGCCTACCTGGTCAACGTGCGCGACCGCATCACCCTCACCGGCACCCTGCTCGGCCCGGAAGTCACTCAGGCATTGCTGGACAACGGCATCGACTCGACCTCCGGCGGGCAGTACTTCACCAACGGCGCCGACACCCGCACCAAGGGCCTGGACCTGGTGGGCAGCTACGACCAGGATCTAGGCAGCGCCGGCACCGTGAAGTGGACCGCAGCGTTCAACTGGAACGACACCGAGATCCTCGATTACAAGCAAAGCGTGAACATTCTCGGTGCCCCCTACACGCTGATGGACCGCCAGGCCCGCAACCTGCTCACCGAGGTGCAGCCGCACACCAAGCTGATCCTGGGCGGCAACTGGCGGCTGGACCGCTACCGGGTCAACCTGGGGCTGACGCGCTATGGCTCGTGGCGCGAGGTCAACGCCGCCAATGATCGCTCGCTGGACCGCGAGTACAAAGCGCGCTGGATCACCGACCTGGACGTGGGCTACCAGCTGACCAAGGACCTGGAGCTGGCGGTGGGCGCACGTAACCTGTTCGATGTGTACCCCGAGCGCCAGGCACCGAGCAGCAAGACCATGGTCAAGGGGTATGGGGTGTACTCGCCGTATGGGTTTACCGGGGGGTATTACTTTGGGCGGGTGACATACAACTTCTGAAAAGGGGGGCTGCGTTGCAGCCCCGGCGATCTACCGGCTAAAACGCGGAATCGACAGCCCCAGGCTCTCGCGCAAGGTGCTGCCTTCATACGCCGTGCGATACACCCCACGCTCCTGCAACAGCGGCACCACCTCCTCGGTAAAGCGACGGAACTGCCCCGGATGCCCTATATAAATGTTGAACCCATCCAAAGCCCGCGCCTCGAACCATTCGGCCATCTTCGCCGCTACCGTCTGCGCGGAACCTACGAACGCGCCGGGACGCAACTGGCGACCGAATTCCACCGCCTGGCGCAGGCTAAAGCCTTTGTCCCGCGCCTGGTCGGCGATGCGCTTGGCATTGGTGAAGAAGCTGCTGCGGGCATACTCCAGGCTCTCTTGCGGGAATGGGGCGTCAAGCTCGTACTGGCTGAAGTCGTGCCAGCCGAAATTGCGCCCGAACTCCTTGAGCGCCAGCTCGAAGCTGTGATCGGCCTGGTGATAGTGCCGTTCGATCTCACGGGCGTGCTCGTCAGTATCCCCCACGTAGATCTCCGCGCCCGGCAGCACAAGCAACTGCTCCGGATCACGCCCCAGGCGTGCCGCGCGGCCCTTGACGTCACGGTAGAACGCCTGGCCCTGCTCGATGCTGGCGGCATGCGTGAACACCACATCGGCGGTGGCCGCACCCAGGTCGCGACCCTGCTCGGAGTCGCCGGCCTGGAAGATCACAGGCTGGCCCTGGGGCGAGCGCTGGATGTTCAGCGGCCCCACCACCGAAAAGTGCTCGCCCTTGTGGTTCAGCCCGTGCAGCTTGGCGGGGTCGAGAAAGCGGCCGCTAGCGCGGTCACGGGGGAAGGCGTCGTCCTCGTAGGAGTGCCATAGCCCCTGTACCACTTGCACATGCTCCTGAGCCCGGGCGTAGCGGGTGTCGTAGTCGTAGTGTTCGTCCAGCCCGTAGTTGCCGGCGGTGCCGGCATCACCACTGGTGACCACGTTCCAGCCGGCGCGGCCCTTGCTGATCAGGTCCAGCGAAGCGAGCCGGCGGGCGACGTTGTACGGGGCGTTGTAGGAGGTGGTGAGGGTGCCGACCAGGCCGATATGGCGGGTGCTCACGGCCAGGGCCGACAGCAGGGTCAGCGGCTCCAGGCGGTTGAGGTAGTGCGAGGGGGAGCCAGGGGTGATGAACTGGCTGTCGACGATGAACATCAGGTCGAACAGCGCAGCCTCGGCCTGGCGGGCGATGTCGATGTACCAGTCGATGTTGACGCTGGCGTCCGCCGGCAGTTCGGGGTCCAGCCACAGGTTGTGCCGGCCGGGGCCGCCGCAGCCCATGGTCAGGGCGCCGAGTTTGATTTTGCGTTGGGTCATGGGGGGAGTCCTTTGCAATCAAGGGGAGGCCTTCGCGGGCAAGCCCGCTCCCACAGGGATCTGCGCTTGCCTATGGGAGCGGGCTTGCCCGCGAAGAAGCCAGCGCAGAGCTTCAGTGCTGGCTGACAGCCGGCTGCTCGATAGCCGCACCAAACGAGGTATCGAACAAGCTGCTGGCCGGATACGTCTGGATCAGCCCGAGCCCGGCGAAGAAGTCCACAGTTTTCTGCGCGTCGACGATCACCTGCGGGTTCAGCGGCGCAAGGTCAGTGCGCGCACGGGCGAACCAGGCGCGGGCGATGTCGCGGTCGGCGCGGGTGCGCTTGGCCCAGGCGTCGGCGTAGGCCTCGGTGTGGGCCGGGTCGCTCAGGGTCCAGTCGCGGGCTTTTTTCAGCCGTTGCAGAAAGTCGGCGATCTGCGTGCGCTTGGCGTCCACCGCTTTGGCGTTGGCCACCACGAAACTCTGCGCCGGTATTACGCCTTCGGCAGTGGCCAGTACGCGGGCGCCCTGGCGTTCTTGCTGGGTAACGTAGGGCTCCCAGGTGGCGATCACGTCCACCGAGCCGCCATCCAGGGCGTGGGAAGCGTCCAGCGCGCTGAGGTAACGCAGCTCCAATGCATCACGCGGTACGCCGGCCTTGTCCAAGGCGCTGAACAACAGTTGCTGGCTCCACGAACCCTTCCAGATCGCCGCGCGCTTGCCACGCAGGTCTTGCAGGCTGTGTATCGACGAATCCTTGCGCGCCAGAATCGCCACCCCTTCGAGGTTCTGGCGGCTGACCGCGATCACCTTGATCGGCGCGCCCAAGGCGCCCAAAAACAAGGGCGGTGCATCGCCCAGAAGGCCAATGTCAAGGCTGCCGACGTTGAGCGCCTCGGCCACGGGGGAGCCTGCGGTGAACTGCTTCCACTCCAGCTCATAAGGCAGGTTGTCGAGTACCCCGGCCGCTTCCATCACCGCGCGGGCGTTGTAACTCTGGTCGCCTACGACCAAGGTCTGGGCGGCGGCGGCAAGGCTGAAGGTGGTGGCCAGCACAGTGACGGCCAGTTGCTTGAAGTAACGCACGGGGGTCTCCAGATGCCCGCTTGGGGCATGTCAGGGCCGATCCGCAGGTGCGGTCTCGTGGCAACGGTTTTATATCTTTTAAGTCTTACTCGATCGATTTTTATAATCTATAGATCAATCAAGCCGCTGTGAAATGCGCTTTGGGCATAACCTCATGCCTTCGGCGTAATGCGATTTGAAAGCAGAAACGCTCTGCTGTAAATGCATTGTTTGCATATTAGCTTATGATTATTTTGCATTTTGAGAATAGAAACAGGCTTTGCTAGGGTGATATGAAACCTGAACATCGAGCCTGAACCATGAGCCATAACCCGGAGCGCCTGCGCCACTTCATCGACAGCCTGGCCGAGTTGCTCGAACAGCAGCCCGACGAAGCCACCCTTCTCGATCGCGGCCGGGGCCTTCTGGCCAGCCTGGTGGCGCAGGACGACTGGCTACCAGACGACCTCGCCCAGCCCGACCCGCAGCGCTACCAGCAGTACCTGTTGCACTGCGACTCGCGCCAACGCTTTTCGGTGGTGAGCTTCGTCTGGGGGCCAGGGCAGCGCACACCCATCCACGATCACCGGGTGTGGGGGCTGATCGGGATGCTGCGCGGCGCCGAATACTCCCAAAACTTCACCCGCGACGCCCAGGGCGCACTGCAGCCCAGCGGCGCACCGGTGCGCCTGGCGCCAGGTCAGGTGGAGGCCGTGTCGCCGCGCATTGGTGACATTCACCAGGTCAGCAATGCCTTCAGTGATCAGGTGTCGATCAGCATCCACGTCTACGGCGGCAACATCGGCGCGGTCAAGCGCGCGGTCTACGCCGAGGACGGCAGCGAAAAAGCGTTCATTTCCGGCTATTCCAATACCCGCCTGCCCAACATCTGGGACCTGTCCAAAGAGAACCCTGCCCCATGAGCACAGTCACCACCCGCCGTTACCAAGACATCCGCCGCGCCCTGCTGGCCCGCGAGGAACTGGCCCTGATCGATGTGCGCGAAGAGGACCCGTTCGCCCAGGAGCACCCGCTGTTCGCCGCCAACTTGGCGCTGTCGAAACTGGAGCTGGAAATCTTCGCCCGTGTGCCGCGACGTGACACCGCCATCACCGTCTACGACGATGGCGAAGGCCTGGCCGGCGTGGCGGCGCAACGCCTGCTCGCGCTAGGCTACAGCGACGTGGCCGTGCTCGACGGCGGCCTGGCCGGCTGGCGCGCGGCAGGCGGTGAGCTGTTCCGTGACGTCAACGTCCCCAGCAAAGCCTTCGGCGAGTTGGTCGAGAGCGTGCGCCACACCCCCTCGCTGGCCGCCGAGCAGGTGCAGGCGCTGCTCGATGACAAGGCAGACGTGGTGGTGCTCGACGCCCGGCGCTTCGACGAATACCAGACCATGAGCATCCCCGGTGGCATCAGCGTGCCCGGCGCCGAATTGGTGCTGCGGGTGGCCGAGCTGGCGCCGAACCCGGCCACCCAGGTGATCGTCAACTGCGCCGGCCGCACCCGCAGCATCATCGGCACCCAGTCGCTGGTCAACGCCGGCATCCCCAACCCGGTGGCCGCCCTGCGCAACGGCACCATCGGCTGGACCTTGGCCGGGCAGCAGTTGGCTCACGGCCAGGACAAGACCTTCGCCCAGGTGAGCGCCGGCACCCGTGCCAACGCCGCCCGCCAGGCTCGTGCTGTGGCCGACCGCGCCGGCGTGCTGCGCCTGGAGCGCGCCGGGCTTGATGCCTGGCAGGCCGACGCCAGCCGTACCACTTACCTGTTCGATGTGCGCACGCCCGAAGAATACGTTGCAGGCCATCTGCCCGGCAGCCGCAGCGTGCCCGGCGGGCAGCTGGTGCAGGAAACCGACCACGTCGCCAGCGTGCGCGGCGCGCGCATCGTGCTGGTGGACGACGATGGCGTGCGCGCCAACATGAGCGCGTCGTGGCTGGCGCAGATGGGCTGGCAGGTGGCGGTGCTGGACGGGCTGTCGGCGGCTGATTTCAGCGCCGTCGGCGATTGGCAGGCGCCGCTGCCGGAGCTACCCAAGGCCAATGAGATCGGTGTCGAACAGTTGCAAGGCTGGCTGCAGGAAGACGGCACCGTGGTGCTGGATTTCACCACCAGCGCCAACTACGTCAAGCGTCATATCCCCGGTGCGCACTGGGCGATTCGCGCGCAACTGGCCGAAACCCTGGAACGGGTGCCACAGGCCAGTCGCTACGTACTGACGTGCGGCAGCAGCCTGCTGGCACGCTTCGCCGCGCGTGACCTGCAGGCCCTCACCCGCACTCCCGTTTACCTGCTCGAAGGCGGCACCACGCGCTGGATCGCTGCCGGGAAACCGCTGGAAACCGGCGAAACGCAGCTTGCCGTACCACGCAGCGACCGCTACCGGCGCCCCTACGAGGGTACGGACAATCCTCGCGAGGCGATGCAGGGGTATCTGGACTGGGAGTTTGGTCTGATCGCGCAACTCGAGCGCGATGGCACCCATGGGTTCAAGGTGCTCTGAACCTGAACGCAGGGGTTCACGGCAAACCGGTGCCGCCCTGCACACCTTTACGCAGGGCGGCTACGCCGTCACCAACCTCGTGGCGCGCTACGACTTCATCGCTACTGACCGGTAGTTTCCGGTCGGTAGTCGCACGCGGTGCGGACGGTGTTCGCCCAGAGCATGATGGGAACCGCTCAACCCGCCTACCCTGCCTCCCTGTCTAAGGCGTAATCCTTGAAAACTAACCACCCGATCCCATGGGAGCACCGTACGTGCCTATCGACTTCAGACCCGCTCAAGCCTCGGACGCGCACGATATTGCGCGCTTCTTTCAACTGACATCGGAAGGCATGGCCGATTACATCTGGAGCAAGCTTGCCGCACCTGGAGAAGCATTGCTGAGTGTCGGTGCGTCTCGCTATGCCAGGGAACAGGGCGACTTTTCCTACAAAAACTGCCTGATGGCCACTTACGAAGGGCACGTCATCGGCATGATGCACAGCTATGCCTTGCGCGAGACCTCTGACAGGCCGGTCGAGACAGACCCGGTCCTCGCGCCGTATTCCGACATGGAAATACCCGACACCTTGTACATATCCAGCCTGGCCCTGGATGAGGCCTGGCGCAGCCAGGGGCTGGGCGTCCAGTTTCTTCGCCACGCCCAGCAGCGCGCTGAGGACGCTGGCCTGGATGGGCTATGCCTGATCGATTATGCAGAAAACCACGGTGCACGCCGTTTCTATGAACGTCACGGTTTTCAAATTGTTAAAACCTGCCAGATCGTTCCGCACCCGATGCTGGGCGTAACCGGTGAAGCCTATTTGATGTATCGCCCCAACCACAACGTGCTCGAGAAAAAACCATGAACAAGAAACTGACCGTGTTCCGCGAACTGGACATTCAACCGGTGCGCGACCTTCCCTTTTTTGAAGAGGTCGTGGAGGGCACCCCTCATACGCTGACGTCCAAGTACTATCACGATGAACAGCAAGGTCGTATTTCCGGAGAGTGGGAAGCCAGTACCGGAGCGTGGCGCATCGACTACAAAGTTTGGGAGTTCTGCCATGTCCTGAGTGGACGCTGTGTCATCGAGCTCGAGGGTTGCGCCCCCACCACATTGGCCGCTGGCGACACGTTCATTATCGAACCGGGCGCCAAGGGCAAATGGACCGTGCTGGAAGACATGAAAAAGAACTTCGTGATCCTCTTGCCCGCGAACTGAGCACAGGGTCACGTTTCATCGAGCGCAGCGTAAGGACAGTTTGCATGCTTGCCTGCTGGCGGCGCTCGAATGTTGTTCGGCAGGCCACAACAGCCCTCTAACTCTCAGTGTCCGCTTGGGTTGGGAGCGGTCACTTGCGAGCCGCACCTTTCACGCGGATGCCGCCAGTCCAGGAAATAGGGTTGCCTGGCACGGGTTACGCCCGTACTTGCGGGTCAAGCCCGCACTGATACCTGGTACCTTCAAGGCGTGCTTCAAACGCCTGGAGCCCTGCGTATATCTGTTGTAGCCCAGTGATTTGCCCCAGCACTTCGCGTTTCTTGTCGGCAATGGCCTTGCCCGCCAACTCCCACGGCAAATCAGCACCCTGATGCCTCGGCAGAATCGCCTGCAGTTCCTTCAGTTTGAAACCCAACTGCTGCGCGCATTTGATGAACGTCAGCAGCTCGACACTCTGCTGGTTGTAAACGCGGTACTGCCCCTGGCGCTCGGGCGGCGGCAACAGGCCAATCGCTTCATAGTGGCGGATGGTCTTGACCGTGGTGCCCGACAGTTGGGCGGCTTTGCCGATGTACATGAACGTCCTTTTCATAAGTGGGCGGCGCATCATTGCACGGCGCCAGCGGTTCGGGAACCTCATAGGCGCAGGTCAGCCGGCGATGCTTCGTGCCTGTTGGAGCCAGGTTTCGCGCCGCCGCGCGCTGGAGCCGAGCAGCGGACCGAACATCAGGGTACGCAGCGGTCTGATACCGCAAAACTGTAACGTGGTCTTGCGCACTTGGTGAAGGCCAGGCATGCGATACACCCAACGGTAGTACCACGGCGGTGTATCCATCGTCACCAGCAAATGCGCCGTACGGCCCTTGAGCAGTTGCTCGGGGAAAGCCTTGCCTGCCCTATACCGGAACGCGAAACCGGGCAAGAACACGCGGTCGAAAAAGCCTTTCATCAATGCAGGGATACCGCCCCACCAAATGGGGTAGATAAAGGCTAAGTGCTCGGCCCAGGTGATGTCGGCCTGAGCCCTGAGCAGGTCGGGCTCCAATGGCTGCGCTTGCCGGTAGCCGCTGCGCAGCACCGGGTCGAAGCTCAAGGTATCAAGCCGTAACACCCTTACATCATGGCCGGCAGTTCTGGCCGCCTCGACATAACTCTCGGTCAGCGCTGCACAGAAACTCTCGCCTGACGGGTGCCCCAGCACCACGAGTACTCGTTTGCTCATCATCACTTCATCCTGAACAGAAAGCGTGCAGGGTAAAGTCTGCCCCTAACGGGAGAGTCAACTGCTCAGGCTTTATCCCTGCCATGCGTATCCAGTCAATCGCTTGTGCATGGGTGTGCAGGCCAGCTCAAGCCCTGAAGGCAAGGTGTAGATTCCTTCAGCCTCCCGCTGATAACCACATCGACGGTAGAACGTAGTGGCATTGGGGACATGCTCACGCTCCTTGTCACGGGTGATCATGACCGGAGCCTGAAAAAGCCCCGCCCCATTAGTGGCGGGGCTTAGGGTTACGTCAGGATTTACGCGCGCAACGTCCTATGGCCCGCCCAAGGCGGTCATCATCGGATGCTTCATCAAGGGTGTCAGATTTGGGGCGGGTAAACCTAGCGCAGCGCAGCCAAAACGCTCCCCGCGTCGCTGACCTCGAACTTGCCAGGCGCTTCCACCGCTACGTGCTGGACGATCAGGTCGTCGACCACCATGGCATAACGCAGCGAACGGCGCCCAAGCCCGCGGGCCGAAAGGTCCTGGATCAAGCCCAGTGCGTCGCTGAACTCGCCATTGCCATCGCCGATCATCTTCACCGCATCGCCCACCTGCAGGCTGTTACCCCAGGCATTCATGACAAAGGCATCGTTTACCGAAACACAGAAAATTTCGTCAATGCCAGCCGCGAACAACGCTTGCGCCTGCGCTACGTAACCCGGAACGTGGCGTTCGGAGCACGTGGGCGTGAACGCGCCAGGCAAGCCGAAAATAACCACTTTTTTCTGCTTGCAGCGGTCGCGAACAGAAAAGGCATTCGGGCCGATCGCGCAGACGCCAGCATCGTTGTTGTATTCGTAAAGGGTAACGTCGGGCAGTTGATCGCCAGTCTTGATCATCGTTGTCTCCGGCATCAGGTGATGATTGAGCAAACCATGATGCCGCAGTCTGGTCGAAATGTCCGGGGTTGCCGTACCGGATTGATTACCCTGTCAGCGGGCCAGTATCGCCTGATGATGGTCGATCGAAGGCACAGCGTCCTGAACGCGCCGAGCCGTCAGCCATTCGCGCATTCGCGCAGTATCGAAAATCTGCCCCTCCTCCATCATGGTCAGGATGAGCGTTTGGGACATTCGGTAACATCCACATCGGGAACAACACCGCGCTTCCCATCCGTGGGCGCATTCGACAGTTTCAGCCTGCCCTGCGCAGATCAGACAACTCATGTAAGCCCCCTTTTATTGTTCTTCCATGAAGGGTGGTTGCAAAGGCAAAAGAATAGTATGGCTTTGGATTGACATGAGATTTTCGTGCCAAGTCCAGAAATACCTTCAGCGCGCTTGAGAACCAGGCATGGCCCGAGGAGCGTTCATCAACTGAACAGGCTGTCATCCAAGGGCTCGCTCGGCGCGTCCATCAGGCACACGCCTGCTACTGGCCATGACACCCATCATGAGCAACGCTAAAAAACCTGTGAATTATCTTCAATACCTTTCATGTAGACGCCCTGCTTAAACTACGTCCTGATCATGCATCAGCATAAAGTTTGTTGAGCGAAGGCCCCAGAAGGTGCAACTGGACAGCACTGGAAGTGCTCGACCTCAAACATCAGGACACCGCGCACCATGAATACAGCACCTACATTCAGCCTCAATCGCATTGCCTTCGACGAACATTATCACCCTGCCGATAACACCCGCCTTACCACCAATTTCGCCAATTTGGCGCGGGGGGCGAACCGCCAGGAAAACCTGCGCAACACCTTGACGATGATAAACAACCGCTTCAACGCCCTGGCGCATTGGGATAATCCCGACAATGACCGCTACCACGTCGAGCTGGAAATCATCTCGGTGGAAATGAACATGGAAGCCGAACAGCACGGCACTACCCTGCCGTTGATAGAAATACTGAAAACCCATATTGTCGACCGCACGACCAATACCCGCATCGAGGGCATGGTAGGCAATAACCTTTCCTCGTACGTTCGCGACTACGACTTCAGTGTCCTGTTGCTGGAGCACAACAAGCATCGGGCAACCTTCAGCACGCCCGAGCACTTTGGCACGCTGCACGGCAACCTGTTCAAGTGTTTCGTAAATTCGCCAACCTACCAGCAGCACTTCAAAAAACCGCCGGTTATCTGCCTGAGTGTGTCGAGCAGCAAAACCTACTACCGCACCGAAAACCAGCACCCTGTACTGGGCGCTGAATACCAGCAGGATGAATACTCGCTGACGGACGAATACTTCAAAAAAATGGGTTTGAAGGTTCGCTATTTCATGCCACCGGACAGTGTTGCCCCGTTGGCATTCTATTTTGCCGGTGACTTGCTCGCGGATTACACCAACCTTGAGCTGATCAGCACCATCAGCACCATGGATACCTTCCAGAAGATCTACCGCCCCGAAATCTACAATGCCAACTCTGCAGCCGGCAAGGCCTACCAGCCCAGCCTGAAGCACCAGGACTACTCGCTCACGCGTATTGTCTACGATCGGGATGAACGCAGCCGGCTGGCGATCGAACAGGGGAAATTTGCCGAGGCGAACTTTGTCAAACCCTACCAGGCCACGCTTGAGCAATGGTCCGCTCAATACACCCGTTGAATCATTCAAAGTACAAGGTCATCGCTCATGAACACGCTACTCCCCACGTCCACTGCCGGCAGCCTGCCTAAACCGTCCTGGCTTGCCCAACCTGAAACACTCTGGTCACCGTGGAAGTTACAAGACGCGCAGCTTATCGAAGGCAAACAGGATGCCCTGCGCCTGGCCTTGCAAGAACAACAACACGCCGGTATCGACATTGTCAGTGATGGCGAACAAACACGTCAGCACTTCGTCACCACCTTTATCGAGCACCTGAGTGGTGTTGATTTCGAACAGCGGGAAACCGTTAGAATCCGCGATCGCTACGACGCGAGCGTGCCAACCGTGGTGGGTGCTGTCGCTCGACAGAAACCCGTATTTGTCGAAGATGCCAAGTTCTTGCGCCAACACACTACGCAGCCGATAAAGTGGGCGCTGCCTGGCCCCATGACCATGATCGATACCTTGTACGACACCCACTATAAAAGCCGCGAGAAACTGGCCTGGGAATTCGCCAGGATTCTCAATCAGGAAGCCCGGGAACTGGAAGCGGCCGGTGTTGACATCATTCAGTTCGACGAACCGGCATTCAATGTCTTCTTCGACGAAGTGAATGACTGGGGCGTGGCCACCCTGGAAAGGGCCATTGAAGGCCTCAAGTGCGAAACAGCCGTCCATATCTGCTATGGCTATGGCATCAAAGCCAATACTGACTGGAAAAAGACACTGGGTTCGGAATGGCGGCACTATGAGCAAGCCTTCCCCAAACTGCAACAGTCCGGCATCGATATCATCTCGCTGGAATGCCATAACTCGCATGTTCCAATGGACCTGATCGAGCTGATTCGCGGCAAGAAAGTCATGGTCGGCGCCATTGATGTGGCCAGCCATGCCATTGAAACACCGGAGCAGGTTGCCGACACCCTGCGCAAGGCATTGCAGTTCGTCGATGCCGACAAACTCTACCCGTGTACCAATTGCGGTATGGCACCGCTGCCTCGTCAGGTAGCCAGCGGCAAGCTCAAGGCGTTGAGTGCAGGCGCAGCAATCGTGCGCCAGGAACTCGTCAACGCACGCTGAAGCCTGTGCAGACAAAAGCCCCAAATTGAGCTGACCCGTATTTTACCCATGATCGATTTACGCCACCTGCGAACCCTCCACGCACTGCGTGAAACCGACAGCCTGCACGAGGCCGCCGAGCGCCTGCACCTGACCCAATCAGCCCTGTCGCACCAGTTCCGCGACATGGAAGAGCGTATCGGCATGCCGCTGTTCGTGCGCAAATCCAGGCCGGTGCGCTTCACCAGTGCGGGGCTGAAACTGTTGCAGCTGGCCGACCAGGTGTTGCCGCAAATCCGCAGTACCGAACGGGACCTTGGCAAGCTGGCCGGGGGCTCGGCCGGGCGGCTGCACATCGCCATCGAATGCCACAGCTGCTACCAGTGGCTGATGCCTTGCGTGGATGAATTTCGCAGCGCCTGGCCAGAGGTGGAACTGGACCTCGCCTCCGGTTTTTCCTTCGCACCACTGCCAGCCCTGGAGCGCGGCGACCTGGACCTGGTAGTCACTTCCGACCCGGTAACACTGCCGGGCATCAGCTATGTGCCGTTATTCGCTTATGAGGCACTGCTGGCCATCGACAACCACCACGCCCTGCGCGACAAGCCTTACCTGGAACCTTCCGATATCGCCCACCAGACGCTGATCACCTACCCGATCGAACGCACTCGTCTGGATATTTTCACCCGCTTTCTCGACCCGGCCGACGTCGAGCCGGCACAGGTACGCACCTCGGAACTGACCGTGATGATGATGCAGCTGGTGGCGTCCGGGCGCGGCGTCTGCAGCCTGCCCAACTGGGCAGTGCATGAGTACAGCTCGCGTGGCTATGTAACCGCCAAGCGCCTTGGCGAACATGGCTTGCAGGCCAGGCTCTACGCTGCACTGCGCAGTGACATGCTGGAAGTGCCATACGTGAGTGATTTTCTGCTCACCGCCAAGGACATCTCCTTCACCACGCTGGCAGGTGTCAGCGTGGCGTCAGGGCCCGTACGCTGACAACTGCGCGGCCTTGGCGGACCACGCCCCAGTTCGGGTCAAAATCGGTAACGGGGTTCAAAGCGCCCTTTTTTGATGCACGCCTGGCTGTCGGCCCGGCGTTGCTCACTCGCAGCTAAAGCAAACACCGGCCCGTACTGACACGAATTACCCGCCCACATCCCGTGTTTCGCGGCGCTTCCCCCTAAACATCCCCGCTGCACTGCGTTTTCGGCACCTTCATTGCAATGCTTGTTGTGGTCACCGCACAGGTGATCAATCGCAACCGAGGCTCACGCGAGACACGGCACCCACCGACCCCAGCAAGGCAGCACCCTGAAAAACGCAGATGAACCGCAATGAAGCTGCCGGCAACGGCGGCAAGGAGTGGGTATGTCCCGGGCTTTTTTCAATGAAATGTACGAAGCGAACGGCAGTTGCCGCCCGCATTACCAGGAGTTCGCCCGCTGGCTGGCGAACACACCGCTGGAGCTGCTGGAGCAGCGCCGACGTGAAGCGGACCTGTTGTTCCACCGTGCCGGCATCACCTTCACCCTGTACGGCGACAGCCAGGACACCGAACGCCTGATCCCCTTCGATATCATCCCGCGCAGCATCCGCGCCAGCGAGTGGCGCACGGTCGAGCGTGGCTGCATACAGCGTGTGCAGGCGCTTAACCTGTTCCTGCAGGACATCTACCACGACCAGCGCATCCTCAAGGCCGGTATCATCCCGCCCGAGCAGGTGCTGGCCAACGAGGGCTACCAGATCGCCATGCAGGGCCTGGACCTGCACCGAGGGCTGTATGCCCACATCGCCGGTGTCGACCTGGTGCGCGATGGCGATGGCAGCTACTTCGTGCTGGAAGACAACCTGCGCACCCCCAGCGGCGTCAGCTACATGCTCGAAGACCGCAAGATGATGATGCGCCTGTTCCCTGAGCTGTTTGCCGCCCAGCGTATCGCCCCCATCGACCACTACCCCAACCTGCTGCTGGACACACTCAAGAGCGCCAGCCCGCTGGACAACCCCACGGCCGTGCTGCTCACCCCCGGCCGCTTCAACAGCGCCTATTTCGAGCATGCGTTCCTGGCCCGGGAAATGGGCATCGAGCTTGTGGAAGGCGCAGACCTGTTCGTGCGTGACGAGCATGTCTACATGCGCACCACCGCCGGCCCGCAGCAGGTCGATGTGATCTACCGCCGCCTGGACGACGACTACCTCGATTCGCTGTCGTTCAACCCGGACTCGATGCTCGGTGTGCCGGGGCTGATCTCGGTGTACCGCGCCGGCAATGTGGTACTGGCCAACGCCGTCGGCACCGGCGTGGCCGACGACAAGTCGATCTACCCCTATGTCGACGACATGATCCGCTACTACCTGGGCGAAGAGCCGATCCTGAACAACGTGCCCACCTGGCAGTGCCGCAAGCCTGCTGATCTGTCCCACGTCCTGGCCCACCTGCCCGAACTGGTGGTCAAGGAAACCCAGGGCTCCGGCGGCTATGGCATGCTGGTTGGGCCGGCATCGACCCGTGCCCAGATCGAAGACTTCCGCGCGCGCATCAAAGCCCGCCCGCACGCCTATATCGCCCAACCCACCTTGTGCCTGTCCACCTGCCCGACCTTTGTCGACAGCGGCATCGCGCCACGCCACATCGACCTGCGCCCGTTTGTGCTTTCGGGCAGTGAAACCCGCCTGGTGCCCGGCGGCCTGACCCGCGTGGCGCTGAAGGAAGGCTCGCTGGTGGTCAACTCGTCGCAAGGCGGCGGTACCAAGGACACCTGGGTGGTGGAGGACTGAACCATGCTTTCGCGAACCGCTTCCGACCTGTACTGGATGTCGCGCTACCTGGAGCGTGCAGAAAACCTCGCGCGCATGCTTGAGGTCAGCTATTCGCTGTCGTTGATGCCCCAGGCCGGGCGCAGCGATGGCCATGCCGAGCTGGCGATGTCGCTGCTGGCATCCGGCACGCTGGACGACTACATCCGCCGGCACACCGAGCTCGACACCGAGCGCATGCTGCACTTCTTCGCCCTCGACGCGACCAACCCCAGCAGCATCTATTGCTGCCTGCAGGCCGCCCGCACCAATGCCCATGCGGTGCGTGGCCGCATCACCGCCGACATGTGGGAAAACATCAACGCCACCTGGATCGAGATGCGCAATATCGCCAGCAATGGCCTTGGCCGCTATGGCATCAGCCAGTTCTGCGACTGGGTCAAGGAGCGCTCGCACCTGTTCCGTGGCGCCACCTCCGGCACCATCATGCGTAACGATGCCTACAGCTTCATTCGCCTGGGCACCTTCCTGGAGCGGGCGGACAACACCCTGCGCCTGCTCGATGCGCGCTATGAAATGTTCGGCGAAACCTCCGAAGAGGTGAGCGACGATTCCGCCCGTGGTTATTACCAGTGGAGCGCCTTGCTGCGTGCGCTGACCTCGTATGAAGCCTTCAACGAGATCTATCGCGCCGCCCCCAGCGCGCGGCCGGTGTCCGAGCTGCTGCTGTTGCGGGTGGATGTTCCACGCTCGCTGCATGCCTGCATCGAGGAACTGGACCTGATCCTGGCCGGTCTGCCGGGCAGTAGCGGGCGCGCCGCCCAGCGCATGGCCGCCGAACTCAACGCGCGCCTGCGCTACACCGCCATCGATGAAATCCTCGATGCAGGGTTACACCCCTGGCTGAGCGACTTCATCGGCCGCGTCAACCAACTGGGCCAGGCGGTCCATCACTCCTACCTGGAGGTTGTATGAAACTGTCCATTCGCCACGACACCACCTACAGCTATGCCAGCGATGTCAGCAACAGCATCCAGTTCCTGCGCCTGACGCCGCGCAGCAGCGCACGCCAGCGTATCAATGAATGGCAACTGGGCCTGCCCTGCAAGGTCAAGAGCCAGATCGACCCGTACGGCAACATCCTGCATGTGCTGACCCTGGACAAACCCCACGGCCACCTGGCGCTGACTGCCAGCGGGCAGGTAGAGATCGACCCGGACTGCGAGCAGGAGGCCGAAAGCCAGTCTCCCCTGCCATTCCTGCGTGTCAGCCGCCTGACCCAGGCCGATGACACACTCAAGGCGTTCGCCACCCGGCAATGTGGCCAGCACCGCGACCGGGCGGCACTGACGGGGCTGATGCAAGGCTTGGCCGAGCACATGCCCTACAGCCCCGGGGCCACTTCGGTGGGTACCACCGCGATCGAAGCATTCAACGGCGGCGCCGGGGTGTGCCAGGACCACACCCACGCCTTCCTGGCCTGCGCCCGCAGCCTGGGGGTGCCGGCACGCTACGTTTCGGGCTACCTGTGCACCGAGGACGAGCAGCACCTGGCCAGCCACGCCTGGGCAGAAGCCTGGATCGACGACGCCTGGTACAGCTTCGACATCACCAACCGCCTGACGCGGCCAGACCGTCACCTGAAGCTGGCGGTTGGCCTGGACTACCTCGATGCCTGCCCGGTCCGGGGCGTGCGCCGCGGCGGCGGTATCGAATCGATGCAGGCCAGCGTTCACGTACACCGCCAGTGACACGTTTGCTGCAGGCCGGTCTTGCCGCGCAGGTGCGGCAAGACCACTCCATACCCAATACAAGGGAAACCGCATGACTTATTGTGTTGCCATGCACCTTGAGGACGGGCTTGTCTTCATCAGCGATTCACGCACCAACGCCGGCATTGACCAGATCTCCACCTTTGCCAAGTTGTTCGTGTTCAGCGTGCCGGGCGAGCGGCTGATCGTGCTGCAGACCGCCGGCAACCTGGCAACCTCGCAGTCGGTGGTGAACCTGCTGCAGCAACGCAGCCAGGGCAGCGGCCCTCACCTGCTGAACGTTGCCACGCTTTACGATGCAACGGTGCTGGTCGCCGACACCCTGCGCGAAGTGGTCAACCGTGACCGCAGCAAGCTTACGGGCGACATCGACCTGAGCAGTTCATTCATTGTCGGCGGCCAGATAGCCGGCGCCCCCATGGCCATCTACAACGTCTACGCGCAGGGCAATTTCTTCCAGGCCACGCCAGACACCCCGTTCCTGCAACTGGGCGAAAGCAAGTACGGGCGGCCTATTCTCGACCGCAACCTGCAATACCAGACGCCACTGGATGAAGCGTTGCGTTGCGGCCTGATTTCGTTCGATTCCACCATCCGCAGCAACCTGTCGGTGGGCATGCCGCTGGACTTGCTGGTGTATCGCAAAGGCAGCCTCGAAAGCATGACGCGCAAGCGCATCACCAACGAGGATGCCTATTATCAGCAGATTCGCAGGCAGTGGAGTGATGGGTTGAAGCGGTTGTTGGCGGAGCTGCCTGCACCGCCTTATGGCTGAATGAACACACGGCTCGAAACATCTGCTGCCTGTGCAGGCCTCTTCGCGGGCAAGCCCGCTCCCACAAGTACTGCGCATAACCTGAAGGCTGCGATGATCTTGTGCATGCTGTGAGGAGTCATCGTTTGAGTCTCATCGGCCACTGAGCTCTAATTGGGCGAATACTGCGCTACTGGTGAAACCATGATTCACGGAAAAACCCTGGAAGCCTGGCAAAAAAGCCACCCGATCATCGCCGACCTGGTTGCCCTGAAAGAAACCAGCTGGTTCAACCCTGGTATCGCCAAGGCTGCCGAAGCCCTGCACGACGTAGGTCTGACGGCTGACGACGTGCAAGCGACAAGCGCGCGATTGCAGCGTTTCGCACCCTACCTGGCCACTGTGTTCCCTGAAACGGCAGCTGCCGGCGGGGTGATCGAGTCGCACATCACCCCGCTGCCGCAGCTTCGCCAACGGCTTATCGAGGAAGGCTCACTGCAAAACGTGGGCAGCCTGTGGCTCAAGGCTGACAGCGACTTGCCTATCTCCGGATCCATCAAGGCCCGGGGCGGCATTCATGAAGTGCTCAAGCACGCCGAAGACCTGGCCTTGGCGGCCGGTTTGATCACCCCGTCGGATGACTACACCAGACTGGCCAACGATGAGGCCCGCACATTCTTCAGCCAGTACAAGATCGCCGTGGGCTCGACCGGCAACCTGGGCCTGTCGATTGGCATCATGAGTGCCAAGCTGGGCTTCCAGGTGAGCGTGCACATGTCGTCTGACGCTAGGCAATGGAAGAAGGACAAGCTGCGCGCCAACGGCGTAACGGTGGTAGAGCACGCCTGCGATTACAGCGTGGCAGTCGAGCAAGGTCGCCAGCAGGCAGCTTCAGACCCCAGCTGTTATTTTGTCGACGATGAAAACTCCCCGCAGCTGTTCCTCGGCTATGCCGTAGCAGCCGAACGGCTGGCACGGCAGTTCGACGAGGCCGGCATCCAGGTGAACGCTGATCATCCATTGTTCGTGTACCTGCCGTGCGGCGTAGGGGGCGGCCCCGGCGGTGTCGCATTCGGGCTGAAGCTGGTGTTCGGCGATGCGGTGCATTGCATCTTTGCCGAACCCACCCACTCCCCGTGCATGCTGCTGGGGGTGTACACCGGCTTGCACGATGAAACCCGTGTGCAGGACTTCGGCATCGACAATATCACCGCCGCCGACGGCCTGGCGGTCGGGCGCCCATCCGGGTTTGTCGGCAAAGCCATGCAACGGCTGATTGATGGTTACTACACCGTGACCGACGAAGAACTGTACCGCTTGATGGTCATCGCCCACGAGCAGGACAGGGTCAAGCTGGAGCCTTCTGCGCTTGCTGGCGTACCTGGCA
This sequence comes from Pseudomonas sp. URIL14HWK12:I5, assembly GCF_900176445.1. NCBI lineage: Bacteria > Pseudomonadati > Pseudomonadota > Gammaproteobacteria > Pseudomonadales > Pseudomonadaceae > Pseudomonas > Pseudomonas sp. URIL14HWK12:I5. Next base: position 146,905 of record NZ_FWXQ01000006.1, read on the forward strand.
TGGCACGGGTGTTACGGGCAGACGAGTATCTGGCTCGCCAGGGCTTTACCCCAACTCATCTGCAAAATGCCACTCACCTTGTGTGGGGAACGGGCGGCAGCATGGTTCCAGAAACCGAGTTTGAGGCTTATCTGGCGAAAGGCCGCAACCTGTAGGCTACGCTTGTCACGGCCCTTGAATGGGTTGCCTGTACTGGCCTCTTCGCGGGTCCAGGGCGTCACGGTCTTCTGGTTGGTCTGGAAGATCGCCCCCGGCGCCCGCGTTACTCCCCTGCCCTGCACTTCGCGGGTCAGCACGGCAGTGTCGTCGATCCCCGGAAAGCGCGCCCACAGGTACAGGCTTTGCTCCGGCCGGCAGAACACCTCGGCACCTAGTTCGTCCAGCACCCGCAGCCCACCGGCGGTGGCTTCCCGCACCCGGTCCTGCAGGCGCATCAGGTGCCGCAGGAAGTGCCCTTCGCTGAGGATCACATCCGCCGTGCGTTCGCACAGTTCCGAACAACTGGTGTGCAACATCATCTGCAGGTCGGATAATCGTGAGTTATCCGCTGTCGATCTTGTAGTAAAGCGCCGCGAACCGGGTTTGCGGTTCGCGGCATTGCTCAGGCGATCAGCACGGTATACCCGCCAGTGGCCAGACAGGCGCTTGCGTCTCTTTGACCTGGCTGCGTTTTCGCGCCCACTGGGTCAGGCCGGCCATCAAGGCAAAGCCCAGCAGGATCATGACCGGGTAGGCCAACAGCAACTCGGTCAGCGAATATTTCCACGCCAGCGGCCGACCGACACCCAACATCGCCGCATACAACCAGGACACGCCCGACAGCGCGCCGGAAAACAACGCGAACATGCGCACGCCGATATTCAGGTCGAGCAAAGAACCTGCCTTGAGCAAGGCCGGCAATACATAGCGATGCAACAACATGCCATTGAACGTCAACAACAGGACAATAATAATCTTGGCATGAAGTTTAGGGTTGGCAAAATAGCTCATGCCCTTCTCAAGATAATCAATACCAATAACAGCAGCGCCTGTGAGCCACAAGAATATCAAGGCATTGGACACAGACGTTTGCAAACGCGCCATATGTTGACCGTCATGCCCGGCCTGTTTATGACCTTTGAGCAAGTCCCTGACCATCTCGGCATCACTGGCAAACACTAGCCCGATGGCGACACAGCAGGCCAGCAAGTGAACATAAATAACCGACAACCGCACCAGCTCCATGGATTCTTTCTGCCCGAACAGGCTAATAATTGTATTAATCTCCACGACGTCTTCTCCACGTAATGCATTAGCGCTAGAGGGCCTTGCAACAGACGTGCGAACGCGTTGATCGCAACGGCAAGGCCCGATTCATATCGTTAATTGAAACAGCGGATTGTTACTTCACACAGTGGCTCAGCCGTTGAACCTCGGCTGGGCATGGTGTTACTCCATTGTTCAGCGGTAAAAAAAATCCCCATGTGCATCCCTGCGATGCAAATGAGGTTGAACGTCCATTATTACCTGGGGAATGGGGCGAAGTGCAGTTCTGGAGGAATGCACCTGCTGACTAATAGGAGCCGCCAGCAGCAGAATCGTTCACTTCTCGAACACAACCACCGACCAGCGGTATTTAAGACCACATTGATTAGCACCCTAACTTTTTTGCAAGCTGACCGAATGGAAAGTTTTATTACTACGGGATCCAAAACCCCACAGCAGCTTCTGATCGCTCTGGTTCGCTGCTTGCACTCTACTGACCGTCACCCAGGCTCACTTCTGGAGCCGGGGATCGTGACGAAATTGGCACTCAGTGGCCGGCTTGGGAGACGCGTTTGCCTATGGGCCGAAGAACGTCCAGTCAGGCCTACGTCTGCAACATAGATCACTCACGCTCTGAAAAATCGGATCGGCTGTCACCAACACCTGCGCAAGGCCAAGCACTACAAACCATTAAGAATACTGACAACGTCGCCAAGCGAAAACTGGCATTTTTGTCAGTTGTGCCTGATTCGCGCCGGGGAGTACTTTGTGGTAAAACCACAGGAAACTAGGCCTATGTTCAAGTTATATCTTCCCTTGGGAGCAATGCTGATTGCTGCCTCTCTCAGTGGCTGTTCCAATATAAACAAACAATCAACCAACCAATCAATCAATCAAGACGTCATTCAAGCAGTAGACACAGGATGCGGATCGACTGATACCACCACATTCGAAAGTTATATTTCTGGCAACTGGCAATCTGGCCACCCCGTCCAGAAACTACTGATAACATCAGACCCCCAACCCTATAGGTATTACCGGGACGATGGCAGCAATGACATTGGAGAACCTATCTGGCGAAACACAATGTCAGTCATCATGAACATGATGAACACACAACGCAGCGGCAGCGAGTACTTCCCGCTCATCATCAATGGTGATCTCACAGAGTTCGGCCACGGCAATGAGCGGCGTAGCTTCCGGGAACAGATTGTAAAGGCTGAGGGATCGCAAAAGGGGCCACTCTTCCTGCCCGGGCTCGGAAATCACGACTACGCAAACAATGTGAACGACTGTGCAAACAACGGGTGTGCGCGAGACGCTGTCTGCGACCATATTATCTGGACCAAGACCATCCAGAACAAATCATCGGGTGTCAGTTTCGACCATAGCGTCAAAAAAGAGGGAAATGAAACAGTCCACAGGGGGTCGCTCGCTTACTCTTTCGATATTGGTAACCTCCATGTGGTGCAACTCAACCTTGAACCTACCTACACTGTAAACTTCCACACCGGGGACCCTATCGCTGGCACACGCTTCATCATCAGCAGCTCCATGGCATGGCTTGAAAACGACCTGACGGCTGCGAAAGCGCGTGGCAAATATACGATCGTCAACATGCATAAATACGGCAACTGGAAGGATGACAGTGTTCGCACAGGCAAGTTCGCTGATCTCGTCAAAAACAATAAGGTCGTTGGCATTTTTGCAGGAGACATTCATTTGGATTTAGGGAAAATAGGCGTATTAGGGAAGGTGCCTGTATTCCGAAGCGGCGCCCTGATGAATAAAACCTGGCTAAGGCTTTTATTTGACTGGAACAACCATATTCTTCAAGTCGACAGTTACCAACATGTAACCCACAAAGGAGAGTACAAATACAACATTGATACCTTCGCAGAGTTAGCCCCGCCCCCTGCCCGTACAGTCAAGGTCAAACTGTATTCAAACAATAGTTTTGGCGGCACACTTTGCGAGATGGAACTGACGCCCGGGGCGATGAAGACTATATCCAAGCTCTGTCCCGGCTTTCCTCAGCGGGCGGGCGCCTCATTGAAAGTCACGGGCCTTTCAGGGCCACTTTGTCTAACGGTCCCTTACACCTTGAACAACCGATGCTTCAGAGGCACATACTCAGGTACATTTGAAGTACCTAACCTTACTGCTTGGCCAAGCCTTCCTGCAGGTGTCACACACACGCGGGGTGGCATTGATAACGGCTATAAGCAGATCAACTACTGACCCGTCAGCAGAATGCCGAAAGTGCGCTAGATGGCGCGCTTTCGGCAGTGCTCTATTGGTTTAATGACATTGCGGCCTCTCTCAACAACTGACTCAACACTGCCCGCAATTTCCCCGGTTTGACCGGTTTGTTCAGCAACGGCGCGCCCAGTTTCTGCAACGAACGCCGGCACTGGTCGCTGCGGTCTGCGGTAATGATCACCGCCGGTATCGCAATCGCAAAATGCTCACGCAAGTGCTTGACCACCTCGCAGCCCACCACACCATGGTCGAGGTGGTAATCGGCCAGGATCAATTCCGGAGCCCGCCCCTTCAACGCCAGCAAAGCTGCCTCCTGATCGGTTGCAGTGACCACTTCACAGCCCCACTGCCCCAGCAACGCGCCCATGCTCTCGAGGATGCTCACTTCGTTGTCCAGCACCAGCAAGCGACGGCCCGGCAGCGGGTTGCCGGCACTTGGCAGCGGCACAGCCTGGTGAACGGCCAGTGGCACTTCTTTGCCAATCGGTACCTCGATACTGAACATCGAGCCGCGCCCCGGCCATGAACGCACCTCGATCCGGTAACCCAGAATCTTGGCAATCCGTTCAACGATAGCCAGCCCCAGCCCCACCCCTTTGCGATCCGCAGCGCGGCCGACGTCCAATTGGTTGAATTCGAGGAAAATGGCATCCAGCCGATCCGCCGCAATGCCCCGGCCGGTGTCCCACACCTCAAGCCGCAGATGCTCGCCACGGCGCCTGGCCCCCAGCAGAATCCGGCCTTCGTCGGTGTAGCGGCAGGCGTTGCTGAGGAAGTTGCGCAAAATGCGCGTCAGCAACCGCAGGTCGGTGCTGATGGCATGGTCAGCGATGCGCGCGTGCAGCTTCAGGCCTGCCGCGTCAGCCACTGTGCAGAACTCCGAGACCAGCGGCGCAAAGACTTCGTCGAGACGGTACACGGCCACGTCGGGTTTGACCGCTGCCTGGTCGAGCCGGGAAATATCCAGCAGGTCGGTCAGCAGGTCTTCGGCACCTTCCAGGGCCTGGTGCGTACGCTCCACCAGCACATGCTCCGCCTCTGGCAATGGCCGCTCGCGCAAGGTGGAAATCAGCAAGCGGGCGGCGTTCAGCGGTTGCAGCAAATCATGGCTGGCGGCGGCGAGGTATTTGTCCTTGCTGCGGTTGGCGGCTTGCGCGGCATCCCGGGCCTCCAGCAATTCATCGGTACGCGCAGCAACCCGTTGCTCCAGTTCGTCGTTGAGCTGTTGCAAACGCTGCTGGGCCTGCTTGCGTTCGGTGATGTCGGCGACAAAACCTTCCACCAGCCCTTCCTGCCCGGGCTTGAGCAGCAGGTTCATCAGCACATCGAGGTGGCTGCCGTCCTTGCGCCGCAAGCGGGTTTCGTAGCCATGCAGGCTGCGGTCACGGGCGAGGATCGCGGTAATCGCCTGCAATTCTTCGGCACCGCCGTCAAACAGGTGAGCGGCCAGGTCAGTCAGGGAAAACAGCACGGCTTGCGGGTCGTCGTAGCCAAGCATGCGCGCTAACGCCGGGTTGGCGGCCCGCATGCCGTCCTGCAGGCTGGCCTGGAAAATGCCGTGCACGGCGTTTTCGAACAGCCATTTATAGCGGTTGCGTTCGGCCTCCAGTTCGTCCAGGCGGGCAGAAAGCTCCGGATAGTGGCTTTTGCGCGCGGAGTGGTCGCCAAGCCCCAGCAGCCCGGCCAACGCCCGCTGCTGCTCGTCAGAGGGCCTCGCCATAGACCACCTCGACATCACGCTGGCTCGACGCGCGGGGATTGGTGAGAATGCACGGGTCATCCATCGCATGCTGCGACAGGAACGGAATATCAGACGTGCGCACGCCGTGCAGGCCCAGGGTTTCGTGGAAGCCGATGGCGTGCTTCAGGGCGATCAGGTGGTCCACCAGGCGCCCGCAAATCTGCCGGTGGTTGAGGCCACGGCAATCGATGCCGAACACCTCGGCAATCACCTTGAAGCGCTCCGGCGCCGAGCTGTAGTTGAACGCTACCACGTGCTCCACCAGCACGGCGTTGCACAAGCCATGGGGCAGGTCCAAGAAACCGCCAAGGCTGTGCGACATGGCATGCACTGCACCCAGGATCGCGTTGGAAAACGCAAGCCCCGCCTGCATGCTGCCCAGCATGATCTTCTCGCGCAGGGCGATATCGGTGGGGTTGGCGATCATTTCCACCAGGTTGCCATTGATCAGGCGCATGGCTTCCAGCGCGTGGGGGTCGGTCAGCGGGCCATGGCCGGTGGACACGAAGGCTTCGATGGCATGCACCAGCGCATCGATACCGGTACAGGCCGACAGGAACGGGTCCATGCTCAGGGTGGTTTGCGGGTCGATCAGCGATACATCCGGCACCACCGCCTTGCTGACGATGGAGAACTTCATGCGTTCCTGCTGGTTGGAAATGATCACGAACTGCGACACGTCCGCCGAAGTGCCGGCGGTGGTGGGGATCAGGATCAGCGGCGGGCTTGGCACGCGGATCATGTCCACACCTTCGAATTCGAGGATGCTGCGCCCATGGGCAACCACGATGCCGATGGCCTTGCCGCAATCCATCGGGCTGCCGCCACCCACGGCGACGATCACGTCGCAGTGGTTTTGCCGGTAGATCTCGGCGCCGAGCATCACCTCTTCCACCCGTGGGTTGGGCGATACAGCCGTGTACAGGCAGTAGTCGATGCCCTGCGCCTGCAGGCTGGCTTCCACATCCGCCACCCAGCCGGCGGCAATCACGCCGGGGTCGCTGACCACCAGCACCTTGCGGGCGCCGAAGGTTTTGGCGTAATTGGCAACGTTATGCCGGCAACCGGCACCGAAGATGATTTCAGGCGATACAAACTTGCGAAGCGGGCTGAAACTCTGGCTCATCGTGAAGCCTGTTCTTATTGTTCTGGAAGGTAACTGCCAGCGTAAAGCATCCCGCAGCGAAAGCAACCAGACCAAAGCGTGGCACTGGCTCCACCACAGGTAATCAGGGGGAACCGGCCACCGTGGCGATGGCCGGGCGGCACATCAGCGATTGGCGAAATACATCGTCACTTCAAAGCCGATGCGCAGGTCGGTAAAGGCGGGTTTATTCCACATGGGCAATCCTCTTCTTATGCCGGGGGATTCCGGTAGAGGCATTAATGCACGGGGACGGACTGAGCCGAATGCTACTTTGGAAGGAAGTTGCAGGGTGCGTTGGTAGGAGGGAGAAGACACCTGTGCCGACCTATTCGCGGGTAAACCCGCTCCCCCAGGTACCGCACAAGTCTTGAAAATTGTGCAATCCCTGTGGGAGCGGGTTTACCCGTGAAGAACGCGATGCGGTTTAGAAGAAGCCCAACGGATTGATGTCGTAGCTCACCAGCAAGTTCTTGGTCTGCTGATAGTGGTCAAGCATCATCTTGTGGGTCTCACGCCCCACCCCCGACTTCTTGTACCCGCCAAACGCCGCATGCGCCGGGTACAGGTGATAGCAGTTGGTCCACACGCGGCCAGCCTTGATCCCACGGCCCATGCGATAAGCACGGTTGATATCGCGGGTCCACAGGCCGGCACCCAGGCCAAACTCAGTGTCGTTGGCAATCGCCAGCGCTTCGGCTTCATCCTTGAAGGTGGTCACGCCCACCACCGGCCCGAAGATTTCCTCCTGGAACACGCGCATCGCATTGGTGCCCCTGAGCAGGGTCGGCTGGATGTAGTAACCCGTGGCCAGGTCGCCTTGCAGCCGCTCGGCAGCACCACCGGTGAGCAACTGGGCACCCTCTTCCCGGGCGATATCCAGATAAGAGAGGATCTTGTCGTATTGCTGTTCCGAGGCCTGGGCGCCCACCATGGTCTCGGTGTCCAGCGGGTTGCCCCGGGTGATCTTGGCAATTTTCTTCATCACCTCGGCCATGAACGGCTCGTAGATCGACTCCTGGATCAGCGCCCGCGACGGGCAGGTGCACACTTCGCCCTGGTTGAAGAACGCCAGTACCAGGCCTTCGGCGGCCTTTTCGATGAACGCGGGCTCCGCCTGTATGATGTCTTCGAAGAAGATGTTCGGCGACTTGCCGCCCAGTTCGACAGTAGACGGGATGATGTTCTCGGCGGCGCATTTCATGATGTGCGAGCCCACCGGGGTAGAGCCGGTGAAGGCAATCTTGGCAATGCGCTTGCTGGTGGCCAACGCCTCGCCAGCCTCACGGCCAAAGCCCTGGACGATGTTCAGCACGCCGGCCGGCAGCAGGTCGGCTATCAGCTCGGCAAAAATGGTGATCGACAGCGGCGTCTGTTCAGCCGGTTTGAGCACTACGCAGTTGCCGGCAGCCAGGGCCGGGGCAAGCTTCCAGGCCGCCATCAGCAGCGGGAAGTTCCACGGGATGATTTGCCCGACCACGCCTAACGGTTCGTGAAGGTGGTAGGCCACGGTGCCTTCGTTGATCTCGGCCGCACCGCCCTCCTGGGCACGAATGCAGCCGGCGAAATAGCGGAAGTGGTCGGCCGCCAGCGGCACGTCGGCATTGAGCGTTTCGCGCACGGCCTTGCCGTTGTCCCAGCTTTCGGTAACGGCCAGCACTTCCAGGTTCTGCTCGATACGGTCGGCGATTTTCAGCAGCACCAGGGCGCGGTCCTGCACCGAGGTCTTGCCCCAGGCTTCGGCGGCGGCATGCGCAGCGTCCAGCGCCCGATCGATGTCCTGGGCGGTTGAACGCGGGAATTCGGCGATTGGCTGGCCATTAACCGGCGAGCTGTTGGTGAAGTATTGGCCAGCCAACGGCGCCACGAACTCGCCATTGATGAAGTTGCCGTAGCGTGGCTTGAAGGACACGACGGCGCCTGGAGTTCCGGGTTGTGCGTAGATCATGCTGAGCCTCTGTGGGTCGGTGCCTGTCCAGCGACAGGGGATGCAGCGATGGTAAAAAGCCCCGCGTGCCAGGCGAATGCATCGTTGGCAGCGGGGCTCTCCTCATTTGGTAGTAGGCGGCAGGGCCTCGGCCTTAAGGCTTGGCGCTGGCCGTTTGCTGCAACTGCTTGGGCAGCTTGAAGGTCCAGAGCATGCCGCCCTGGTTGAAGTCCTTGACCCGCTTGGCCACTTCGCCACCCCAGAGCGGTACAGCGCCGCCCCAGCCGGACACCACCGAGACGTATTGCTCGCCGTCCATTTCCCAGGTTACCGGCGAGCCAAGCACGCCAGAGCCTGTCTGGAATTCCCAGACCTTGTCACCGGTCTTGGCGTTGAAGGCCTGCAGGAAGCCTTCTGGCGTACCGGTAAACACCAGGTTGCCCTTGGTGGTCAGCACCCCACCCCACAGCGGCGCGTAGTTCTTGTGGCGCCACACTTCCTTGCCGCTGATCGGGTCGATGGCACGCAGCACGCCAATGTAGTCTTCGTTGAGCGGTTTGATGGTGAAGCCGGCACCGAGGAACGCCGCGCCCTTCTTGTAGGCAATGCCTTCGTTCCAGATGTCCATGCCCCACTCGTTGGACGGCACGTAGAACAACCCGGTGTCTTTGTTGTAGGCCATCGGCATCCAGTTCTTGGCACCGAGGAAGGCCGGCGCGACGAATACCGAGCTGCCCTTGGCCTCGCTACCCGGTGCGCCCGGACGGCTGGCTTCGTTGTAGATAGGACGCCCGTCCTTGTCCAGGCCCGTGGCCCAAGTGATCTTGTCAACGAAGGGGAAGCCACGGATGAATTTGCCGTTGGTGCGGTCCAGCACGTAGAAGAAACCGTTACGGTCGGCGGTGGCGGCGGCCTTGATCTCCTTGCCGCCGTCCTTGTAGTTGAACGAGATCAGCTCGTTGACGCCGTCGAAGTCCCAGCCGTCATGCGGCGTGCTCTGGAAGTGCCACTTGATGGTGCCGTCGTCCGGGTTCAGCGCCAGGCGCGACGAGGAATACAGGTTGTCGCCAGGGCGCAGGTGCGAGTTCCATGGTGCCGGGTTGCCGGTACCAAACAGGATCAGGTTGGTTTCCGGGTCGTAGTAACCGCCCAGCCAGGGCGCAGCGCCGCCGGTCTTCCACAGGTCGCCTGGCCAGGTCTTGCCCGCCTCACCGCCGGAGATACCGTTCTCGATGGCCTTGCCGTCTTTGTACACGTAGCCCATGTGCCCTTCCACGGTAGGGCGCATCCACAGCAGCTCGCCGTTCTCCGGGTTGTAGGCCTGGATCTTGCCCACAACGCCAAACTCGCCACCGGCCACGCCAGTGATCAACTTGCCGTTGACGATCATGGGCGCGGCACTGATGGAATAGCCTTCCTTGTGGTCGGCCACCTTCTTGCTCCACACCACCTTGCCGGTGTCCTTGTTCAAGGCCACCAGCTTGGCGTCCAGCGTGCCGAAGAACACCAGGTCGCCGTACAGTGCCACGCCCCGGTTGATCACGTCGCAGCACGGGCGAATGTCATCCGGCAGGCGCGCATCGTATTGCCACAGTTTCTTGCCAGTGCGGGCGTCCACGGCGAACACCCGCGAGTAGGAGCCGGTCAGGTACATCACCCCGTCCTTGATCAGCGGCTGGGCCTGCTGGCCGCGCTGCTTCTCACCACCAAAGGAAAACGCCCAGACTGGCCGCAGTTCCTTGACGTTATTGGCGTTCAGCAGGTCCAGCGGACTGTAGCGCTGGCCCTGCACGCCTAGGCCATTGGTCACGATCTGCTGCGGGTTCTTCGGGTCCTGAAGGATTTCTTCGTTGCTGACAGCGGCGTGGGCCGCGCCAGCAAGCAGCATGGCGCTGAACACCAGGCTCACGGCGAACAAGGGGCGACGCGGGGATCGGGTCATGACGGCTACCTTTGGATTTTTTTGTTGTATCCGGGAAAATTTCCCGGTGTGCCGGGAATTCTTGGTCCCGACCCGGTTGCCAACAATTGCCCGCAGTGCGGAGATTTCTAGTTCCTTGGTATAGGCTTGGGATTTGTGTGGACGCGCGCATTGAGCGCCCCCGTGCGGCGCTCGATCTCACAGGCGCAAAAATGTCGTGGCAAGCCCTAAAAATCCCCGCTGTCCCGATCGACGCGCCGCAGCTGTTGACGCTCATAACGCGGATACAGGTGACTGACGCTGCGAATCAACTCGTACCGCGTCAGGCTGATACCGGCAAACCGCTCGGGTATCGGGCTGCGAATCATCTCGGCCATGTCATCGCCACGCGCCGCGCCGTCACGCATCAACCCATCCAGCCAGCCCAGGTAGTCGCGCATCTGCACAAAGGGCCGGGCATCGCTGGCAACCGGACCATGTCCGGGTACCAGCTGCTTCCAGGGCAGCGCTTGCAGGGTGTCCAGGTCCTTCAGCCACACCTCCAGCCCCGGGCTGTTGGGCGTGGTCAGGGCACGTTCGTAGAACACCAGGTCGCCGGCGAATAGCACGCCGGTCTTTTCATCCAGAATCGCCAGGTCGGCACCGGTATGTCCGCCCAAGGCCAGCAGACGCAACCGGTGCCCGCCGACCTCGTGGATACCCGCCTCCAGCACACGGGTTGGCAGCACGACTTCGGTGCCGCGCATCCAGTCGCCGACCAGGCGGTACATGTTCTCGGCCATGGCATCGCCTTGCTGGCGCAACAAATCACCAGTACCCGCCAAGGCCCCGATAGGCACATCGGTGAAGGCCTGGTTGCCCAGCACATGGTCGGGGTGATGATGGGTCAGCAGCACCTCCAGCACCGGTTTGTCGGTGGTGGCGGCAATGGCCTGGCGCAAGGCTTCGCCGTAGCGTTTTGACGGCCCGCTGTCGATCACCACCACCCCGCTGTCGGTGACGATGAACGCGGTGTTGACGATATTGCCGCCGTTGCTCCTGGCGAAATTGTCGGTGCTGCCTTCCAATAGCCAGGTATCTGCGGCTATTTGCCGAGGTGCAAGCCGATAATCAAGGTCAGCCCAGGCCGGCAGGCCCAGGCACAGCAACAACAACGCTATCCAACGCATACAGGCGCCTCTGGTCACGGGTGAAGTCGGGCAAAAGGGTCAGGGCACCGCCGCCTCGAACTGGTTGCCACTGTTGTCCTGCAGCACCAGCCGGGTCGGCCCAGGGCCCTGGATGTCGAACCCGAGGTTGGGGTTTTCGCTGACGGCCGGGTACAGCTCGAGGTGGGCCAGGCGTTGGCCGTTCGCATCTTGCAACTCGGCCTGGTTGAGGAAGAACTCGGGAACGCCGCTGACCAGGCCGTTATCCATCGGGTGAGCCACCTGCAGGCGCAAGCGGCTGCTGTCGCCACGCGGGTAGCGCCCGCCCAGCACCTCGCCGAGGTGCTCCTCCCAGCCCGGTTGCGTGCGCACCACACTGGGTGCGGTGCAGCCACCGCCAGCGGCGTCGATCAGGGTCGAGCCCACATGCCACAGGCCGTCGCGCGTCTGCACCGCGGCGCGCAGCGGCGTGGCCTGTTCGATGCGGATGCGGATCGACAACCAGGGCAGCACGCGCTCGCCGGGCTGGAAATCGACAATACGCGGCAAGGGGTTCAGCTCCGCCCAGGCGATGATACGTACCACATCGCCAGAAAACGCCCGGGCATCGATCTCCAGCGGCACCTGGCGCGCGTCCTCGGCAAACGGCGGCGCCAGCAGCTTGACCCGGTCGTCGAAGACGAACGCGGCCTGTCCCAGTAACTGCTTGTGGTAGAAGTCCCACATTACCGAGGGTACCGGGTCTGTCTGGGTCCCTTGCGTGGCCGCCAGGGCCGCATAAGGCATCCAGCAGGCCAGCAAAAAAGTCGCTCGCCAATTCATGGCCTGCTCCTATTGATACATCTCCGGGACCTCGTAACGCAGGCCGTAAGCGGCATACATGGCCTTGAGCCGGCCATCACGAATCATCGCTTCGAGGGCTTCTTCCACGGCATAGGCCAACTGGCGGTTGCTTTCATGCACCGCCATGCCAATCTCCCAGGCCTGCTTGCCCAGGTTGGGGTAGGCGTTTTCCGCCAGCGCCAGTTGCGGGTCGGCAGCCTGGTGCAACTGCCAGTCAACCTCGCCGCGCATGGCCATCACCGCGTCCACCTGCCCGGCCTGCATCGCGGCGAATGCCTGTTGCACACCGGGGTAATGATGGGTTTTGGAACTGAGCATGCCGTTGAATACCGACGTCAGGTAGAACGACGGCACGCTGTCCACTTCGACCCCGATGGGGTGCTGCTGGAACACTGCCACACTGGCCACCGAGGCCAGTCGACGGCGGTCGTACGCGACTTGCCAGCGCTCTGCCTGATACGGGCCGAACATCACCACCTGGCCGTTTTCCAGCTCGCCCACGTCGTTGCGCTTCTGTGCATAGTCGTGGTCATAAGGCACCCGCATCATCAGGTCGGCCAACTGCTGGTGGCGCAGCGGGCTGCCGCGCCAGATATAGTCGCGCAGGTCATCGTCGAGCTTTTCCCCGGGCGGCGCCCAGATAAGATGCAGGCGCACCCCCATGGCCGTGGCCAGAGCCTGCGCCAGCTCCACATCGACACCGCGGGGCTTGCCGTGGTCCTCGAAACTGTAGGGGGCAAAATCCTTGTACACCGCCACCTTCAACTCGCCGGCAGCGATGATCGCGTCATAGTTGCGCACCTGCGCCTGGGCCGCTGCGCAACACAGCAGCAGGCCACTCAACAGCACCGCCCACAGACGCATGGCCGTCACTCCTCGACGTGCACACTGTCCAGATAGGTACGTACCGCCCACAAGGCTTCCTGGCTCAGGTAGTCGGCCATTTTCGGCATATACACGCGGCCGTCGCGAACCGCGCCATGGCGTACCCGCTCGACGAACCACTCATCGCCCGCCTCACCCGCATCGAGCATGCGCAGGTCGGGGGCAATCCCCCCGGATTTGGCTTCCAGGCCATGGCAGGCGGCGCAGTTCTGGTTGTAGGCAGAGGCACCGATTTCCACGGCCTTGTCGTGCTCCGGCGACGTACGGTACGGGTTGACCGCCGCCCAGCCGTCGCCGTCCAGGCTTACGCCAGCGTCCTTGATCGGGGTCAGGCCCTTGGTCTCTACCGCCTGGGGCACCACGTTGCCATGAGCCCAGGCCGTACCGCTCAGCACAGCCGCAGCCAGCAGCCCCGTAGCCAGCAACACATTGCGTTTTGTTGTCATTGTTATGCCCTCACCATTGCACGCAAAGCCTCAACCACAGAGGCCGTGCCGCCATCTTAAAAACAGCCCGCAGGCGGCCGAATGCTGCTTTGGTGGCCGGGCCTTACTCCCTTGGTAGTAGGGCTTGTGGTGAAGGGCCAATTGAGGTGCCGCTCGGGAACTCTTCCCGGCAAAGGCGGGATATTTTCCGTATCCGCCCAAGGCTGCCTCGCCGCACCCTGTGCAGGCCAAAACCTCCACAGGGAACTGCAACCATGACAACAAGAACGCTACCCGCCCTCTCCCCTCTGGCCCTCAGCGTGCGGGCCCTGCTGCTGGCCGGTAGCCTGGCCCTGAGCAACGCGGCCATCGCGGCCACTCCCCCAGCGGCACCTGCCGGCAAGAACGTGACCTGGGAAGACATCGCCAACGACCACCTGACCACCAAGGACGTACTGCAATATGGCATGGGCACCAATGCCCAACGCTGGAGCCCGTTGGCCCTGGTCAACGACAAGAACGTATTCAAGCTCACCCCGGCCTGGTCCTATTCCTTCGGTGACGAGAAGCAGCGCGGCCAGGAATCCCAGGCCATCGTCAGTGACGGCGTGGTCTACGTCACCGGCTCTTACTCGCGGGTATTCGCCCTGGATGCCAAGACCGGCAAACGCCTGTGGACCTACAACCACCGCCTGCCCGACAACATTCGCCCGTGCTGCGACGTGGTCAACCGCGGGGCGGCGATCTACGGCGACAAGATCTACTTCGGCACCCTGGACGCGCGGGTCATCGCCCTGGACAAGCACACCGGCAAGGTGGTGTGGAACAAGAAGTTCGGCGACCACAGCGCCGGCTACACCATGACCGGCGCCCCGGTGCTGATCAAGGACAAGACCAGCGGCAAGGTGCTGCTGATCCATGGCAGCTCCGGCGATGAGTTCGGCGTGGTTGGCCAGCTGTTCGCCCGCGACCCGGAAACGGGTGAAGAAGTGTGGATGCGGCCCTTCGTCGAAGGCCACATGGGCCGCCTGAACGGCAAGGACAGTACCCCGACCGGCGATGTGAAGGCGCCGTCCTGGCCAGATGACCCAACCACCGAAACCGGCAAGGTCGAAGCCTGGAGCCACGGCGGCGGCGCCCCTTGGCAAAGTGCAAGCTTCGATGCCGAGACCAACACCATCATCGTCGGCGCTGGTAACCCCGGCCCCTGGAACACTTGGGCACGCACCTCCAAGGATGGCAACCCCCACGACTACGACAGCCTCTATACCTCGGGCCAGGTCGGCGTCGACCCGAGCACCGGCGAGGTGAAGTGGTTCTACCAGCACACGCCGAACGATGCCTGGGACTTCTCTGGCAACAACGAGCTGGTGCTGTTCGACTACAAGGACAAAGACGGCAAGGTGGTCAAGGCCACCGCCCACGCCGACCGCAACGGCTTCTTCTACGTGGTCGACCGCAACAACGGCAAGCTGCAGAATGCGTTCCCGTTCGTGGACAACATCACCTGGGCCAGCCACATCGACCTGAAAACCGGTCGCCCGGTAGAAAACCCTGGCCAGCGCCCGGCCAAGCCGCTGCCGGGTGAAACCAAGGGAAAACCGGTGGAAGTGTCACCGCCGTTCCTCGGTGGCAAGAACTGGAACCCCATGGCCTACAGCCAGGACACCGGCCTGTTCTACATCCCCGGCAACCAGTGGAAGGAGGAGTACTGGACCGAGGAAGTGAACTACAAGAAAGGCTCGGCGTACCTGGGCATGGGCTTCCGCATCAAGCGCATGTACGACGACCACGTCGGTACCCTGCGGGCCATGGACCCGACCACCGGCAAGCTGGTGTGGGAACACAAGGAGCACCTGCCGCTATGGGCCGGCGTACTGGCCACCAAAGGCAACCTGGTGTTCACCGGCACCGGTGACGGCTTCTTCAAGGCCTTTGACGCCAAGACGGGCAAAGAGCTGTGGAAGTTCCAGACCGGCAGCGGCATCGTTTCGCCGCCCATTACCTGGGAGCAGGACGGCGAACAGTACATCGGCGTGACCGTGGGCTACGGCGGCGCCGTGCCGTTATGGGGCGGAGACATGGCTGAGCTGACCAAGCCGGTGGCCCAGGGTGGTTCGTTCTGGGTGTTCAAGATCCCGAGTTGGGACAACAAGACCGCGCAACGTTGATCGCCAGCGGGGAGCGGGCCAACCCCCTCCCCGCTTTTGTTCATCTTCCGCCAGGAGCCTTTCACCATGAACTACCTGCCATTTGCCTTGCTGTTGGTACTGTCACCCGCCATGGCGGTGAGTGCCGACGACGATGGCAACGATGCCCCCCTGACCGTCAACGGTTGCGTGATTGCCGAAGCCAGCCAGTGCCCGGGGGCCAACCTTCGCGGCGCCAACCTGGCCAACCAGGACCTGCGCAAGATGAACCTGGCCGGTGCCGACCTGCGTGAGGCCGACCTGCGCCATGCCCGGCTGGACCTCGCCAACCTGGAAAAGGCCCGCCTGCAAGGCGCCAACCTGACCCGCGCCAGCCTGCAGCAAAGCAACCTGCGCCTGGCTGACCTGAGTAATAGCAAGTTGGTCGCCATTCAAGGCTGGGGCATGTTCGCCCAAGGCGCGCAGTTCGAGAAAGCCGACCTCGGCGCGGCCTACTTGCAGTTCGCCCGGCTGTCAGGGGCAAAGATGCACCACGCCAACCTGCAGGCCGCAGACCTGGAAATGGCCTGGCTGAGCAAGACGGACCTGCAAGAGGCCAACCTGGGGGACGCTAATCTGCAAGAAGCCAAATTTGGCCAGAGCAACCTGGAACGCGCCGATTTGCGCGGGGCGCGGCAGCATTACGGGAACTTTCAGGAGGCCAACATGGAGGGGTGCAAGGGGTGCCCAGAGACTTGGGATAATTGAGCGAAGGGTTCGCCGTGGCATCTTCAGCGCCTGTGAGACCCAGCGCCGCGCGGGCGGCGCTGGGTCTCACAGGCGCCGCATCCCGCACGTCGAATCACCCCGCCACCCTCACCACCCCCAGATCAATCCCCAGATGCACCAGCTCGGCATGCGAGCTGACCTGCAACTTGCTCTTGAGCAAGGTCAAATGATTGGACACGGTCTTGGCGCTGATACACAACTGCTCGGCAATCACCCGCGCCGGGGTGCCTTTGGCCAGCATCGTGAAAATCTCCAACTCACGCTGGGTCATGCGCTGCAAACGCGGGTCATTGGCGTTTTGTGGTGAAGTGCAAGCCAACTGGGTAGCCAAAGGCTGCTCGATGTAGGCATGCCCGGCCAACACCCGCTGCACCGCCTCGATCAACACCTCGGGCGCCGAGTTTTTGGTCAGGTAACCCAAGGCCCCGGCTTCAAGCGCCTGGCGCACCAGCGGCAGCTCATCATGCATGCTGAAAAACAGCACCCGCAACTGGGGCAGGCGCTGGCGCAGGCGGCGGGTGGTTTCAAGGCCGCTAATGCCAGGCAGGCCAAAATCCATGATCACCAGATTAGGCACTTGCTCCTGAACCCGGGCCAAGGCCTCTTCGCCACTGGCAGCCTCTCGTACTTCCATCGTGGGCAACACCGCCCGCAGCAGGCTGGCATAGCCCTGGCGGACCACGGCATGGTCATCGACCAATACAATATTCATCACACCTCCAAGGGAATATTCAGAGCCAGTGCCCAGCCAACCCCGGGGCGGCTGAAAATGCGCAGTTCGCCCCCCAGGCTACGGGCGCGTTCGGCCATCGAATGCAAGCCTACGCCGGGCCGTTGCGGCTGACGGGCTCCGCAGCCGTTGTCGCGAATCAGCAGGCGCAGGCCCTTGGTACTGCGTTGCAGGCGTACCCGCACCTGGCTGGCACCGGCATGCCGGGCGACATTGGTCAGCGCCTCTTGCAGCAACCGGTACAGGTGCGTGCGGCTCGCCCCGGGCAGCGTTGGCAGGTGCCCGCCAACCCGCAAACGGCATTCAATGCCCTGGCTGGCCTGCCACTGGTTGACGAGCAGGTCGAAGGCTTCAGCCAGCGGCATGTGTTGCAACGCGACCGGATACAGGTCACGTACCAACGCACGAAAGCCCTGTTGCAGGCGTTCGCAATTGAGTGCCAGGGCTTGCGCAGTCTGCTCCACCACGGTCGGCTGGTCGGCCACCATGCGCAACAGGCACACCTGGGCACGGATACCTGCCAGGTATTGGCCAAGGTCGTCGTGCAGCGTCTGCGCCAGGTGGGTGCGTTCCTGCTCCTGCACCGCCAGCAGGGCCTGCGTCAGTTGCGTATTGTCGGCCTGAGTCTGCTCCAGGGTGGCGGCCATGCGGTTGAAGTGTTCCGCCAGCTGACGGGCCTCCGGCAGGCCGGCCTCGCGCAGGCGGGCCGTCAACTGCCCGCCCGAGACCTGACGCAAGGCTTGCAGCAGCTCATCCAGCAAACCCATGCCCCGCCGTACCGCCCAGCGGATGGTCAACAGGCTCAATAGCAACGCCAGGCCGAACAAGCCGAGCAGTTGCTGCAAGGCATCCCAGACTTCGTCGATCTCATCACGCGCATCTACAGCGATCAGCACCCGCGCCCCGTCATTCAGGTCCAGCAGCCGGCTGCTACTGTGCCGCTCACCCAACAGCTGGCGGCCCAGCCAGGCATCCAGGCCGCTCTGCGGCGGTAGCTGCGGTGCTTCCCCCGCCGCCAGCCAGTGTACCCGCACATGGCGCAGGCTCTGGGTCAGCCGGGGTTGCAGGCTTGCCGGGTCACGTTCGGCGGTGTCGCCGAGGTAAGCCACCACGGCTTCGGCAGACTGCAACTCACGCTCGACATCAGCCACCGCCTGGTGCAACAGCACGCCGGCACAGGCCAGCGTCACCAGTGCGAAGCAGCACGTGACCCAGAGGTTGATCCGCCACAGGGCCGACAGGTTGACAGGGCGCACAGACGATTCTCCTTGGGCGTTGTAGCCCATCGTGTTTCCCATCGTAAAGCCGCAGCACCTACGCCGAATTACTACCTTGGTACCGGCCGGGCGCTACTTTCTGCATATTTCCCCCTCCCGGTGGGCTTCCTATGCTGGCGCCATCTGCCGTGGAGTATGTTATGCGCCAGCCTGCCCCTCTTGCCCTGACCTGCCTGCTGGCCCTGGCCGCAGCGCTGTGCGCACCGCTGGCACCCGCCGAAGAACCCTTGCAGGTACACATCGGCTACCTGAGCTATCGCCCCGACCCAGGCCCGTTGTTGTCCAACATCATCCCCGAACCTGCCGATGCCGGGGTGCAAGGCGCGGAACTGGCGATTATCGACAGCAACAGCACGGGGCGCTTCCTGAACCAGCGATTCCAACTGACCAAGGCCACGGCCGACAGCCCCGAAGCCTTGCTGCAGGCGGCCAACGCCCAGCACGACCAGGGCCTGCGGCTGTTCGTGGTAAATGCCCCGGCCGCCAGCCTGCGCGCCTTGTCTGCCGCCCTGCCCGACAGCCTGCTGTTCAATGCCGGCAGCCCCGACGACAGCTTGCGCAGCAGCCAGTGCCTGGGCAATGTGCTGCACAGCCTGCCGAGCCGGGCCATGCTGGCCGACGCCCTGGTGCAGTTCATGGTATTGCGCAAATGGCAGCGGGCACTGTTGGTGGTCGGCCAGACCGAAGACGACCAGGCGTACGCCGCCGCCCTGCGCAGGGCGATGAAGCGCTTTGGTATGCAGCTGGTTGCAGAAAAAGCCTGGACCTTCGACAACGACCAGCGCCGCAGCGCCCAGGCCGACATGCCGCTGTTCACGCAAACCGCCGAATACGACGTGGTGCTTGTGGCGGACGAACGCGGCGACTTCGGCGAGTACCTGCCCTACCAGACCTGGTACCCGCGCCCGGTGGCAGGCACCCAAGGGCTGACCCCCACCGGCTGGCACAAGACCGTGGAAACCTTCGGCGCCGCGCAGCTGCAAAAACGCTTCGAAGCCCAGGCCGGGCGCTGGATGAACGACCGCGATTTCGCCGCCTGGATGGCCGTGCGCAGCGTCGCCAGTGCAGTCAGCAAACTGCGCCAGACCGAACCACGTGCGTTGCAGCAACTGCTGCTCAGCGAACAGTTGCCGCTAGACGGGTTCAAGGGCCGCAAGCTCAGCTACCGCCCGTGGAACGGCGAACTGCGCCAGCCAATCGCGCTGGTACAGCCGCGCGCCCTGGTCAGCACCTCACCGCAGGAAGGTTTCCTGCACCCCTTCAACGAAATGGACAGCCTGGGCTACGACAAGCCCGAAGTGACCTGCAGCTACCCCTGACCCGATCACCACAACAATAAGGAATCCGCCATGCGCCGCCTCTTTCACAGGGCCCTGCTTTGCCCCAGCCTGCTATCGGCCGCCTTGGCACTGGCCAGCGGGCACACCATGGCTGCCACTGCCTGGGTCTCCAACGAGAAGGACAACAGCCTCAGCCTGATCGACATGCAAACGCTTGAAGTCACCGACACCTTGCCGGTCGGCCAGCGCCCGCGCGGCCTGCTGCTGTCCCACGACAACAAACTGCTGTACATCTGCGCCAGCGATTCGGACCGGGTGCAGGTGATGGACGTGGCCACCCGCACGATCATCAAGGAGCTGCCCTCCGGCAAGGACCCCGAGCAGTTCGCCCTGCACCCCAACGACCGCTGGCTGTACGTGTCCAACGAGGACGACGCGCTGGTGACAGTGATCGACACCGTCACCGACAAGGTGCTGGGGCAGATCGACGTTGGCATCGAACCCGAAGGCATGGCGGTCAGCCCTGACGGCAAATGGGCAGTCAACACCAGCGAAACCACCAACATGCTGCACTGGATCGACACCAGCACCCAGACCCTGGCCGACAGCACCCTGGTCGATCAGCGGCCACGCTTCGTCGAGTTCAACAAGGACGGCTCGCGGCTATGGGCATCGGCGGAAATCGGCGGCACGGTGACCATTCTCGACGTGGCCACGCGCCAGGTACTCAAAACCCTGAACTTCCAGATCAAGGGCGTACACCCGGACAAGGTCCAGCCGGTGGGCATCAAGCTCAGCGCCGATGGCAAGTACGCCTTCGTCGCCCTGGGCCCGGCCAACCATGTGGCGGTGATCGATGCCAACACCTACGAGGTGCTCGACTACCTGCTGGTCGGGCGGCGTGTCTGGCAGCTGGCGTTCACCCCGGACCAGAGCCAGTTGCTGGCCACCAACGGCGTCAGCGGCGATGTCTCGGTCATCGATGCAAAAAACCTCAAAGTGCTCAAGTCGGTGAAGGTCGGGCGCTACCCCTGGGGTGTGGTGGTCACACCATGAACGCCCTCGACGTCAGTGATGTAAGCTTTGCCTATGGCCAACGCGCAGCACTCAAACAGGTCGGGTTCAGCCTGGCGCCAGGGCGATTCGCCGCATTGCTGGGCCCCAACGGGGCCGGCAAATCGACACTTATCGCCCTGCTTACGCGCCTGTACGACCTGCAGCACGGCGACATCCGCGTAGGCGGCTGCTCGCTGCGCAATGCCGCACGCCCGGCCTTGCGCCAGCTGGGCGTGGTGTTTCAGCAAAGCACCCTCGACCTGGACCTGACCGTTGAACAGAACTTGCGCTACCACGCGGCGCTGCATGGCCTGTCGCGGCGCCAGAGCAGCCAACGGGTCGACGCCGAACTGGCCCGTCAAGGCCTGGGCGAACGTCGGCATGAGCGTGTTCGTGCGCTGAATATCGGCCATCGGCGCCGGGTGGAGATTGCACGCGCCCTGCTGCACGAACCACGCCTGCTACTGCTTGACGAAGCCAGTGTCGGCCTCGACCCGGCCAGCCGCCTGGCCCTCAACCAGCACGTGCGGCGGCTGTGCCGCGAGCAGCAGCTCAGCGTGCTGTGGACCACCCACCTGCTGGACGAGGTCCAGCCCAGCGATGACCTGCTGATTCTGCATCAAGGCCGCCTGGTAGCACGCGGTACCGCCGACGCCCTGAGCCTGGAGCACGGTGGCGACCTCGACAATGCCTTTGCCCGGCTGACCAGCGCGCCCTCAGGAGCCAATGCCCAATGAACGCTTACTGGCAATGTTTCAACGGCATCATGCTGCGCGAATGGCTACGCTTCGTGATGCAGCGCACGCGCCTGCTCAGTGCGCTGGTGCGTCCGCTGCTGTGGTTGCTGGTGTTCGCCGCCGGGTTTCGTGCGGCCCTGGGCATTGCCATCATCGAGCCCTACGACACCTACATTCCCTATGAGGTGTACATCATCCCGGGCCTGGCCTGCATGATCTTGCTGTTCAATGGCATGCAGGGCTCGCTGTCGATGGTGTATGACCGGGAGATGGGCAGCATGCGCGTGCTGCTGACCAGCCCGTTGCCACGGCCGTTCCTGCTGGGCAGCAAGCTGTTGGCGACCGCGTTGATTTCCCTGCTGCAGGTGTATGCCTTCCTCGCCATCGCCTGGCTGTACGGCGTACAGCCGCCAGCGGCGGGCCTGCTGCTGGCGCTGCCGGCAATACTGCTGGTAGCGTTGATGCTCAGTGCCCTGGGGCTGCTGCTGTCGAACGCGATCCGCCAGCTGGAGAACTTTGCCGGGGTGATGAACTTCGTGATCTTCCCGCTGTTTTTCCTGTCTTCGGCGTTGTACCCGCTGTGGAAGATGCGCGAGGCCAGCCAGTGGCTGTACTGGCTGTGTGCGGTGAACCCGTTCACCCATGCCGTGGAGCTGGTGCGGTTCGCCCTGTATGAGCGGTTGAACCTGCTGGCACTGGCTGTATGCCTTGGCTTGACCGTGCTGTTCACCCTGCTGGCGATACTCACTTTCAACCCTCAGCATGCCGCGCTGCGCAAGCCGCGCTGAAGCCTCCTGCCTGGGGCTGCTTTATGGCCCCATCTTCCTGAGCAGTGCCTACTACTTTAGTACTGCCTTTGCTGTCTGATCGTCGCATTCACAACACACCACCACTGGCATGTAATGGGCCTATAACAAAAAGGATAAAACCATGCCACGTGCCCCGCGCCCTTTGCTGGCTGCCCTTTCGCTGTGTCTGTCACTGGGTATCGCCCAGGCCGACACCACCCCGCTGTTTTCCGCCGAAGGCTACCGCGCCACCCTCTACCGCAGCCCGACCCCGCAACAGGTCGAGGGCGGCCAAGTCATCGACACCGCCACGCTGCAAAACCTGCTGGCACAAAGCCCCAGGCCAGTATTGATCGACGTCTATCGCCGCCAATGGCTGCAAGGCCAATTCATCGAAGACGAACCGCACGCCAACCTCCCGGGTAGCCTTTGGCTGGCCAACACCGGCGACGGCGAGCTGAGCCCGGCCTGGCAGGACTACTTCGTGCGCAACCTGCAAAAAGCCACTGCCGGGCACCCGGAGCACCCCCTGGTTTTTTATTGCCGCTCCGATTGCTGGTTAAGCTGGAACGCGGTAAAACGCGCTAAAGCCCTGGGCTACAACAACCTGTACTGGTACCGCGACGGCCTGGACGCCTGGCAGCAGGCCAACCTGCCGCTGCAGCCAGCGCAACCTGTACCCTTTCCCTGAACTGCCTGTAAATGCGTGCCCCGCCCCCTCCAATAAAAACAAGGTGAAAAGGCCATGTACAAAATTTTGATTGCCGACGATCACCCGCTGTTTCGCGAAGCCATCCACAACGTCATCAGCGATGGCTTCCAGGGCAGCGAGGTCATGGAAACCGCCGACCTGGACAGCGCCCTGGCCCTGACCCAGGCGCACGACGACCTCGACCTGATCCTGCTCGACCTGAACATGCCCGGCATGCATGGCCTTAACGGGCTGATTACCCTGCGCAACGAGGCGCCGACCACCCCGGTGGTGATCGTTTCGGCCGAGCAGGAAAAGCAGATCGTGCTGCAGGCCATCACCTACGGTGCCGTGGGTTTCATTACCAAGTCTTCGCCCCGTTCGCAGATGATCGAAGCGATCGAGCAGATCCTCAACGGCAATGTCTACCTGCCGCCCGACATCATCCGCGCCCAGAAAAGCAACACCAGCCGGCGCCACAACGAGGCGCCGAGCTTCCCGCCGGAAATGCTCCAGGCCCTGACCCGCAAGCAGCTGCTGGTACTGGAGCGCATGACCAAGGGTGAGTCGAACAAGCAGATTGCCTATACGCTGGACATCGCCGAAACCACGGTGAAGGCTCATGTTTCGGCGATCTTGCGCAAGCTCAATGTGCATAACCGGGTGCAGGCCATTCTCAGTGCCGGGGATATCGATTTTGCCGACTACCTGCGGCGTTAGCCTGTTCTGGCCTCTTCGCGGGCGAGCCCGCGAAGAGGCCAGCGGCTATGTCATGCTGCCGGCCAGCAGGTGACTCATCGCCGTCTTGAGCTTCATCGGCCGCACCGGCTTGTGCATCAGGGTGTGGCCCAGCTCGCGAATCTGCTGCTTGAGGTCGTTGCTGTAGTTCGCGGTAATCATCAGCGCCGGTAATGGCTGGGTGCGCCGGGCATTGATCCGCGCCACGGCGTCGACACCGTTGCAGTCGTTGTCCAGATGGTAATCGGCTATCAGCAGGTCGGCTTCGGCATGGTAGTTGTCCACCTGGCGTGCCAGGTCTTCCTCCGACAGCGCCGTGACCACCC
This sequence comes from Pseudomonas sp. URIL14HWK12:I5, assembly GCF_900176445.1. Taxonomy (NCBI): domain Bacteria; kingdom Pseudomonadati; phylum Pseudomonadota; class Gammaproteobacteria; order Pseudomonadales; family Pseudomonadaceae; genus Pseudomonas; species Pseudomonas sp. URIL14HWK12:I5. The sequence continues at coordinate 170,987 of NZ_FWXQ01000006.1, forward strand.
GGCAGCCCCACCCCTCCAGCAAGGTGCGCATGCCGGCGCAAATCGCCGCGTCGTTATCCAGCACCCACACCCGCGCCCCGCGCAGGCGTTCGAGCATTGGCTCGCTGACCACCTGGCTCGGCTGGGTTTTGGGCGCGGTGGTGCTCAGTGGCACTTCGACGGCGAATACCGAGCCTTTGCCAAGCCATGAACGTACCCGTATCCGATGCCCAAGGATGCCGGCGATCTTTTCTACAATCGCCAGGCCCAGGCCTAGCCCGCGGTCCTGGTCCGGGCGCTGCACATCACCGCGCTTGAACTCCTGGAACATGTCGTCCAGGTGCTCTTCGGCAATGCCGATGCCACTGTCCCACACTTCGATCCGCAGGCCGCCACGCAGGCGCCGGCAGCCCAGCACCACACGCCCGCTGCGGGTGTAGCGAATGGCATTGCTGAGCAGGTTGCGCAGGATCCGCGCCAGCAGCTGGATGTCACTGCGCACCACCGCCGAACAGCCCACGAAATGCAGTTCAAGGCCTTCACTGCGCGCCACCTGTGCGTATTCGGCAGCAAGGTTGTCCATCAGTTCCCGCAGGGCAAACGGGGCGACATCGGCTTTGATCACCCCGGCATCGAGCTTGGAAATGTCGACCAGAGTGCCGAGCAAGTTCTCCACATCTTCGAGCGAATTGCTGACGTTACGTACCAGGTGGGCGCTGTCTTGCGGGTCGCGGCGCTCCAGCAATGCGCTGGTGAACAGCCGCGCCGCGTTCAGCGGTTGCAGCAGGTCATGGCTGACCGCTGCGAGGAACTTGGTTTTCGACAAGTTGGCCTGTTCGGCCTCGCGCTTGGCCTCGCGCAGGCGAGCCTCGGCTTGGCTTCGCTCTTCGATTTCACGCAGCAACTGGTCATTGAGGCTGGTCAGTTCGGCGGTGCGTTCGCGCACCCGCTGCTCCAGGTGCTGATAGGCCTGGTGCAGCGCCTGGGCGGTGTTGCGCCGCTCGGTAATGTCGCGGATCAACACGAAGATGCCCACCACCTCGCCGCTGGCCAGGCGGTTCGGCACGTAGGAGCGCAGCATGTAGCGTTCCTGGCCATTGATATTGGTTTCGGCAAATTCGAAGGTGACGCTCTCCCCCGCCAGCGCCCGCGCCACATAGGCTTCCAGGCGCTGGTAATGCTGTTCGCTGTGGGCCTCGCGCAGGCTCTGGCCAAGCATTACGCCGTGGGGCCAGCAATACCATTCTTCATACACCTTGTTGGTGAACTCGTAGACCAGATCGGCGTTCAGGTAAGCGATCAGCGCCGGTACATTATCGGTAATCAGGCGAATCTGATGCTGGTGGGCGGTCTCGGCCCGCTGGCGGGCCTCGCTGAGCAAGCGGTTGACGGCCTTGAGCTCGGCCATGGCCTGGTTCAGGGCATCGGTGCGTTCACGCACCTGCTCGGCCAGCACCACGGAATGCTGAAACGCCGCATAGGGATCGTTACCCCGGGTTACCCCAGACTCGATGCGTTCAATCAACGCGCCGTTGATCCGCTGCAGCTTTTGGTTTTCGTGCTGCAGCCGGGTGACCTCGGCCTGCAGCTCAGCGCCCGACAGGAGGCCGGTTGCGGGCAATGGCGACCCCGGTGAAGGTCTGGTTGATGTGCATGCCATTGAACTGTTCTCCGTAGGTGTTGAAACCGATCACCCGCTGCTCACGCAGAAACGCGCCGACCGGTTCCAGGCCATGCCGGGCCTCCAGTTCCAGCCGCCGCAGGAAGCAATCACAACCAATGGTCAGCAACAGCGGCCCGAGGCGCTGGCGCAGGCCGTCGAACAGCTGGTGCAGGTTAGGCAACAGCGGGCCTGGGGTCATGGCCGTAAGCACGATGCCGTTTTCCACTGCACAGTAAAAACTCAGGCTCAGGTCCGGGTGCACCTGCTGGATCGCTCGCACGTAGTACTGGTCGTGAATGCGCACGGCCAGCGGGTGAGCGGCGAACACTCTATGGTCAAGCGCAGCCACCGGTACACCGATGTGGCGGGCGTATTCTTCGGCTGCGGGCTCGGCATTCAGTTCAATGACCCGGCGCTGGGCGCTGTCGGCGCCGGTTACCACCAGCTTTTCCTGGCGTGGCAAGATGTGGTGCGTGGTGAACACTTCAAAATCGAGCCAGGTGTTGACCAGCACCACCACGGCCGCCCCGTTGTGGAAGGCGCCGCCGTAGTACACGTGGGTACGTGTCAGGTAGTTGTCGTCACCGGCAGAGCCCCCGAAATGCGGGATTTCACCTAACGCCGCGCTGAGCGCGGCAAGCACCATTTCCTCGCGGCTGGACAGGCCGTCGAGCAAGGTCAGGGCAAAGCTGTGGCCCTTGATGGGGGCTAACGTATTGCTGCGGCAGGTGCCGACCAGGCGCTCGACCATCTGCTGGGCGTCGATCAGGCTGAAGCGCTCCATTTCATCGATCAACGCAGTGGCGATAGAAAAGTGCCGGTGATCAAAGCCTACGGCTGTGACGCAATTACGGCCGTAGCCCTGCGGCGTGATTTCGCCGGCGCTGGTGCAGCCGACCAGGCGGATGCCGCCGAAACCTTGCTCCAGGGCCTCGCCCAAGGCCTGCAAGTCGTATTCGGCGGAACAGAAGAACAGCACGAAACCCAGGTGCGGGTGCAGCAATTGCCGCGCCAGGTCCTGGGCGGCCAACCGGGCGTCGGTGGCCTGGGACATGGCGCTGACCACACCGTCGTTTTGAGCCTGCTGCATTGGGGTCTCCGGCGCGGGGTGGCTGAGGGGTCAGTGTACGAAGGTGTTTGCGGGGGACGAATGCTACTTGGGTAGCGGGTGGGCGGTTCCATGGGCGTAAATGTTGGGGCCGCTTTGCGGCCCCGGGTGCCTACCAGGTCAACACCGCACCCACTGCAAAGGTATCGGTGTCTTCGTTCTGCGCACTGGTGTCATGCCCATCGATGGAAAACTGGTTGTACTCGGCCACCAGCTTCAGGTTGTCGTTGACGTCATGGAACAGTGCCACGCCACGGGTCTCGTAGTCCGCCCCGCTGCCCACCGCACCGTTGCCATCGTCCTTGGTCTTGCCATACGACAAGGCAATGCGGTTCTTGCCGACTTTGTACGAACCCTGCAACAGGTAGCCGTCACTGTCGACGTTACGCAAGACCGGTTCGCCGGCATTGTTGGTAAAGAACGGGTTGATACCCTTGGCCTGGAACCCCGAGCCGGTCAGCGACAGCCCGCCCATCTTCGCCTGCACGCCATAGCCAACACCTTTGGACGTGATCGTCTCCACCGTCGAGTCGGTGTTGTCGGAGGTCTGGTAACTGCCGTTGACCCAGCTGTAGATCTGCGCCCCGCCCAGGTCGAACTGGTAGGTAATCTCGCTCTCGGTACGCGGGTTTTCCTGGTAGGCCTTGCCGGTCGGGCTGCTGTCGTTGGTGTCCACCGGGTCCATGATGCCTACCGCCACGCGCAGGCCGTCCATTACCGGGGTGCGGTAGGTGATCTGCGAGGTGGGGAACGGGTACGGGTAGCCACTGCCGATGTTGCCGAACGACACCCCGCCGCCGTCCACCAGCCCCAAGGTGTCACTGACCTGGCCGTAGCCGGCCAGCAGTTCGTCGAGCAGGATGTTGGAACGGGCGAACAGCCCGAAGTCCTTGCCGATCAGCACCTCGCCCCACTCGGGATTGGCCACGGTGCCGTAGAACTGGCGCACGTCGATGGCGGTGTCGGTGCCGTTGGTTTCACTGTCGTTGATGGTGACCCAGAACGAGGCACGTGCGCCGAGCTTCAGGTCATCCACCTGCTTGCCCATGTTGAAGCCCAGGTAGTTGGGCAGGAAGCCCATTTTCACCCGCGACTGGCGGCGATCGAACTGCTCGCCTTCGCGGTCGACCTTGCTGTTGACGTAGAAGGCATTGATGTAGCCGTCGGTGGAAAAGGTGGTCTGGTCTTTGTCGTACAGCATGATCTCGGCTTCGGCGACACCACTCAGGCCCAGGGCAGAAAAGCTGGCGATGGCGGCGGCGAGGAAACGAGGCGGCAGGTGCTTATTGTTGTTGTACATGGCGCGCTCCAAACAGGGGACTGGATGTCGGAGGCGATTATCAGAACAGGGCAAATTGCCAGATACGCTGCTTTGGGGCGGGGTGGTGGGTGCTTTAGATCGGCTCGTGAGGCGTGATGATTTGGAAGCGCAACCTGATGGGACCGGGATGCAAGACTTACGGTGTACGCATGAATAACCGGCTGGTATCAGTACGGCTGAACGAACTGGGGCCGCTTTGCGGCCCCATTAACGTGTGCTCAGGAAGCAAGCGCCTGCGAACGCTGGCGCAGTGGCATTTGGTAGCGGTGCGGTTGCTGCCAGGCCAGCCGTGCCTGCACATCGACCACCGCGTCCTTCACCTTCTGCGCCCAGTGCTCATCCTTCGGGCACACCACCACCACACGAAAACCATGGTCGACACCTTCCAGCCGCACACCTTCGGAGTCATCGACATGCAGGTCGATATCGAACGCCGAGGGTAACTTCGAGGGGGAATTCTCCAGGCCTTTCTGGGCCAGGATGTGTTGGTGCCGGTCGCTGTTGACCACGCCATCGACATGGATGCCATACAGCATCAGCCAGCGGCGAATGTAGGCCGGGGTGCGCCCCGAGGAGGTATAGATCCAGATGCTGCAACCCTGGCGGCGCAGGTCGCGGATCAGCGAACGCGTGCCACTGCGCAGGGGCTCGCCCAACCAGCGGTGGACGAAGCCCGGCAGCTTGCTGTCCTCGGCGTCAGCGTGCTCAGGCAGGCAGGCGAGCGTGTCGTCGATATCGAAGGAAATACGTACCTGGCCACGCTTGAGCTTGCGCTCGATGGCTTGGCGCCCGCGCTGGAGCATGGATGAACGAAGCATCAGCGGCTCCTCTCGCAGGCAGGCACGGGCGTACCGCTCAGGAAGAACTTGCCGGGCTCAGGCGCCTTCGCTTCAAGGAAAGCGGCGTACTTTTTCTTGATTTTGGGTAGTTCGTACAAAGCCTTGACACCGTGTTTGGCGGAGTTGCGAATGACCGAGGACGGGTTGAAGTAACCCTCGGCGTTATCCAGCGACAGCACGAATGGCGGCAGCCCGGCACGCATCAGCAAATAGCTGACAATGAGCGAACCCGTGCGGTTGTTGCCTTCGATGAACAGCTGCGGCTTGCTGAGGATACGTACATACACACCGGCAGCCCGCTTCCAGACCGAATCGCTGCGGTACGCGCAGTACCAGTTGTACAAATCCTTGATGCCACCTTCGACGTTGTTGAAAAAGTGCGCCTCGGTTGCAGCCAGGTGGGGGGCGAACTCCAGGCGGCGGGCCGGGTCGCTGCCGCACAGCACGGTGGCATTGATTTCCAGCATCAGGTTCAGCTGTTGCAGGTCGAACAGGTCGATACCGCGAGCGACATAGTCGTCAATCAGGGCATAGCCTTCAAGCACATTCAGCAGCACCTCGTCGGTGAACGGGTCCCTCGGTTCGGTGAAATGCTGGCTGAGTTCGGCAAAGCGGCCTTGCACCTCGCGCAGTGCGCGCTCTACCGCTGACAGATCAAGACGACGCATCGCTGGCATTGGAAATCCCGGGTAACACTTTAAGGGAAGGTAACGCGGCCGGGCGTTGCACCCTTCCTGGCTGCAACGCCCGGCCACCTTGAAAAGTGATCAGCTGAACTTGCCGCTGATGTAGTCGGCAGTCAGTTGTTCACGCGGGTTCTGGAAAATCTGCGTGGTCGGGCCCATCTCGACCAGGTAACCGGTACGGGTACCCTGGGAGATATCGACCGAGAAGAACGCGGTGGTGTCGGCGACACGAATCGCCTGCTGCATGTTGTGGGTTACCAGCGCGATGGTGTAGTCCTTCTTCAGTTCGACCATCAGCTCTTCCACGCGGCGGGTAGCGATCGGGTCAAGTGCCGAGCACGGCTCGTCCAGCAGCAGCACCTCCGGTTCGGTGGCGATGGCGCGCGCGATGCACAGGCGCTGCTGCTGGCCGCCGGACAGGGACAGGCCGCTGACCTTGAGCTTGTCCTTTACTTCGTCCCACAGGGCGGCGCCTTGCAGCGCGTGCTTCACGCGGTCACCCAGGTCGCCCTTGTAGCGGTTCAGGCGCAGGCCGAACGCGACGTTGTCAAAAATGCTCATCGAGAACGGGTTGGGCTGCTGGAACACCATGCCGATGTAGCGGCGCACGACTACCGGGTCGACGCCCTTGCCGTAGACATCCTGGCCCAGGAAGTGCACATGCCCTTCGAAGCGGAAGCCCTTTACCAGGTCGTTCATGCGGTTGAGGCTACGCAGCACGGTACTCTTGCCGCAGCCGGATGGCCCGATGAAGCCGGTGATCTCGTTCTTGCGGATCGGCACATGGCTGTCGCGTACGGCCATGAAGTTGCCGTAGAAGATCTTGTCCAGCTTGCAGTCCATGACGATGGGGGTTTCGTTGACCACGGGAGCGACCTTTTGCGCAGTGGATACGTTCAAGTTTGGATGCTCCCTTTCTCAATACTTGGGCTTGCCGAAAACACGGCTAAGAATGTTGATTACCAGCACGATCATTACCAGTACCAGCGAAGCCGCCCAGGCGAGCTCCAGCTGGTTGTCGAACGGCATGCCGGAGAAGTTGTAAATCAGCACGGCCAGCGAGGCCGTGGGGTTCATGACCGCCAGGCTGCCGTCGTGATAAATCCAGTAGTTGCTGAACAGCGCGGTGAACAGCAGTGGCGCGGTTTCGCCAGCGGCGCGGGCCACGGCCAGCATGACGCCGGTCAGGATGGCGGGCAGGCCGGTGGGCAAGACGATCTTCCAGATCACCTGTGCACGGGTGCAACCCATGCCGTAGGCAGCATCTTTCATGATCTTGGGCACCATCTTCATCGACTCTTCGGCGGTCAGCACCACGATCGGCAGCATCAGTACCGCCAGTGCCACGCCACCTGCCGGCGCCGAATAGGTACCGGTGGTCATCACCACCAGGGCGTAGGCAAATACACCGGCCAGGATCGACGGCAGGCCAGTGAGCATCTTGGCGGCAAAGCGCGCGGCGTTGGCCAGCTTGCTGTCCGGCCCGAGTTCGGCCAGAAATACCGCCGCCAGGATGCCAACCGGCACCGCGATGGCTGCGGCGATACCGACCATGACGAACGTACCGGCCATGGCGTTGCCGAAGCCACCGCCCATCTCGAAGCCGGTGGGCGGCAGCTCGGTGAACACTTCCAGGTTAAGGCGTGCACCGCCGCGGGTAACCAGCATGTACAGCACGGAAATCAGCGGCACGCTGGCCACCAGCGCCGCAACCCAGGCCAGCGTGGTCAGTATCAGGCTGCGCAGGGCACGGCCTTCCAGCTTGCGCTGCAGGCTGGGCAAAGCAGTTGTTGGGGTGCTGAGGTCCGTCATTATTTGTTACCCCGCTGGGCGTAGAGCATGATCATCGAGCCGAGCACGTTCACCAGCAGGGTGATGAACATCAGCACCAGTGCGGCGTACATCAGTACTTCGACCTCGTTCGGGCCGGCTTCCGGGAAGTTCAGCGCCAACAGCGCCGCCAGGGTGTTGGCCGGTGCGAACAGGGACACGGAAATGGTGTTGGCGTTGCCGACCAGCATGGCCAGCGCCATGGTTTCACCCAAGGCACGGCCCAGGCCGAGCACCAGCGAACCGAAAATACCGGTGGCGGCGGATGGCACCATCACCTTGAGGATGGCTTCCCAGTGGGTAGTCCCCATGCCGTAGGCCGCCTGCTTGGTTTTCATCGGCACGCTGGTGAGCGCATCCTGGGAAACGGCGGCAATGGTCGGCAGGATCATGATGGCCAACACCAGCGCCGCAGGCAGCAGGCCTGGCCCGCTCAAGGAAGTGCCGAAAAACGGGATCCAGCCCAGCTCGCTGTTCAACCAGGTGGTCAGCGGGCGGATGGCCGGGATAACGACGTAGATGCCCCACAGGCCATAAACCACGCTGGGGATGGCGGCGAGCAACTCGACAATGGTGCGGAACACGGCAGCCAGCCGTGCCGGCAGGAAATCCTGGGTGAGGAAAATGGCCATGCTGACGCCGAAGAAACCGGCGATCAACAGTGCGATGAAGGCGCTGTAAAGCGTGCCCCAGATCGCTGGCAGAATACCGTACTTGCCTTGGTTAACATCCCAGACGCTGCCGAACAGCACGTCAAAACCGTGTTTTTCAATGCCTGGCAGTGCCTTGCGGCCCACTTCGTAGACCAGCGCGACGACCAGCGCCAGTACCAGCACCACACCAATGCGCGCAAGCGCACGGAAAGTGCGATCAACCAGGAAGTCTTTCGCTGACGGTGGCTGGCACGCAGAGTCGGGGTTATCCGGTATGGCAAAGGGTGTGTTCATGGGCAAATTCCGGGACAAGGGACAAACACGCCCGGCACGGCTTCACTGCCATACCGGGAGCGCCTGGGTATTACTGGATGTTGGCCGACGCTTTGCGCACCTGGTCGACAACCGACGGTGGCAGCGGGATGTAACCCATCGAATCGGCGATGGTCTGGCCTTTGGTCAGGCTGTACTCGACCATTTCACGCATGGCTTTGGCCTTGGCCGGGTTGCCGTTGTCCTTGCGGAAGATCATCCAGGTGTAGGAGGTGATCGGGTAGGACTTGGCACCGGTCGGGTCTGGCAGCCAGGCCACCAGGTTTTCCGGCATGTTCACCGCAGCCAGTGCTTCGGCACCGCTCTCGGCGTTCGGCACGACGTATTGGCCAGCCTTGTTCTGCAGCACGGCGAAGTCGACCTTGGCCAGCTTGGCAAAACCGTACTCGATGTAGCCGATGGCGCCTGGGGTCTGGCGGACGGTGGCGGTTACGCCATCGTTTTTCGGCGATTTGATGAACTTGTCAGTGGCCGGCCAGTTAACGGTGTTGCCTTCACCCAGCCCTTGCTTGAAGTCAGCGTTGATGGCCGACAGGTGCTTGGTGAAGACGGCGGTGGTACCGCTGGAGTCGGCACGTACCACCACAGTGATCGGGGTGGCAGGCAGCTTCAGCTCAGGGTTGGCCGCAGCGATTTGCGGGTCGTTCCACTGGGTGATCTTGCCGAGGAAGATGTTGGAGTACACATCGCGCGGCAGCTTCAGGCCTTTAGGGTTGCCCGGCAGGTTGTAAGCCAGCACGATTTCACCGGCGGTCATTGGCAGCAACTGCACGCCTTCGCCAACCTTGGCAATGTCTGCTTCGCTCATGGCCGAGTCGCTGGCGGCGAAGTCGACGGTCTTGTTCAGGAAGTCCTGTACACCCGCCCCGCTCCCCTTGGACTGGTAATCAACGGTGACGCCAGCGGTGTTCTTGCTGAAGTCCTTGAACCAGGTCAGGTAGATGGGTGCAGGGAAGCTGGCACCGGAACCGGTCAGGCGAACGTTTTCGGAAGCAAAGGCTGCCGAAGTGGCGCAGAGGGAAACGGCAACAGCGAGTGCAGCAGACTTCATCAGGCGTTTCATCAAAATGTGCTCCGTGTGATGGCCGGCACACTTTGCATCAGCTGTGTTACAGCTTTGTGACTATTGAATGGCAGGCCGCACGTTAGAGCTTTCTGGTTGCGCCATCACGGCAGATTGATGCCATGCGCGGCTCACCGGCATCAACCAAGGCCGGCAATACCCCCCTCATCTGTTTCTGGGCAGCGGTTACGGCATAGGCACTCGAACTCCGCCGCAGCCCGGGTCGGAAAGTTGAGGCTCAGGCGCATCTTGTCTTGCGTGTCATAAAGGTCGTAGCCCTCCCCCAACACGGCAGGAAAGCCGAGGCGGCGTGGGTAGATTTCTTTCTGGAGCGGCACGGCAGGAACCACAACGAAGCGCGTCTGCATGATCATCCCTCTTCGGCAGTGCTTTAGTATTAGTACTGCTAGAGGAAAGCATCAAGCTGACTCATGCAAAATTGCGCGGGCGGTCATCAGGCCCGGTAAAGGCTGAATACCCTCATCAGGATGAGCACGCAAAAGCCCAGCAGGCAGAGCACACCGATACCATAGAAGAGTGTTCGCCAAGGCTGCAGCGCCGCCAGGTAGGCCCCTGTGTGCAGGCCCCTGGCCAAGGTGAACACGACGCACAGCCAGGCAGTGAGTGCGGCAGGCGAATCCAGTGCAATGGCCAGCCCGCCAAGGGCAAAAAAAGCCGGGATGTTCTCAAGATCATTGGCCCACACTCTGGCGGCGCGGATTACCTGCGGGCGCTCCGCTGGCTGAGGGGCGCGCTTGAAGACAGCGGCATCCTCCGGGTTGGTGAACGCGACAACGCGCAAGCGGTGGTAACCCTGATAACAGGAGACCAGGAACATCTTCAGGAACAACGCGACCACGCAAAGCGCAAAGACATGCAAGCCCATCGTCCTCTCCTTGGTAGGGTTTGCCACCACAGTAGTGATAGGGTTGCTTGCGCTCAATGACCCGTGAGGTCATGGACATTGCACTCAAGGACGATCAGGGCAACGCATGAATCCGCATCTTTTCCATCGAAATACCCCTGCCCCACAGACCACGGCGGGCCAGCATCTGCGTCAGCTGCGCCGGCAGGCCAACCTCAGCCAACTGGAACTGGCGCTGCTGGCGGGGCTGTCGCAGCGTCATCTGAGCTGTGTGGAAACCGGGCGCGCCAAGCCCAGCCCGAGCACCTTGCATGCCCTGCTTTCGGCGCTTGGCGCGCCGCTGGCGTTATGTAATGAGGTGTTCGTCGCCGCCGGGTACGCGCCCCGCTACGCGGCCTCGCCACTCGATGCGCCTGAACTGGCCTTGGTACACACCGCTATCGACCATATCCTGCAGGTGAACAACCCCGCACCGGCAATCGTCATCGACAGCAACTGGGACGTCATCGCCGCCAATACCAGTACGGGCCTGCTGTTGGCGATGGCAGGCGTTACGGCACAACCGGTGACAGGGCTTAACCTGTTGCAAACACTGCTCTGCCCTGGCGGCCTGGGCGACCACCTGGCCAATGCGCAAGAGATCCGCGCCGCTGCCTGGCAGCGCGCCACCAGGGAGGCCGCCGGCAACCCGGCACTGGCCGAGCGCTTGCACAGCCTGCCGGCCCCGGCCAGCCCACTTGAAACGGCGGCGGCTCCCGTGTTGCTCACCCGTGTATGCACGCCTTACGGTGTGCTGACGTTTCTGTCCACCTTCACCACATTCGGCATGCCGCAGGACATTACCGTGCAATCACTGCGCATCGAGCACCTGATCCCTGCCGACCCGCAGACACGGCAGCGGATGCAGGCGGCATTCGAACAGTGGTCGGCCGTTACAGGGTGAACGACAACGTCTGGCCAAGGAACCTGGCACTGACCTGATGCCCTGCTGCCTTCAGGTCGAAGGGCTGGCACATGGCCCCCGTGGTTACCACATCCCCGGCATTCAGGGTAAAGCCACGTTCGGCAGCATGGGCATACAGGTGGGCCAGCGACACCAACGGGTCGGTTGCGGCATCGCCCGTCAAGCCCCGCACGCGTAGTTCGCCATCAACATGCACCTCGGTGGTCTCGGCCAGGTCGGCCAGCAAAGGCACGTCGATGCCTGCGCCGAGGCTGCTGCCCACGACCAAGGCTTCAAACCCCACGTTGTCCGCCACGAAGCTTGGCCAGCCGACGCTCTTGCGGTCGACAAAGCGCGAGCGCACCACTTCGAAGGTGACGCAGGTGGCGCGCACATCAGCGCGGCGCCTTCAGCCTGCGATACTTCATGGGCATAGCGTTGTGCCGGCGGGCCACCTGGGTGGCTTTCACCAGCCTTGGCGCGCAAATCGGGCCGTTGCTCGGCGACCCGCGCAACTACGGCTTCGACATGACCTTCGCTGCGGTCTTACTAAAAAAGCCTGGATAAATGGCCAACCAACCCTGTTACCCAAGCTACTGCAACCGCCACGGCGCAAGGTAACAGGTACAAACCCGTGACCGCCTTGGTCAGCCGGCCATGGATGCGTATACCTATCATTTTTGCCAGTAGTACCCGACTTGAAATCACGAGAGACTTATACCTGCACGCTTGCACACTTCTCAATGGACCGAGGTAATAGCACGATGAATGCCACACCTATTTTCAGGTTATATTTTTACCAGAACAAAAGTCTTATTTCAATCAAAGAGCACGCTAGAACTCATTCTGCTTTCAGAAATGGCGAACAGCCACTCGCGCTAATGGATTCGAGCAAAACAGGTGATTCCTGCCTTATTGCAATCAATGCTAGCCACTCAGTTCTTAACTACCAAAACACCAACCAAAAAAAAACAAATGTTTATTCACCCTATGGCTATGACCCCGCTGAAAACTCAATATTGGAGTTAATCAGCTTCACTGGTCAGGCATTGGACTCCATGACAAACTGTTACGCGCTTGGAGCGGGGCATCGCAATTACAGCCCTATTCTTATGCGCTTCCTAAGCCCTGACAGCTTAAGCCCCTTCAGGGACGGAGGGATAAACACATACGCTTACTGCTCTTCCGACCCCATTAACTATTCAGACCCATCCGCACAGACAAGACGCGTAGTCAGTACTATCGGCGTACCTCGCGGAGGAGTAAAAGCCCAGGTATTCAAACGCCAAGCCCAGGCATCCAAAGACCTAAGCAAACGCCCCCCATTGCAACGAGATAGCGTCACACACCCTATCAAAGGGGAGAAACTAATATCCGGCGACAAAAGATCCGTGCACTTCAATAAACATCTGATGCCCAGTAATATCTCTCACGGAGTCAACGACGAACCAAAATCCATCCTGAAAAATAAACGCACCTATTCTCAGAACGACATTGATATCGGCTCATTTAACATTTTCGACCAAGCAAGCCGACAGAACTATGCCAACGAACATAACATAATGATATTAAACACCCTACCCCAGGGACATCCGCTACAAACGGCAATACAATCTGAAATTAACTTAGGAAATGGATCTAACTCTCTCGCCACGGACAACGCTGCTGTCCGTGGCGAAATACCACCTTTACCGCCTAGACTCAATCCAACTACTTGATAACATTGAGCCGGAATAATGCGCTGAATCGGGATCTATCGGGGTGACCTCATAACCGGCAGCCAACCCCGACACAGAGGACAAGGCCTCCCGGCGATAGTACCTGCCAAAAGACCTTCAGACCGAAAGCTGTACCAACGGCGCCGTCCACAAGCTACCCAGATTCTGCAACAACGGCCCGGCAGCCCCCTGCTGCCCAACGTAAAGTAGAAACAATGGTTTTCCTTCTTGCCGGTGGTGGTGTTTGCCATTGTCGTCACAGGGGTGCTGCGCGTGCTGTTGCCAGCATGATTCGCTGCAGCTGCAGCTGCAGCTTCTCCATTCCATTGACACACATCAAGCCCTCACGCCGGGTTCGCGCGAGGATGGCTTCAAGCAAGGAATGACTCAAGCACCGCCAGCCGCACAGCAATAGGGATTTACCCAATATCACTGTGCGCGGCCTTGGACAAGGAGCCCCACATGAACCCGCTGAAACACATACTGGTTGCCACCGACCTGTCCCCCTATGCCCGCAACGCTGCGGAGCGCGCCGCCTACCTGAGCAAAGCGCAACAGGCTTCGCTTGACCTGCTCTACGTTGCCAACCCGGCACCCTTCGAGCGCCTGAAGCAGTTGGTAGTGCCTGACGACGACCTGTTGAAGCGCGTACTGGATAGCGCCGGAGAAAAAATCCATGCGCTGGCCGCCATGCTGTTCCAGCGCTACGACATCTCTGCAGGTGTGCAGGTTGCCAGCGGCTCGGTGACCACGGAAATCACCCGGGTGGTACAGGACAAGCACAGCAGCCTGCTGGTGTGCGGCGCCAGGGGCCAAGGCGTGGCCCGGCGCCTGCTGCTCGGCTCGACCGTGCAGAAAATGCTCAACCGCATGCCCTGCCCTTTGCTGGTGGTCAAGCCTGCTCCTCGCGATGCCTACCGCACCGTGCTGGTTCCCGTCGACTTTTCCCCCGTATCGCTGCGCGCCATCGAGTTGGCCAGGCGTATTGCCCCACAGGCCGAGATCATTCTGTTACATGTGTACGAAGCACCGTTCGAAAGCAGCGTGCGCTTCGCCCACATCGACCACGACACCCTCACCCATTACCGCAATGTGATCCGCAAGGATGCTGTGACACAGCTTGCCGCCCTGAGCCAGGCAGCCGGCATGCCCGATGCACGGCAGATCGTTGTGCATGGCGACCCTGGCTGGCGCATTGCCGAACAGGAACAGGAGCTGGAATGCGACCTGATCGTGGTCGGCAAGCAGGGTACTAGCGCGCTGGAGGAGCTGTTGGTGGGTAGCGTCACCAAGCATGTACTGAACGAATCGCAGTGTGATGTGCTGGTGTCGCCATAACACACCGGACCAGGCGGGCAGCCTTTTTCCGAATGCTGCCCTACCCGCAGCATTCCCAGGTTCCGCAACAACTGCCTACAGTGACACTGCCATTGCAAGCGCTCTGCTCACGGTGTTTCATCGATTGCGCTGATGTTTACTATCAAGCGGCCTGCCTGTCGTCCTGACAAGGGCGTCCCTATAATCCCCTGCAAATCCCCCCGCTCCTGCGCCTGCTACAGGCGATATCCCTCATGGAACCAAACCCATGCCAAGCAACCGCCAGGCCCCTCGCGGCCTTCCCGAACATAGTCAACAGAGTGTCCTGCAGCAATGGCTGGCAATCCTCTCGGTCGCCGTGGGTGCCTTCGCCCTGGTCACCAGTGAGTTCCTCCCGGTGGGGGTGCTCAACGATGTGGCCAGCGACCTGGGCATCAGTGCCGGGCTTGCCGGCCTGATGGTGACCCTGCCCGGCATCATGGCCGCATTGGCCGCCCCCCTGATTTCCGTCGGCGTGGGTGCGCTGGACCGACGCTACCTGCTGATCGGCCTGACACTGATCATGATCATCGCCAACGCGATCGTGGCCTATGCCGGCGACTTCAACCTGCTGTTGGTCGGCCGCGTGCTGCTGGGTGTGAGCATTGGTGGTTTCTGGGCGACCGCCATTGCCCTTAGCGGCCGACTGGCACCTGATGGCATGGGCGTGGCCAAGGCCAACTCCATCATCATGGCTGGCGTAACCCTGGCAACCGTCGTGGGTGTACCCGTGGGCACCTGGCTCAGTGGCCTGATGGGCTGGCGCATGACCTTCCTGGTGACCGCACTGGTGGGTGTGCCTGTGCTGCTGGCCCAAGTGTTCCTGCTGCCGCGGCTGATGCCGGAAAAGGCCATTCGCATCAGCGACCTGCCGGCGCTGTTCATCAACCCGCAAGCACGGGTCGGCTTGATCGCCGTGTTGCTGATTGGCCTGGCGCACTTTGCCGCGTACACCTATGTCGCACCGTTCTTCAAGCAAAATGCCGGGTTCGACGGGCCTACGATCGGCTCCTTGTTGCTGCTGTATGGTGTGGCCGGCTTCATGGGTAACATCTTCGCCGGCTTTGCAGCCAACCGCAGCGTGCGGCATACCCTGATGCTGGTCGCGTTGATGATTGCCGTCAGCACTGCCCTGTTCCCGCACTTCGCCACCGGCATGACCGGCGCGGCGATGCTGATCGCACTGTGGGGCTTCGCCTTCGGTGCGTTCCCGGCCTGCGCCAACATCTGGATGTTTGTCGTAGCCCCCAAGGATGTCGAGCGTGGCATGCCGCTGTTCGTGGCCATGTTCCAGGTGATCATTGCCGTGGGCTCATTCTTCGGCGGCCAGGTGGTCGACCACATGGGCACAGCGGTGCTGCTGAGCCTGGCCACGGCGCTGGTAGGCTGCGGCTTTGTCACGGTGTTGGTGCTGGGCCGCAACGTCAGCAACAGCCTGGTGGCGCAGCCAGGCTGAGTTGTATTGCCGGGGCTGCTGTGCAGCCCCTTGTAGGCAAGCCCGCGTCTGCACACAGGCGCACCCTGCACTGAACGTCACAACCTGAACCTGCCCGCCAGCGCTGTCATCTGCCCGACCAACCCCGACAGCGCCTTGCTCGCTTCGCTGGTTTGCTGTGCGCCCGCCGCCGAGTGGTTCGACAGCTCGCGAATGTTCAGCAAGTTACGGTCCACCTCCCGCGCCACTTGGGCCTGCTCTTCGGCCGCACTGGCAATGACCAGGTTGCGCTCGTTGATTTCGCCGATCGCACTGTAGATGCCCTCCAGCACCTGCCCTGAGGCCAGGGTCACGTCCAGCGTCGACTGGGCACGGTTGGTACTGGCTTGCATCGAAGCCACTGCGGCCTCGGTACCGGCCTGCACGCGGCCGATCATCTGCTCGATTTCCTGGGTCGACTGTTGTGTGCGGTAGGCCAATGTGCGCACTTCATCCGCCACCACCGCGAAGCCACGGCCGGCCTCACCCGCGCGGGCGGCCTCGATGGCGGCATTGAGCGCCAGCAGGTTGGTTTGCTCGGACACCGAGCGGATCACCTCCAGCACCTTGCCGATATCCCGTACCTGCCCGACCAACTGCTCAAGGTGCGCACTGCTGGTCTGGATCTCGCGGGTCATGGCCTCGGTGCCGTCGATGTTGTCGCTGACCTGACGACGGCTTTGTGCGGCCAGCTGGTTGGACTCACTGGTGGTCTGCGAAGTGGTGATGGCATTACGTGCAACCTCCTCCACAGCCGTGGTCATTTCGGTCACGGCGGTAGCGGCCTGCTCCAGCTCCTGCCCCTGCTGGCGCAGGTTGTTGGCGCTTTCCTCGGTGACTGCGTTCAAAGCCGTGGCAGCAGCGTCCAGCTGCCGGGCGCAGTGGTCGATTTGCCCAAGGGTATCGCGCTGGCTCTGCTGCATGCGTTGCAGCTCATGGAACAGCTGGCCGATCTCGTTAGTGCCCTGGCCTTGCACCGGCACGCTCAGGTCGCCACCGGCAATGCGCTGGAAATGCCGACCGGCTTCACGCAACGGGCGCAGTACCCGCTGGGCAATGAAGGCCCAGCACAGCACCGCCAACAGCAAGGTCACACCCAGCAGGCCCAGGCTCAACCATTGCGCACGGGCCAGGCGCCGGTCGGACTCAAGCATGATCTGCTGGCTCCGCTCACTCAGTGCGCCAACCAGTTGCTGACGCAACGCCTGCAACCGGCCCATGGCATTGCCGGCATCGCTGTTGACCTTGAAGTACTGCTCCAGCGAACGCTGGCGGGTCGCTTCCCGCTGCCCCGCCACCGCCTTGGCGTACTCGGCAAAGGTAGCCTGCAGCTCGATAGCCAGTGTGCGAAGGGCGGTCTCGCGCGCGCTTTCGACAAATTCGTCGACCAGCTTCTGGCTCTTGTCGTTCAGCTCGACCGACAGCGCCATGCGCTTGCCTGCGCTCTCGTCATGGCCACCCAACTGCTCGATGAAACCCGAGGACACATTGGCACTGGAACGAATCGCCATGAGCAACGCATTGTTCAACCGGTCCGACTGGTGTGCGGTCTGGTCCAGTTCGGTGATCTGCTGGTCACTGCCCACAGCTGCCCACCAGGCGCTCACGGTAGAAAACAGCAAGGTCAGGCTGAACAGCGACAATACCCAGAACATTCCGGTACGTATCTTCAGGTTGGCAAGCATGCGGGCAGTACTCCTGGTTGGCACCACTTCTGGTCGATGATTCGACGGTGGGTGTGCTGCTATCGGAGGTGCCGGCGCAGGCTTGAGGTGCCTGGAAGCGGTTATGGGCGGTAACCGAACAGATGTTGCCCAGCCCAGGGGCGGGAGCGGCGGCAGTGCGCCGCCCACGCTTGAACTTCATCCCGGGTTCCCGGTCTATAGCGACCCCTCGCCCCTTACCCGCGAGCGGCTTGCCAAAGACCTGTCGAGTTCACTGCCAATGCCCAGCACACCTGCCCTGTCAGCCTTGCTTTTGTTGTTGAGCGTAGTGGCAACAACCCACTCGCTGGCCGGCGAGCGCTCGGCGCCTGCACGCAGCAACACGGCATCGACCGTGCTGATCGAAACGGCTTCGCAGCAGTATGCCGACGGCAAACTGGACCAGGCTGCGGCAACCCTTGAGCGCGCGCTGCACATCCAGCCGAACAACCCGGCAACCTTGCACTACCTTGGCGTTCTGCGCCTGCAGCAAGGGCAGTTTGAACAGGCAGAGACGCTGGCGCTGCGTTCCAACCTGCGTGTCGGGGCCAACCACGCGCTGCGCAATCGCAATCTGCAGTTGATTGAAGCCGCACACAACGCCCAACGCTCAGGCATGCTGCCGACGGCTGCGCATTGATGATCGGCCAAGCGCCAACAAAAACTCAGCGACCGAGGAAATCGACCACTGCCTCGGCGAACGCCTGGGGTTGATCCAGCATGACGAAGTGGAAGCTGCCGTCGATCCGCTTGAAACTGATGCCCCGCGTGCCGGCATAGGCATCAGCGAAGGTTGCATCAACACGGGTCGCGGGTATGCCATACAGGGGATCATAGGCATACACGACCTCTACCGGTGCCTGGATACGCCCGAGTTCCGGGCGCAAGTCGGTGGTCATCAGTTCATGGGTGGCATCGGCTACCGTCTTGCGGTCCGAGCGCAGCGCTGCCTCAACCAGTGCAGGCCTGGCCGCTGTGGTCTTGGCCAACCGGTCGATGGCTGCCCGCTGCATCGTTTCGGCCTGCGCTGCCGGTGCCGCCAACATCGCATCGCGCAAGGCGGCAGCCTGTGGTGCTGCCGTTTCAGCGGTTGCCGCCGGATCGATCAATAACGTGTAGAACGGCAGCGCGTCGACCACCATCAGCCGCCCCACCTGCTCGGGGTGACGCGCGCCGAGCATCAGCGCAACCTCGCCGCCCAGCGAATGACCAATGATGGCCGGTGCCTCCAGGTGCTGGCTGCGAATGTAGCCTGCGACTGCCTCGGCCACGGGAGCTGCCACGCGCCCCTGCGCAGCGGGCACGGCAGGCGCGCCGGCAAAACCTGCAACCTGCACCAGATGAAGGCGGTGCTGCTGGCGCAGCGCACTGGCAAGCCCTGCCCATACTTCACGCGATGAGGCCAACCCAGGGATCAGGATAACGTCTGGCCCGGCGCCCTCGACCTGCACAGAAATGCGTTCATCAGCCATAGGTACTGATTGGCCTGGTGCGGCTAACGCCGAAGACAGGGCAACGCTGGCACCGATTGCCGCAAGCAGGGTTCGTACACGCATAGTGGCCATTCCTTTGACTTGAACCTGGAAAAGCCCGCCACTATAAGGCGTGCCACACGGCATGGGTAAACTATCGTTTGCAACCCGGTACGCTACACCGTTAAAGGCGAGGCCCTGGGGAGGCCTGGGCACAGCGGCAATTGCGGCTGAGCCCGCTTGCCGAACAGGTGCTTGCCGGGAAGGTACAGTGGCTTGATTGCAACCCCGCACCGCGTTGGGTTGGCGGGGTGCTGATCGATGCGGCGGACAGGCCTTGGGTGGTCAGCGAGCAAGGCGAGGTGTGGCGGCGGCGATAGCGGCTCGACAAGGGGGCCGCTGTGCGGCCTGTGCCAAACGTTGCGTGGCCAGCCGGATCTCATCCACATCCAGCGAAGCAAACCCCAGGCGCAGGGCGTTCTCGGCATGGCCAAACGGGGAAAACTGCCGCCCACTGCGCACCACCAGGTCCAGCTCCAGTGCTTTCTCGACCAACTCATCCACATTGATTTCGTCGGCAAAGCGCACCCACAGCGCCAGTCCCCCCTCCGGCTCCTGTACGCAAATGTGCTCGCCAAACGCTTCGTGCAAACACGCCAACAGGGTCTCACGGCGTCGACGGTACTCACGGTTGACCCGGCGCAAGTGCTTCTTCAGCTCGCCCTCATTGATCAAGTCCGCCAGCATGCGCTGCATCACCGCATCGCCCTGCCCCAAGGTCAGCGTCGCCCTGCGCTCCAGCACGGCAATCACCTCCACGGGCGCCACGATATAACTGCAGCGGAACGTGCTGCCCAAGGGCTTGGACATCGTGCCAATGTAGATCACATGCCGCTGCTGGCGGTCGCTGGCCAAAGGCAGGTAGGGCCGCCCGGAGAAGTGGTATTCGTAGTCGTAGTCTTCCTCGACCACGCAAAAGTCGTGCTGGCGCGCCAGCTCCAGCAACTGCTGCCGGCGCCCGGCCGGCAGGCTGACCGTGGTGGGGAACTGGTGATGGGGCGTGATGTACATCATCCGTACCTTGTGCTGCCTGCACAGGGCATCGAGCTGATCGACCCGGCAGCCCTCATGGTCCAGTTCCACAGTGACCAGCCGGGCACCCCGCTGACGGAAAATCTCCCACGCAGGCGGATAACTCAGGCGCTCGACCAGCACAACATCACCCGGCTTGAGCAACACGCTGGCCACCAGCGACAACGACATCTGCACCCCCTGGGTCAGGCAGATATGCTCGGCGCCAACGTTCAGGCTGCGATTGTGCCGCAGCATGTCGGCCAGGGCGCTGCGCAGGTAGCGGCTGCTGCATTCACTGCCGTGGCGCACGCTGTTGCTGGTGAAGCTGCTGCGCAAGGCATTGCGGTAATAGCGGTGCAGTACAGCCTGCGGCAGCAGGCGGTGGTCACACGCACCGTTGTCGAAAAACAACGCACCTGGCCGCCCCTGCTGCGCGGCGGCCTGCTCGTTCGCCGCAAAGTAGGCAACGGCGGGTTCCTCGGGCAGCGCCAGGGCAAAGCGCCGGGTGGCATCATGTTCGGCCCGTGCGCTGGCCGCCAGTTGCTGACTGACAAAGGTGCCCCGGCGCTGCACGCTTTGCAGCCAGCCTTTGGTTTCGGCTTCCTCATAGGCCAGGATCACCGTCTTGCGGTTGACGTTCAGCAATTGCGCCATCTCCCGCGTGCCCGGCAAGGGCGTGCCAGGGCGCAGGCGACCCTCGCTGATCGCAGCCACCAAGCCCTCGACAATCTGCCGGTACGAAGCTTGCACCCCGTCGAGTTTGAGCAGCGGCTGCCATTTACGAAGCTGGACCATGTGAATTATCCAAATCTGGAGGTTCTGCTGGTCCTGGACTATAGCAACAATCGGAAGCTCCATTTGAGCCGAGGTGTTCATGCAAAGCCGCCACGTCATTGAATTGTCGCCCTCGGGCAAAACGTTCGAAGCCAGCCACGAATTGCTGCTCGATGCCATGCTCGCCAGCGGCCTGCCGGTACCCTTCTCCTGCCGCCGAGGCGCCTGTGGCTCGTGCAAGGTCAAGGTGGTGTCGGGGCAGTATCACGACAAGCAGCGAGATGCGGACACACCGGCCCCCTCCTATCCCCTGGCTGCCGACGAGATGCTGCTGTGCCAGAGCCACGCCTGCAGCGACATGCGCCTGGAGATACCCGGCTGGTCACTGGATACCCCGGCACTGGAAGTCGGCGCCCAGGTGGTTGGCCAGCGCGCGCTGAGCACAGATATCGTCGAGCTCGTGCTGCAGCCTGCCCAGCCACTGGATGTTCGGGCTGGCCAGTATGTGCGGTTCCAGCTGGGCAATGGCGACAGCCGCTGTTTCTCCATTGCCAACCTGCCGGCCCTGGAACAGGGGCAACTGGTGTTTCACATTCGCAAGGTCAGCGGTGGCCTGTTCTCCGAAGGCGTGCTGCCCGCCCTGCAAGCAGGTGCTTCAGTAACGCTCGAAGGCCCACTGGGCGCGTGCACCTGGCAACACGAGGACCAACACCCGTTGGTGCTGTTCGCCACCGGCACAGGGTATGCCGGTATCAAGCCCCTGCTGCTGACTGCCTTGGCCCGCGATGCCGAGGTCACGCTGTATTGGGGCGGTTCATCGCAAGCGGATTTCTACGACCATGATTTTCTCGAACAGGCCAGCCGTGCGCACCCTCACTTTCGCTGGTACCCGATACGCTCGGACCAGGCGCAAGTGCAGCAGGCCGCGCTGGCCCACCCGCATCGCTGGGCCGATACCCAGGTCTACGCCTGCGGAAATGCCACAATGATCAGCCAGGCCCGCGAACACTGCATTGCCGCAGGCGTACACCCCCATCGTTTTGTCGCCGAAGCCTTCGTCGCCAGTGGCACACCGGCAGCGCAGGCCTCATCGGCCAGTACACTGCACCCAGAGCTGGAAAAGGTCGGCCCGCGCTATTCGCTGGACGGCATGCTTGCAGCCCGCGAGCAGTCGGTACGGGCCGTGGCCGCGATTGCCAGCCAACTGCAGGTCGGCATGACCACTGCCCAGGCGCTTGAGATGGCCGCACAAACCCTGCAGGCCATGGGCGCATCGCACACCTGGCACCCCACCTACATCCGCTTCGGTGATGACACCGTGCGTACCCCCCGGCAAGGTATTGATCTTCAACGCGTACTACGCACTACGGATATCGTCGTGGTCGACGTCGGCCCGGTCTGGGATGGCTACGAAGGTGACTATGGGGACACCTTCGTGTTCGGCGAGCACGCACTGCACCACGCCTGCGTCAAGGCATTGCATGACGTGTTCGACGAAACCCGTCAGGCCTGGGGGCGTGGGCTGACGGGGCGCGAACTGTATGACTTCGCCGAGCGCAGTGCCCAGGCCAAAGGCTGGCAGCTCGAGCGCAACCTGGCCGGGCACCGCATCGCCGATTTCCCCCATGTGCTTTATGGGCAGGACAAACTGGCCGAGATAGAGATCGTCCCTAGCGAGGTGGTATGGGTACTGGAAATACAGTTGTGCCACCCTACCGAACCCGTCGGGGCGTTTTTTGAAGACATCCTGATTGGCGAGGCCAGGCCAGTCGTGGCTACGGCAGCTTGAAACGACCGTCAGGAGGCAAGGTGCGCGTCAATCAGGCGCGCAACCCCTTCGGCATGCCTGTGGCCCAAGCCATGACCGGGCTGATCGAGTCTGCGCCAACGCAAGGCGCAATCTCAAGGGTTGTTGGCTCTGATGGGTTTAGACCTACTGAAGTGCCCAAATCAGCAGCGAACGCTATGCCTGCCAAGGGCGAAAGCGGACACGCGTGAACGGCTGCTTTCGACCCATAGTGGACATTCTAAAATGGAGTTCCCTTGCGGCCCAACGATCATTCAACCATGGATACCAGCGTTCATGAGCGCGGCGGTAATGAATGGTCCCTTTTTATCAAGATATTCAGCCATTCCACCAGTATTGCTCGACTCCAACTGAAGCTTCAGCGCTTCATACTGCTGGCGGATCGAGGCATCGCTCCTGAGCAAATCTCTGAACCCAAGCATCTGAGTGATCGAAATGTGGTCGCGGGAACAAACGTGGAGCTTGTGCGTGCGGATCCCATCCACATTTCGTCGGTAAAAATAATGCCCTTCCGATAGGTCACTTCCTCGAACATACCCCAAATCCTTTAACACCTCGTCTCGCGCCGAGACATTGCAATGATCGCGGACCTCGATGAGTACATCGATCTCGGGCTTCGCCGCGAGACCTGGAACAGAAGTGCTTCCAACGTGGTGTATGGCAACCAGTTCATCGCCAAAGGCCGAAGCGATGAGTGACTTGTCTGCCAGAAATTGGAGGGGCCATGCGGGGTTGTAGAGAGCGATCTTGCTGGTCAGTGCCATGTCCGTTCCTTGATGGCAAATACTTGAAGTAGCGAATTATCTCATCTTGCAGGTTGACGGGGACGATCAGCATTGAAAAATGACGGTAAAAGTCATCCAGGCGTTGTCGCACCTTTCGCATTAACGCTCAACCGAAATATCAGTGGCTCGCAGCCAATGTCCGCTATGGGTCGATAGCGGTCATTCACGACCGGCAGCTATCGACCCATAGCTGCCTTTCGCGCAAGACAGCTAAACCCACTGGGACGCTCTAACGTGGCCTTGGGATTTGAGATAGGAAGCTCATTGGAGCCTCGGTGCGAAGGCCTTCGTCTGCGAAATCAAAAACCGCCAATACCCCACACCATGCCAAGCATCGAGCTTGAATCCGACCTGCGCAAAAGTACCGATGTGCTGGAAACCCAGGCGCCGCCAATGCCGTTTTACTGAAGTTCTGTATCCGACATCAGGGTAACCATCGCCACGGCGTGCCCGGACAAGGTGTAAAAATCAGTTCACCCGGAGTGTGGGGCAACGATTTCAATGAGTAAGAATACGACATGCTCATGACCTCAAATAGACCGGATATTGACTCTCTTGGATAGTTCTTCCGCCGACTCTTTGCGCTCGGAGTAGCGATCTACCAAATAATCCTGGCGATCACGCAGCAGCAGCGTGAACTTGGTCAATTCCTCCATCACGTCGACCAGTCGATCGTAGAAAGAAGACGGCTTCATGCGCCCGGCCTCATCGAACTCCAGGAAGGCTTTCGGCACCGACGACTGGTTCGGGATGGTAAACATACGCATCCAGCGGCCAAGCACACGCAGTTGGTTCACCACGTTAAAAGACTGCGAGCCACCGCAAACCTGCATCACGGCGAGGGTCTTGCCCTGGGTCGGGCGGACGGCGCCCATGGCCAGCGGTACCCAATCGATCTGCGCCTTGAAGACAGCACTCATTGAGCCGTGCCGCTCGGGTGAGCACCACACCTGGCCCTCGGACCACTGCATCAGCGCGCGGAGTTCCAGCACCTTCTCGTGGGAGTCCGGAGCGTCATCCGGCAGCGGCAGGCCGGAAGGGTCGAAAATACGGGTTTCGGCGCCGAACTCTTCCAGCAGGCGCGCAGCTTCCTGGACCATCAAGCGGCTGAATGAGCGTTCGCGGGTCGATCCGTACAGCAGCAGGATGCGCGGTTTGTGTGTGGAAGGATCCTTCGGCGCCAGGCGCTCAAGCGACGGCAGATCAATCAGGTCTGGTTGGACATTTGGCAGGTGGTCGTTCATTTCGGTCTCCATCAATCCAGGGCCTACAGCGCGCCGATGCGGGCAAGTTCGGCTTTCAGTTCAGCTTGGCTCAGTTGCGAGAAAGGCAGCGCAATGAAGGCGCGCACGCGCTCATCGATCTTCGCCAGTGTGGTCTGGAAGGCTTCTTCGATTTCTGCCTCACTCCCGGTGACCGCCGAAGGGTCGGCCAGGCCCCAGTGGGCTTTGAGCGATGGACCGAAGAAGATCGGGCAGGCTTCGCCAGCAGCGCGGTCGCACACGGTGACAACGATGTCGGGAGGAGAGCTCTCGAAGGCATCCGAGGCCTTGCTTGAAAGACCAGCGGTGGGGATACCGGCGGCTTCCAAGGTTTTCAGTGCCCGCTCATTGACCTTGCCGCTTGGGAAGCTGCCCGAGCTCACAGCATCCATACCCTCGGGGGCCAGATGATTGAACAGCGCCTCGGACAGAATGCTGCGGCAGCTGTTGTGGGTGCACATGAACAAGACTTTCATCAGGTATCTCCGGTTCAAAAGCTCAGGCGGATGGCCAATGCGGCCAAGGTGGCAAGCAGGATCGGCAGCGTCAGGACGATGCCGGTGCGGAAGTAGTAACCCCAGGTGATGACGATGTTCTTGCGGGCCAGCACGTGCAGCCACAGCAAGGTGGCCAGGCTGCCGATGGGGGTGATTTTCGGACCGAGGTCACAGCCGATGACGTTGGCGTAGATCATGG
This sequence comes from Pseudomonas sp. URIL14HWK12:I5, assembly GCF_900176445.1. NCBI lineage: Bacteria > Pseudomonadati > Pseudomonadota > Gammaproteobacteria > Pseudomonadales > Pseudomonadaceae > Pseudomonas > Pseudomonas sp. URIL14HWK12:I5. Next base: position 196,391 of record NZ_FWXQ01000006.1, read on the forward strand.
CCTCGCGCACAATGCCGGTGGCTTCGGCAGAATGGATCGACAAGGCCCCTACCAGCACGGTGGGCATGTTGTTCATGACCGACGACAGGCCAGCGGCGAGCAGCCCCGTCCCGAGGGATGCGCCCCAGATCCCATAGCCGGCGAAGACATTGAGGATCTGCGTCAGGTACTCGGTGAGGCCGGCGTTACGCAGGCCATAGACCACGAGGTACATGCCAAGTGAGAACACCACGACCTGCCAAGGCGCGTCCTTGAGCACCTTACGGGTAGAAATAACGTGCCCGCGCGCGGCGATCAGGTAGAGGATCAGCGCACAGGCAGCAGCGATGGCGCTGATTGGTACACCCAGCGGCTCGATGGCGAAGAAGCCGACCAGCAACAGCGCAAGCACCCACCAGCCGGCAACGAACGTCGCCTTGTCGCGGATAGCGGCTTCGGGAGCCTTCAGTTGGTCGAGTTCATAGGTACGCGGCAGGTCCTTGCGGAAGAACCACAGCAGCATGCCCAACGTGGCGGCGATGCTGACCAGGTTCACCGGCACCATGACCGAGGCGTACTCGCTGAAGCCAATGCCAAAGTAGTCGGCGGAAACGATGTTCACCAGGTTGGATACCACCAGCGGCAAGCTCGCGGTATCGGCGATGAAGCCCGCCGCCATGACGAATGCCAGCGTCGCCGCCGGGGAGAAGCGCAGGGCCAGCAGCATGGCGATGACGATCGGGGTCAGGATCAGTGCCGCACCGTCGTTAGCGAACAGCGCCGAGACGGCGGCGCCCAGCAGGATGATGAAGGCGAACAGCTTGCGGCTGCTGCCATTGCCCCAGCGGGCCACGTGCAATGCCGCCCACTCGAAGAACCCCGCCTCATCCAGCAGCAGGCTGATGATGATGACGGCGATGAAAGTGGCGGTAGCGTTCCAGACGATCTGCCAGACCACGGGGATATCGGACAGGCTCACGACGCCCGCCAGCAGTGCCACGACGGCCCCCAGTGCGGCGCTCCAGCCCACGCCCAGGCCTTTGGGCTGCCAGATGACGAGAACGATCGTCACCAGGAAAATCAAAAATGCGATCAGCATGGCTACAACTCAATCAGCGAAGGGAAGTCTTAAGCACAGGCAACAGGGCTCTGCGGCCGCTCGCCCATTTCGGCAAGGCGCAATGCATCGGGGCTCAACCATTCCTGGTTGGCTTCGACAACGCCCTTCAGTATCGCGTCCACCCACTGCGGCAGTTCGGGGTGCAGTCGGTAGTACACCCACTGACCCTTGCGGCGATCCATCAGGATTCCAGCCTCGCGCAACTGGGCCAGGTGCCGGGAGATCTTCGGCTGGCTCAGTTCCAGCGCGTGGGTAAGTTCGCAGACACAGAGTTCGCCTTCACGGGCGATCAGCAGGGTCATCCGGGCCCGGGTGTCATCAGCTAGGCATTTGAAAACGATGGGGGGTGTCAGTGTTTCCCGCATGTGACCTCCTGGGAAATGCGTGTACGGCCAATATCTGGAAATCCGAATATATGACGATTCAGATATGCGGTAAAGCAGATATTTACAATCGACTCGCCTTACGGGACGTCATAAAAACCGGAAAATGCCCGCGCTCTGGGCCCTATACTGGCCGTCGACACCATCCCCAGACTCTCCAATGAACCAGCCTGATATCTCTGTCCGGTTGCTTGGTACCGATCAAATCCAAGGCCTGGCTGAGCATCTGACTGCAGCAGGCTTGCCGACCCAAGACCTTTTGCAGCCCGAAGGTGGGATATCACCGGACCCGCAAGCACCAGAGGCACCATGCCCAGCGGAACGGTTTTCTTCGGGTCGTGAATCTCGTGAGTCGCACCTCACCCATGAGGCAGACTCTGAAGGCTGAGACCTGTAGTAGCGGGTTTACCCGCTCCTGCAGGAATCGGGCCCTGTTTCAGGGCGATAGTGTTGCCCTTAGCCCATCTGCTGCCACAGGATCAGCAACCCAGGCACCCACGCGGTGAAGATCGCGCATACCAGGGTCATCACCGCCACCAGCCGCTGGATTTTCCTGGCCAAGGCCAACAACAGGAAAAAACTGAACCACAACACCGTCCACGCGGCCCAGTTCAGCACATCCCACACCTTCATCAGGCCCTCGGCGCCCGGGATGGAGCTGACTGTCACCACCAGCGCTGTCACGCTGACGAACAGGCAGAACCAGCCCAACCCGCGGCCATCGACCTGCAACAACTGGTTGGCGGCCACCCACAGGTAGGTAAAGGCGAACAGGATGGTCAAGGCACCCGCCTTGATGCCTTCGGCCGCCCCCACCACGAAAATCAGGTAGACCGCCACCAACAGGCTGAGCAACCCGAAAAACAGGTTGATCACCGCCACTTCACGGTCGGTGATACGCCCCATCAGCCAGATGCCGTTGATGAACAACACCGCACCCACATACAGCAGAACCAGTCCGTACAACATGGCAACCTCTTCTCATTCGAATTGTTCTAGGGTTTTTCTTGCCATTTCCAACATCGACAACCGCTGTTTCATTGCCTCTTTCGACAGGTAGGCATGGGCTTCAGGCTCCTGCCAGCCCTGAGCCGCCATCAGCAGGACCTTGGCCTTGTTGATGTCGGCCTGGTGTTCCAGGCGCTCCTGTAACTGGGCGTTTTTCTGCATCAAACGGGCGTGGGCTTCGCTATTCCTTCTGGCGCACACCAGCGCAGGCAGCACCTTGTGGCTGTCCAGCGGCAGCACGATCACGCCATGGCACCCCAGCTCCAGAATCTGCGAGAGGATGGTCGGGCTTTCGTACTCAACCAGCGCGACAGCGGTCAGGCGAACCCCGCCCTGGGCCAGCAGCTTGCCCAGTTCGCCATGGTGGCGCCCTTCGAACACCCCGCAAAACACCAGGTCGGTGTGGGTGTCGAACGCCTTGGGCGGTGGCCAGTACTGCTTTACCGAACAACCGATGCGCATCAGTTGCAACACCAGGGCATCGGTGATTTCACTGGGCGGGCAAACAATGCCGACATGCAGCTCACGCAGCGTATTCAGGATGTTCGAGGTGCTCATGAGGGGCCGCCTCCCGCCATGCTCGCCGTCCAGTCATCGAGGTTGTGCACTACCACATAGGGGTCGGGGCGGATAGCCACTGGCGACTGCCATTTGATGCAGATCTGCCCGCTCGCATCGATCTCGCCTATGCGCGCGAACAGGTGCGAATGGTTGTTCTGCTGCTCCACATGCACCCTGCCCTGGGGGCTGTCCAAGCTGGCGTGGTACAGGTGATTGCGGATCACCTCCACCTCCAGGCTGCCGGTGGCATTCACCGCCTGGCACAACATGCGCATCTGGCTGTAGGCGGCCTCGGCCCAGGCGGTGATGCGCACATCAGCAGGGAAAAACGCCCGACACGCGCTGACGAACGCGTGGCTTTGTGGCGAGTCGACACTGGTGAAATACGGCGCCACGACGATGTTGCCACAGGCCACCTTGGCGCCCATCTCGGCGATTTCGGCCTCACTGGTGGTCAGGCTGGCAATGGGCGGCCGAGGACCATTACCGTAACGCTGCGCCAATGCCTGATAGAAACTTGCCGTACCCGTACCGACCACGGTCGAGAACACCACATCCGGGGCAGCGCGAACCACCCGCTCCACCACCTGGGCCAGGTCATCGGCCGAGGGGTACAGTGGCATGTAAGCCTCCTCCACCACTTCGCCGCCATGCTGCTTGTACAGGTGGCGCATGACGTGGTTGCTTTCCCGCGGGTAGATGTAGTCCGAGCCGACGAAGGCGACCCTGGCACCATAATGGCGGGTCAGGTAGGCCGCCAGCGGCGCGCTGTTCTGGTTGGGTGCCGGCCCGCCGTAGATGATGTTGGGCGAGTACTCGAAACCCTCGTAAGGCGTGGGATAGAACAGCAAGCCATCCGCGCGCTCGACCACCGGCATCACGGCTTTGCGGGTATGCGACATGTAGCAGCCGAGCATCAGGCGCACGCCGTGGTTGCGCACATAGTCGTCGCACAGGTCGCGGTACCGGTCCGGGTCGCCCCCGGGGTCACCGACCAGGGTCAGCACCGGCTGGCCAAGTACACCGCCTTCGCGGTTCACCTGTTCTGCCGCCAGCAACGCACCGCAGCGCTGCGAGCGCTCGATGGCTGCAGTAACGCCGCTTTCGGCGAACAGCAAGCCCACCTTCAATTGCCTGTCTTGTCTACTCATCACACTGTCCTGTGGCAGCCATCATGTAGGCACCGAAAAACGGATACGCCCGCGCTCGAGGTGCCCGGCCACCGTGATGCAGGCCACTTCGGCCCGGCAGGGGATGCGGTTGCCGAGCAGGTACTCGGCCAGCGGCACCTCCAGTTCGTGGCGGATGAACCGCTTGAGTGCACGGGCGCCGAACTCCACGTCATGCCCTTCGCTGGCCAGCTTGCCGACCACTGCCGCATCCAGTTGCAGGCGGCAGTGATGCTTGGCCAGACGCCGGTTCAGGCGCGACACTTCAAGCTCGACGATGCGCTCGCTCACTTCCTGTTCGATGGCGTTGAACACCACGGTGCTGTCGATGCGGTTGACGAACTCGGCAGAAAAACGCTTCACCAGGCGTCGCCGCACAACGGCCAGCAAACGCTCCCGTTGCCCTGCCCGCTGCCCCAGCAAACGCCGCAGCGATGCCAGTGGGCCAAGCCGGTGCTGGCGTATTTCGTCTGCCGCCAGGTTGCTGGTCATGAACACCAGGGTATTGCGGAAATTGAAGCTCTTTTCCCCGGAAGCCAAGCGCAGCAGGCCATTGTCGAACACATTGAGCAGCGCCTGGGACACCTCCTTGCTGGCCTTTTCCAGCTCATCGAACAGCACGATCCCCGGGCGCCCCTGGCTGCCGTCGAGCAGCGCCTGGTCGAACAGCGTGCGGCCCTCCTTGGCGCCAGCATAGCCCGGCGGCGCACCGGTCAGGGCAGCGGCGTAGTGCTCCTGGGCCAGCGTGTTCATGTCGACCCGGCAGAAGGCATCGGCATCACCGTGCAGTGCGCGGGCCAGGGCGCGCACGATCTCGGTCTTGCCAACCCCGGTCGGGCCGAGGAACAACGCCGTGAACAGTGGCCGGCGCGGGTCGAGAATATCCGCCCGCACCACCGTGAGCACATCTTCGATGGCCTGCAGGGCTTCGTCCTGGCCCAGTACTTCGCTGCGTAACACCTGCATGATAGCGGCGACATCGAAGCGGAATCGCGACTGCAGGGTGTCTTCGCTACGCAGGTGGGTTTCGACGATTGTCAGCGTGTGACAGTTTTCGGCATTCAGTGCAGCGCTGGAGGACGCGTCGCGGCGCGTCTGCTCCAGCAGGTCGTTCAAGAACGGCATGGTCTTCCCCTCAACGGTGAAACAGCGTGCCCGCAGGCACGCCGGGCACGCCCTTTAGCGGGCTTCCTTTTCCTTCGCGTCGTAGGGAAGGTTGCCAACCGGGCACTGCGCCACCCCCGAGGTGCGCCGGGTAATGGCCTCGACATTTTCGCGGGCCTTCTCGGCATCCAGCACCCAGGTGCGGTAGAAGTCGAACGGGCATTCGGCGATGCCACGGTCACCGTCGCCGGACAAATGCATGCCGCTGTAACCGCGGTGCAGAATCTTGTACAGGTGGTTTTGTGACTGGTCGTTCTGCCGCGCATCGCGAATCTGCGAGATCGACAGCTGGGCGTACTGAATGCCCATTTCCTCTTCACCACACTCGCCCAGGGTGCGGCCATCGAAACCGATGATCGCCGAGTGGCCGAAGTAGGAATACACACCATCGAAGCCGGCGGCGTTGGCCACTGCCACGTAGCAGTTGTTGGCCCAGGCCATGGCTTTGGCCATCAGCACCTGCTGGTCCTTGGCCGGGTACATGTAGCCCTGGCAACGCACGATCAGCTCGGCGCCTTTCATGGCGCAGTCGCGCCAGATTTCCGGGTAGTTGCCGTCATCGCAGATGATCATGCTGATTTTCAAGCCCTTGGGGCCATCGGCAACGTAGGTCTGGCCGCCGGGGTACCAGCCTTCGATCGGGCACCAAGGGATGATCTTGCGGTACTTCTGCACGATCTCGCCGTTGTTGTCGATCAGCACCAGGGTGTTGTAGGGCGACTTGCGCGGGTGCTCTTCATGGCGTTCGCCGGTCAGCGAGAACACGCCCCAGACATTGGCCTTGCGGCAGGCCTGGGCGAACACTTCGGTTTCCACGCCGGGTACGGCCACGGCGGTTTCCATCATTTCTGCCGGGTCGTACATGATGCCCTGCAGGCTGTACTCCGGGAAAATCACCAGGTCCATGCCCGGCAACCCCTGCTTCATGCCGACAATGATGTCGGCGATCTTCCTCGCGTTTTCGAGCACTTCATCGCGGGTATGCAGGCGCGGCATCTTGTAGTTGACCACGGCCACACCGACGGTGTCGTTGCTGCTGGAAATATCACCATGACGCATGTTGAACACCTCTTGTTGTTATTTTTCAGGGACGACAAAAAGCCCTCTCCGCATGCGGAGAGAGCTCATTTGCTCTTGGGGTTCGGGGTGGAGGCAGCGGCATCGCCATTGATGCGCAGCTCCTGACAACCAACGGTATATGCCGGGTGTGGCGGCTTGTCAACCCGGCAACAGCTGCTGCCTCTTCAGGCGCCGAGTGAGCCCAGCACGCGTTGTAGCCTGTCCCGGGTCGTATCCGTGCACGCTTGCATCGGCTCGCGCAGCTCGTCTGCCATCAGGTTTTGCAACTGCAACGCTGCCTTCACCACCGTCGGGTTGGGCTCGGCAAACGCCAGCTTGATCCAGGGCAGCAACTGGTAGAACGTGCCACGCGCTGCCACCCAGTCACCGCTGTCGACCTGCTGCTGCATGCGCACATACAGGTCGGCGCGCACGTGCGCGGAGGCTGAAATGGCCCCGGCCCCCCCCAGGCACAGGTTGTTGAAGATCTGCAGGTCTTCACCGGCCAGCACCTGGGCATGGCCATCCTCGATCAGGGACAGGGTGGTCTCGCTGTCGCCGCTGCAATCCTTGACCGCTGCAATGCGCGGGTGGCGCACGATTCGGCGCAGGGTTTCACGCTCGATGCGCACGCCCGTGCGATAGGGAATGTCGTATACGATCACCGGCACGCGGGCGGCATCGGCCACAGTGGCGAAGAAGGCTTCGAGACCGGCCTGCGAAGGGCGGATGTAGCACGGTGCGGGGACTAGCAACCCGCCAATGTCACGCTGCTGGACTTCAGCCTGAAACGCTAGCAGCTCACGCAGGTTGTAACCCGACAGGCCCATCACCACCCTGCCCGGCTCCACCCAGGCCAGCACCGCATCCAGCACCGCCAGCTGCTCGGCCTTGGACAGTGCCGCCGCCTCACCCGTGGTACCGCACACCACAAAACCGGCCACGCCGTCCTCGAGCAGCTTCTTCACCAGCTTTTCCAAGGCGGCAAAGTCGATTTCATTGGCGCGCATTGGCGTGACGAGGGCGATCCAGATACCACGGAAATTCGACATGCAAAAACTCCTGATGTTGACCGAAAGTCAGCGTCAGAGGGTGAAGAGTCGAAGTGGTCTGGCAGGGATACCTGGCGCCTTCTGTCTCGTCAGCCCACCTGACGAGACAGCGCGCCTCGGTCAGATGAGCGGCTGTTTCTTGGATTTCTTGGCAACGGCAACGCACGCGCATGCCTGGGCAATGAAGCCCGAAGCGAAGATGGCGTGGTTGGACATGGACATGGGGGAAAGCCCGTTGCGTGGATTAGGCTGGATAATGGTGGAGCGACACGCGGGGTGTCAACCCTCGACCTTGCTGCAGCGTCGCAAAGCTCGAAGCCGGCTCAGTGCAGAAGCCTGAACTTTCGTTCACCGTGCATACAGCGACATTTCGGGCGATGACTTGATGAGAAAAGGTTATGCCGGCAGGCGAATGCCTGGATGTGCGGTATGGTTACCCGGTAAGCAAAACCTGATTTGCGGAGACCCACATGTTTCGTGTTTTTGAACGCTGGCTCGACCCCTTCCCCCCTGACGAAGTGCCGCCACCCCCGGTGGGCCTGCTGCGCTTCATGTGGGCCTGCACCCGGGGCGCCCGTGGCTATATCCTTGCCCTGGCCCTGCTCAGTGCCGGGGTATCGGTTTACGAAGCCTGGCTGTTTGCCTTCCTCGGCCAGGTGGTTGACCTGCTATCGAACTGGCAGGCCGGGGGCGCCGTAGGTGCTGAGGAAAGCCGCGTGTTGTGGGGCATCGGTATCGTCCTGGTGGCCAGCATCGGGCTGGTGGCAATGCGTACCATGGTTCAGCACCAAGTGCTGGCGATCAACTTGCCGCTGCGGTTGCGCTGGGACTTTCACCGGCTGATGCTGCGCCAGAGCTTGTCGTTCTTCTCTGACGAGTTTTCGGGCCGGGTCACTACCAAAGTGATGCAGACAGCCTTGGCGGTACGCGAGGTGCTGTTCACCGTCATCGAAATACTGCCCGGTATCGGCGTGTATTTCATTGCAATCATCGCCCTGGCGGGTGGTTTTGCCCTGAAGCTGATGCTGCCGTTCATTGCCTGGCTGGCTCTGTTCGGGCTGGCGATGCTGTACTTCGTGCCGCGCCTGGGCAAGGTCGGGCAGGAACAGGCCAACGCGCGGTCGTCGATGACCGGGCGGGTTTCCGATGCCTACACCAACATCACGACGGTAAAGCTGTTCTCGCACTCCAGGCGCGAAGCGCACTTCGCCCGTGCGGCCATGGAGGACTTCAAGCAGACCGGCTTTCGCCAGATGCGCCTGGTCAGCCAGTTCGAAATCGTCAACCAGGCGCTGGTGGTGGGCTTGATCTTCGGCTCCGGCGGCTATGCGCTGTGGCTGTGGCACCAAGGCCAGGTCGGCACCGGTGCAGTCGCGGCAATCACCGCCATGGCCCTGCGTATCAACGGGATGTCGCACTGGATCATGTGGCAGATGACCTCGTTGTTCGAGAGCATCGGCACCGTGCAGGACGGCATGGCCACCCTCACCCGCGGCCCCAAGGTGCAGGATGCAACCGATGCAGGCGAACTGGTGACCCAGGGCGGCGCAGTGACGTTCGACAAGGTCAGCTTCAACTACAACGGCGAGCGCCAGGTGTTGAACGACCTGAGCCTGCACATTCGCCCAGGCGAAAAGGTCGGGCTGGTCGGCCGCTCAGGCGCAGGCAAATCCACCTTGATCAACTTGCTGCTGCGCTTCTATGACGTGGACAGCGGTGTCATCCGCATTGATGGGCAGGACGTCGCCAAGGTCACCCAGGACAGCCTGCGCAGCGCCATCGGCATGGTCACACAAGACACTTCGCTGTTACACCGCTCGATCCGCGACAACATCGCCTACGGCCGCCCGGATGCCACCGAAGCGCAGATCCGCGCTGCTGCGGTCAATGCCCAGGCCGATGGGTTCATCAGCCAGCTCAGTGACCGCCAAGGCCGCAGTGGCTACGACACACTGGTGGGTGAACGCGGTATCAAGCTGTCCGGCGGTCAGCGCCAGCGCATCGCCATTGCCCGAGTGATGCTGAAGAACGCACCGATCCTGCTGCTGGACGAAGCCACCAGCGCGCTGGACTCGGAAGTGGAAGTGGCCATTCAGGAAAGCCTGGATGAAATGATGCAAGGCAAAACCGTCATCGCCATCGCCCACCGGCTGTCGACGATTGCGGCCATGGACCGTCTGATCGTGATGGATGAAGGCCGCATCATCGAGCAAGGTACCCACGCTGAGTTGCTGGCGAAAAAGGGCACCTATGCCCGGCTGTGGCAACACCAGAGCGGCGGGTTCCTGGGTGAGGACCAAGGAGTGGCCGAGGCGGTGGAATAGGCCTTAGCCAAACACATGCGAGGGGCGGCGCAGCACCGGGTCGAACGGGTTCACCCGCTCGCCGATCGCCGCCGCCTCACGCTTGAGCAAGGCCACCACAGTCGGCATGCGGTTAGGCCCAAGGCGGTCGCTGATGGTCGCCACGCTCAGCGCAGCCACAGCGTGGCCGTTGCGGTCGAGAATCGGCACAGCCAGGCCGGCCATGCCGTCGAGTACCCCGGTATTGCGCCCGGCATACCCGAGGCTGCGCACATTGTCGATTTCGGCGCGCAGCAGCACTTCGTCGTAATGGTGAAAATCCTTGAGCCGCGGCAGGTTGTAACGGATCACCTCGTCACGTTCTTCCTCAGGCAGGAAAGCCAGAATGGCCAGGCTGCCCTGCCCCACGCCCAACGCCACACGGCCGCCGATGTCGCCGGTAAAGGTGCGGATCGGGTAAGGCCCTTCGCTGCGGTCCAGGCACACGGCGTCAAACCCCGAACGCGCCAGCAGAAACAGCGAATCCCCCAGCGAAGCCGACAGCCGCAACAGGCTGGGGCGCACCACATCGCGCAAATTGCCGGCCTGCCCGGCCTTGGCCGCCAGGGCAAAGAAATCCAGGCTCAGGCGGTAGCGCTTGCTGGTCGCACACTGGTCGACCATGCCCTCTTCGATCAGGCTGCGCAGTAGCCGGTGTGTGGTGGGCTGTGCCAGGCCAACCCGCTGGGCCAGCTGGCTGACCTTCTCGCCCTCGCCACCGCAATCACCCAGCGCACGCAACACGGCGAACAAACGGGACACGGCACTGACACCCACTTCCCTGGCTTTCTCATTTCGTTTATCGGAATCCATTTTTCGCTAAAACCTTTCAAATTTCATTGAGTGGAATAATTTCAAAATAGCTGTCACTCAGTGAAATTACCCTTTGTCGCCATCCTAATCATTGCCCTACTCTCCGGTCCATAGGGCGATATCACAACATCGGCCGCCGCCACAGAAGCGAGCGCCAACGTCCGTAAAAGCATTGCTTTTCGCCGCTGGCGCTCTGCCCACCCTGAAACTGCCGGTTCATCCCGGTTCCGTTTGCGATGGAGCACAGCCATGACCTTTCTGTTGATCGACAAACTCTGCAAGCGCTATGGCGCCACGGAGGCCGTGGCCAGTTCGTCACTGGCCATCGAAAAAGGCGAGTTTGTCTCCCTGCTCGGCCCTTCCGGCTGCGGCAAGACCACCACCCTGCAGATGATTGCCGGCTTCGTCGAGGTCACCAGTGGCCGCATCGTGCTCGATGGCCGCGACATCACCCACGCCAAACCAGCCAGCCGCGGCCTGGGCGTGGTGTTCCAGAGCTACGCGCTGTTCCCGCACATGACCGTGCGCGACAACGTTGCCTTTGGCCTGCGCATGCGCAAGGTAGGCAATGCCGACATCGCCCGCCGCGTGGACCAGGCGCTGGCGCTGGTGCGCCTGGACAAGCATGCCGACCGCTACCCACGGGAATTGTCCGGCGGCCAGCGCCAGCGCGTGGCACTGGCACGCGCGCTGGTGATCGAACCGCCCGTGCTGCTGCTGGACGAGCCGCTGTCCAACCTGGACGCACACCTGCGTGAAGAAATGCAGTTCGAGATCTGCCGTATCCAGAATGAAGTCGGCATTACCACGTTGATGGTCACCCACGACCAGGCCGAAGCCTTGTCGATCAGCGACCGGGTGGTGGTGATGGAAGCCGGGCGCATCACCCAGGTCGATGACCCTTACCGTCTCTACGAACACCCGGGCACACCGTTCATTTCCGACTTTGTCGGCAAGGCCAACCGCCTGCGTGGTGTCACCGGCCCCGGCGGCCAACCGCAGGCAGCGCCCCAGGGGCCGCTCACCCTCAGCCTGCGCCCGGAAAAGATCAGCCTCGGCCCGGCGGGCAGCGGCAAACTGGCAGGGCGCATCAGCTGCCGCTACTTCCTCGGCAGCCAGTGGCTGTACCGCGTTGATACTGCCCTGGGCAACCTGGCCGTGGTCCGCGCCAACGATGGCAGCGCGCCGCTGGACGAAGGTGCGCCGGTTGGCCTGGACTGGAACGATGCCCTGCTGCGGGTGCTGAATGCGGCCGAGGTGGCGGCATGAGTACGGCAAAACTGCGCAACAATGCCTGGGGCTACGGCCTGAGCAGCCCGGCCCTGCTGTTGTTCCTGGCCTTGCTGGTGATGCCGCTGGGGCTGACCGTGCTGCTGTCGTTCAACGCGTTCGACTACACCAGCGGCATCCAGGCCGGCCAGTACACCCTCAGCCATTACCTGAGCCTGGTGACCGACACCTATTACTACGAGATTTTCTTCCGCACCTTCTGGATCAGCGCCCTGGTCACCTTGCTGTGCGTGCTGATCGGCATCCCCGAGGCCATGGTGCTTAGCCGCATGGGCGCGCCGTGGCGCTCGATCTTTCTGATCCTGGTGCTGACCCCGCTGCTGATTTCGGTGGTGGTGCGCGCCTTCGGCTGGAGCCTGCTGCTGGGCTCTGACGGCCTGATCAACCAAGGCATCAGCGCCCTCGGTGGGCAGCCGGTAAAGCTGTTGTACACCCCGTTCGCGGTGATCATCGGCCTGGTCCACGTGATGCTGCCGTTCATGATCATCCCGGTATGGACCTCGTTGCAGAAGCTCGACCCGGCCGCCGAACAGGCTGCACTGTCGCTGGGCGCCAGCCAGTGGACGGTGTTCCGCCGCATCGTGCTGCCACAGATCATGCCGGGCGTGCTGTCGGGCACGCTGATCGTGTTCGGCCTGGCGGCCAGCTCGTTCGCCATCCCCGGGCTGCTGGGCGGGCGCCGACTGAAGATGGTCGCCACCATGATTTACGACCAGTACCTGGCCGAACTGAACTGGCCGATGGGCGCCACCATCGCGGTCGCCCTGCTGCTGATCAACCTGCTGGTGATGCTCAGCTGGAACCGGCTGGTGGAACGCCGCTACAAACGCGCACTTGGAGTTTGAACCCATGACCCGTAACGGCCCGCTGGCCCTGTCTTTTCACGCCCTGGTGATGCTGTTCATGCTCGCCCCGCTGGTGGTGGTGTGCCTGGTGGCATTCACCCCGGAAAACACCCTGAGCCTGCCCACCGCCGGCTTCTCGCTGCGCTGGTTCAGCGCCGTGTTCGAGCGCGCCGACTTCCTTGACGCGTTCTACAACAGCCTGAAACTCGCCGCCCTGGCGGCCTCGCTGGCCACCCTGATCGCCGTACCCGCTGGCCTGGCGCTGACCCGCTACAGCTTCCCGGGCCAGGGCTTTGTCAACGGGCTGCTGCTGTCACCCATCATCATCCCGCACCTGGTGCTGGGTGTAGCCCTGCTGCGGCTGTTCGCCTTGCTTGGGGTCAATGGCAGCTTCGCCTGGCTGGTGTTTGCCCATGTGGTGGTCATTACACCCTACGTGCTGCGCCTGGTGCTGGCTGCCGCCATTGGCATCGACCGCAGCGCCGAGCAGGCCGCACAGAGCCTGGGCGCAGGCCGCGTCACGCTGTTCTGCAAAGTGACCCTGCCGATGATCTTGCCGGGGGTGGCCGGTGGCTGGCTGCTGGCGTTCATCAACAGCTTCGACGAAGTCACGCTGTCGATCTTCGTCACCTCACCCGCCACGCAGACTCTGCCCGTGCGCATGTACGTGTACGCCACCGAATCGATCGACCCGATGATGGCCGCCGTTTCGGCACTGGTGATCGCCGTCACCGCCCTGACCATGGTCGCCCTGGACCGGGTTTACGGCCTGGACCGCGTCCTGGTGGGCAAGCAATGACAAGGAATGCCCCTATGCCCCTGTTCAAGCGCGTGGCCGAGCACGACCGCGAGCCGCTGCCCTTTTTGCTCGACGGCCAGCCAGCCCAGGGCATGAACGGCGACACCCTGCTGACCGCTATCCTGACCAATGCCACGCACCTGCGCGGCAGCGATTTCAGCGCCGAGCCGCGCGCCGGTTTCTGCCTGATGGGTGCCTGCCAGGACTGTTGGGTACGCCTGCAGGATGGGCGCCGGGTGCGCGCCTGCTCGACCTTTCTGGAAGCCGGCCAGTGCATCACCCGCGATCCGGGGCGCCGGCCATGACTGCAATCGTGATCATCGGTGCCGGCCCCGCCGGCATCCGCGCCGCGCAAACCCTGGTGGCCCACGGCGTTCGCCCGGTGCTGTTGGACGAAGCCAGCCGCGGCGGTGGGCAGATCTACCGCCAGCAGCCAGCCAACTTTCGCCGGTCGGCCAAGGCGTTGTACGGTTTCGAGGCTGGCAAGGCACAAGCCGTGCATACCACCCTTGAGCAACTGCGCGGGCAACTCGACTACCGCCCGGATACCTTGGTGTGGAACGCCGAGCAGCAGGTGCTGGACACCTTGCAACAGGGCGAGTTGGCCGACCGCCTGGCGTTCGACCGGGTGATTGTCGCCACCGGCGCCACCGACCGCGTGTTGCCGATCCCCGGCTGGACCTTGCCTGGGGTCTATACCCTGGGCGCCGCACAGATTGCCCTGAAGTTCCAGGGCTGCGCCATCGGCGAGCGGGTGGTGCTGGCAGGCAGTGGGCCGCTGTTGTACCTGGTGGCCTATCAGTACGCCAAGGCCGGCGCCACGGTCAGCGCAGTGCTCGACACCTCGCCGTTCAGCGCCCAGGTACGTGCCCTGCCACGCCTGCTGCTGCAGCCGGGCACCTTTGCCAAAGGCCTTTACTACCGCGCCTGGCTTGCCCGCAAAGGCATACCGGTGCACCAGGGAGTAACCCTGCTCGGCATTGACGGCGAACAACGCGCCAGCGGCGTTCGCTGGTCACTCAACGGTCAGCAGCATCAGCTGCCCTGCGACGCCGTGGCCTTCGCCCACGCCCTGCGCAGCGAAACCCAGCTGGCCGACCTGCTGGGCTGCGAGTTTGCCTGGAACACCCTCAACCGCGCTTGGCTACCGGTACGTGACCCCCAGGGCCGCGCCAGCAGCCCCGGCGTGTACCTGGCGGGCGACGGTGCCGGCATCCTGGGTGCCGATGGTGCGGAAATGACCGGTGAACTGGCAGCCCTGACGCTGCTGGACGATCTCGGCAAGCCTGGCAACCCGCAACGCCAGCGACAGCTGGAAAAGCGCTTGGCCACGTTGCAGCGCTTTCGTCAGGGCCTGGAGCAAGCCTTCCCGTTCCCCGAACAATGGGCCAGCCAAGCCTCCGACCTGCTGACCGTGTGCCGTTGCGAGCAGGTCAGCGCCGGGGAAATCCGCGCAACCGTGCGCGCCGGGCACTGGGAAATCAACCGGGTCAAGGCCATGTGCCGGGTCGGCATGGGCCGCTGCCAAGGCCGTGTGTGCGGCGCCGCTGCCGCCGAGCTGATTGCCTGCGAAAGCGGTCGGCCCCTTGATCAGGTCGGGCGCTTGCGCGGCCAGGCACCGGTCAAGCCGCTGCCCTTTGGTCTGGAGATAAAGCCATGAGGCTGCTTGAAGTGGACGCCATCATCGTGGGTGCCGGCATCGTCGGCAGCAGCGCTGCCTTGACCCTGGCCCGTGCTGGCCAGCAGGTGGCGCTGCTGGAACGCGACTTCTGCGGTTCGCATTCCAGCGGGGTGAACTACGGCGGCGTGCGCCGTCAGGGACGCTCGCTGGCCCAGCTGCCGTTGTCGATGCGCGCCCATGCCATTTGGGGGCAGCTGCGCGAATGGATCGGCATCGACGGCGAGTACGCCCGCAGCGGCCACCTGAAGCTGGCCCGCAGCGAAACCGATTTCGATGCCCTGAAGGCCTATGCACGCCGTACCCAGGCCTTTGACCTGCGCCTGCAACTGCTGGAACGCCGCGAGCTGCGCCAACGCTTTCCCTGGGTGGGCGACATCGCCGTCGGTGCCTCGTATTGCCCCGAGGATGGCCACGCCAACCCTCGCCTTGTATCGCCGGCGTTCGCCCAGGCAGCCCGGCACAGCGGTGCCGAGGTGCACGAGCAGTGCAACGTGCTTGATGTGGACCACGACGGCCAGCGCTTCAGCGTACACACCAGCACCGGCCAGTGCTTCAAGGCACCCTGGCTGTTGAACTGCGCCGGCGCCTGGTCGGCGCAGCTGGCCGAACAGTTCGGCGAACCGGTGCCACTCACCGCCGCCCACCCGGCCATGCTGGTCACCGAGCCGCTGCCGCTGTTCATGACCGCCAGCACCGGGGTCGAAGGCGGCGGTATCTACGCCCGCCAGGTAGCGCGTGGCAACTGCGTGCTCGGCGGCGGGCGCGGCTTTGCCCTGACCCCGACCACCGCACGCCCGGGCCAGGCCGCCGTGCTCGACATATTGCGCAACGCCACTGAGCTGTACCCGGCCCTGGCCGGTGCCCAGGCCATCCGCACCTGGAGCGGCACCGAAGGCTACCTGCCCGACGACGAACCGGTGCTTGGCCCCAGCCTGCACCGACCCGGCCTGCTGCACGGCTTCGGCTTTGCCGGCGCGGGTTTCCAGATTGGCCCGGCGGCGGGTGAAGCACTGGCGCAATGCATCCTGCAGGGCACACCCGCCATCAGCCTCGCGGCCTTCTCCATCCACCGTTTTCAGCCCAACCACCACCACAAGGAAAACCTGTCATGACGCACAAGCAACGTTTGCTCGCCCTGTTCTGCACCGTGCCCGGCCTGTTCGCCTGCCTGCCCGCCATGGCCCAACCCACGCTGTACCTGGGCATGAACGGTGGCACCATGGAACGGCTGTTCAGCGACAACATCCTGCCCCGGTTCGAGAAGGCCAACGATGTAAAGGTGGTGATCGTGCCCGGTACGTCGGCCGACATCCTGGCCAAGGTCCAGGCTACGCCGAACAAGCCGTCGATCCATGTGATGGTGCTGGATGACGGCATCATGTACCGCGCCATTGGCATGGGGCTGTGCAGCACGCTCAAGCCCAACCCAACCCTGGCCCAGCTGCCGGAAAAAGCCCTGATCAAGGACAAGGCCGCCGCCGTCAGCCTGGGGGTAACCGGGCTGGCCTACAACAGCCGCCTGTTCAAGGAAAAGGGCTGGGCCGCACCCACCTCGTGGAATGACCTGGCCGACCCGCGCTTCAAAGACAAGGTAGTGTTCCAGTCGATGGCCTCGTCCACCTTCGGCCTGCACGGTTTTCTGATGTACAACCGCCTGCACGGCGGCACCGATACCGACGTCAACCCGGGCTTCGCTGCCTGGAAGCAGAACGTTGGCCCGAACGTGCTGGAGTACATCCCCAACTCGGCCAAGCTCTCGGAAATGGTGCAAACCGACGAAGCCGCGCTGTTCCCGCTCACCCCCACCCAAGTGACGGCACTGAAGCTCAAAGGCATCCCGGTGGAGTACGCAGCGCCCAAGGAAGGCGCCGTGGTGCTCAACCAGGCCGAATGCGTCACCGCCAACAACGACCAGCCGGAGCTTGCGCAAAAGCTCGCCGAATTCCTGCTGAGCCCCGAAGCGCAGGCTCCGGCTCTGGAGCTAGGTGACCAGATCCCGTCCAACCCCAACACCCCGACCAGCGACAAGACCCGTGGTCAGGTCGAGGCCATGCAGACCTACCTGCAAACGGCCGTTACCATCGATTGGGACCAGGTCAATACCCAACGTCCGGAATGGAACGCCCGCTGGAATCGCCAGATCGAGCGATAGGCCGACGCCACCTGGCCCGCTGGCCGGTACCTCGGATGCCGGCCCGCGGGCGCACCACCCGCTTGAGCCATCTGTAAACGTAAGAATGCTCTGCCCTGCACAGGCGCGGACAGGGCTTCTGCACGCCTGCAAAACGGCTCAGGCACCCCTTGCATCACGCTGCCACCTAACTAGAACAAGCAAACGGAGCATGAAATGAGCATCAACACACTCGGCGTCACCGCCCTGTTGCTGGCGTCTGCCAGCCCCTTGCTGCAGGCCAGCGAGCAGTCCGAATCGGCGGGTTTCATCGAAGGCAGCAAGCTGTCTGTCAAGGCACGCAACATGTACATGCAGCGTGACAACCGCGCCAGCGGCGCACGGCAAAACTACGGCGAGGAATGGGCCCAGGGCTTTATCGGTACCTTTCAGTCCGGCTTCACCCAAGGCACCGTCGGCTTTGGCATCGACCTGATCGGCCAGTACGCCTTCAGGCTCGACACGGGTGACGGCCGCACGGGGGGCGGTACGGGCTTGCTGGAGCAGGACAACCATGGCGCCAAGCAAGACATGAGCAAAGCCGGGGCAGTGCTGAAAATGCGCGCGTCCAACACCGTGCTCAAATACGGCACGCAGGTCATGGCAGTGCCTGTGCTGGCCACCTCCGACAGCCGCCTGCTGCCGGAAACCGTCGACGGCTTCTCGCTCACCAGCAAGGAAATCCGCAATCTGCAGTTGGACGCGGGGCACTTCACCGGCCTGACCAACCGCAACCAGTCATCCCGCGACAGCGGGCGCATGACCGCCGTGGACTACCTGGGCGGGGTGTACACGTTCAATGAGCGGCTCTCCAGCAGCCTGTACTACGCCAAAACTGCCGAGCACTTTCGCAAGTACTACGTGAACACCCGCTACCTGTTGCCGCTGGGTTCCGGCCAGTCGCTTAAGTTCGACTTCAACGCCTACGACACGCAAAGCATCGGCCAGGCCCGCAGTGGCGACCTGGACAACCGCATCTGGAGCCTGGGGGGGACCTGGACGCTGGGCGCTCATGCCTTCACCCTGGCCTACCAGAAGGTGTCCGGCACCGGCGACTACGTGTACGGGCCAGACGGCAACGCGGTCTACAACTTTGCCAACTCGGTGCAGTACTCGGACTTCGACTACGAGAACGAAAAGTCCTGGCAGGCCCGATACGACCTGAACATGGCCGCTTATGGCGTACCAGGGCTGAGCTTCATGACCCGCTATGTGAAAGGCACCGACTTCAAGAGCGGCACCGGCGGCGACCTGGATGGCAAGGCCTGGGAGCGTGACGTTGAAGTACGCTATGTGGTGCAGGCCGGCGTAGCCAAGGACTTGTCGTTCCGGGTGCGGCAGGCCAGCTACCGTAGCTCGGAGCGTGGTGGCCAGATTGATGAAGTGCGGGTAATTACCGAGTACCCGCTCAATATTTTCTAAGGGTATGTACTGCCCGCTCCTAAGGGATTGCGCAAGCCCGGCACTCTGCACGATACCTGTGGGAGCGGGCTTGCCCGCGAAGATGGCTACGCAATTCCCCAGCCATGCCGCCTCAAGCCATCACTGGCTGCAACAACGCCTGCGCCTCATACAGTGTCGGCACATACCGCAACCTAATTTCATCCACGCTCAGGCGCGAAGCATGGGTCGTGATGGTGAGCGTTGCTTTCAACTGCCCGGCCCGATCCAGCAGCGGTACCCCCAACACACGCATACCCATCTCATATTCCTGGTCGACAATACAGAAGCCCTGCGTTTTCACCCGCAGCAACTCCGCCTCCAGCAGCCCACGGTCAGTCTGTGTGTAAGGCGTCAGTGCCCGCAGCGGGTTGCGTGCAAAGTAGTCATCCCGCTCGCTTTCATCCAGCCAAGCCAGCCATATCCGTCCCCCCGCCGTGCAATACATCGGCACCCGCGAACCAGGCCTGATCGACAACGACGCCACATGGCTGTAGCGGCTGCGCACCAGGTGGATGATCTCGTCGCCATCGCGGGTGCCCACTGATACATGCTCCTGGGTCTGCCGCGCCACCTGCTCGACGATCGGCCGCAGCATGCGCGGCAGTTGCGCCGAGTCGACATACGCCTGGCCAAGGCGCAACGCCTTGGGCGTCAGCCAGTACTCGCGGCTGTCGGTTTCGGCAAAGCCCTCATGCACCAAAGTCAGTAAAAAGCGCCGGGTGGCGCTGGGCGTAAGGCCAGACAGCCTGGCTGCCTGCGGCACGCTCAGGCGTGGCTGCTCGGCGCTGAACAGCTGCATCAGGGCCAGGCCTTTCTGCAAGCCGGCAATCAGGTCACGGGGATGAATGGCGGGGGTGTTCATGCCTTCACTCGCAAGTGGGGAGAAAAAACAGCCGATTACCGCGATAACCGGAACATGATTGCGATTATCGCACTAAACCACCGATTAGCGCATTGTTGCCCGCACCCCGCTGCTTCACGCTTGCCGTCATAACAACGCCAATAAGGAGGTCAGCATGATTCGTGGTTCCACTGAACTGGTCGCCATCGTCGGTTCGCCCATCGCCCAGGTGAAGTCCCCGGAAAACTTCAACACCTGGTTCACCCACAACAACTGCAACCTCGCCATGCTGCCCATCGACCTGCACCAGGCGGCGCTGGACAGCTTTGCCGGCACCCTGCGCGGCTGGCAAAACCTGCGCGGCTGCGTGGTCACCGTGCCGTACAAGCAGGCCCTGGCCAACCGCCTGGATAGCCTGAGCGAACGTGCGGCGGCACTGGGGTCGGTCAATGTGATACGCCGCGAGCGCGACGGGCGCCTGCTGGGCGACAACCTCGACGGCGCCGGCTTCCTGGGCGCTGCGCGCAAACATGGCTTCAAAGCGACGGGCAAGCGGGCATTGGTGATCGGTTGCGGCGGTGTTGGCAGTGCCATCGCCTATGCGCTGGGCGAGGCAGGCATTGCCAACATTACCCTCAGCGACCCCAGCACAACGCGCATGGGGGCGGTGTGCGAACTGCTCGGCAATGCCTTCCCCGGGCTTACGGTCAGCACACAGTTCAGTGGGCTGGAAGACTTCGACCTGGTGGCCAACGCCTCCCCGGTCGGCATGGGCACAAGCGCAGAGCTGCCACTGCCCGCCGCCCTGCTGGCTACCCTGCAACCCGACACCTTGGTGGCCGACGTGGTCACTTCGCCCGAAATCACCCCACTGCTGAACCGCGCACGGCAAGTCGGCTGCCCGATCCAGACGGGCCCGGAAATGGCCTACGCCCAACTCGGCCACCTTGGCGCCTTCATGGGCGTGACGCCGCTGGAGATCTGAAGCCATGGCGACCCTTGAACACACACAACACAGCGTTGACCTGGTGGTACTGGGCAGTGGTGCCGGCGGCTTGGCTGCGGCGGCCACGGCGGCCTGCCGCGGGCTGAAGGTGCTGGTCGTGGAAAAGGCCGAACGCTTTGGCGGCACCTCGGCGATTTCCGGCGGTGCGGTATGGCTGTACGGCACCGATCAGGCCCGGGACGCGGGTGCCAAGGACTCCCCCGAGGCCATGCGCACCTACCTCAAACACGTCATCGGTGATGGCTACGACCCCATGCTGGGCGACGCCTTCATCGAGCATGGGCACCAGGCACTGCGTTGGCTGGAGCGCCACACCGAACTGCGCTATGCCTTACGCCCGCACTCACCCGATTATTACCCGGATGCACCCGGCGCCACGCAGTTCGGCCGGGCACTGGAAATGGTCGAGTACGACGGCAAGCACCTTGGCCCGCGCTTCAAGGACCTGCAGATGCCACCGCCCGGCATGCTGCTGTTCGGCGGCATGATGGTCAACCGCGTGGATATCCAGCATTTTCTCAGTATTCGCCGCTCGCCCGGCTCGCTGTGGCATTGCCTGAAACTGATAGTGCGCTACGCGCGGGACCGCCTAAAGCACCCGCGTGGCACTCGGCTTACCACCGGCAACGCATTGATCGCCCGCCTGGCCACCAGTGCCTTCGCCCATGGCACGCAACTGTGGTTGCGCAGCGAAGCCGAAGAGCTGATTGTCGAGCACGGCGTGGTGACCGGCGTGGTTGTACTGCACGAGGGCCGGCGTCAGCGGGTAATGGCACGTGGCGGTGTGGTGTGCGCCATGGGCGGGTTCGCTGCAGGCGCACTGGCCGCCAGCTACCGCCCCGCCCAAGAGGCGCCGCACCTGACCATGTCGCCCCCCTTCAACGACGGTGCCGCCCTGCGCCTTGGTCAGGCGGTGTCGGCCGCCGAGGGCGAAGGCCTGGCGGCCAACTTCTTCTGGGCGCCGGTTTCCGAACGGCGCCATCCCGGTGGCCAGCGGGAGCGCTTCCCGCACCTGGTCACCGACCGCGCCAAGCCTGGCGTGATTGCGGTAGACCCGACCGGGCGGCGCTTCGTCAACGAGTCCGACTCCTACCACCACTTCGTGCAGACCATGTTCGCCAACGGCATTGCCAGCTGCTGGCTGGTGTGCGATGCCGAGGCGATGAACCGCTATGGGCTCGGCCTGGCGCGGCCGAAGCCTGTGAACAACCAGGCGTTGATCGACGCCGGCTACCTGTACCGGGCCGCGACACCGCAAGCCCTGGCCCAGGCCATTGGCGTAGAGCCCAAAATGTTCGCGCAAACCCTCGAGCAGTTCAACACGGATGCCCGCAATGGCATCGACCGTGCGTTCGGCAAAGGCGGCAACAGCTACAACCGCTACATGGGCGACCCGCAACACACGCCCAACCCCTGCCTGGCGCCGTTGAGCAACGGGCCGTTCTACGCCATCCGCATTCACACCGGCGACCTCGGGTCGGCCCGTGGCCTGGTGACCAACGCCGACGCCAACGTGCTTGACCGTAGCGGCCAGCCAATTGCCGGGCTGTATGCGGTCGGCAACGACATGAACTCACTGATGAAGGGCACCTACCCCGGCCCCGGCATCACCCTGGGCCCTGCCCTCACCTTCGGCTGGCTCGCTGCCAACCACATCACCGCGCGCCTGCAGGCGCCGGCCACCCACACGGAGACCCCGGCATGTACTACGAACTGAGAACCTACACCCTCGACCCACTGAAAATGGCCGACTGGCTAGCCCTGTACCAAAGCCATGCGCTGGACGTTCAAAGCGAACACCTGGGTAACCTGGTCGGCTTTTTCACCAGCGAGTTCGGCGACGTCAACCAGGTGGTGCACATCTGGGGCTATGCCAGCCTCGACGATCGCATCGCACGGCGCACAGCCATGGCAGCGGACCCGCGCTGGGCAGCGTTTTCGCGGCTTAACCGCGAGCTCGGGGCCGTTGTGCGCCTGCAATCGCGGCTGCTGCGGCCCACCGGTTTTTCGCCGCTGCAGTAAAGCGCGCCACCCTCTACCAACGCCTGAGCGGACCCCTTCATGCACCCCCTCGAATGTGACGTACTCGTCATTGGCTCCGGCGCTTCGGGCCTGGCTGCCGCCGTAACCGCCGCGCATCACGGCCTGCATGTGATCGTTGCGGAAAAAGCCCGCCAGCTGGGCGGCACCAGCGCCTGGTCGGGGGGCTGGTTGTGGATACCGCGTAACCCGCTGGCCATCGCCGAAGGCATCGTCGAAGCCGACGATGCCCCAGAGCGCTACCTGCGTGCGCAAACCCACACCCACGAACTGGACCCGCGTCAACGTGCGTTCCTGCGCCATGGCCCGGAAATGGTGGCGTTTTTCCAGCAGCACACGGCGGTACAGTTCCAGAGCGGCAGCCGCATGCCCGACATGCGTGAAGGCGATGGCAGTGCACACGGCGGGCGCTCACTGTGTGCCCTGCCCTACGACGGGCGCCAGCTCGGGCCTTGGCTGCACACATTACGCCCACCGCTGGACATCGTCAGCCTGGCCGGCATGGGCATTGCCGGTGGCACAGACATGGCCGCCTTCTTCAACGCCACGCGCTCGGCCAAGGCGGCGCTGCATGTCAGCAAGCGCCTGCTGCGCCATGGGCGAGACCTGCTGCTGCATCGTCGCGGCCAGCAGTTGGTCAATGGCAATGCGCTGATGGCGCGCCTGCTACGCAGCGCCCTCGACCTTGATGTGACATTGCTGACCGACAAACCGGCCTGCCACCTGCTGGGCGAAGGCCGAGTCAGTGGCGCACTGTTTGCCGACGGCCAGGTCATCCAGGCACGCCGTGGTGTGGTGTTGGCCTGCGGTGGCTTCCCGCATGATCGCCAGCGCATCGCGCAACTGATGCCGCATGCGCCGCAGGGTGACCAGCACTACTCCGCTGCACCCAGGGAAAACAGCGGCGACGGCCTGCGGTTGGGTGAACAAGCCGGTGGCCTGGTCAGTACGGCACTGGCCCAGGCTGGCGCCTGGGCGCCTGTATCGAAGGTGCCATGCGGCGATGGCAGTTTCGGCCATTTCCCGCACCTGATGGACCGCGCCAAACCTGGCTTCATCGCGGTACGTCGCGATGGCCGACGCTTCGTAAACGAAGCCGATTGCTACCATGACTTCATGAACGCACTGTTCGCCGCAACACCGCACGGCGAAACACCTGAAGCCTGGCTGATCTGCGACCACGCAGCACAACGCCGCTATGGCATTGGCTGGGCCAAGCCCTTTCCGTTCTCAACCCGCTTCTATCAACGCCGTGGCTACTTGCACAGTAGCGCCAGCCTGGCGGAACTGGCGCAGCGCTGCGGGATCGATGCCGCGCAGCTGCAGCGCACGGTGCACGACTTCAACCGGCATGCAGCCCAAGGTGAGGACCCCGTATTCCAGCGTGGCGCATCGGCCTACAACCGGGCTCAGGGCGAACCGTTGCAAGCCCCCAACCCGTCGCTGCGGCCCTTGCTGCATGGGCCGTTTCACGCCGTGAAGCTACTGCCGGGCAGCCTGGGCACCTTCGCCGGCCTGGGCACCGACGCCTCGGCCCGTGTGCTGGACCGCGCAGGGCAGCCGATACCCGGGCTGTTTGCGGTGGGCAACGACATGCACAGCGTGATGGGTGGGCACTACCCCAGCGGCGGCATTACCCTTGGTCCGGGGATGACCTTTGGGTATCTGGCCGGTAGGGCGTTGAGCGGCTTGGGCTCGGCATGACCTCAGCGAGACATGGCGTCATAAAGGCTGTTCATGCGGTTGCCCGGTTTGAGCAACCTTGGTTGGCTGTTGCATTAACCCGCGTGGCAAGCGGAAACCTTTGAACGGTTGCTGGGTAATGGGGTTGAAGGCCTTTTCAGCATTCAACCGATAGCGCATTACACCGTCGCCTGTCCTGAAGCTCAGGTCCACGCTGGTCGCCGTTCGCCCATTGAGCGAGCCGCGGCTGAGCAAGCGGAACATCGACCATGGGCCACGGTATTCGAGGCTGCTGCTATTGCCGTTCTGCCTGAGTAAAGTCAGGTTGCTGCGTACCTGCTGCCCCATGGTATTGGGCCAGACGATACCGGTGATCTGGGTAGGCCCATGGGTGTAGGAGATCAACTGGCCATCCAGGTCCAGCAGGCTGGTACGCTGATTCGCACTGAGCCCCAACGGTTCGACACTGAACTGCACACTCAACTTGCCGCGCTGATCGAAGAAGGTTTCGCGAATACGTTCGGCCAGCTCGAGCTGCTCGATCACGTCGGGGCGAATCAGGGAATGCCCGTGCTGGCCAGATTGCAACGCCTCAAGGTTGTCCTTGAGGAAGACCTTGAGATACTGATCATCAAACTGCTTCAAACGCCCTTTGGGCCCAAAGAATGCTTCGAAGTCATCCAGTGAAGCATCAGGTGCCCTCACCACAAAGGGGTAGCGGCCTGCCAGACGTTGCTGGAAGAAGCTGTACACCTCAGCATCCCAACGTCGCTCCAGTTCGCGCAGTGCTTCAACGTTCAGCACTTTGGCTGTCTGGTCGGCAAGCTTTCTGACCTGGTGGTTGATCGGTTCCGGCAAACCTGTGGCAACACGTTGCAGGGTGCCAATCGGGTCCTGCCCGGTCATCGAGAAGCGCTGATGCACGGCTTGCAGCGCAGCCTTGCCGCGGTCCGGGCTGTCCTGTACGGCCTTGGCATAGTCCAGCACAGCCGATACGGCACCCAGGGTTTCGTCGTAGTAGCTCGGTTTGTCTCCTGTCACCAGCAACATGGCGCCCAGGCCTGCAAAAGCCCGCTGGATGGCCTGTGCTTGCTGTTGCTCGGGGTTGCCTGTTTGTGGCCGCAACGAACCCACCTCGCCCGGTGCCTCGACAACTGTGGGTGACGCAAGCGACGTGTTATCCCTGACCGTATACAGCAGCCGCTGCAACGGTGCTGCCGGGCCAGTCAACTGCTCCAGAACGGTGACACCATGGTTCAGATCACGGAAGTCTGCCACGGTGAAGGCGTTCAAGGCGCGACGCCAGCTGTCGACGTAATCGGCGCTGTAAAGGTTGTGCAGCCGTTCGGTCAGCGCCTCTCGATCAACGCTCGAATAATCGAGCTGGGCGCGCTCCCCGAGCGCCCACTGATCGACCATCGCCATTTCAGCGAACCGCTGGCTGTGCGGTTCAAAGTACTCCCTGAAGCCTTTGGCTGTGAGCATGGGGGGCAGTTGCACATCCTCCTCCCCTTGCCTGGCCCCGAACGAAGGCTGATACACGACATCGAATGCAGGGCCTACCTGGTGACGCAGGTTCAGGCCGGTGTGCAATTGCTCGTGAGCCTGTTGCTTCAGCCCCTCATAAACCCGCTGTGGTAGAGGCAATTTACGCAATGCCTGCTGCACTTCGCTGACGCGCTCACGGTACTGCGGCAAATCGGTGTCAGCGTAGGCAAGGGCGTATTCCAAATGGTGCATGAGGTCTCGCTGCAACTGCCCCTGACCAGGGAACGCCTTTTGCCATTGGCGCGCCATCCAGTCTTCCACCCATTCAGGCCGGCGACTGTGGCGGTCCTCGATCATCCGGTAAACCCTGAGCGCCGCCATTTGTTGCTCGCTGCCCGGCGGTGCTGCGTTCATGGCATCGATCACACCGCTGGCCAAGGCCGGCAAAAAACGCCTGGACAACAAGCTGAGGTACGCTTCGTCAACCGTGGGGCCAATGTTGCGCCCTTGATAAAGGCCAAGATCGGCAACCCCTGGCCATGCCACGCGATAGTCGCCAAACACCGCCACCGCATCGCGGATCTGGTCCAGTGGCGCCAACAGGTTGCGCCCGGTCGGGTCTAGGCGCTGATCGACCTGGTGATGGCTGTACTCCTGGCTTTTGGCGAGCACGCTGGCGGCCTTGGACCCATTGATATCGAAATAGCGTTGCCAACTCGCCAAGGCGATGCTGAACGCAAGGATGCCCACGCCCGAGCTGACCCACAGCAGTTGACGCTTGCTGCGCGCCACCCGAACGTTGTCGCCCGCCAGGCCGGCCTCCTGATAGATGACCCGCCTGAAGGCTTGCTGAATGAAGAAGGCCAATGCCTTGCCTTGTGCCTTGCCTTCACGCAACGGAAGTTTCGTCTTGTAGGGTTGTGCGGCTTCACGGACAAAGGCATTGCGCATGTCGCCTTGCTGCATCACAGACGACCAATACACACCGCGTACCAGGGCGGGCGTGGAGTAACGATCACTCACCAGGGTTTCGCGCAGAAATGCCAGCAGTATGGGGCGCAACCCGACCAGCTGCCCATACAGCGAAAACAGGCGCCCACAGGGTGGAGCCTTCACCAGTACATCCAGTTGATCGATGAGCTGCTCCTGCAACGTGCCGAGAAACCGACCGTAGTGCTCGTCATACTCATCCAGCCAGACGTCGAACGCGTCAACCGCATCCAGTTTGAAGGTAAACCCCAACAGGTTTTCGCGCCTGGCGGCCGAAAGCTTGCCGTAGAACTGATCGAAGCCGTCCAGCAAATCGAATTTGCTCAGTACCACGTAGAGCGGCAAGCGCGATCCCAGGTGGCTGCTCACTTCGTACAGGCGGGTGCGCAACCTGTGGGCCAGCGCAACGCGCTGCTCAGGCGTGCCATGCAGCAGTTCCGGCAAGTCGACGACCAGCACCACGCCGTTAAGCGCTCGCTGGCTGCGATTTCGCAGTAGCCAGCCCAACAGGTGGTCCCACAACCTGGCCTGGGCCCCCGGCACGAAGGAGGGCTCCGGCTCGGTGGGGGCGTCGGCTGTCGAGCCTGCCGCTGGCTGCTGACGGATGAACGCACCGGGTGGGTCGATGAGCACGGCATCGTCGCTGACCCACCAGCCCACCGGATAGGCCAGCGCTTCAGTCTGCCGCCCTTGTGCCTGGACCTGATCGATACGCGTCAGGGTAAAACGCTGATCGGTGCAGTCGATGAAGCTGGTTTTACCGGCCTGTTCATCACCCATCACCAGGTACCAGGGCAGCCGGTACAAGGCACGTGGCCCACCGGCATTGTCAAGGTACCGGTCAAGCCCTTGGCTCAGCGCCTTCTCTTGCGCCTGCACCAACGGCAGCGCGCGATCCCGTTCGGCAGCCTGTGCCTGCCGGCGCTCCGCTTGCAATCGACGAAAGCGTCTACGCAGCACCACCAGCCAGCCTATTAGCGGCACGAGCATGAGTACCAGGCTTGCCACGCTGCGGTGCGCCACACTGGCCAGTGGCTGTTGCTCACGCCACGTCCATTGCGGGCCGAGCCACCAGATGGCGACCAGCAGCAGCGTTGCCGCCAACCCAAGTAACACCGGCAGCGCCAGGCCAATGCGCGTTACCCACGGCAAGCCCCAACCTTTGAATTGCTTCCATATATGATTCATCGAGGCTCCTGGTCCTTGTGTTGATCAGCCTGCGTTGGAGGGGCTGCGTACTGCTGAAGCCGCTGGAATACCTCTGGCTCCCACGCACTGGCGGTGGTTTGCTGCATCGTACGGGCAACGCCGGCGCACAAGTCCTGGGCCAGCCATGACACGCCCCGTGCGGCCAGCAAGTCGGCTGCGATCATGGTGGTATGGCAGCGGTCCCGAGGGGTACCCAGGTCCGCTTGCAGTGCTTGCAGCCTCAGCAGCACGGGCTCTACGCCGCCGCTGTCCAGCTGGCCGGCCAGTTCCTCGTGCAGGCCACCAAACGCGTGAGGCGGGGCCGCTTGGCCAGAAGGCCCTTGCGCGCCCTTGAGCCACGCCAGGCATTGGTCATCGACAAATACCAATCCGTCGCTGAAGCACAGCTGCTGAAGTGCCGGCATGCGCTGTACAAACCGGGCGGTCGCGCAACGGATGGCCTCAGCCACATCGCTCATCGCCAGCCGCGTGGCGACAGTTGCAGCCAGAAAGCTGCCACGAATCCAGTAGGGGCACGCCGCCACGCTCTTTTCGATGCGCTGAAGCAAGGCCGGGTCAATCGCTGTGCTGGCAATGGCCTCTTCATAAACCCGCGTTATATCCAGTGGCACCGCCATCAATTCCGTGCGGGTGCCTTGCCTGGCCGGAGGCGCCGCCTGAATGTGTGCCCACAAACCGAAACGCCGTAACTGGTAGCCGGTTGGG
Source organism: Pseudomonas sp. URIL14HWK12:I5 (assembly GCF_900176445.1). Lineage (NCBI taxonomy): Bacteria > Pseudomonadati > Pseudomonadota > Gammaproteobacteria > Pseudomonadales > Pseudomonadaceae > Pseudomonas > Pseudomonas sp. URIL14HWK12:I5. The sequence continues at coordinate 225,231 of NZ_FWXQ01000006.1, forward strand.
TCGTAAGGATCCTGCTGGTTGATGAGTTCGGCCATGGCCAGTATGGCCCGTCGTGTCTCACGTTCACTGCCCATCGACACACGCGGCATGGGCGCGGCGATGACATCGGCCAGCGGCGTAGGCTTCACGTTTACAGCGGGCGCCTTGGGCACGGCAGCCTCGCCGGCACCGCTGACACGTTCAGAGTGTTTGCACAGCAGGCGCTCCAGCCCGTCGAGAACAGCAGCCTCCAGCTGTGCCGCGTGCTGTTGTTGCAGGTGTTTCAACGCCGCCTGCGCTGCTGCGGCATGGGCAGGGGTATAAGTGAAACGGTCGAGACGCGGCAGCGCCTCGGTCAAGCGGTTGATCACCAGCCCGACCAGCCTGCGCTTGGTCAGGAAGCCTTTCGGCCCTGGCTTGGGGTGGGCGGGTTCCCAATAGCACTCGATCATGCCGGCCAGCAACGCCAAGGTATCTCCCCAACGCTCCCAGCAGCGGCTGCGTAACCAGGCGGCACTCAAGTGCGCGACGATTCGCAGGTGCTTGCATTGCCGGCTCAGGTACTGACAGGACGCCTCTTCGATGTACACCCAGTCGATCATCGCCTCCTGCAGCCCGCCCAGCTTGACCATCTCCTGGTCGATCGCCTGGTAGGTTTCGTCCTCGACATCGAACAGGCCAGCCGGTACTGCCGGATCGATCGGCGCCAGCAGTCGCGTGAGCTTGCCCCCTGACACCTGCGCTACCACCGGCATGTGTTTCGCGCCTGGCTGATCAACGGGCTCAGCCCTTGTGCATCGAAGATCAACCCGTCGAGCTCGCTGTGCTCACTCACAACTTCGATGCGATGAGCGCCAATCAGCTTCCTGATCTGCTCGATCGCTGGCAAGCCCCGGCCGGCATCGATTACCTGCCCGTTCTCCATGACCTGCCAGGGCGTTTCACGGGTAGACCAGCCCTGCCCTGTCAGCCGTACCTTGACCCAGCTTGCCTCGATGGGGCGTTTGGCAATCAGTTGCAACCGGGAGATGGCCTGGATGCAACTGATTGCCAGGTAAGCAGGTTCGTTACCCGATGCGATGGCAGGCGCTGATATCACGAGCGCTGAAACGCCGGCACCGTCATCGGTTCGGCTACCGATGTGAAACGTCAGGTCATCTGGCGCCCGCGCTGCTTCATTCGCCATCACGCGCAACACGCTCGGGGCCTGCTGCTCTGGTGCAGACCACTGCCGTTCTGCCGTGAATGCCGGCGTGTTCGCAGCCTGGTCGAAACAGGCCAGTCGCTCGACGTTCGACACAATCCGTGAACAGTCCCGCGTGGGGCCTGCCAGTACCGGCTGCAAACAAAACAGCAACGAAAGACCGGCGCCATATACAGAACGGTTAATCATCCTGATTCACTCTCCAAAAACAGTACAAACGCCTATATGACCGCACCCATTTTCCTATAAACACATATAGGCTCACGCGCCAAAAAATAGCCAGCCAAAACAAAACCGGACGGAGACTAATACACAGCGACGACTGAACACAAACAAATATTTACTTACATCTTCACGCTCGACCAAAGAGCACTTCACCCTGCATGGTTTTATAGGAACAAGGCAACTCACCCCGCCAGATAAACATATGTAAGAAACTTCCTACAAGAGAAACAGCACATTAAACATGCCCCATAATTAAACATCCTACAAACCAACAGGGAGTTACGTACCAATGTCTAGGAATACGGGTTCTGTCGCGCCTAAAGAACGCGTCAATATCAAATACGTCCCCGCTACGAGCGATGAGCAGGCTGAGGTGGAGCTGCCCCACAAAATGCTGGTACTGGGCGACTTCGGCCTGGACGAAGACCGCGCGCTCGAGGACCGCCAGGTGATGCGAGTCGACAAACACACGTTCAACAGCGTGTTGAACGACGCCAACGTGAGCCTGGCGGTATCTGTGCCTTCCGTGCTCAGTGCAGCCCCGGATGCCGAGCTGGCGGTCCATCTGCAGTTCAGGTCCATCAACGATTTCGGGCCGGACCATATCGCGCGGCAGGTACCCGAGCTGAACAAGCTGCTGGAACTGCGCGAGGCGCTGGTCGCCCTGAAAGGCCCGCTTGGCAACGTCCCGGCCTTCCGCAAGCAATTGCAACACCTGCTGAACAACGAGCAAGCCCGTAAACAGCTCGCACAAGAACTGGACCTGGTACCTGAAGCGCCAGAAAAAGACTGAGACAATGGAGCGTCCCCATGCCTAATCCAAACACCACCACCCTCACCACAGACGCAACCATCGAGACATTGGGCAATGGCACCTTGCTCGACCAGATCATGGCAGAAACCAAACTGGTACCTACTCAGGAGGGCTATCAGGTTGCCAGGCAGGGCGTATCTGCCTTCATCGCCGAAATCCTCAAGAGCAATGACCCGGATCAATTGATCAACAAGCACCGGGTCGACCAGATGATTGCTGAGGTTGACCGGGTTCTCGGCAAACAGATGGATGCCATTTTGCATCAACCCGAGTTTCAGCGGCTTGAATCCTCATGGCGAAGCCTGAAACTTCTGGTCGACCGCACGAACTTCAGGGAGAACATCAAGCTCGAAATTTTGCACATCAGCAAAGAGGACTTGCTCGACGACTTCGAAAATGCCGCAGACATTACCTGCAGCGGCCTCTACAAACATGTTTACACCGCCGGGTACGGCCAGTTCGGGGGAGAGCCTGTTGCGGCCATGGTAGGCAACTACAACTTTGGCCCTGCCTCCGCGGACATCAAACTGTTGAGTTACATGGCCTCCGTAGGTGCCATGTCCCACGCGCCCTTCCTGGCCGCACCTTCCCCCGAGTTCTTCAACTTGAGCAGCTTTGAAGAGTTGCCCAACCTCAAGGAAATAAAAGACCTCTTCGCCGGCCCACGTCATGCCAAGTGGCGCGCTTTTCGCGAAAGCGAAGACGCACGTCATGTCGCGCTGACCGGACCACGCTTCATGCTGCGCTCCGCCTACCATCCGCAAGAAAAGCCAATCGAGAGCTTCAACTACAACGAAGACATCGCCGGGCGGCATGACCACTACCTGTGGGGCAATTCCGCCTTCCTGCTGGCCAGTTGCATCAACGACAGCTTCGCCCGCTACCGCTGGTGCCCGAACATCATCGGCCCGCAATCGGGTGGTGCGGTCGAAGACTTGCCAGTCCACCTGTACGAGTCACTGGGGCAATTGCAGGCCAAGATTCCTACCGAAGTGCTGATTTCCGATCGCAAGGAGTTCGAGCTCGCCGAAGAGGGCTTCATCGCCCTGACCATGCGCAAAGACAGCGACAATGCAGCGTTCTTCTCAGCCAACTCGGTGCAAAAACCCAAGAACTTCCCGAAAACCCCCGAGGGGCTGCAGGCACAGACCAACTACAAGCTGGGGACCCAGCTGCCCTATCTGTTCATCGTCAACCGCCTGGCACACTACATCAAAGTGCTGCAGCGCGAACAGATCGGCAGCTGGAAGGAACGCCGAGACCTTGAGTCCGAGCTGAACAAGTGGATCAAGCAGTATGTCGCCGACCAGGAAAACCCCTCTGCCGACGTTCGCAGCCGCCGGCCGCTACGTGCCGCCCGTATTGAAGTCTCGGATGTTGCCGGTGACCCAGGCTGGTATCAGGTTTCGATCGCCGTGCGTCCGCACTTCAAGTACATGGGCGCGAACTTCGAGATCTCTCTGGTCGGGCGGCTCGATACGCAATGAGTGGTTTTTTTGAACGCTTGACGGTGGATCAGAGTACCCGTCCGCAGGCCACTCGACAGGAAAGCGCTGCGCACACGTTCGCCACCATCAAACGCCACCTCGAAACGCTGCTCAACGCCCGCCAGGGGTGCTCTCAGAGCAGTCCTGAGCTGGGCTTGCGTGACTTCAACTGGCATGACGTGAACCGCGGCGACTTGCTCGTACACGTGAGCGCGGATATTCGCCGCACCCTCCAGCGCTTCGAACCACGTATCCAGATACGCACGCTCAAGGTAGTGCCCGATAGCCATGCCCCGCTGGAGCTGCATTTCAGGCTCGATTGCCAGGTGCAGGTCAACAACCACGCAGAGCAGCTGCAACTCGAGCTGCTGGTCAACGGGCACAACCGCTACACCCGAGTGAGGTGACCGATGTCACTGAAAGACCGCTTCAGCGAAGAGCTGCGTTACCTGCACGAACTGGGGAACGACTTCGCCAAGGACAACCCACAACTTGCAAGGCTGCTTGGCACAGGTGCCAGTGACCCCGATGTCGAACGCCTGATGGAAGCCTTTGCATTCCTGACCGCCAAACTGCGGCTCAAACTGGAAGACGACCTGCCGGAGCTGACTCACCCCATGCTGCAGTTGCTGTGGCCCAATTACCTGCGGCCCTTGCCCAGCGCGACGATCATCCAGTTCACCCCGGTCAAGCAGTCCCTCAGTCAGTCACAGCACATTCCGAAGGGGTCGAGGTTGTGCTCGGAACCCGTGGACGGCGTAGCCTGCGAGTTCCGCACGTGCACTGCGGTGAACATTCATCCGTTCAAGATCGACACGGTGAGTGCAACCCAGACACTCGATAACGCGGTGATCCGCATCGGACTGCAGGCACTGGTCGACCGGCCACTGAACAGCCTGGGCTGCTCCAGTCTCGACTTCTACCTCAGCGGTGATATTCGCACCGCCCGCACGTTGTACCTGTGGGTTTCCCAATACCTCAAGCACATCAACGTGATCGTCAAGGGTGAAGTTCGTCGGCTGCCGGCCGGCAGCATCTCCTTCCCGGGCTTTAGCCCCGACGACGCCTTGCTGCCCTACCCGCAGAACGTCTTTGATGGCTACAGGATCCTGCAGGAGTACTTTGTCTTCCCCCAGCGCTTCCACTTTTTCAGCGTTACCGGGCTGGATAAAGCCTGGCCAGCGCATGACAGCCTGGCGGTAAGCCTCGAGTTTCACTTCACGCGCCAGTTACCCGACACACTGCGTGTCAGCAACGCAGATTTCAGTTTGTTCTGCGCACCTGCAGTCAACTTGTTTCAGCACAGTGCCGAGCCCATCGACCTGTCCAGCGAGGACGCCTTGGCCCCACTGAAACCCAAGGGAGCCGAGCCGCACGGTTACGAAATTTTCAGTGTCGACCAGGTCATCAGCACGCGAACGACGGCCGACGGGAGTGTCGGTGAGCACCTGCGAACGTTCCGTCCCTTCGAGTCGTTCGCCCATGAGATCGAGCACGTTCAAGGACGCACTGCGCTGTACTACCGCTACCAGGTGGAGGCGTGCCTGCGCGGCGATGGCGTCACGCACCGCATCGCCTTCGTTCGTGCCGATGCCAACAGCTATATCGGCGAGCTGGAAACTGCGTCCATCGACCTGACGTGCACCAACCGAGACCTGCCGCTGGCGTTGGGCATTGGTGACATCAACGCGCGTACCGAATTTACGCCGCCACTGGCCACGTACACCAACATCTGCAAGCCCACCCGCCCTTGTCGCCCGGTGCTGGACGGCCAGTTGCAATGGGCATTGATTTCCAACATGTCGCTCAACTACCTGTCCCTGCTCTCGGTCGAGCCGCTCAAAGCGGTGATCCGCGCCTACGACTTCGTCGCCCTGCACGACATCCAGCAGGCGCGGACCACCCAGAAGCGCCTGGACGGCATGCGCGACATCCATACAAAGCCCATGGACTGGCTTATCAAGGGGCAACCCATTCGCGGCTTGCACACCCGGCTGAAGCTGGACCAGGCCGCCTTCCTCTGCGAAGGCGACCTGTACCTGTTCAGTTGCGTGCTTGCCCACTTCTTTGCCTTGTACGCCAGCATCAATTCCTTCCATCAGCTGGAAGTGATCAACATCACCAACAACGAGCACTACACATGGCCAATACAGACCGGCAAACAACCGCTGATCTAGCCGACAGACTGCTCGCCGAGGCGCACCAGTACAACTTCTTCCAGTTGCTGGAGCGGCTGCATGGGTTGCATGGCGACGATCTGGAACCCCGTTGGCCTGACGAGGCTACCCGCTTGCGCGTGCGCCTGGCCTGTGACCCACGGCTGACCTTCCCCGTATCGGACGTTTACAAAGCCCAACGCATGCCCGACGAAGAGGCGCGCTACCGGGTCGTTGCCACGTTCCTCGGGTTACACGGTACCGATTCACCATTGCCCACCTATTACCTGGAGCAGGTGGCCTATGAACATGCGCAAGGCATCGGTGTACGGCCGGCATTCTTCGACTTTTTCAACCACTACCTGCTCAGCCTGTTGCACCGCAGCTGGCGCAAATACCGGTACTACATCCGCTTCCAGCCGGGTGCCCGTGACGGGTTCTCGCAGTACGTTTTTGCCCTGCTGGGGCTGAACGACAAGCAACTGCGAGGGGATACGGCACTGCCCTGGAGCCGCCTGCTCAGTTTTGCCGGGGTCATCGCCAGCCGCAGCCGTGCGCCAGGCACCGTGGCCGGCATCATTGCGCACTGCTTCGACCTCAAGCATGTGCAGATCCGCGAATTCGAAACCCGCTCGGTACCCACTGCGGCCGGGCAACGCGTAAGCCTGGGGCGCGCCAACGGCCAGCTGGGCAGCACGTTCATGATCGGCAGCCGTACACGCACACGCAGCAGCAAGTTCACCATCGTGATCAGCGAACTCGACCAGGCGCAACTGCGGGACCTGCTACCCAGCGGCATCAACTTCGGCCGTTTGCGTGCATTGATCGACGTTCTGCTGCGTGACGGCCTTGCCTACGACCTGGAGCTGCGCCTGAAGCAGAACGCGCTGTCACCCTTCTGCTTGCACCGCAGCCAGGGCGCCTACCTGGGCTGGACCAGCTTCATCGACGACCGGCATGGCCAGATCAGTCCCGTTGTACGGTTCAGGGGGCGCTCATGAACACATTGACCGTGAGCATCACCAACCTGGACCAACTGCGACATGGCGTTATCGCCAGGCACCGATTCGATTGCAAGGGCGGAACCATTGGCAGCGGACAGACAAGCTGGCAGCTCGACGATCCTAATCAGAGCGTTGCGCCCATCCACTGCGAGATCCGCTGGATAGAAGGCAGCTTCTGTGTGATCGATCACTGCCAGCGCACCTATCTGAATGGCAGCGCCACCAGCCTGGGTGCATACCCACCCAGACGCCTGCTTGAAGGCGACCAGCTTCGGGTGGGTGCTTATCGGCTACAGGTTCAGTACGCCCAGGACCCCGCCGCCACGCGTTCGCTGGAGGACATGTTCTATCCGGATCAGAGGGTACTCGACCGCCTGATCGCCGAAGAAACAGCAGCCTCTTGGCCGATCGAACCCTCTGCTACGCAACCGGCTGCCGAGATCTGCTCGGCCTTCGAGCCCACCATGGGCAACGATCCCTTGGCAGCGCTGGATGCAGCCGCTGAGTCAGAGGCTTCCCCGTCGAGCCCGCTGCTGCGGCTGATTGCCGGAGACCGCCCATGACCCGCCAACCGTTGCTGGTCGCGGCCCTGCTGGTTGCAATGTTCGGGGGTGCCGGCTGCACCTCGTTAAGCAGGATGGGCCAAGTTGCCATGGACCACACGTTGCCCATCGGGCCGCCGAAGGATCACCCGACCCAAGTTGCGTTCAGCATCAACGCGAGCCCTACCCTCAATGGTAATCCGAACAGCCTTGAGGTAGCGGCCGAAGAACAGCACAGCACCCTGGAGCCCAGCCCCTACGCCGTCACCCTGAGTGCGGGCGACCCTTATGCACTGACGGAAAAGATCGTGACCCTACTGGAGTACCTGCACGAGCAGTTTCCAGCCATGTCCCCCGTCGAGGTGGACGAGGAAGGCAACGATGAACCGGCTCGCTCTCCTCTGGAAGAGAGCACCCCTGGCAGCTACGACGACCCGACCGTAACGTTGACCTTGCCGCACACCACAACCGTGGCCTCGGAACCCGTCGCCACGCCGATTGCCATCAAGATCCTGCAGCTGCGCGACGACTCGCTACTGCGTAACACCGTGTACCAGTTGCTGGACCAGGACCCGGCCAAAGCCCTGCGCAGTACCTACATCCGTGATGACGATTACCTGCTGCGCCCTGGCCAGTTCAAGTACATCCCGTTCGAACCCATCCATGCCGAAACCCGTTTCGTGGCGGTGATTGCCGACTACCGAGGCCTTGAGGACGCCAGCTGGCGGCAAGTGCTGCGCATTCCGCCGCGTGGCCGCCAGATCATGCTGTCGGTGTTGGTCAACGACACGCACATCGTGCTCAAGGAAGAAGATTGATGACACGTCTACTCCCCTTTGCCCTTCCCGCTTACTCACGTTGACACGGAGTGCCCATGAGTTCACGCAATCCCGTTCTTTGGCCCGAAGGCCTGTTCGTAAAACCACAGCATTTCCAGCAAGCAGCCCGGGCGGGTGAAGCAGCTCTCCACCAGCGCCTTGCCAGCCTGAACGCAGCCTACTACGGCTTTAGCGAGCTACAGCTGAACGACGAGTACCTGAGCCTGGGCAAGATCGCCATCACCCGGGCGCGGGGCGTCATGCCGGACGGCACGGTGTTCGACATCCCCGCCGACCTGCCGCCGCCGCCACCGCTGGAAATCGACGACGACGCGTGCAAGGACAGCGAGGTGTATCTGTGCCTGCCGCTGCGCACCGAGGGCGGCTGCGAAGTGAGCTGGCCCGACAATGCCGCCAACTTCCGCTACACCGCCCAGCCACAGGAGATCAAGGACACCCATTCTGCGGACGGTGACCTGGTACAGGTAGACCTTGCCATGCCCAACCTGCAGCTAAAACGCAAGGCTGATGACAGCAGTGCCTACACACGCCTGGCCATGGCACGCATCCTGGAGCGGCGCCCCGACGGCAGCCTGCAACTGGACGAAACCTTCTACCCCACCAGCGTGTCGGTGCGAGCGGTGCCGGCACTGCAGCGGTTCCTAGACGAAATGACCAACACCCTGCGCGAGCGAGCGCGAGGCCTTGCCAAGCGTATTGGCGCCTCGGGCCAGTCCGGTATCGCCGACATTCGCGACTTCAACCTGCTGCAGGCCATGAACCGCTGGTGGCCGTGCTTTCAGCACCTGGCCCGGCAAGCGCAAACGCATCCCGAGCAGCTTTACCTGTGCATGAGCCAGGCCTGTGGCGAGTTTGTCACGTTCACCGACGAAAACAGGCTCCCGCAAGATTACCCCGCGTACCACCACACGGCGCTGCGTACTTCGTTCAAGCCGCTGGAAGACACCTTGCGCCGCGCCCTGAGCACCGTCCTGCAGCCGCGCGCCGTTTCACTGCCGCTGGTGAACGAAGCGTTCGGTGTGATGACGACCAGGCTGGAAGACCGCCGTCTGATCGACGAAGCCGACTTCATCCTTGCCGTGCGCGCCGACCTGCCACCGCAGGTGTTGCGCCAGATGTTCATCCAGAAAGCCAAGATCACCTCACTGGAGTCGCTGTACGACCTGGTGCCGCTGCAACTGCCGGGCATCCCCTTGTTGCCTTTGCCGGTGGCGCCGCGCGACCTGCCTTTTCACGCGGGCTTCAGTTACTTCGAAGTGAACAGGCGCGACCCGGCCTGGGCGTGCATGGCCGAGGCCAATGGCTTTGGTCTCCACATTGCGGGCGAATTCCCGGGCCTCGAACTGCAGTTCTGGGCGATCAGGAGTCAGTGATATGGCAGATGACACGACTACCCGCACCGATGCAACAAATGCTGAAGTCAGTCAGCTGACTACAACCCTTAAACCGTCAGCACCCGACGACCAGGCCGCGCCGGCCAACGCACAAGCCTCTGCGCAAAAGCCTGAGCCTGTTTACGAAGGCTATCCCGCCGACCCGCAGTTTCAGCTGCGGGGCGGGTTCGCCAACCTGATGCTGGATGCCGCATCACCGCTGTTTGGCTTGGTCATACGCCTGCGTACGCTGGACGAATTGCCAAATATCAAAGATGTGCACCAGCAAGTGCGCAACCAGATCGACAACATTCAGGAAGAAATGCGCCAGCACGGATACGAGCCTGCTCAGCTGCTGGCGTATACCTACGGCCTGTGCCTGTTCATCGACGAAGCCGTCATGGAGCGGCCCTGGGGCAAAAGCAGCTGCTGGAGCCAGGAACCCTTGCTGAGCATCTTCCACGACGAGACCTGGGGCGGAGAAAAGATCTTCACCGTGATCTCGCGCCTGATGCAGGAGCCCAAGCGTTATCAGGACGTGCTGGAGTTCATGTACTTCGCCCTTTGCCTTGGGCTGAGGGGCAAGTATGCGCTGGCGCCGAAAGGTGAAGAAACCATCACTGCACTCATTCACCAACTGCACGGGATCATCCGCGAACTGCGTGGCCCCACCCCTGAAGAAGTCTGCGACCCCTACACCAATGTGGCCCCACGCAACTTCCGCATGAACCGGCAATGGCCCTGGTGGAGCCCTTTGGTGATTTCCGCCATCGCCATGGCGGTGGCCTACGGCATCTACAGCTACCGGCTGCACCTGATTACCACCGAAGTACTGGAGTCGCTAAACGCCATCCTGCAGCAGTAGGCGAAGGCTACATGCACCCACCGAATTCACCCCATTAGCGAGGCATCTGCCTCATTGAAAAGCCCATCGTTTTCGATGGCCACGCCACCTGTGGTGTGCGTGCTAATCCACATGGACGCAGGAGAAACTGCCATGCCAACACCCGCTTACATCAAGATCGAAGGCAAGACACAAGGCAACATCACCGCAGGTGCATTCACTGCCGACTCCGTCGGCAACATTTTCGTAGAAGGCCACGAAGACCAGATTCTGGTGCAGGAAGTCAAACACCGCATCACCGTGCCCACGGACCCTCAAAGTGGTCAGCCAGCAGGCCAGCGGGTACATGGGCCGCTGATTATCACCTGCGCCCTGAACAAGGCAGTTCCGCTGCTGTACAGCGCGCTGTCCAGCGGTGAAATGCTGCCCAACGTCGAGCTCAGTTGGTACCGGACCTCGGTCGAAGGCACACAGGAACGGTTCTTCACGACCAAACTGATCGACGCGGTAATCATCGACATCGACCTTGAAATGCCACACGTGCAGGACAAGGGCAACAGCGACTTCACCCAGTTCTTCAAAGTTTCGATGGCTTACCGCGGCATCGAGTGGGAGCACCTCACTGCAAGCACCGCAGGCGCGGATGACTGGCGCAAGCCCAAAGAGACAGCCGTGTGATCTGACAGTACGGCAACCGGGCAGGCCAGCCTGCCCGGACTTCTGAAACCTCAGACGGCCGACAAGGACTGCTTATGCCCAGCCAATCTGACTTGCGATAAAGCTTCCAGCCACTCGTTTGCAACGCTGAGTTCGAAGTGGTGTCATTCAAGCTCGAAGAAGCGCTCAGCCAACCGTTTACATTGACCCTGGAGCTGATCAGCTTCGAACACGGCATCGACTTCGGCCACCTGCTCGACAAACCCGTGCTGTTCACCATCTGGCAGGGTGAACGCCCCGTACGGTACGTACACGGCCTGGTCAGCAGCTTCAGCCAGGGCGAACCCCGACATCACCTTGGACTATGAGAAGAAACTCCCTGCTTTCGCCTCGCTACAAACTCAAGTCTACGCTTGGCACAACGAGCATTACGGACCAAAGTTACTATCTGCCGAGCAGGCCTTGTCACTTGGTATAACTGACGTTGACACGAAATGGCATCTGCGCCACTTCATGGCCCATGGCCCCGAAACCTTACCGTCGCCATCTGTTGGTACCTCATCTGCAAGCTCTTCAATGTCCGCGCGGCACCCCCACCCGCCGAGGCTTTTGAAGGTGTGTTGGCTACCGCCCGCGAATGATCACCACCTCAAGGTATTCGCTGGGCACCACCAACGATGAAGGCCCTCCCACATTGCAGTCATCCAGCAACTGAGCAAGGTCTCGCTCCAAAGCACTGGCCTTCTCCGCATCCAGCGAAGCAAACGCCTTGTGCACCGGCCCGTACCAGGTACGAAAAACCTCGATGAAATGCGCCGCCGAGCGGTAGCGGAAGTTGAAGTGCTGGCGACTGACATTCAGCTCACCCAGCACCCCTTCGAACATCACGCGCAACTGTTCCTCGTCACCCCACCGCGAGGGCGGCAAGGCCCCGGCGGGGGGCGGCACATGCCGCCCGAGGGTCTTGAACATCTGCCCGACAAAACCTTGCGGGGTCCAGTTGGCCAAGCCTATACGACCACCGGGCCGGCATACCCGCCCCAGCTCACGTGCGGCCTGGGCCTGATCAGGGGCAAACATCACACCGAACGTGGAAAGCACCGCATCGAAGGTGCCATCGGCAAACGGCAACGCTTCAGCATCGGCAGCCTGAAACAGCACATTCAGGTGTTCGGCCCGTGCCCGCTCTTCGCCACGCTTTAGCAGTTCGGGGACATAGTCGGTGGAGGTGACGCGGCAACCGCGTCGGGCAGCCGCCAGTGTGGCGTTGCCATTACCGGCCGCAACATCCAGCACCTGCTCATCCCAGCGCAGGTCACAGGCTTCTGCCAGGCGCTCGCCAACCAGTTGCAGGGTGGTGCCGATTACCGCGTAGTCACCGCTGGCCCAGGCGGCTTGCTGACGGGCTTTGAGGGCATTGGTATCCAAAGGGGTGGTCATGGTCTGCGCCTTTTTGCTGTGCGCGGCCGAGGTCCTTCTGGCGGTTAACGCGCCATGGATTTGGGGAGCAAAATGTTACGCGCCTCTCAGGCCAAGCGGAAAGGCGAATTGGGGATAGGACCGTGATCAAAGCGATATATGGCACCGGCTGCGCCGGTGTTCGCGGCGGTTCGACAAGCCCGCTCCCACAGTAAACGCGCAGGCGTCAGGATATCGGGCAGGGCTGCGAGCCCTGCAACCGATTGTGCACTCAGGCGAACTTGGCCCGGGCTGCGTGCAGTTTCTTGTAGCTTTCGATCAAGCGCAGGTGGCGATCAAGGCCTTCGAGCTTCATGCTGGTCGGGGTCAGGCCATGGAAGCGCACGCTACCATCCAACGAGCCCAGCACAGCATCCATGCGTGCGTTGCCGAACATGCGGCGGAAGTTGGCTTCGTAGTCGTCCATCTCCAGCTCGTCATCCAGTTGCACTTCCAGCACCACGTTCAGGGCCTGGTAGAACAGCCCGCGCTCAACAGTGTTGTCGTTGAACTGCAGGAACGCCTCGACCAGTTCCTTGGCCTCCTCGAAGCGCTGCACTGCCAGGCAGATCAGCAGCTTCAGTTCCAGAATGGTCAGCTGGCCCCACACCGTGTTTTCGTCGAACTCCACGCCAATCAGTGTGGTGATGGTGGTGTAGTCATCCACATCGCAGTTATCCAGGCGCTTGAGCAGCAGCTTCAGGGCGCGGCTTTCAAGGCTGTGCAGGTTGAGGATGTCGGCGCGGAACGACAAGGCGCGGTTGGTGTTGTCCCAGATCAGGTCCTCGACGGGGTAGATTTCCGAGTAGCCCGGCACCAGGATGCGGCAGGCGGTGGCGCCCAGGTTGTCGTACACCGCCATGTACACTTCCTTGCCCAAGTCTTCGAGGATGCCGAACAGGGTTGCGGCCTCTTGAATATTGGAATCCTCGCCGTGGCCGGAGAAGTCCCACTCGACGAACTCGAAGTCCGCCTTGGCACTGAAGAAGCGCCACGACACCACACCGCTGGAGTCGATGAAGTGCTCGACGAAGTTGTTCGGCTCGGTCAGGGCATGGCTTTCGAAGGTCGGCTGCGGCAGGTCGTTCAGCCCTTCGAAGCTGCGGCCCTGCAGCAGTTCGGTAAGGCTGCGCTCCAGTGCCACTTCCAGGCTTGGGTGGGCGCCGAACGAGGCGAACACGCCGCCGGTGCGCGGGTTCATCAGGGTGACGCACATGACCGGGAATTCGCCACCCAGCGAAGCATCCTTGACCAGCACCGGGAAGCCCTGTTCTTCCAGGCCCTGAATGCCGGCAACAATGGCCGGGTACTTGGCCAGTACGTCCTGCGGCACATCCGGCAGGCACAGCTCGCCTTCGAGGATTTCGCGCTTGACCGCGCGCTCGAAGATTTCCGACAGGCACTGCACCTGCGCTTCAGCGAGGGTGTTGCCAGCGCTCATGCCGTTGCTGAGGAACAGGTTTTCGATCAGGTTGGACGGGAAGTACACCACCTGCTTGTCCGATTGGCGCACGAACGGCAGCGAGCAGATGCCGCGCGCCGTGTTGCCCGAGTTGGTGTCGTACAAATGCGAACCGCGTAGCTCACCGTCGGGGTTGTAGATTGCCAGGCAGTGCTCGTCGAGGATCTCGGCGGGCAGCGCATCGCGTGGGCCAGGCTTGAACCACTGCTCGTTCGGGTAATGCACGAACGGCGCGTTGGCCAGGTCCTCGCCCCAGAACTGGTCGTTATAGAAGAAGTTGCAGTTCAGGCGCTCGATGAATTCACCCAGCGCCGATGCCAGCGCGGCTTCCTTGGTGGCACCCTTGCCATTGGTGAAGCACATCGGCGACTGCGCATCACGCACATGCAACGACCACACGTTGGGCACGATATTGCGCCACGAAGCGATCTCGATCTTCATCCCCAACCCGGCCAGGATGCCCGACATGTTGGCGATGGTCTGCTCCAGCGGCAGGTCCTTGCCAGGGATGTAGGTGGTACTGTCCGACACCGGCATCAGCAGGCCCTGGGCATCGGCGTCGAGGTTGTCGACCACTTCGATCACGAACTCGGGGCCGGTCTGTACCACCTTCTTGACGGTGCAGCGGTCGATCGAGCGCAGGATGCCCTGGCGGTCCTTCTCGGAAATGTCTTCGGGCAGCTCGACCTGGATCTTGAAGATCTGGTTGTAGCGGTTTTCCGGGTCGACGATGTTGTTTTGCGACAGGCGAATGTTCTCGGTGGGGATGTCGCGGGTCTGGCAGTACAGCTTGACGAAGTAAGCCGCGCACAAGGCCGAAGACGCCAGGAAGTAATCGAACGGGCCTGGGGCCGAACCATCACCCTTGTAGCGGATCGGTTGGTCGGCGATCACCGTGAAGTCGTCGAACTTGGCTTCGAGACGGAGATTGTCGAGAAAATTGACCTTGATTTCCATGCGGGTTTACCGTGATTTAAGCGTGCAAAACGAAAGTGGCCGGCATTATCCGGGTTTTCAGCCTGGAAGTCCTGTTTACCTCGTCGCTTGCGCATTCCACCGGATTGCTTGCCTGATCCTCTGAACCTGCCCCCGCCACCAGACCAGCGGTCATCCCCCTGTGCTAGCGTTTCTTCTCTGGGGAACAACGTATTCCCCGCCCAGAAAAAACACAGCGATAGCAACCGATGATTGGCAGGTGAACCATGGAACTACGCATCAACCAGAAGACCTACCAGGTCGAGGTGGACGCCGACACGCCCCTGCTGTGGGTGATCCGCGACGACCTGGGGCTGACCGGCACCAAGTATGGCTGTGGCCTGGCCCAGTGCGGCGCCTGTTCGGTGCTGGTGGACGGCAACGTAGTACGCGCCTGTGTCACCCCGGTGGCCGGTGTGGTCGGGCGCGAGGTGACCACCATCGAGGCAATCGAAGCCGATGCCGTCGGCAAACGGGTGGTCGCGGCCTGGGTCGAGCACCAGGTGGCCCAGTGCGGCTACTGCCAGTCCGGCCAGGTGATGGCGGCCACGGCGCTGCTCAAGCACACCCCTAAGCCCAGTGACGCGCAGATCGACGCGGCCATGGTCAACCTGTGCCGCTGCGGCACTTACAACGCCATCCATACTGCCGTGAATGCACTGGCCCAAGGGGAGCAGGCCTGATGAACACGCCCGTCGATACACCGGCCGAACTGCTCAAGCTGCAAATGGGCGAAACCGTCAACCTGTCGCGTCGGCGCTTTCTTGCCGGCACGGCCGTCGGTGCCCTGGTGCTGGGATTCGGCCTGCCAATGGGGCCAGCACGCGTGCAGGCGGCGATTGCAGCCGCCCCGCAACGCGGCACCCAAGTGCCCGCGTTTCTTGAAATTCGCCCGGATGGCACGGTGCGCCTGCTCAGCCCCTTCATGGAGGGCGGGCAAGGGCCCTTCACTGCCATGGCGCAGATCGTAGGTGAAGAGCTGGATGTCGACCCTGCCCATTTCGTGGTCGACGCCGCTCCACCGGGCGAAGCCTATGTCGTCATGGAAAACGGTATGCGCATCACTGGCGGCAGCATGTCGGTGCGCATGAGCTACCCGACCATGCGCCGCCTGGGTGCCCTCGCCCGGGCCATGCTGCTGCAGGCGGGCGCCGAACAGCTCGGCGTGCCGGTCGAGGAGCTCTCTACCACACCGGGTAACGTAGTACATACCATGAGCGGGAGCTCAGTACCTTATGGCGAACTTGCCGGCCGCGCCATGGACCTGCCAGTACCCGCCCCGGACAGCGTCAAATTGCGCGACCCCAGCCAGTTTCGCTGGATCGGCAAGCCAGTGCGTCGCCTGGATGCCTACGACAAGTCCACCGGCAAGGCGCAGTACTGCATCGACATCAAGGTCGACGGCATGCTCCACGCCGCCGTGCAGCACGCGCCACGCTTGGGCATGACCGTGGGCAGCCTGCGCAACGAAGAGCAGGTCAAGGCCATGAAGGGCGTGCATTCCGTGCATCAGTTACCGGGCGCTGTCGCCGTGGTCGCCGAACGCTGGTGGCATGCCAAACGCGCGGTGGAGGCTATCCAGGTGGACTGGCAAGAGGCGACCGCCGACACCAAGGTGCGGGCGATGCCGGCAGACTTCTCCAGCGATGGCTGGCGCGAGCACCTGGCCACGGTCGAGGGCCCGGCACGTGATGAAGAGAACGAGGGTGATATCACGGGTGCCTTGAGCAACGCCAAGACCAAGGTAGAGGCCAGCTACCACAACCAGTACCTGAACCATGCCCAGCTGGAACCGCCCTCTGCCCTCGCCCGCTTCAACGCGGACGGCACCCTGGACGTGTGGCTGCCCAACCAGGCACCGGACATGTTCCGCGACGACATTGCCAAACGTACAGGCCTGGAGGCTGCGCAGATCAACCTGCATTCGCCATTGCTGGGCGGCTTCTTTGGCCGCCACTTCCTGTACGACTCGGCCAACCCCTACCCGCAGGCCATCGCACTGGCCAAGGCGGTCGGGCGGCCGGTGAAGCTTATCTGGAGCCGCGAAGAGGAATTCCTGCGTGATGTGCTACGCCCGGTCGCCGTGGTGAAGTTCCGCGCCGGCCTGGATGCCGACGGCATGCCAGTGGCCCTCGAAGCGGTAAGCGCCACCGAAGGCCCGACCGAGGCCCTGGCCGGCAAACAAGGTGAAAAGATCGACCCGACCGCACTTGAAGGGCTGTCGGGCAAGGCCTACGCCATCGCCAACAAGCGCATCGCGCAGATCTACGTAAAAGGCCCGGCCATGCTCGGCTACTGGCGCTCGGTGGGCAACTCACTGAACGACTTTTTCTACGAGTCGTTCCTCGACGAACTGGCCGACAAAGGCGGCAAGGACCCGTTCGAACTGCGCCTGCACCTGTTGCGCGACAACCCGCGCCTGACCAATCTGCTGAACGCGGTCGCCGACCTGTCCGGTGGCTGGAAGCGCGGCCCGTTCACCGCCGAGGATGGCAGCAAGCGGGCACGCGGCGTGGCCATGGCCTCGCCATTCGGCTCGGAGGCAGCAGTCATCGCCGAGGTGTCGATCGAGAACGGCCAGGTGAAGGTGCACGACATCTGGCAAGCCATCGACCCGGGCAGCATCGTCAACCCGGCGATCATCGAGCATCAGGTGAACGGCGCCGTCGCCTTGGGCCTGTCGCAGACGCTGGTGGAAGAGGCGGTATACGTGGACGGCAAACCACGAGCGCGCAACTATGACCTGTACCCGATCCTGCCGCCTTCACGCATGGCCCGGGTGCATGTGCGCATTGTCGAAAGCGGGGCGAAGATGGGCGGCATTGGCGAGCCTCCGTTGCCGGCCGTAGCCCCGGCGGTGGCCAACGCCGTCGCGCAACTGACTGGCCAGCGCGTGCGCAGCCTGCCGTTGAGCCGCCATACCTTCAGCTGACCGCACAAGGATCGCCCCATGACCCATCGCTTCGCAAGAACCGCTGGCTGGCTGGCACTGCCGTGCCTGGTCGCGGCAGGCCTGATGGCCTGGTATGTCACCCGCGAGCCTGCCTCGCCGTTCGTCGATGCACAGGCCAGTGCCGCCGACCCGGCGCTGGTCAGCCGTGGCGAGTACGTGGCCCGGCTCAGCGACTGCGTGGCTTGCCACAGCCTGCCGGACGGCAAACCGTTCGCAGGCGGGCTGGAAATGGCCACCCCGCTGGGGGCTATTCACGCCACCAACATTACCCCTGATCGCGACAACGGTATCGGCAGCTACAGCCTCGCCGACTTCGACCGCGCCGTGCGTCAGGGTGTCGCGCCCGGCGGCCGGAGGCTGTACCCGGCCATGCCCTACCCGTCCTACGCCAAGCTCAGTGACGACGATGTAAAGGCGCTGTACGCATTTTTCATGCACGGCGTGCAACCGGCCCGGCAGGCCAACCTGGCCAGCGACATCCCCTGGCCACTGAACCTGCGCTGGCCCATTGCCCTGTGGAACGGCCTGTTCGCCGCCACCACGCCTTACGCCGACAAGGCCGGGCAGGATGCGCTGTGGAACCGGGGTGCCTATATCGTTCAGGGCCCTGGTCACTGTGGCAGTTGCCACACGCCCCGTGGCCTGGCCTTCAACGAAAAGGCGCTGGATGACAGCGGCAAACCATTCCTGGCGGGCGCCCTGCTCGATGGCTGGTACGCACCGAGCCTGCGTGCCGACCACAACACAGGGCTGGGGCGCTGGAGCGAAGACGAGATTGCGCAGTTTCTCAAAACCGGCCGCAACCGCCATGCCGTCGTATTCGGCTCGATGACCGAGGCGTTCAACAACTCCACGCAGTTCATGAGCGACGATGACCTGAGGGCCATCGCCCACTACCTGAAATCGCTTCCCGGCGACCCGCAGCGCGATGGGGCGCCGTGGCAGTACGTGGCCGAGTCGGCAGCAACACAGCTCAACAGCCCGGGCGCACATACCTACGTGACTCGCTGCGCCTCGTGCCACGGGCTGGAGGGCAAGGGCCAGGACCAATGGATGCCGCCTTTGGCGGGGGCAACCTCGGCGCTGGCGAAAGAAGACGCTTCGGCGATCAACATTACCCTGAACGGTTCGCAGCGGGTGGTGACGGCGGGGTTGCCTGATGCCTACCGCATGCCGGCGTTCCGAGAGCAACTGAATGACCAGGAGATTGCCGATGTGCTGAGCTTCGTGCGCACGGCCTGGGGAAACCAGGGCGGTGTCGTGAATGCACAGGCGGTGGGCACGTTGCGTGGGCATACCGACCCGGCCAGCAGTAGCCCGATCATTTTGCATATGCGCTGAACGGGAGCCTCCATGGAAAGCATCGACCTGCTGGTGCTGCGCACCACCCGAGACTGGCTCACCGCCGGGCACCGCGTCCTGCTGGCCACGGTCGCCCGCACCTGGGGCTCCTCCCCGCGCCCGGTGGGCTCGATGATGGCCTTGCGCAGTGACGGCCGGGTGGTCGGCAGTGTCTCCGGTGGCTGTATCGAGGATGACCTCATTCACCGTTACACCACCGCCTACGGCGGCCCCGGCATGCCCAACGGCCTTCCTCAAGTGGTGCGTTACGGCGTCAGCGCCGATGAAGCACACCGTTTCGGCCTGCCCTGTGGCGGCACACTGGAGCTTGTGCTGGAGTTCGCACCGCCGCTGCAGCACCTCGAACGACTGCTGGCCTGCCTCGATAAGGGCAGCCTGGTCCGCCGCGGGCTCAACCTGCACAACGGTGATATCAGCCTTACCCCCACCAGCACGCCTGACCTGTTCAGCTTCGATGGCCAACACATGCTCAGCACCCTTGGGCCGGGCTATCGTTTACTGCTGATCGGTGGTGGCGCACTGGCCGAGTACTTGGCCACCATGGCCCTGTTCAATGGTTTCAACGTTTCGCTGTGCGACCCACGCCCTGAGTACACAGCAGGCTGGAACGTGCCCGGCGTCAACCTGCTGGCCGGCATGCCCGACGACGTAGTCCGCGCCTTCGCGCCGGACCTGCGCAGCGCCATCGTCGCCGTCAGCCACGACCCCAAACTGGATGATCTGGCCCTGCTCGAAGCCTTGCACAGCCCGGCGTTCTACATTGGCGCCATCGGCTCGCGGCGCAACAGCCAACTGCGCCGTGAACGCCTGATCGAGCACTTCGGCGAAAGCGAGGCGTCGCTGCAACGCTTGCATGGCCCGATTGGCATCTACATCGGCAGCAAGACACCGGCCGAGATCGCCGTCAGCGTCATGGCCGAAATCCTCGCGGCGAAGAACGACGTCACCCTGCCTGGCGCGGTCAACGTGACCCGGGCCAAGCACGCACGGGAGGCCGCGCACCTTCCTCGCTGATTACTGCCACCGCTTCAGGTTCTGCTGCAACAACTGCTGCGGCAACGCCCCGGCCACGATCTTTTCCATTTGCCGCGCCAGCGCTTCACGCAAATGCGGCCGATTGCAGGGCGAATCATGCGAAAGCGCCAGGTACAGCCCTTCGCTGGAGATTGGCGGTTCCAGCACCTGCACAGTGCTGGCAATACCCAAGGTGCGCGCCAGCGCCATGCCGGGGTACTGCTCGTACACGACATAGTCGCTGCGTTTGTGCATGAGTTTTTCGAATGCCTGCCTGGCGCTGGGTACTGCTTCGAGGATGAGGTTGGCCCTGGCAAAGTCGTCGAACTGCTGACCGTGACTGTTGTTGACCAAGGTCCCGCCTTTGCGACCTTTCAGGTCTGCCCATTGGTGGTAGGCAAAGGCATTGTCCTGGCGAACCCAGACCACGCTGGGCGTGTGCAGAAATGGCGGGGTGATGAAGTCCATCTGTTGCTGCCGGGCCTGGGTCATGAAGTACCCGGCCATCAAGTCGATCCGGCCGGTGCGCACCTCTTCCTGGGCGCGCGACCACGGCCCGACGTAAATCACCTCGATCTCCAGCCCCAACTGCTTGCCCAGGTACTTGAGCAGGTCAGCGTTGGCACCGATCAGTTGCTGGGGGTTTTGCGGGTCGCGCCACAGGTACGGGGGGTACTCCGGGTTGCCGGTGGCGGTCAACCGCCGGCAAGGCTCTTGAGCTACCGCAGCCAACGGCAGCAGCAGGCACGACAACAGGAGCAAGCCGTGGCGAAAACAACGCTCGATCATCTACAACCCTCGGCACAAGTTACATCCGGTGACCCGGCGTGGTGGCCAAAGGCTGCCACATCCTGTGATCAACTGCAGCATTCATCTGTGCGGGCTGCAGACAGTCTGGACCCTGTGCGAAAAGTAGATGGGCCTTTCATCGGCTAACGGTGAACGAGCCGTCGATTACCCTCTCTGGCACTCAGGCGCCCTGACGACGCATCGCCAGGATCGCCGCACCAAACCCGATAAAGGTAGTGCCCACCACCCGGCTCACCCAGCGCGACAGTGACGGCCGGGTCAGCACGCCTTTCGCCCGTGCAGCCAGCGCGGCATACAAGCTCAGCGAAACCAGCGACAACGCCACGAAAATACCGGTCAAGGCCAGGAATTGCGGCAACAGTGCGGCCCCTTGGTCGATGAACTGCGGGAACAGCGCCGTGAAGAACATGGTCGCCTTGGGGTTGGTCACTGCGGTAAGGAACGCCGACTTGTAGAGCTTCAGCGGCGAGGGGCGAACCTTGGCCGCACCCTCGGCAGTAGCCTGCGCCAGCATCGGGCCTTTTTTCAGCAACTGCCGCACCCCCAGGTAGAACAGATAGCCCGCCCCCAGGATTTTCACGGCATTGAACAGCACTTCAGAACTGGCCAGCAGGGCGCCCAGGCCCAGCATGGCGGCTGCCGACAGGCAGAACAGGCCCGAGCCATTGCCCAGCGACGACCAGATCGTGCTGCGCTGGCCATGGGCCAGGCTGTTGTTGATGGCCATGAGTGTGGCCGGGCCGGGACTGGCGATCGCGATGGCGGCAACCAGGGTAAACGCTAACAGCGAGTGAACATCCATTTTCAGGCTCTTCAGGCAAATCAGGAAAGGCCCTGTACAGGGCGCGAGGGTTCAGTCGGTATTCTGCCGCTTGGCTGCCTTCTTGACGATAGCCTTCATCCGCGTTGCCGCGCGTTGCACGGTGGCCATCTTTTCCGGCCGTTTCATGCCCCGCCACTTGCGGATTTCGTCACGGGTGCGGCCGCAGCTCACGCACAGCTCGCTGTTGAGCTGGCATAACGAAACGCAGGGGTTTTCGATGTCTTTGGCCATCCCACCACTCAGCCAGGCAGTTCTGCCCGCGCACGCTCGGCAGCGCTGTGAAACACCTGGCGCACTTCCTCGGCCTTGACCTTGCTCACCGACCTGGCAGCCAGCAGCTCATCAACCACCTGGATGCACTGGCCCAAGGCGGTGTCCAGTTGCTCGGCGTCAGACGCGTCAGCGATATCACCCAGATAAGGAGCGATGAGGTACACGTAACGGTCCTGCAGCTTGAGCGCTGCCAGCGCGTCGAGGGCTTTCTGGAACCGATCGGCAGCGGCAGGGCTCATGCTCAATTTATCGAAATGAATCAGGCTCACACGATCAGTGGCCATTTTGACGAATCTCCGTTTCCTGGTACGGCCAGGCCCGCAAGCAGCAGCGCTTCTACGGTGCTCGGATGAGCGGGCCCGGGTAATGCCCATCAGGGTACCAGAACCCGAGGCAGAAAGGGCTATTGCCCCCAGAACTAAAAGTATTTGCCAAGTCGCGCAATGGACGCCCCAGGGCGTTATCGGGACAGGGGGCGCCTTTTCCCGCGCAGGATAATCGCGCCAGCATTCCACCCCGCCGAGGCCGTCATCGAACTCGGTAGCCCACACAACAACAAGCCTGTGCATGCAGGTAAGCCACAAAGGGGCCTCATCATTCATGGCAAAGGAACACATCACCGAAACGCTCGACCTCGGCGTGACGGACCCCTCGAAAACCGCAGAGGCCCGCCAGGACCGGCATTTCGAGGGCAAACTCGACGGCGTCGTGTTTGGTTTCACCAGCCTCCTGGCAATCGCGTTCGTGCTCTGGGGCTTCCTCAACCAGGCCAGCCTCGCCAGCAGCGCTTCCAGCGCGCAGTCCTGGGTCATTCTCAACTTCGGCTGGTTCTTCGTGCTCACATCCACCTTGTTCGTGGTGTTCGTGCTGTGGCTGGCCGCCAGCCGTTATGGCCGGGTGCCACTGGGGCGTGATGGCGAGCAGCCAGAATTCCGTACGGTGTCCTGGGTGGCCATGATGTTCAGCGCCGGCATGGGCATCGGCCTGATGTTCTTCGGCGTGGCCGAGCCGCTGTCGCACTATGTGTCGCCGCCGCCCGGCTCGGCCACCGGGCAGACAAGTGAAGCGATGCAGGTGGCCATGGCCACCACCTTGTTCCACTGGACCCTGCACCCTTGGGCCATGTACGCCATCGTCGGTCTGGTGATTGCCTATGGCACCTTCCGCCGTGGCCGCTCACAGCTGATTTCCGCGGCCTTCCGGCCGTTGATCGGCAAGCACGCCAACGGCCCGCTAGGGCGCATGATCGACATGATGGCTATTTTCGCCACGCTGTTCGGCTCGGCGGCCTCATTGGGCCTTGGGGCCCTGCAGATTGCCGGCGGCCTGGAGTACAACGGCTGGATCGAGAGCCCCGGCAAGCTGTTCTACATCTCGATCATCACCCTGCTGACCATTGCCTTCGTCACCTCGGCGGTGTCGGGCATCGGCAAGGGCATCCAGTGGTTGTCCAACACCAACATGGTGCTGGCGCTGGTGCTGGCAGTGTTCGTGTTCATTGTCGGCCCGACGTTGCTGATGCTCAACCTGCTGCCGACCTCGCTCGGCATCTACATCAAGATGCTGCCGGAAATGATGGCCCGTACCAACGCCAGCGGCGGTGAGCAGATGAACAGCTGGCTGGCCGGCTGGACCGTGTTCTACTGGGCTTGGTGGATTTCCTGGACACCGTTCGTGGGCATGTTCATCGCCCGCATCAGCCGCGGCCGCACTATCCGCCAGTTCGTTACGGGTGTACTGCTGGTGCCCAGCCTGGTGAGCCTGGTGTGGTTCACCATTTTTGGCGGTGCGGCCATCGATGCCGTGCGCGAAGGCGCATTCCAGCTGGCCAATGGCGCAGTCAACAGCAACCACGCGCTGTACCAGTTGCTGGACAGCTATCCGCTGGCTTCAGCGACCTCGGTGCTGGTAATGATCCTGGTGGGCATCTTCTTCGTTTCCGGTGCCGATGCCGCCTCGCTGGTGATGGGCACACTGTCGGAACACGGCACCACAGCGCCCTCGCGGCGCACGGTGATTTTCTGGGGCGCGCTGACCGGTACCGTGGCGGCGATCATGCTGGCGATTGGCGACCCACGGGCCCCCGGCGAGGCGCTGACGGGGTTGCAGAACCTGACCATCGTCGTGGCCCTGCCCTTTGTGGTGGTGATGGTGCTGCTGTGCCTGGCCCTGTACCGCGACCTGCGCAAAGACCCGATGATGCTGCGCCACCTGCGCGGTAACGAGCTGATCGAGAAGGCCGTGCTGTATGGCGCGGTGAAGCATGGCGAGGAGTTCTACATCGTGGTGCAGGAGAAGAAGGCCTCAGTGAAGGTCGCGGCAGAAGCCGAAGTGACCGGTAGCTGACCGGGCCGGCCTGTAAACCGGGGCTGCTGCGCGGTCCCAACGCTGCCAGCATGCGGAACTCCAAGGGTGTGAGCTCCAATGCCACGCCCCGGTAGCGCGCCTGGAATGCACGGGCACCCAGTTCCAGGCCCAGCAGGCGGTCGATCTCGTCCACGAAAGCAGCGGATGAATCGGTGCCGCCACCTGAGCTCAGGAACGGCGGCACGCCTCGATAAGCGATGTTTTCCAGGACAAAACGATAACCAGAGCGCATAGACCGGCATCACCCCTTCAATGCCGCCGCAATTTTTGCCACATCGATCTTGCCCATCTGCATCATGGTCTCGAACGCCCGTTTGGCTGCGGCGCGGTCGGGATGGCCGATGGCTTCGATCAGGATACGAGGGGTGATCTGCCAGGAAATCCCCCATTTGTCCTTGCACCAGCCGCAGACGCTGGCCTCCCCGCCATTACCGACAATGGCATCCCACAAGCGGTCGGTTTCGGCCTGGTCTTCGGTACTGACCTGGAACGAAAACGCCTCGCAATGCGTAAAGGCCTTGCCGCCATTGAGCCCCACGCAGGGTATGCCCATGACGGTGAATTCGACCGTGATGACATCGCCCTCCTTGCCCGAAGGATAGTCACTTGGCGCCTTGTGCAGGGCAATCACTTTACTGTCCGGGAATACGCTGGCGTAAAAGTTGGCAGCCTCCTCGGCATCGTTGTCGAACCAGAGGCAGACGGTGTTCTTGGCAGTCATGGTCTTGCTCCATGAAGGTGTCAACCTTTCATTCTAGCGCTAGCTCCGATAAAGCTCCTGCAACATCCTGCAGACATTTCCGATATCAGGTAGTGAACCTGCTTACAAAAAAACGGTCTTTCGCTGACGGTCAACTCACCGACCGGTTCATCGGCCCAGTCACCGGGCCTACTTTTGTCCTGTTTCAGCGAAGACCGAACATGCCCGATTTCCGCCCAACCGCTTCCGCCCTCCCTGCCCTGCGCGGCGGCCTGATTGCCGCTCTGGTGGCCCTCGCCGTACCGGCGTACGCCGAAGAGCCCGCCAGTGATGCACGCTGGGTCAGCGACAGCCTGAGCACCTACGTGCGTAGTGGCCCGACCGATGGGCACCGCATCGTCGGCACCCTCAAATCCGGGCAGAAGCTGACCCTGATCGGCAGCCAGGGCAACTACAGCCAGGTGCGCGGGCAGAACGGCGATGTGGTGTGGATCCTCAGCAACGACCTGCAGGCCGTGCCGGGGCAGAACGAGCGCCTGCCGCAGCTCGATGCCCAGGTCGCGGAACTGACCGGGCAGTTGAAGACCATCGACGACAGCTGGAAAAGCCGCGTGCAGGGCATGCAGGAAACCCTGGATTCACGCAAGAAGCTGAACGACGAACTGGAGGCGCGCAACAAGGCACTGAGCGAGCAGCTTGACCAGAGCCAGTCGGACCTGCGCGATACCCAGGCACGCCTGGGTGACGAGAACAAACAGGTGATGATGCGCTACATGGTGTATGGCGGCAGCATTGCCGGGGCGGGGTTGCTGGCGGGGTTGATCCTGCCGGCGCTGACCCGGGGGCGGAAGAAGAACGATCGCTGGTTCTGACAGTGGGGCCATCCTGCACTGGCTTCTTCGCGGGCTCGCCCGCTCCCACAGGATTTTCAACAGGTTCGAGGCCGGTGATGTACCTGTAGGAGCGGGTTTACCCGCGATGAGGCCCGCGAAGGCTTATTTGCTACGTGCCTTGTTGTAGATGGTCTTGGCCTGGTCCGCCGAGGCCTGGCACTGGGTATAGTCACCCTTGCTCTGAGCATCCTTGGCATTTTGCATGTGGACTTTGAAATCATGGGCCATGCCGCTGTGCATCGCTTGGCCACTGGCCTTGTGGAAATCCTCAAGCTCCTTGACCTTGGCTGCACAGTTGCTCGCCGGGTCGGCATGGGCGGCAAAACTCAACACAGAAGCAATCACCAGCAGTACGATGGATTTCATGGAGTGTTCTCCTGGGAAACCGGAAGGGTCATCGAGATGACATTGGCTCGACGCAGCAAACAGCATAGTCGGGCTTACGCCCCGGCGCTTCGGCTCAGCCCTGGGGCCGTGCACCTTCGGCAAACAGAAAATCAATGAACACCCGGACCCGCAACGGCATGTGCGGGCCGTGCGGGTAGATCAACATGAACGGCCGTGTCGTCCCGCCAAACTCAGCAAGCACCTCCACCAACTCGCCGCTGGCCAATGCGTCCTGCACGGTAAAGCGGTAAGCCTGCATCAAGCCGCCGCCATGGCGTACCAGCGTTGCCGTGGCAAGGAAGTCGCCCAGGCAGGTGAATGCGCCTTGGGTTTCGATCTCGATGTGGCGGCCATCCTGGCGAAAACTCCCGATAACTGGGGAGTGGGTGGCGAGACGGTGACCGTGGTGCGGGCACGAGAGCGAGGGTAAAGCCGGTAATCGCTACTGCCGCAACCGCTCCAATGCCTGCAACACATACGCCGTTGCCCGCTCAACCTGGCCTTCCCGGCAAGCGATACCCAACTGCCTCCACAACCCAGGCCGCAGTGGCCGACGTGCAATACGCCGGTCCAGCTCGGCCGCCTCGCCCTCCTGCGGCAATAACGTCGCCCCGTACCCGGCGCCGACCAGGCTCTTGATCGCATCGTTGTAATTCAGCTCGATCCGAGGCTCTGGGTACAACCCCGCTGCCGCAAACCACTCCCCTGTCACTCGCGAGAGCTGGGTGCTGCTGTCATTGAGGATCAACGCCCTTTGCGCCAGCCAGGCCGGGGTAACCCTGGCCGGTGGCTGCCAGTCGACCGGCACGTAGGCCAGGATCGGATCGCGCCGCCAGGGCGTCACTGTCAGCCCTTTGCCAGCGACTTGAGGCAAGGCCACAAGGCCGATATCCAGCGCGCCTTCACGCAAACGCGCCAGCGATGCCTGGGACGTCAGCACCTGGACCTGCACGTCGATCCCCGGGTGCTCCACGCGCAGGTGCTCCAGCGCCTGTGGCAACAAGTGAGCGATGGCACCGGTGGAGGCGCCCAGGCGTACCCGACCGGTCAGCCCCTCGACCTGTCGGCGTACTTCGTCCAGCGCCAGGTCAGCGTCGGCCAGCAAGCGCCGGGCGCGGGCCAGCAGTGTTTCGCCAATGGCAGTAGGACGCACCTGCCCGCGGGCACGGCTAAGTAACGGGGCACCGATACGTGACTCCAGTTCAGCCACATGCAGGCTGATGGTGGGCGGTGCCAGGTTGAGCTGGCGAGCGGCCTCGGCGAAGGAGCCCAGGTCGCTGATGACCACCAGCGTGCGCAGGCGGTCGAGGCTGATTTCACGCATGGTCTGTGCTGGCCTTTTCATTCATGAAACATGAACATCAGCATCATGATATTCAAATTTCCATTAACTCAGCCACAGGCGAGCATAGGTCATCCCAACCCTACCGGACCCTGACCATGCACACCCCTGTTGTTTTCATCGACGGCGACCAAGGCACCACCGGCCTGCAGATCCATGCACGCCTGCAAGGCCGCAGCGACCTGCGCCTGCTCACCCTCCCCGAAGCCGAACGCAAAAACCCGCAACGCCGCCGCGAGGCCATCAACAGCGCTGACATCGCCCTGTTGTGCCTGCCCGACGACGCCGCCCGTGAGGCCGTGGCGGCGATCGATAACCCGCAGGTGCGGGTGATCGACGCCAGCTCGGCGCATCGCACCACACCGGGCTGGGTCTATGGCCTGCCAGAACTCGACGAGCAGCAAGCCGAGCGCATCGCCCTAAGCAAACGCGTCAGCAACCCAGGCTGTTACCCTACTGGCGCCATTGCCCTGCTGCGCCCGCTGGTCAAGGCCGGGTTATTACCCGCCGACTACCCGCTGGGCATCCATGCCATTTCCGGCTACTCCGGCGGTGGCCGTGCGGCGGTCCAGCGCCACGAACACCCCAGTACCGAAAAGGCACCGACCCTGCAACTGTATGGGCTGGAACTGGCACACAAGCACGTACCCGAAATTCAGCTGCACGCCGGGCTGTCGGCACGGCCGGTGTTCATGCCCGGCTATGGGGCCTACCGCCAGGGCATCGTGTTGAGCATCCCGCTGCAACTGCGCCTGCTACCCGGCCAGGTCAGCGCCGATCAGCTGCAGGCCTGCCTGGAGCAGCACTACCAGGGGGCCCGCCACGTGCAGGTGATGCCGCTGCACCAACAAGGCGTAGCAGCCAACCTTGACCCCGAAGCATTGAACGACAGCAACGACCTGCGCCTGGCACTGTACGCCAACCCCGAACATGGGCAGGTGTTGCTCACTGCGGTGTTCGATAACCTGGGCAAAGGTGCCTCGGGTGCTGCGGTGCAAAACCTCGACCTGATGCTCGGTGCACTACAGGCACAAGGCTGATGGGGCAAAACCGGTTAAACTGTACAACCCGCGCCTACGTGGCGTGGGCTGTATTCCTACCCGCCGGAGCCTGCCCCCCGATGTTCATCCTGAGCCGCCTCGACAGCGTGCCGCCCGAATCTTTCCAGAACCAGATCCGCGAACTGGTGATCCACAATGTCGGTGAATTGAGCAGTGTTGCCATCACCGCCGACAACCCGCTGTACCCGCTGTACCAGTACGGCGTTGGTATGGAAGTGCACCAGTACCTGCAAGCGCTGGACGGCACCCGCGGCCTGGCCGTGGCGCTGACCCTGGCGCTGGATGCCGAAGCGCCGGACCAGTTGCTGGGCTTTGCCCTGTCGCTGCCGGCCAAGGATGATGACCAGTCATGTGCGCTTGCATTCCTGGCCGTAAACGCCAGCCATCGCCGCCAGGGCATCGCACGAGCCTTGCTGGGCGACCTGCAGGCGCGCCATGCCTGTGTGGAACTGAATGCCTTTGCCAATCAGGTGCCTTGGTTCGAGGCGATGGGCATGCAAGTTGTAGCCGCCAATGGGCCGCAGGTACTGATGAGCAGTACCGGGCAGGCCAGTGGCGCGCTGATCGGGCGGTTGGACATTGCGCCGATTTATCAGACGGCAGAAGTGCTGCAGATTCATACCTACCTGCTTAACCAACAGGGTGAGGATGCGATGATCGAAGCCGAACAGATGCGGGACGAGCGGCTGGATGAATTGACCGTTCAAGCCCAAGAATGTGTGCGACAGCGCAAGACTGTGCATTGATCCCAGGGCCTCTTCGCGGGTTTACCCGCGAAAAGGCCCCACTGGCCCCTCAGTCATGCACCCATCGCCGATGCAGCCCTCGCGCCAAGGCATCCAGCACAAACCCCAGCACACCAATCAGCAGCACCATCGCCATCAGCTCGGAATACGCCAGCCGGTCGCGGGTATCGAGAATGAAATACCCCAACCCCGCACTCACCCCGAGCATTTCGCACGGCACCAGCACGATCCACAAAATGCCAATGGCCAGCCGCACACCGGTCAGCACGTGGCCAATCACCCCCGGCACGATCACCTTGCACAACGTCTCCCAACGCGTGGCACTCAGGCTGCGGCTCAGTTGCAACCAGCGTGGGTCCAGCTGCCTGACCCCGGCCGCCGTGTTCAGCAAAATCGGCCACAACGCGGCGAACGCCAGCAAGAAGTAGATAGGCTGGTCGCCCACCCCCATCAGCATCACCACCACCGGCATCCACGACAGCGGCGAGATCATGCGCAGGAACTGGAACGCCGGGGTGGTTGCCGCCTCCAGGTGCCGGTAACTGCCGACCAGCAAACCCAGCGGCACGCCGATGAGCAGTGCCAGCAACAGCCCGACCAGGATGCGCTTGAGGCTGACCCAGATATGCCCGTAGACCTCACCCTGCCCCAGCAACTCGAACAGGCTGGCCAAGGTTGCCGCCGGAGAAAAGCGCGCCGACAGGCCGTCGGCCTGGCCGAACAAGGCAACACCGGCCCACCACAGCAGCAACAAACCCAGCAACCCGGCCAGGCCAAGGCCGGCATGTACGACATGCGTGCGCATCAGACCGCAAACTCCTCGCTACGCTCGAAGTTGTCGGCAATGCCGAACACCGACGGGCCACCCACCGCAGCGATGGCATTGCGCACGAATCGGTCGTCGACCAGGTCGCGGGCCGTCTGCGCCGGATC
Organism: Pseudomonas sp. URIL14HWK12:I5; assembly: GCF_900176445.1. Taxonomy (NCBI): domain Bacteria; kingdom Pseudomonadati; phylum Pseudomonadota; class Gammaproteobacteria; order Pseudomonadales; family Pseudomonadaceae; genus Pseudomonas; species Pseudomonas sp. URIL14HWK12:I5. The sequence goes on from NZ_FWXQ01000006.1 coordinate 255,914, forward strand.
AAGCCCGGCAAGAAACGCATTGTCGCCTTCGATCAGGGTGGTTTTCAGGCGTTTGACAAGTTCCTCGGTGTAACTGGGGAACGGATACGGCTGGAAGTCGATGCGCTTTTCGTCCCACTGCTGATGCCGAATGGCACCACTGGCAATGTAGCCGGCACGGTCCTCGGCGGCCGGGGCCAGCACCTTGGTCAGCACGGCAGGCTCATGCGGGGTGTACTTGTTGGGGCCGGCCTTGGACAGCAAGGCAGCGGCTTCAGCGCGGTGGTCGCGGGTCCAGTGCTGGGCCTTGACGATGGCGTTGACCACCTTCTGCGACCACTCCGGGCGGTTGTTCAGATCATGCTCATGCATGAACACCACGCAGCACGCGTGGTTACGCCACACATCGCCAGTAAAACGCTGCACGCGGCCAACCTTGAGGTTTTCGGCCAGGGCGTTGAACGGCTCAGCGACGATGTAGCCGGCAATGCGCTTGCTGGCCAAAGCGGGCGGCATGTCGGAGGGCGGCAGCACCAGCAGGTTGACTTCGTTGGCAGCCAACTGAGCGTTGGCCGGCTTCGACACTGGCGTCAGGCCGTTGTCGTTGAGCATTTGCTGCAGCACCACGTTATGGATCGAGTACCAGAACGGGATGGCCACGGTCTTGCCACCGAGCTGTTTCATGTCGGTGATGTCCGGAGCCACGGTCAGGCCCGAACCGCCCACGTGGTTCCACGCCACGACCTTGGCCGGCACCTTGCTGCCGTAACGCGCCCACACCGTCATCGGCGACAGCAAGTGGATGACGTTGACCTGGCCGGAAATGAACGCCTCGATCACCTGTGCCCAACTGCGCAACAGCACCGGGCGCTCGGCCTTGATGCCTTCGGCCTCGAACAGGCCATTGTTGTGCGCCACCAGCAACGGCGTGGCATCGGTGATCGGCAGGTAGCCGATGCGCACCGGCGCGTCCGGCTCGGCGGCAGCGCGCGCCTGCAGGCTCGACAGCAATGGCAGTGCACCCGCCGCCGTAAGCATGGCGCCAAGCTTGAGGAAATCGCGACGCGAAGAAGAGGAACAGCAGTCATCCATGCACATGGACAGCCTCCGAGGGCAACGGGGTTGGGGTAGGTTCTACGGTGCGGCTTGCCCGCCGAAGGGTTTTGAGGATTTCGATACGCAAGGCACCCAGTTCTTCAACCCGCTGCGCGCGTGGTTGCGGCAGGTCGATGTGCCATTGGCCGAGGATGTGCGCTGGGTGGTTGCCCAGTAGCAGAACCCGGTCGGACAACAGCAGGGCTTCGTCGATATCGTGGGTGATCAGCACCGCCGCCGTGTTGTGGGTGGCGATCAGTTGCAGCAGCAGTTGCTGCATGTCGGCCCGGGTCACTTCATCCAACGCGCCGAACGGTTCGTCCAGCAACAGCACTTCGGGCTGGCGGGCCAGGCAACGGGCCAGCGCCGTGCGCTGGGCCATGCCGCCGGACAACTGCGCCGGGTACTGGCCACGGGCGTGGGCCAGGCCCACGGCGGCAATCGCATGGTCGATACGTGCGCGCCGCTCGGCAGCATCCAGCTTGGGCTGGCGGGCGAAGTCCAGGCCAAAGGCGACGTTCTTCTCCAGGCTCAGCCAGGGCAGCAGGCTCGGGTCCTGGAAGGCCACCGCCAGCCGTGGGTGCGGCCCTTGCAAGGGTTGGCCGTGCAACGTCACGCTGCCGCCGCGGGGCTGCTGCAGCCCCGCCAGCACCCGCAGCAGGCTGGACTTGCCGACGCCACTGGGGCCAAGAATGCTCACCACTTCGCCCGGTGCCAATTGCAAGTCAAACTGCGCCAGCACTTGCTGCCAGCCACCCTCACGCGGGTAGCCCAGGCTGACATCGCGAGCTTCGAGCAACACGTGGCTCATGCGGCGCCCGCCTGGCGTTGCAGTTCGGCGCGCAATTGCACCAGGCTGGGGGTGACGATCGGCACGAAGGCCGACTCGCGCCAGCGGCGGGCAAAGCCTTCGCCATATTCGCTGAGGTAGGCCTTGCCACCGCTGGCCTGCAACTCCAGTTGCACGGCATCGGCGGCACTTTCAGCCAGGGTGATGCGCAACTTGAACAAAGCCGCTGGCTGCTGCTGGAAGCGGCCATCGAGCAACCCCTGCTTGAGCTCGCTCACGGTGTTTTCCAGGCGCTCGCTGAGTACCTGACGGGCTTCATCGAGGAACGAGGCACGTCCATGCAGATGCCCCTGCACCTCTTCCAGCGCCCGTCGCGCCAAGCCGATGGCCATCCCGCATTGCAATGCCAGGAAAGCCGGGCGTACCCGCGGCAGGAACTCGCGGGCGTTCTCGTGCAGCAACCAGTCACGCGCCAGCGGCACCTGGTGGAAAGCCAGCGCCGCCGTGTTGCTCGATTGCAGGCCCATCAGTTGCAAGTCATCGGAGCGTGTCAGGCCCTGGGCCTCGGAAGGAATGGCCAGCACGAACGGCGTACCGCCGGCTTCGTCTTCGATGGCCGCCGCCACCACGAAACCGCTCTTGCGCAGGTTGGTCACCCAGTGCAAACGCCCTTCCAGGTGCCAGCCATCAGCTACCGGCCGGCCACGCACCTGCAGCGCTTCGATGCCGGACAGGAACTTCATGGCGTTGGACAGCCCGGTGGCACCCGCCAGTTCGCCCGTCAACAGGCGCGGCAGCAAGCGCTCGCGCAATGGCTGGTTGGGGCTGTGTAACAGGTATTCAATGAAGGCACGCTGGCCCCAGCAGACAAAGGCTGAAGCCAACGAACGGCTGGCAATCGCGGCGATGGCCTCGACGGCGTCGGTCACTTGCCCGCCCGTGCCACCCAAGGCCGGGTCGACACCAATGCGCAGTAGCTGTGATTCGGCGATCTGTGCCAGCACCTGTTGCGGTTCGCACAGGCCCCGGTCGATGGCCTCGGCATTGGCATCCAGCCAGTGACGAAATGCGCAATCTTGCATGGTCTTGCTCCTTTGGGAACGCCGGGGCCGCCTTGCGGCCCATTCGCGGCACAAGGCCGCTTCTTACAACGACCGCATCAAGGCCGCTATCACGGGAGGGTTACGCAGAAGGCTGCCAACGGTATTTGCCAAGCTCTTCATTGAGCGGCGTCTGGGCGAAAACATTAGCAAAGTTGCACAGGGTTGCGAGGCTCACGCCCAGAATCACCTCCAGTGCGTTGCCTTCACTGAAGCCGGCTGCGCGGAAGGCCTGGTAGGTGGCCTCGCTGACATTGCCACGGGTGGCGATCACTTCGCGGGCAAACGCTGCCAGGGTTTCGTAACGGGCGTCGGGCAGTTCGCCCCGGGCACGCAGGGCATCGACCACTTCCTGCGGCAGCTTGGCCTTGTTCAGTGCCACAGCAGTGTGGCCGGCCACACAGAAGTCGCAGCCATGCTGGGTAGCGGCAATCAGTTGCACCACTTCACGCTCGGCCAGGCTCAGCTCGGACTTGCCGTTGAGCGCCGAAACGGTCACGTAGGTTTCCAGCGCCGCCGGGGCGTTGGCCAGCACACCCAGCAGGTTAGGGATGAAGCCTGAGTTTTTCTGGGCATTCTCGAGGAATGGACGGGCCGCTTCCGGGGCGCTTTGCAGGGTGTGTAAAGTAATGCGGGAGGACATGGAGTGGTCTCCTTTGATGGGGGTCACTACAGTCTGTTGGTTATAAGAATTACCCTCCATATTCATCAGTCGCCTTTCCTTGCTCCTGAGTGTTTGTATTAGATGATTTCGTCCAGCCACCTTGTCGATTGGTTATTAGAGGGCCTGGAGCTCGATGCCAGCCTGTTTCATGTCGGGCGCTACTGTGGTGGCTGGCACGCCAGCACCCAAGGCATGGGCCGAGCCAGCTTCCATCTGGTGGTGCAAGGGCATTGCTGGCTGCACATCGACGGCGAGGCGCGACCGGTGCGCCTGGAAAAGGGCGATGCAGTATTCCTGTTACGCGACCTTGCCTATCGCTTGTCCAGCGACCAGGACCCGGCCGATGCCTGTGCCCAGCCGCGCCAGGCCATGCAGGCGCTGGACAGTGAGGCCAGTGACGGCGTAGGGCTGGTCTGCGGCTTCTTCCACTTTCAGTCCGGCCTGTCTTCGCTGATTGTCGAAGGCCTGGCTGACTGGATCTTGCTGCGCGCCGAAGACCCCGCTGGCAGTGCGGCGCGGGCGCTGTTCGAGCTGATTCTGGAAGAATGCCGGCGAGCCGCTGGGCCGTCACAGGCGTTGCTGGAGCGGCTGACGCACCTGTTGTTCCTCTACGTGCTGCGCCAGCAGGTAATTGCCGGGCAGTCACTGGGCGGGCTGGTCGCCCTCGCCCGCCAGCCGGCGTTTGCCGGTTTGCTGGAGCAATTGATCGAGCAACCGGGGCAGGCCTGGACACTGGAACGCATGGCTGCCTGCACCGGCTTGTCACGCTCGGCGTTTTTCAAGCGTTTCAATGAGCTGGCCGGGCAATCGCCGGGGCAGGTGCTGCTGGCTCTGCGTATGCGCCATGCCAGCCAGTTGCTGCGGGCGGGGAATACCGTGGAGCAGGTGGGGGCGCAGGTGGGGTACCAGTCGGTGGCGGCGTTTACCCGGGCGTTTGCCAAGGCGGTGGGGGTGCAGCCGGGGGCATTTCGGCGCCAACATGAGGGGCGCTGAAAGCGTTACGCCTGTACAGGCACCACATTCAGACCTGGCTGACCGGTATATCCCCGCCACCTTTGCCTTCGCGCCGCTCACCCATCCAGCTACTCACCTGCTGCCCGAACTCGGCCGGCGCCTTGCGCCCGAACCGCCGGGCCAGGTCAAGAATGGTCTGCTGCGCCAGCGCTTCCTCCATGCGCTTCTGCGCCCCCAGCATCACCGCATGGATCGCACAGGTACCCTCGGTCGCCCAGCCAGGTGGCGAACCGTCAAACAGGCTGCAACGCTCACGCACCTCGCGGCAGTCGAAAATCTTCTTCGGCCCGTCGATGGCATTGACGATATCCAGCACCGTGATTTCGTCCGACGGCCGCGCCAGGCGAAAACCGCCGCGAACACCCTCGGTGGCCGCGACCAACCCGGCACGGGCCAGTTTGGTGAAAACTTTGGCCAGATACTCCTGAGGCACCCCCTGCAACTCTGCCAGGTCACGCACGCTGGACTCGCGCGAATCACCACGTTCGTCCACCAGGAACAGCAGGCAATGGATGCCGTATTCGACGCCAGCACTGTAGAGCGACATATCAATCTCCGACCAATCTTGTCGCAAATAATACGCCGATCGCATTGGATGGGCAAAGCAGACAGTGGCCGCCTTTCGGTTCACCCCATCCCTCTGAACCATTAAACACGGACAGTTGCTCCCTTTTTGGGCGTCACGAGGCACCGGCGTGTTCGAAAAAAGACTTGCAGGGAATAACTACGACAAATACAGTCGTAGTTATTCGAACGACACTCACCCGTCCTCGAAGCCCTCTTCGAACCTTGCGGAGCCCTTACATGAAAACGAACATCCTCATCATCGGTGCCGGCTTTGCCGGTGTCTGGAGCGCCCTGAGCGCCGCTCGCCTGCTCGACCAGGCCCAACGCGACGACCTGAGCATCAGCGTGCTCGCCCCGCAAGCAGAACTGCGTATCCGTCCGCGCTTCTATGAAGCCAACGCGCATACCTTGAAGGCCCCCGTGGGTGAGTTGTTCGAAGTCGTTGGCGTGCGCTTCATCACTGGCAACGCCGAGGCCATCGATGCAGATGCACGCAGCGTCAGCTACATCGACAGCCACGGCCAGCGCCAGCAGATCGCCTACGACCGCCTGATCCTCGCCGCCGGCAGCCAGGTAGCGCGCCCGGCAGTCCCGGGCCTGGCCGAGCACACGTTCGATGTCGACCAGATGGAATCGGCTGTTCGCCTGGAGCAGCACCTTACGGGCCTGGTGGCCCTGCCAGCTTCGCCTGCCCGCAACACCGTGGTGGTCTGTGGCGGTGGTTTCACCGGTATCGAAACCGCGACCGAAATGCCCGCCCGACTGCGTGCCGTCCTGGGTGACGATGTCAGAGTACTGCTGGTTGACCGTGGCGCCAGTATTGGCGCGGCCCTGGGCGAAGGCATCAAACCGTCGATCGTCGCCGCGTCGCAGCAGGCTGGCGTCGAATGGCTGACCAATACCTCGGTGGTGGCTGTGGATGCAGGCGGCGTCACCCTCGACAACGGCGAGTACATCGCCAGCAGCACCGTAATCTGGACCGTCGGTGTCAACGCCAGCCCGCTGACCGCACAGGTTGCCGGGGAGCGTGACAACTTCGGCCGGCTGAAGGTCGATGACCACCTTAAAGTGGTGGGCCAGCAGCACATCTACGCCACCGGTGATACCGCCTGGGCCGCCGTCGATGAAGTCGGCAACCACGCCCTGATGACTTGCCAGCACGCCATTCCCATGGGTCGCCACAGCGGCAACAACGCCATGGCTGATCTGCTTGGGGTGGCACCGGTGGTATACCGCCAACCGAAGTACGTCACCTGCCTTGACTTGGGTGAATGGGGCGCGGCGTACAGCGAAGGCTGGGAGCGCGAACTGAAGCTGCAAGGCCAGGAAGGCAAGGACCTCAAGCGCCAGATCAACTCGGTATGGATCTACCCGCCAGCGGCTGATCGTGCCGTGGCCTTGGCTGCTGCCGACCCGATGATTGCGATCGTTTGACAGCAAGATCCTGACAAAACCGTCAATAAACGACGGTTTTGTCAATTATGTAGTTACATTGTTGGACTGTCCAATAATGATGGCCATATGGCATCATTTAAACCAAAAAAGTATTCAAGAGGGTGAGGTAACACTACTAATCCGCAGCGCCTCAAGAGCCTGGCGCCATACCGGTGACCCGGCTTTACGACCAAGCTCCTGAGGCCCGCACGCCACCGTCAAGGAGCATTCCATGCAGTTACGGAATATGAAGATCGGCATTCGCGCTGCCAGCGTATTTGCCCTATTGGGCATCCTGGTCCTGTTCATGGGCCTTATCGCACTCTATGAAACCCGCCAGATGGACAAGGCCACCGACGAGATCCGTGTCACCTGGATGCCCGCCGTGGTAGCCCTGGGTGACATCAGCAGCAACCTCGGCCGCGCACGGGCTATCACCTTGCGCGCCGCACTGGACGACAACCCCGCCGAGCGCGCACGCAACCTGCAGTTGCTCGAAGGCATCAACGCCGAGCTCAAGGGTGGGTTGAAAGACTACGCCGACACCCTCATCGCGGCCGACGACCGCGCCCTGTTCAACACCCTCAATGACGCACACCAGCAGTACCTCGACCTGCAGGTGAAAGTGCTGCAGGACATTGCTGCAGGCCGCATGGACGATGCCAAGCAGCAGATCAACGGCCCCCTCACGCAGCGCGCCGACACCATGATGAAGGCCATGACCGCCCTGCTCGCCTATAACAGCAAAGGTGCCGAAGACGCCTCGCAGCGCAGCAGCGATGTAGCCGACGAAGCGTTCACCGCCATCATCGCCTCGTTGCTGGTCATCATGCTTGCCCTGGCCGCCATTGCCACCGTGCTTACCCGCAGCATCGTGGCACCACTGGCCGATGCCGTGGCTGTTGCCGAACGCGTGGCCACCGGTGACCTCACCCGGGAAATACGCGTGACCGGGCGCGACGAGCCAGCCTTGCTGTTACGCGCCCTGGCCCGCATGCAGGAAAGCCTGCGCGATACCCTGCGCAAGATCGCCGCGTCGTCCGACCAGCTGGCCTCGGCTTCGGAAGAGCTGCACACCGTTACCGAAGACACCAGCCGCGGCCTGCACCAGCAGAGCGCGGAAATCGACCAGGCGGCCACCGCCGTCAACCAGATGACCGCCGCCGTCGAAGAGGTCGCGAACAATGCGGTCAGCACTGCCGATGCTTCCAAGGGCGCCGACCAGACCACCCGCGATGGCCGCGACCGGGTCAATCAGGCGCTGGCATCCATTCAGCATCTGGTGGCTGACGTAACGGGCACCTCGGCCGAAATCGAGCAACTGGCCAGCAATGCCAACGAGATCAGCCGCGTGCTGGATGTGATTGGCGCGATTGCCGGGCAAACCAACCTGCTGGCGCTGAACGCCGCTATCGAAGCAGCCCGCGCAGGCGAGGCGGGCCGTGGCTTTGCGGTGGTGGCAGACGAGGTTCGCGCCCTCGCCCACCGCACCCAGCAGTCGACGGCGGAGATCGAGCAGATGATCGCCGGTATCCAGAACGGTACCGAGCGGGCGGTGACGGCGATGCACAGCAGCCAGGGGCGTGCATCGGGCACATTGGAAGTGGCACAAGGCGCCGGCCAGGCGTTGGAGGTGATTGCCGAGGCGATTGCGGCGATCAACCAGCGCAACCTGGTGATTGCCAGTGCTTCGGAGGAGCAGGCGCAGGTGGCACGCGAGGTGGACCGTAACCTGGTGAACATTCGTGATCTGGCGATGCAGACGTCGGCGGGTGCGAACCAGACCAGTGCGGCGGCGCAGGATCTGTCGCGACTGGCGGTGGACCTGAACGGCATGGTGGCGCAGTTCAAGGTTTGACCTGAAACAACAGGGGCTGCAAAGCAGCCCCATTTACAGCAAAAGTCATCTATCAGTCGTTAACACTCACAACCCGCCCAGCCTTCTCGACAGCCTTGCCGCGCGTCGCCAGGCAGTAATACAGCGGCACCGTGACGATCAACCCGAACAACCAAGACAAGTCCGCCCCTTCGACAATGTTGGAATACGGCCCCACATACAGCGACGTATTGGCAAACGGCAGCTGCACCAGAATCCCGCAGGCATAGGCAATGATCGCGTGGTGATTGAAGCGGCCATAGATACCGCCATCGGCACTGAAGATCGACGCAATGTCGTACTGTCCCTTCTTGATCAGGTAGAAGTCGATCAGGTTGATCGAAGCCCACGGCACCAGCACCAGCAGCAGCGCCAGGATCAGGCCGATGAAGTGGCCAATGAAATCCGCCGAGGCATTCAGTGCAACCATCCCGCAGCCCACCAGAATCACCGATGCCAGCAACACCCGCACCTTGATGCTTGGTGTCCATTCGGCCATGAAGGTCTGGATCGCAGTCACGATCGACAACACCGCGCCATACAGGTTGAGGGCGTTGTGGCTGATGATGTTGAGCAGGAACAGCACCATCAGGATCGGGCCCAACCAGCCAGTGGCCTGCTTCACCGCATCCATGGCGTCGGTGCCTTCCGGCACACACAGCACCGCTACCGCACCAAAGCTGAAGCACAGGATAGTGCCCAGGGTGGCGCCGAAGTACGTGGCCCAGAACGGCTGGGCAATGCCTACTTCACGCGGCAGGTAGCGCGAGTAGTCGGAGGTGTATGGCGAGAAGCTGATCTGCCAGATCGTGCCCAACGATACGGTGGCGATGAAGCCCGACAGGTTGAATGCACCACGGCTGAAGAAGTCGGCCGGCAGGTCCTGGGCGAACATCATGATGAAGCCGGCCAGCAATGCCGAACCCATCACCCAGGTACCGATACGGTTCAGAATATGAATGAAGCGATAACCGATCACGCCAATGGCAGTGGCGCTCAGGGCACCGATCACGATCGCGCCCGGCATCGGCACACTTGGGGTGATGCCATGGATGGTCTTGCCCGCCAGGACAATGTTGGAAATGAAGAAGCCGACATAAATCAGCGCGGTGAAGAACACGATCAGCAAGGCGCCGTAGCGGCCGAACTGGCCACGGCTCTGTACCATCTGTGGAATGCCCAGCTGCGGTCCCTGCGCAGAGGCCAGGGCGATGACCACGCCCCCGACCAGATGGCCCAGCACAATGGCGATCAGCCCCCATAACAGATTGAGGTGGAACACCTGGACCACCATGGCGCCGGTGACGATAGGCAGTGGCGCAATATTGGTACTGAACCAGAGGGTGAACAGGTCGCGCGCCTTCCCATGGCGCTCGGCAGGTGGAACGTAATCGACCGTGTGATTCTCGACAAACGGGTGTTGCGACGACGGTTGGGACATAGGATTCAGCTCGAAAGGTCGTTTTTATCGTTGTAAGGAAACCGCATCCAGGGCGGCCTCTCAGCTGCGGACCATATTATGGTATTCCAAACTTTTGACAACACTGATCCGCAGGAAAAAACGGCCGCTGATCTGCTCGTGAAACGCCTGCGACAAACCACCTCACCACTCAAGGCCACGTTATTCGTGAGTTTGCGCCGTTCATCGTGGAACAACAGGCTTGAAAATTCCGCTTGCAAATTAGGTATTACGGTATACCATCAGACACATCAATGATAAAAACCGCGGACCACCGCAGCCCTTTAGAGGTACACCCGATGATCGACGCAACCGTCTACAAGCACGTCCTGGGCTCCTTCCCCTCCGGCGTTACCGTCATCACTACCCTGGACGATGACGGCTCGGTTGTCGGCCTGACTGCCAGCGCCTTCTCCTCCCTGTCGATGGATCCGCCGCTGGTGCTGTTCTGCCCCAACTACACCTCCGATTCCTACCCTGTGCTGATGAAGCAGAAGCGTTTCGCCATTCACCTGCTCTCAGGTGAACAGCAAGCAGAAGCCTATGCGTTCGCCAAAAAGGGCAAGGACAAGGCCAGTGGTCTCGAGTGGACCCTGAGCGAACTGGGCAACCCCATCCTGGCCGGCGCCACCGCCGTTATCGAATGCGAACTGTGGCGTGAATATGAAGGTGGCGACCACGCCATCATGGTCGGCAAGGTGCACAACCTGATCGTCCCAGCAGAAGCGCCACGGCCGATGGTGTACTGCCGCGGCAAGATGGCCAGCCTGCCGGCCTTTGCCTGAAGCCAATCATGAATCGAGCCCCCTGGCGCCTCCCCTGCCCGGCGCCAGCCCCTTTCAAGCGTTGAGGAAAGCCCCATGAAATTTTCGTTGTTCGTACACATGGAACGTTGGGATGAACAGGTCAGCCACCGCCAGCTGTTCGAAGACCTGACCGAACTGACCCTGATGGCCGAAAACGGCGGTTTCAGCACCGTGTGGATTGGCGAACACCACGCCATGGAGTACACCATTTCGCCAAGCCCGATGCCGCTGCTCGCCTACCTGGCCGCACGCACCGACAAGATCCGCCTGGGCGCTGGCACCATCATCGCGCCGTTCTGGAACCCGATCCGCGTGGCGGGTGAATGCGCCCTGCTCGACGTGATCAGCAACGGGCGCATGGAAGTGGGCCTGGCCCGTGGCGCCTACCAGTTCGAATTCGACCGCATGGCCAACGGCATGCCGGCCACCGACGGCGGCAAGGCGCTGCGCGAGATGGTGCCGGTGGTGCGCAAGCTGTGGGAAGGCGACTACGCCCACGACGGCGAAGTCTACAAGTTCCCCACTTCCACCAGCGTACCGAAGCCGTTCAACGCCACCCCACCGATGTGGATCGCTGCCCGCGACCCGGACTCGCATAACTTCGCCGTGGCCAACGGCTGCAACGTCATGGTCACCCCGCTGATGAAGGGGGACGAAGAAGTGCTGGACCTGAAGAACAAGTTCCAGGCCGCCCTGGACAACAACCCGGACGTACCGCGCCCGCAACTGATGGTGCTTCGCCACACCCACGTGCACAGCCCGGCCGAGCCGGAAGGCTGGAAGGTCGGCGCCCAGGCCATTTCGCGTTTCTACCGCACCTTCGACGCCTGGTTCGGCAACAAGACCACCCCGGTCAACGGCTTCCTCGAGCCAAGCCCGGAGTCGAAGTTCGCCGAAGTGCCAGCGTTCGAGCTGGAGAATATCCGCAAGAACACCATGATCGGCACCCCGGAAGAAATCATTGCGCGCATCAAGTACTACCAGGAGCTCGGTGTCGACGAGTTCAGCTTCTGGTGCGACAACAGCCTGCCCCACGCCGAGAAGAAGAAGTCGCTGGAGCTGTTCATCAAGGAAGTGGTGCCGGCGTTCGCCTGAATTCCCATTGCCTGAATCATTGCGGGACGCGCCCGCTCCCGTGGGCCTCTGAGGCCTGCGTGAGCGGGCTTTTTTATGAAATCGGCGCAAGGCAGGAAGACTGTGCGATCCCTGTGGGAGCGGGCTTGCCGGCGAAGAGGCCAGTACAGACACGACAAGAATCAAGGCATCACGCCACCTTTCGTCTCCCAGCAAGAGAAATGTTCAGCCCCCTCTTGCACTACAAATATTATGGTATACCATCAGACAACAAGAGCTGATAACCCTCACTAGGAGCCACCCATGAGTTTCGAAATCCGCAAGATCGTCACCTACTCCGAAGAGACCCGCATCGAAGGCGGCAAGGCCACCGACAAGCCGGTGACCATGGTCGGCCTGGCCGTCGTGATCAAGAACCCATGGGCCGGTCGCGGTTTCGTTGAAGATCTGAAGCCGGAAATCCGCGCCAACTGCTCGGACCTGGGTGCCCTGATGGTCGAGCGCCTGACTGCCGCCATCGGCGGTGCCGACAAGATCGAAGCCTACGGTAAAGCTGCAGTAGTGGGCGCCGATGGCGAAATCGAGCACGCCTCGGCGGTGATCCACACCCTGCGCTTCGGCAACCACTACCGCGAAGCGGTACAGGCCAAGAGCTACCTGAGCTTCACCAACAAACGTGGCGGCCCAGGCACCTCGATCCAGATCCCGATGATGCAGAAGGACGACGAGGGCCTGCGTTCGCACTACATCACCCTGGAAATGCAGATCGAAGACGCCCCGCGTGCCGATGAAATCGTCGTGGTCCTGGGCGCTGCCGACGGCGGCCGCCTGCACCCGCGCATCGGCAACCGCTACATCGACCTGGAAGAACTGGCTGCCGAAAAAGCCAACGCTCAATAACAACAACCAAAACGGGGCCGGGGCGTGGTGTGCTTACCCGCCGCGCCCGACCTTCAAGGAGCGCCCTCCATGATTCAGCCTGTCGCTGAACACACCCCTGCCGGCACCAGCTACCTGTCCGTCGGCCAGGGCCAACCCGTGGTATTGATCCACGGCGTGGGCCTGAACAAGGAAATGTGGGGCGGTCAGATCGTTGGCCTGGCCAACGACTACCGCGTCATCGCCTACGACATGCTCGGCCACGGCCAAAGCGCCCTGCCGGCTGCCGACATCGGCCTGGAAGGCTATGCCGCCCAGCTCGCCGAACTGCTTGACCACCTGCAAATCACACAAGCCACCGTGATCGGCTTCTCCATGGGCGGCCTGGTTGCCCGTGCATTTGCCCTGAACTACCCGCAACGCCTGGCAGCACTGGTGGTACTCAACAGCGTGTTCAACCGCACCCCCGAGCAGAGCGCCGGCGTTATTGCCCGCGCCGCCCAGGCTGCGCAGCTGGGCCCCGACGCCAACGTCGACGCAGCCCTGGACCGCTGGTTCAGCCGTGAATACAAGGCTGCCAACCCGGCGCAGGTCGCCGCCATCCGCCAAGTGCTGGCGAGCAACGACCCGCAGGGCTATCACACCACCTATTCGCTGTTCGCCACCCAGGACATGTACCGCGCCAACGACCTGGGCAGCATCCAGGTGCCGACGCTGATCGCCACCGGCGAACTCGACTCGGGCTCTACCCCGGCCATGACCCGCCAGCTCGCCGCCAGCATTCCTGGTGCGCACAGTGTGGTCCTCGCCGAGCAACGGCATATGATGCCGGTAGAAGCACCGCGTGAAGTCAACAAGATGCTGCTGGACTTCCTCGCGCAAGCCCGCACCCTCACAGAATCCGCCAAGGGGATTGTTGCATGACCCTCGTTCGTTTCCAGATGTGCATCGACGGCCAATGGCGCGATGCCCAGAGCGGCAAGACCTTCGACAGCCTCAACCCGGCCACCGCTCAGGCCTGGGCGCAACTGCCCGACGCCGATGAAGCCGACGTCGAACTGGCGGTGCAGGCCGCCCAGCGTGCCTTCGACAGCAAGGAATGGCGTAGCATCACCGCTACCGCGCGCGGCAAGCTGCTGCGTCGCCTGGGCGACCTGATTGCCGAAAACAAGGAGCACCTCGCCCAGCTGGAAAGCCGCGACAACGGTAAGCTGATCCGCGAAACCCGCGGCCAGGTGGGCTACCTGCCAGAGTTCTTCCACTACACCGCGGGCCTTGCCGACAAGCTCGAAGGCGGCACCCTGCCGTTGGACAAGCCCGACCTGTTCGCCTACACCGTGCACGAGCCGATTGGCGTAGTGGCCGGCATCATCCCGTGGAACAGCCCGCTGTACCTCACCGCGATCAAGCTGGCCCCGGCCCTGGCCGCCGGCAACACCATTGTGCTCAAGCCGTCCGAGCACGCCTCGGCGACCATCCTCGAACTGGCCCGCCTGGCCCTTGAGGCCGGTTTCCCGGCAGGTGTGGTCAACGTGGTCACCGGTTACGGCCCAAGCACCGGCGCGGCGCTGACCCGCCACCCGCTGGTGCGCAAGATCGCCTTCACCGGCGGCGCCGCCACCGCGCGCCATGTGGTGCGCAGCAGCGCCGAAAACTTTGCCAAGCTGTCGCTGGAGCTGGGTGGCAAGTCGCCGAACATCATCTTTGCCGACGCCGACCTGGACAGCGCCATCAATGGCGCTGTGGCCGGCATCTATGCCGCCTCCGGCCAAAGCTGCGTGGCCGGTTCGCGCCTGCTGGTACAGGACGAAATCTTCGACGTGTTCGTCGAACGCCTGATCGCCCGCGCCAAGCGCATCCGCATCGGCAACCCGCAGGACGACGCCAGCGAAATGGGCCCCATGGCCACCGCGCAACAACTCGCGGTGGTTGAAGGCCTGGTCGCTGCAGCCAAGGCCGAAGGCGCCAAGCTGCACATGGGCGGCAAGCGTGCCGAGGTCGAAGGTGACGGCTGGTTCTACGAGCCGACCCTGTTCGAGTGCGACAGCAACGCGATGACCATCATGCAGGAAGAGGTGTTCGGCCCGGTTGCTGCGGTGATCCGCTTCAAGACCGAAGAAGAGGCACTGGAAATCGCCAACGACTCGCAGTTCGGCCTTGCCGCCGGCATCTGGACCCGCGACCTGGGCCGTGCCCACCGCCTGGCCCGCGACGTGCGCTCGGGGATCATCTGGGTCAACACCTACCGCGCCGTGTCGGCCATGGCGCCGATCGGCGGCTTCAAGAACAGCGGCTACGGCCGCGAGAGCGGCATCGATTCGGTGCTGGCCTATACCGAGCTGAAGACCGTGTGGATCAACCTGTCCACCGCGCCGATGCCCGACCCGTTCGTGATGCGCTAAGAGGAACACGAGATGATCGAACCCGGCATCTACAAAGACGTGATGGGCTCCTTCCCGTCCGGCGTCACGGTAGTCACCACCCTGGACGCCGACGGCGCCATCGTCGGCATCACCGCCAGCGCCTTCAGCGCGCTGTCGATCGACCCGGCGCTGGTGCTGTTCTGCCCCAACTACGCCTCCGACACCTACCCGATCCTGCGCGACAGCAAGCAGTTTGCGATCCACCTGCTGTCCGCCGACCAGACCGCCGAAGCCTATGCCTTCGCCGGCAAGGGCAAGGACAAGGCCAAAGGCATCGACTGGCACCTGAGCGAGCTGGGCAACCCGCTGCTGGCCAAGGCTACGGCGATCATCGAGTGCGAACTGTGGCGCGAGTATGACGGCGGGGACCACGCGATCATCGTGGGCGCTGTGAAAAACCTGGTGCTGCCCGAGCAGCCGGCAACGCCGATGGTGTACCACAAAGGCAAGCTGGGCGCCCTGCCCCCGCTTGGCTGATCACTCTTTTAGGGGCCGCGCTCATCGTCTCACCCTCGGTTGCGGCCCCTGTTTTATTCCGGAGTACTGCAGATGAGCAACGAAAAGTACGAGAAAGGCCTGGCCATCCGCACCCAGGTGCTGGGCGAGGACTACGTCAACCGCTCGATCCAGAACGCCGACGCGTTCACCCAGCCTTTGCAGGAACTGGTCACCGAATACTGCTGGGGCCACGTCTGGGGCCGCGAAGGCTTGTCGCTCAAAGAGCGCAGCATGATAAACTTGGCCATGATTTCCGCGCTCAACCGGCCCCACGAACTCAAGCTGCACATTCGGGGCGCACTGCGCAATGGCCTGAGCCGTGAACAGATTCGCGAAATCCTGCTCCAGGTCGGCATTTACTGCGGCGTACCCGCGGCGGTGGACAGCTTCCGCCTGGCCCGTGAAGCGTTTGCCGAAGCCGATGCGGAGCCAACCCGTTAACAACGGGCTGTTCGAACCACTGCATGGAACGCCTCGGTTCGGGGTATTCCGCGATGTTGGCGCAACAGCCTCATAAAGAGCGCACCTGATGAAACGCCAGCCACTCGACGACAGCTTCAAGGTCAACCGCAACCCCGTTACCCTGCGCGAAATCGTGCTCGACAAGCTGCGCGCCGCGATCATGAACTTCCACCTGCTGCCAGGCGACCGCCTGGTCGAGCGTGACCTCTGCGACCGCCTTGGGGTCAGCCGTACCTCGGTGCGCGAAGCGCTGCGACATCTGGAATCCGAAGGCCTGGTGGAATTCGCCGACGCCAAGGGCCCGCGTGTAGCCATTATTACCCTGGAAGATGCCCGCGACATCTACGAGCTGCGTTGCGTGCTCGAAGGGCTGATCGTGCAGTTGTTCACCCTCAACGCCAAAGCCAAGGACATCCGTGCCCTGGAACGTGCGCTGGAGGTCAACCGCGAGGCCCTCGAAGAAGGCGAACTGCAACAGGTGCTGGACTCGGTTCAAGGTTTCTACGATGTGCTGCTGGAAGGCTCCGGTAACCAGGTGGCGGCCCAGCAGCTGCGCCAGTTGCAGGCGCGCATCAGCTACCTGCGTGCCACCTCGGTGTCGCAGGAAAACCGCCGTGGCGCCAGCAACCGCGAAATGGAAAAGATCGTCGAGGCGATCAAGGGCGGCGACCCGCTGGTGGCCCACCAGGCCTCTGTCGACCACGTCCGCGCTGCCGCCAAGGTAGCGCTGGACTACCTGCGTCAAAAGCAGGATGACAACGCCAAGGTGCGCGACATGGTCGAGCCCCTGGCCCTGAAGGATCCACGTATATAAGAACCGCATAGGCCGCTGATCATGCCCAACGCCCCGCGCTACTGCCCGCACTGCACCACGGAACTGGCCCGGGGCGTTCCCACAGGCGATACCCACGAACGCCTGCACTGTAACGGCTGCGGCTACGTCCACTACGTGAACCCGAAGATCATCGCCGGCTGCATCATCGAGCGCGATGGCAAGTACCTGCTGTGCCAGCGCGCCATCCCCCCGCGCCCGGGTACCTGGACCTTGCCGGCTGGTTTCATGGAAGCCGGCGAAACCACCGAGCAGGCGGCGCTGCGCGAGGTGTGGGAAGAAAGCGGCGTACGTGCCGACATCGTTTCGCCTTACTCGATTTTCAGCGTGCCGAAAATCAGCGAGGTGTATATCATCTTCCGCGCCATCGTCATCGAAGAAACCGGGCAGTACGGGGCCGAGACGCTGGCGTACAAGTTTTTCGAACCGGACGAGATCCCGTGGGACGAGATCTACTATCCGGCAATCCGGCAGATTCTCGAGCGCTATATCCTCGAACGGCATGCCGGTGTTTATGGCATCTACATGGGCAATGACGACACTGGCAAGGTGCACTTCATTCGCTAGCCTGTATCGGCCCTATCGCCGGCAAGCCACCAAAAATTCTCGCCAAACGTCTATTCTGGATGCACCCTTAAGGCCTTACGCAAAAGGACCAGCAGAGCAAATGGCAAAATGGCTAGACGGCGGCGGGCTGATGGCCGAGCGCATCCGCAACCACGACTGGGCCGCCACCACACTGGGCCCGCTGCAGCACTGGCCCGACCCGCTGAAAACCAGCCTGGCCCTGTGCCTGGCCTCGCGCTTCCCGCAAGCCGTGCTTTGGGGGCCAGACCTGCTCACCCTGCACAACGACGCCTTTTCGCAGATTCTCGGGCAAAAGCCTTCGGCATTGGGCATCCCCTTCCGCGCCGTGTGGCAGGAAGCCTGGGCCGACATCGGCCACATGGCCAACCGCGCCCTGGCCGGCGAGGCGGTGTACATCGAAGACTTCCCGCTCGTCATCGACCGCAACGGCAGCCCCGAACGGGCCTATTTCACCTTCTGCTACAG
The DNA here is from genome assembly GCF_900176445.1 of Pseudomonas sp. URIL14HWK12:I5. Taxonomy (NCBI): domain Bacteria; kingdom Pseudomonadati; phylum Pseudomonadota; class Gammaproteobacteria; order Pseudomonadales; family Pseudomonadaceae; genus Pseudomonas; species Pseudomonas sp. URIL14HWK12:I5. The sequence goes on from NZ_FWXQ01000006.1 coordinate 273,919, forward strand.
CCCCATCCGTGACCACGACGGCAAGGTGCTGGGCATGCTCGATACAGTCACCGAAACCACCGCCAGCGTGCTCGCCAACCAGCGCCTGAAATTCCTCGACGACCTGGGCCGTGCCGTGGCCGACGCCACCGCCCCGGACCAGATCCTTGCCACTACCACGCGCCTGCTGGTCGAACACCTGCAACTGTCGAGTTGCGCCTATGCGGTGATGGAGCCCGACGAGGACGGTTTCACCATCTGCGGTGACGCCGTGGCGCCAGGCTCGCCGCATCTGTTGGGCCGCTATCGGTTGGAGGATTTCGGCAAGCTGGCGGTCGGCCGCCTGCGCAGTGGCCTGCCGTTGGTCATCCGGGACAACCTGAGCGAGCTGTCCCCGGAGGAAGCTGCCACCTTCCAGGCCATCGGCATTACCGCGACTATTTGCATGCCCCTGATCAAAGGCGGCCGGCTGACCGCGCTGATGGCCATCCACGACAAGGCGCCACGGGAGTGGACCCACTATGAACAGGCACTGATCAGCGAAGTCACCGAGCGCTCCTGGGCGCATGTCCAGCGGGTAAAGGCCCACGCCGAAGTGCGCGAGGCCATGGCGGCACTGGAGGCGCTGAATGCCACCCTCGAACAGCGCGTGGATGAACGCACCAGCCAGTTGCTACACACAGAAGCCGTGCTGCGCCAGGCCCAGAAGCTCGAAGCCATCGGCCAACTGACAGGCGGCGTGGCCCATGACTTCAACAACCTGCTGACCATCATTCGCTCATCGCTGCATTTTCTGCAGCGCCCCAACCTCGACGCACAGCGTCGCGAGCGCTACCTCAAAACCATGTCCGACACCGTTGACCGCGGTACCAGGCTGACCGGTCAGTTGCTGGCCTTCGCCCGCCGCCAGGCCCTGAGCCCGCAAGTGTTCGAGGTCGGGCCACGACTGGAAGCCATGGCCGACATGCTCGACACGGCCACCGGTGCGCGGATCCAGGTCGAGCTGCAGTTGCCGCAGGCGCCTTGCCATATCCGTGCCGACCTCAACCAGCTGGAAACCGCGGTAATCAACCTGATGCTCAACGGCCGCGATGCCATGGCCGGCGAAGGCACCTTGCAGCTGCGCCTGCAGGCCGACCAGCACCTGCCCACCCTGCGTGGCCAGGCGCCACAGCCGGGCCAGTTCGCGGCGATTTCGGTGAGCGACAGCGGTGTCGGCATTGCCGCCGAACTGCTGGAGCGCATCTTCGACCCGTTCTTCACCACCAAGGCACCGGGTGAAGGCACCGGGCTCGGGCTGTCGCAGGTGTTCGGTTTTGCCAAGCAGTCCGGGGGCGATGTGCAGGTGAACAGTGTGCCGGGCCAGGGCACCACTTTTACCTTGTACCTGCCCCAGGAGCCGCCGCCTGAGGCCTAGCGATCAGCGCCGCCCTTCGGCCAGCATTCGCACGGCCAGGCCCGCCAGCACCGTCCCCATCAGCCAGCGCTGAACCTGCTGCCACAACGGGCGACCGGCGAGGAATACGGCGATCGACCCGGCCATGACTGCGATCAGTGCATTGACCGAAACGCTGATGGCGATCTGCGTCGACCCCAGCACCAGCGACTGCAGCAGCACGCTGCCATGCCCTGGCTCGATGAACTGCGGCATCAACGACAGGTACATGACGGCGATCTTGGGGTTCAGCAGGCTGGTGGCAAAGCCCATGGTAAACAGCCGGCGCGGGCTGTCCGCCGGCAGGTCCTTGACCTGGAACGGGGAGCGACCGCCCGGGCGCAGCGCTTGCCAGGCCAGGTACAGCAGGTACAGCGCGCCACCAATGCGCAGCGCATCGTAGGCAAAAGGCACAGCCATCACCAGGGCGGTGATGCCCAGTGCAGCGCAGAACATGTAGATGACGAAACCCAGCGCTACGCCGCCAAGGGAAATCAAGCCGGCCTTGCGCCCCTGGCAGATCGAGCGGGAAATCAGGTAGATCATGTTCGGCCCCGGGGTCAGCACCATGCCGAGGCAGATCAGGGCAAACGTTAACAGTTGGGTTATCTCGGGCATCGGGCACATCCTGGTTGTGCTGTGGACTGCTGCGAGTTTATCTGAAGCCTTTTGAAACCGGTGAACTCAGTTGATCTGCCCCACTATCAAGCCCAAGGCCACCGTGATCATCGCCACCCCCGACACCCGCCCGACCAGCCTGGCCGCCCCCGGCCGGGTGCTCAGCACCGCCTTGGCGCCATAGCCGACCAACGAATAGATCACCAGCGAGCTGCACAGGTGCACCAGGCCCAGCAGCAGAATCTGCAACGGCACCGGCCAGCTTGACTGCGGGTCGGTGAACTGCGGCAACAGGGCCAGGAACAGCAGGAACACTTTCGGGTTCAACCCGCTGACGCAAAAACCCTTCAACGCCCAGCGCGAGCCCGATTCTCCAACACCGCCCTGCCCGGCCTCGGGTAATGCCGGGCTCAGCAACAGGTTGCCGCCCAACCACAACAGGTAGCTGCACCCTGCCAGGGTCAGCAAGGTCAGCGCCAACGGGTGGCCGGCCAGCAGGCTGCCGACACCCGCCGCCACCACCAGGGTGGCCAGGAAATGCCCCGACAGCATGCCCGCCACCGCCGGCATCACCCAGCGCCCGCGCATGCCCGCCGAAATAGCGTAGGCCCAGTCTGCCCCCGGGGTAATCACGAACAGCATCGACACGGCCCAGAATGCCGTCAGAACACTGATAGCCACTTGAATCTTCCTTTTTCCACTGCCTTGGGATGTCGAAAGATTACGGATTCCGTTCAGGGATTTTCTTTCGTATATTCCCCTTCGTGGCTCAATTACTGGAAGATCCTTCTCAATGGACAGGACCGATCGAAAGATTCTTGCCGAGCTACAAAAAGACGGTCGCCTCTCGGTGACCGAACTGGCTGATCGCGTGGGGCTCAGCCTCTCGCCCTGCCATCGGCGCCTGAAGGCACTGGAGGCGTCCGGGGCGATTCTGGGCTATCACGCCCGCCTGGCGCCGAGCGCTGTGGGGCTGAACTTTGCCGCGCTGGTATTCGTGACCCTGCGCGAAGTCACCCGCCAGCCGGTGGCGGACTTTGAAGCGGCAGTGGCCGAGATCCCGCAGATTGTCGAGGCGCAGCGACTGTTCGGTGACCCGGACTACCTGCTGCACGTGGTGGCCAAGGACTTGCCGGCGTTTCAGAAGCTGTATGACGAGAAGCTGACCAGCATTCCCAATGTGAAGCGCTTGAGCTCGACACTGGTGATGAAAGAGGTGATTCAGGATCGGTTGTTGCCGATGTAGCTGTGTTGCCTGCGCCCTGAAAACGGGCGCAGCGCACCAGCACAGCCCACTAAAATCAGCCCGCCAGACCACAAACCCCTCTACTACAAGCCCTCCCGCCAACTGGCACCCTCCTTGCTACAGTCCACCGTTTAAGCTTTTGTCAGCCTTAGGTTTTTTAAGGTTTATGGGTACATATTTACTAATTTCTCGTTATCCCCGCGCCCCGCATCATCCCTCCAACAAGAACGCGTCGCCCTTCGCCGGCACGCCCCCGGGCAGTTCCCGATGCCCTACCTTGCCTTGGAGTCAGTCATGACCAGTGCAGCCAATTCGGCACCCCTCATAGAAAAACACACGATCGGCTACGTACCGCCGCAAGACCGCCACGGAAAGGTAAGGGATCTGTTCACACTGTGGTTCGGCGGCAACATCGCGCCGTTGCCCATCGTTACCGGCGCGCTGGGCGTGCAGTTGTTCCACCTGAACCTGGTGTGGGGCATCATCGCCATCCTGGTCGGCCACCTGGTTGGTGGTGTGTTGATGGCACTGCATTCGGCCCAGGGCCCGCAAATGGGCATCCCGCAGATGATCCAGAGCCGCGCCCAGTTCGGTACCCTTGGCGCGCTGCTGGTGGTGGTGATCGCCGGGGTCATGTATATCGGTTTCTTCGCCTCCAACATCGTGCTCGCCGGCAAGTCGCTGCATGGCGTGGTCGACGCCGTACCGGTACCGGTGGGCATCGTCATCGGTGCGCTGGGCTCGGGCATCATCGGCATCATCGGCTACCGCTTCATCCACGTGCTCAACCGTATCGGCACCTGGGTGCTGGGCATCGGCATCGTGGTGGGCTTCGGCTACATCTTCACCCATGTGCAAAGCGACGACTTCCTCACCCGCGGCGGCTTCAACCTGGCCGGCTGGCTGGCCACCGTGTCGCTCGCGGCGCTGTGGCAGATCGCCTTTGCGCCCTATGTGTCGGACTACTCCCGCTACCTGCCGGCGGATGTGAAAGTCAGCTCGACCTTCTGGACCACCTACCTTGGCTCGGCCCTGGGTTCGAGCCTGTCGTTCATCTTCGGCGCCGTGGCGGTACTGGCGATCCCGACCGGCATGGACACCATGGACGCGGTCAAGCTGGCCACCGGCACCCTTGGCCCGGTCATGCTGGTGCTGTTCCTGCTCAGTGTCATCAGCCACAACGCCCTCAACCTGTATGGTGCTGTGCTGTCGATCATCACCCTGGTGCAAACCTTCGCCTACCGCTGGATCCCGACCGCCAAGAGCCGCGCGGTGCTTTCGCTGATCGTGCTGTCGGCCTGCTGTGTGGTGGCGGTGTTCGCCTCGGCAGACTTCATCGGCCACTTCGTCGACATGGTGCTGGTGCTGTTGGTGGTGCTGGTGCCATGGACGGCGATCAACCTGATCGACTTCTACGCGATTCACAAGGGGGACTACGACATCCAGTCGATCTTCCAGGTCGATGGCGGTATCTACGGCCGTTACAACCCGCAGGCGCTGATCGCCTATGCCGTGGGCATCGTGGTGCAGATCCCGTTCATGAACACGCCGCTGTATGTCGGGCCGATTTCCGAGCACATCAACGGGGCTGACCTGTCCTGGCTGGTGGGCTTGGCGATTACCTCGCCGCTGTACTGGTGGCTGGCTTCGCGTGACAGTGCCTACCGTCGTCGGCAGATGAGTGCCAAGTTGGCCATGGGGCACTGATTCAGCCTGTGCTGGCCTCTTCGCGGGCAACCCCGCGAAGAGGCCAGCACAGGCCACTTGCCATCAGAGGTTGTACGCCCGCTCATTGTGCTCCGCCAGGTCCAGCCCCTGCTCTTCCTCTTCCCGACTGGCCCGCAGGCCCACGGTCAGCTTGATGGCCCCAAGAATCGCCCAGCTCACCACGAAGCAGTAGACGAAGGTGAACGCCACCCCCTTCAACTGCACCAGCGCCTGCCCTATCGGCGATACGCCCTCTACATAACCGCCCAACGCCGGCGCAGCAAATACGCCGGTCAGAATCGCACCGACCATCCCGCCCACACCATGCAGCCCGAACACGTCCAGGCTGTCGTCATACCCCAATGCCTGTTTCAGCCGGGTCACGGCAAAGAAACAGATGGCCCCGGTCAACAGGCCAATCACTACAGCCCCCAAAGGCCCGACAAACGCACAGGCCGGGGTAATCCCCACCAAGCCTGCCAGCGCGCCGGAAGCCGCACCGAGGGCAGTCGGCCGACCATGCATCACCTTCTCGGTCAGCAACCAGCCGACAATCCCGGCGCAGGCCGCCACCATGGTCGCCAGCATCACCACCCCTGCTCCTTCGTTGGCCGCCAGCCCCGACCCCACGTTGAAGCCAAACCAGCCCACCCACAACAACCCGGCACCCACCAGGGTAAAACCGAGGTTGTGTGGCGGCATGGCCACCTGCGGATAGCCCTTGCGCTTGCCCAGCATCAACGCAGCCGCCAAGGCAGCGACGCCGGAGTTGATATGCACCGCCGTGCCGCCGGCAAAGTCCAGCACGCCCCAGTTGACCATCAGCGCCCCCGGCCCGCCCCACACCATATGGGCGATCGGCGCATACACCAGCACGAACCAGGCCCCCATGAACAGCAACGACGCACTGAACTTCATGCGTTCGGCAAAACCACCGGCAATCAGCGCTGGGGTGATGATGGCGAACGTCAGCTGGAACACCGCGAACACACCTTCCGGGATCGTGCCCACCAGGCTGTCGTGGCCGATGTTCAGCATCAGCGCCTTGTCCAGGCCGCCGATGAAGCTGTTGAAGGTCAACTGCCCCTCGACCATACCCGTGGTGTCGACCACCAGGCTGTAGCCAAACAGCACCCAAAGGATGCCGATCACACCCGCTACGGCAAACAGTTGGGTGAACACCGAAAGGAAGTTCTTCGCCCGTACCATGCCACCGTAGAACAGCGCCAGGCCGGGTATGCACATCATCAGCACGAACATCGCGGCGCAGATCATCCAGGCGGTGTTGCCGGTGTCCAGGGTGGGTTCCGCGGCATAGGCCAGCGGTGTCAGTGCGAACAGCACAACAGCAAGGGCAAGCTTCATGGAGTCACTCCTGTGCAATGAAAACCGCCGGCTGGCAGCCGGCGGTGTCGGGGTAGATCAGTACTGCGCCTGGCCCGGTACCCACGCAGTCCCCGCCAGCGGCACCCGTGCCATCGCCGCCGCTTCCACGGTCAACGCCACCAGGTCCTCCGGGTCCAGGTTGTGCAGGTGCGACTTGCCACACGCCCGTGCCATGGTCTGCGCTTCCAGCACCAGTACGCGCAGGTAGTTGGCCAATCGGCGCCCGGCCTCTTCCGGGTTCAGGCGCTTGGCCAGCTCCGGGTCCTGGGTGGTGATGCCGGCCGGGTCGCGACCGTTCTGCCAGTCGTCATAGAAGCCGGCCGCCGAGCCAATCTTCTTCAGTTCGCTGTCCAGTCGCGGGTGGTTGTCACCCAGGGCGATCAACGCCGCCGTACCAATGGCCACCGCATCGGCGCCCAGTGCCATGGCCTTGGCCACGTCGGCACCGTTGCGAATGCCACCCGATACAATCAGCTGCACCTTGCGGTGCATGCCCATTTCCTGAAGGGCCTGCACTGCCTGCGGGATGGCCGGCAGAATCGGGATGCCGACGTGTTCGATGAACACTTCCTGCGTCGCCGCAGTCCCCCCCTGCATGCCGTCGAGCACGATCACATCGGCACCGGCCTTCACTGCCAGCTTGACGTCGTAGTACGGGCGGCTGGCGCCGATTTTCACGTAGATGGGCTTTTCCCAGTCAGTGATTTCACGGATCTCGGCAATCTTGATCGCCAGGTCGTCCGGCCCGGTCCAATCGGGGTGGCGGCAGGCGCTGCGCTGGTCGACACCAATCGGCAAGGTGCGCATGCCGGCCACCCGTTCGGTGACTTTCATGCCCAACAGCATGCCGCCACCGCCCGGCTTGGCGCCCTGGCCGAGGACGATCTCGATAGCATCGGCCTTGCGCAGGTCATCCGGGTTCATGCCATAGCGCGACGGCAGGTACTGGTACACCAGATGCTGCGACTGACCGCGTTCTTCAGGGGTCATACCGCCGTCGCCGGTGGTGGTGCTGGTGCCGGCGATGGTCGCACCACGGCCCAGCGCTTCCTTGGCATTGGCCGACAGCGCGCCGAAGCTCATACCGGCGATGGTCACCGGGATTTTCAGGTGGATCGGCTTTTTCGCAAACCGGTTGCCCAGCACCACATCGGTGCCGCACTTCTCGCGGTAGCCTTCCAGCGGGTAGCGCGACACGCTGGCACCCAGCAGCAGCAGGTCGTCGAAGTGCGGCACACGGCGTTTGGTGCCACCACCGCGAATGTCGTAGATGCCGGTTTCGGCGGCACGCTGGATTTCCTGGATGGTCAGGCGATCGAAGGTGGCCGACTCACGCAGTACCGGGGGGAATTGTTCGCTCATGGGAATGCTCCTGGATCAGTACGCGCTGGCGTTGTCGACTTTGAAGTTGTACAGCTGGCGGGCCGAGCCGTAGCGTTTGAAATCGGCGGCCTTGTGCTCCAGGCCTGCCTTGTTCAGCAGCTCCTGCAACGCTGTAAGGTGCTCGGCGCGCATTTCTTTTTCGATGCAGTCCGAGCCCAGCGACTGCACCGAGCCTTTGACGTAAATCTGCACCTCGTACAGCGAGTCGCCCAACGCATCGCCGGCATCACCACACACCACCAGGCGCCCGGCCTGGCCCATGAAGCAGCTCATGTGGCCGATGCTGCCGCCCACCACGATGTCCACGCCTTTCATGGAAATGCCGCAACGGGCACCGGCATCACCCTCGATCACCAGCAGCCCGCCATGGGCGGTGGCGCCAGCGGCCTGGGAGGCACTGCCCTTGACCCGCACCGAGCCAGACATCATGTTTTCGGCCACGCCCACGCCCACGTTGCCATGCACGGTCACGCTGGCCTGCTGGTTCATGCCGGCGCAGTAGTAGCCAGCGTGGCCTTCGATATCCACCGCCACGGCGGCGTTGATGCCCACGGCCAGGTTGTGTTTGCCATCGGGGTGGGTCACCCGCCATTCGTGGTCTTGCACCTCACCGTGCAGGGACTGGTTGAGCACACGCACCGAAGTGCTGGAAAGGTCGATCGTTTTCATAAGGTTCTCCAGAGGTTCGGTGGCAGGTCAGGCGCTTTCGCGCTCCCAGACGTACAGGGTGGCCGGAGCCGGCTCCCAGACCTTGGCATGCTCGATACCCGGCAGGCTGGCCAGTGCCTGGTATTCCGAGGCCATGGCCACGTAGTCTTCGGTCTCGGCTAGCACTGCCGGCTTGCAGGCAATCGGGTCGCGGATCACGGCAAAGCCGTTGCGGGTGCCGATGGCGAAGGTGAAGAAGCCGTCCAGGTCTTCCAGCGCGCCATCCAGGGCCTGGGCCAGGGTATCGCCCTGCTGCAGGCGCCAGGTCAGGTAGCCGGCGGCCACTTCGGTGTCGTTATCGGTTTCGAAACTGATGCCTTCGCGCTTCAGTTCCTGGCGCAGGCGGAAGTGGTTGGACAGCGAGCCGTTGTGCACAAGGCACAGGTCGGCACCGGTGGAAAACGGGTGGCTGCCTTCCATGGTCACGGCGCTTTCGGTGGCCATGCGGGTATGGCCAATGATGTGGCTGCCCTTCATGCCGGCCAGGCCGAAACGGCTGGAGATTTCAGCCGGCAGGCCCATACCCTTGAGGATTTCGATGCTTTGCCCGGCGCTCATGATGCGCACGGCCGGGGCCAGTTCGCTCAGTGCCTGGCGGGCAGCCGCTTCGCTGGTATGCACTTTGAGCACCGCCGCGCTGGCATTCTGGAACCCGTCAAGCGAGCAGCCCAGGCGCCCCTCCAGCTGGCCCATCAGGGTGGCCCAGTCGTAGTTGATATCCGTGGCTTGCAGGGTCAGCTTGACCCAGCCATCCGCCACCTCGTCGCCGTAGATGGCAAAGCCTGCGCTGTCCGGGCCACGGTCGGTCATGGCTTCGAGCATGGGTTCGAAGAGTTTGCCAAGCTGGGCCTCCAGCTCGGGCTTTTTCAGGTACAGACCTACGATTCCACACATGGTGATGCTCCTTACTAGGCAGTGGGCGGTCGCTGTCGTATTGGCCGCCCAGAGGATTGGGGCGGTCAGAAGAACTCGGTGTAACGCTGGATTTCCCAGTCGGAGACATGGCGGCAGTACTCCACCCACTCCATGCGCTTGAGCTTGATGAACTCGTCGACAATCTCGGCGCCCAACACCTCGCGGAACAACGGGTCGGCTTCGAGCGCGTCGGCGGCTTCCTTCAGCGATTGCGGCAGGGTCTTGATGCCGCGTGCGGCAATTTCTTCAAGGCTGAGGTTGTAAAGGTTCTCGTTGCACATCTCGCCCGGCTCCAACTGGCGGTCGATGCCATCGAGCCCGGCGGCGATGATCGCGGCGGTAACCAGGTACGGGTTGCAGCCGGCGTCCGGCAGGCGGAACTCCAGGCGGCCATACGGGATGCGCACCATCGCCGAGCGGTTGTTGGCCCCCCAGGCCACGAAGGCCGGCGCCCACGTCGAACCCGACAAGGAACGCCCCACCACCAGCCGCTTGTAGGAATTGACCGTCGGTGCCGCGAAGGCACACAACGCCGGGCCGTGGGCCAGGAGCCCTGCGGCAAAGTGGTAGGCCAGCTTCGACAGGCCCATGCCGCTGCTGTCGGACGCGTCGTGGAACAGGTTCTTGTTGGTGCTGCTGGCCAGCGAGAGGTGGAAGTGCATGCCATTGCCGGCACGCTTGGGGTCGGGCTTGGGCATGAACGAGCAGATCATCCCCAGGTCGTTGGCGATTTCACCGGCGGCCATGCGGAAGAAGGTAAAGCGGTCGGCCGACTCCATGGCGTCGCTGTAGGTGTAGTTGATCTCGAACTGGCCGTTGGCGTCTTCGTGGTCGATCTGGTAGATGTCGAAGCCTACCGGTTGCAGGGCCTCGGTCAGGCGCTCGAGAAACAGCCGCGAGCGCGACAGGCCCTTGTAGTCGTAGCAAGGCTTGTCGAGGTTGTCGGAGGCATCCACCAGTTGCAGCTTGCCGCCTTCGTCACGGCGGAACAGGCTGAATTCCGGCTCCAGGCCGGTGTTCAAGGTCCAGCCCTTGTCGGCCAGGCGTTGCACCTGTTGTTGCAACACATAGCGGCTGTCGTAAGGCCAGGGCTGGCCGTTGACATGCCCCACGCACACCACCCGGCCGTACCCCGGCTGCCACGGTACCGGGATCAAGGTGGAAAGGTCGCCACGGGCCATGAAGTCCGGGCCGTGCGGCTCCATGCCCATGCCGCAGATGGCGAACCCGGCAAAGCCGGCGCCCTCTTCGGCCACCATCTTCAGGCCCGAGACCGGCACCGATTTGGTCTTCGCCGAGCCATGGATATCGACGAACTGCGCCAGCACGTACTTGATGCCGTGCTGGTCGAGGGTGCGCTGGGTTTCTGCTGGCAACATGGGTTGAACACTCCTGGGTAAGGGGCAATGATTCCGCATGAGAAACTTAATTTCCCCACAGGAATGCAATGCGCTTGCCAACTCTGTCCACAGCGCCCTTGTGTACCGCCTGATCTGGCCTCATCGCGGGTAAGCCCGCTCCTGCAAAAATACACCGCAGCCCCTGTAGGAGCGGGCTTGACCGCGATGAGGCCCGCACAGACAACTCAAAACCCAGGCTGATATTTAAGCTCTATTTATGGGAAACTTGTTTTCACCCGAGGAAAGAAGCAGCCAACGCAGCTGCTTTTCGCACTTTCCCAGTGCGAAATCTTTATTCTTGAACTGAAACCGTGCAGGACATTCGATGTCGACCGAAACCGAACCGCGCCTTCGCCTGGAGCAGTACCTGGGCCTGCAGATCAAGCGCCAGCGCCAGGCCCAGTCCCTCAAGCTCGCCGATGTGGCGCGCATCGCCGGCATCAGCCAGGGCATGCTGAGCAAGATCGAGAACGCCCAGGTGTCCACCAGCCTCGACACCCTCAGCCGCCTGTGCGACGTACTGGGCATGCCGATGGCCAAGCTGTTCAGCCAATATGACCAGCCCGACGGCAATGCCTTGCTGGTGAAGGCCGGCGAAGGGCTGGAGGTGGTGCGCCGCGGCACCGAGAAGGGCCACACCTACCATTTGCTCAATCACGCCAGGGGGCCGAAAAAGAACTTCGAGGCTTACATGGTGAGCATGGATGACGCCAGCGAAGAGTTCCCGACCTTCGCCCACCCGGGCACCGAATTCCTCCACCTGCTGGAAGGCGAACTGGTGTACCGCCATGGCAACCAGCTCTATCACATGCACGCTGGCGACAGCCTGACCTTCGACGGTGAGACCCCGCATGGCCCCGAACAGCTGGTGCAGGTGCCCATCCGCCTGTTGTCGATCATGAACTACGGCGAAGAGTGACGCGGCGTAGCAAGGCAACTGCCGATATCGCGATCAGGCAAGCACACATCGCCCGCAAGATGGTTACCGCCGGCCTGGTGTTGGTGGTACCGACTTTCGACCTGCTGGGCAGCACCCGCCTGGCAGGCAGCGACTGGGTCGACCTGGCCTTGTTGGGTGTGTTCTGCACCGGGTTGTCGCAGTTCCTGTTCGTCAAGAGCCTGGAAGGCCTGGAAGCCCGCATTGCCGGCATGATCATCGCGCTGGAGCCGGTGTGCGCGATCATCGGGGCATGGTGGTTGTTTGGTGACCAACCGAGCCTGCGCATGGCTGCGGGTGCTGCGCTGATCGTGCTGGCGACTATTCTAGCTGACGCGCGCAAAGCACCTGCGGAGCAAGGGGACACCAGTCGCTGCGCGCACTGAATATCTGTCCTGGGCGCGGCTCAACGCATGCCGCGCCTGCTTGACGAAGCGAGAAGGCTTACTTCTAGAGTTAGCTTCGCCTAGGGGGTGGAGAAGGCGGCGCTTCTGGTGGTCCATAGCGCTCAAGCATCCTATCAAACCGGTCAATCTCCCTTTGGAAACGCACATCCCACATTGCTTTAGCAACTTCACGCCACGCTGACCCTGCTAGCTGCGGTCTCTCGTGCTGAGCAGCAGGAAGAGAGAAACTCCTAAGATCTCTTTTACTGACTTCGTAAGATTTATAATTTCCGAGCCCTCGTGCGGGTTTAAAAGGTCCCACGCCCAACACAAAGATATTCAGCTTCGTCTCATAGTGACCAACCGGCAAATGAAAAATGGGGCTGCCAGCCACGAAATCCGCTGCAAACCCATCGGTTTCAAAATTGTATTTTAGATCCCATCGGGTGTACCCATAGTGCGGAGCCCCGTGCTTATATAACCGTGCAGCTACAACACTCTTTTCCATCGTCCCCCGATGTATTCCCTTCGCCACTTTCCGGAAATGTGAAAGCTGTGGCTGCAAGCTTGATGGAAAACCCTCTTTTTGCAAAACATTGATATCCAGACTCATTCGAGGGTTCACTTGTCCCCTGGAGGCATTTCTGGAAGACCCAGAAGGGTCAACATAATTCACAGGATCACCTGAGCAATAGGCATACGCATTTATCCCCCCGCTACCAAACGGGCTTATAGAGTCAGGGCTGGTAAAGCGGCAGATTGAAGGGCTATACAGACGCCGACCATTTCCTAGCGGATACAAGCCATGCACTGCGTCACGCCGCTGTCCGGCGAATCCGATAATGGACGAATGTTGTGACAGCTCAGAGAAACCGTAAACCGTATAGGCTAGATCAAGGTTCGGACGACTCTGGAGACTTACACCCCGAAGGAGACAATCCATGGCAAAACTATCCCAAGCCTCAGATGCCTTCACCCTAGATAGACATTCGTGGTTTGGAAACTGATATTTTTACCAGGTCAGTCATTGCCTACTCAACGTTGCAATCTGGCCTATTGACGGGAAGCATGAGCCGCGAGCGAATTGCACAACTGCCCGATGACGACTGGCGAAAAACGCGCAGCGCGGATTTCCAGGAACCTCGCCTAAGCAAGAACCTCGCTTTGGTAGAAGTCATGGCAGATATCGGTGTCAGGCACGGGGTCGGTGCGGCGGCTGTAGCGATCGCTTGGGTTCTGCGTAATCCCGCGGTATCCGGAACTATCGTAGCCGCACGCCGCCCCAGCCAAATTGCCTGCCAACACACAACTCAAGAAACCGCGCAGCCGCCCGCGAGGGGGTTGCCGCATGCGGCACCAGAATGGAGAACCGACGCACCAGCGCCTGCGGCGTAACCTGCAGCCGGTGCAGCGCCCCATCTTCATGGCGAATGGACATCGCCGACACAAAGCCAACCCCCATCCCGGCCCGTACCGCCTCCTTCACCCCTTCCACCCCGGCAATCTCCAGCGCCACGCGCATCGCCACACCCTCACGGGCAAACGCCCGCTCGACGATTTGCCGCACACCCGAGCCGCTTTCGCGCAGCACCAGTGGGCAGGCTCCCAGTGACGCCAGCGTCTGCTGATCACTGTCAGCCAAGGGGTGACCCCGTGGCACGATGGCCACGATCTCGTCCTCACGCCATGCCGTCACTTCCGTGCCCAGCGGCAGCTCCTGTCCCGGCGGGCCTTCGATCAGGGCGATATCGACACTGTCCAGGGCGGCAACAATTTCCGCCGTGTTGCCATGTGAAGTGGTGACCAGCACGTCTGGATAGCGCCCGTGGAAATCGGCAATCAAGTAAGGCAGCAGGTAGCTGGCCGGCGTGGTGCTGGCACCGATGCGCAAGGTCCCGCGCTCCAGCCCGCGCATGGCTTCGCGCAGCGCCTGCGCCTGACGAAAGGTTTCACGCAGGCGCTCGGCATTGGCCAGCAGTTGCTCGCCAGCCGCCGTCAACCGTACACCACGGCCGGCACGTTGATAGAGCGGCTCGCCAAACGCCTCCTGCAACAGCTTGAGCTGGCCGGACACAGCCGGCTGCGACAGATGCAGGGCCTGGGCCGCATGGCTGATGTTGCCATGCTCGGCAACGGTGGCGAACGTTATCAGCTGTTCTGGGGTCATGAATGAAAAATATCAGCTATTCGGATATTTGCCATCCTAAATTACGATTTTTTATAAGCTTATAACCAGATTAACGTAGGCCTTGTCGAAATACCTTTCCGGAGGACTCACATGGCCACGGTTCCGTCCAACCCTGCTTTTGCACCTACCCTCTCTACCCGAGGGCGGCTCAATGGCATCCTGTTCGTGGCGTTGTTCGCGCTCGCGGTCACTCAGCTGGCCGCCATGCCCGCCATCGCCAACCTGGGCATCAGCCCGCTGATCGTCGGTATTGTCGCCGGTGCGCTGTATGGCAACGCGCTGCGTGACGGCGTACCGGCTAGCTGGGCGGCGGGTATCAACTTTTCTGCGCGCGGCCTGTTGCGCATCGCCGTGGCCTTCTTTGGCCTGCGCGTCAGCCTGCAGGAGATCGCCGAAGTCGGCTGGTCGGGGCTTATCGTGTCGCTGCTGGTGGTATCTAGCACACTGTTGATCGGCCTGTGGTGCGGCATGAAACTGTTCAAGCTGGACCGCGATACTGCCTTACTGACGGCCGCCGGTAGCGCCATCTGCGGCGCCGCTGCGGTGCTGGCCTTCGAATCGGCACTGCGCAGTGCCCCGCACAAGAGCGCCATGGCAGTCGGTAGCGTGGTGCTGTTCGGCACCTTGTCGATGTTCCTGTACCCGCTGGCCATCAACGCCGGCTGGCTGCACCTCGACACGATGGGTGCCGGGTTGTTCCTGGGCGGCACTATTCATGAAGTGGCCCAGGTGGTTGGCGCCGCCAGTAACGTAAGCCCTGAAGCCACCCATATCGCAACCATCGTCAAGATGACCCGGGTAATGTTGCTGGTGCCGGTACTGTTGGTGGTAGGCCTGTGGATCAGCCGTTCGCGCAAAGCCGGCCAGGCGCAGGGCAATGGGCGTATCGCCATGCCTTGGTTCGCCTTCGGCTTCCTCGCTCTGGTACTGGTGAACTCGTTGCAGGTGCTGCCTGGTAGCGTGACCCAGGCGGTGAACAGCCTGGACACCTTTGCCCTGACCATGGCCATGACGGCACTGGGGATGGAAACCCGCTTCAGCCAGATCCGCCAGGCTGGGCCGAAGGCGCTGGCGACCGGGGCGATTCTCAACCTGTGGCTGGTCGGGGGTGGTTTGGCGATTACAGTCGGCGTGCAGAAGCTGTTGGGCTGACTTGAGGCCGGGTTGGCTTCTTCGCGGGTAAATACGCGAAGAAGCCAACCCGGCCTCAAGCTTTTTCACTAGCCCTCTCGTTGCCGCCCACATTTCTCGGTATGGTGTTGTCAAAGAAGGATGTTTTACCCGCACAGGAAAGACTTAGATGCCTCAACGCAATGTCATCAATGCATCCGTCAGCCCCAAAGGCAGCCTGGAAACGCTGTCACAACGTGAAGTGCAGCAACTGAGTGAAGTCGGTACCGGTAGCCTTTACACCCTGTTCCGCCAGTGCGCCCTGGCCATCCTCAACACCGGCGCCCATGTCGACAATGCCAAGACCATTCTCGAGGCCTACAAGGACTTCGAGGTGAGAATCCACCAACAGGACCGCGGTGTCCGCCTGGAGCTCTTGAATGCCCCGGCCGACGCCTTCGTCGATGGCGAAATGATCGCCAGCACCCGTGAAATGCTGTTCAGCGCCCTGCGCGACATCGTCTACACCGAAAGCGAACTGGCCAGCCAGCGCATCGATCTGGAAAGCTCCCAGGGCATCACCGACTACGTCTTCCACCTGCTGCGCAACGCGCGCACCCTGCGCCCGGGCGTGGAGCCAAAAATGGTGGTGTGCTGGGGCGGCCACTCGATCAGCACCGAGGAATACCAGTACACCAAGAAGGTCGGCCACGAGCTTGGCCTGCGTAAACTGGACGTGTGCACCGGCTGCGGCCCTGGCGTGATGAAGGGGCCGATGAAGGGCGCCACCATCGCCCACGCCAAGCAGCGCATGCACGGCAGCCGTTACCTGGGCCTGACCGAACCGGGCATCATCGCCGCCGAAGCGCCCAACCCTATCGTCAACGAACTGGTGATCCTGCCGGACATCGAGAAGCGCCTGGAAGCCTTCGTACGTGTCGGCCACGGCATCATCATCTTCCCGGGCGGTGCCGGCACGGCCGAGGAGTTCCTGTACCTGCTGGGCATCCTCATGCACCCGGACAACCACGACCTGCCGTTCCCGGTGGTACTCACCGGCCCGCGCAGTGCCGAGCCTTACCTGCAGCAGTTGCATGCCTTTGTCGGCGCCACCTTGGGTGAAGCAGCGCACCGGCTGTACGAAATCATCATCGACGACCCGGCGGAAGTTGCCCGGCACATGGTCGAAGGGCTCAAAGAGGTCAAGCAGTTCCGCCGCGAGCGTAACGATGCCTTCCACTTCAACTGGCTGCTGAAGATCGAGGAGAGCTTCCAGCGCCCGTTCGACCCGACCCACCAGGCCATGGCCGAGCTGGACCTGCGCCGCGAGCTGCCGCCCCATGAACTGGCAGCCAACCTGCGCCGGGCGTTTTCCGGCATTGTTGCGGGTAACGTGAAAGACAAGGGCATCCGCCTGATCGAGGAGCACGGGCCGTACCAGATCCGTGGCGACAGCGCCGTGCTGGACCCGCTGGGCCGGCTGTTGCAGGCCTTCGTCGACCAGCACCGGATGAAGCTGCCCGGCGGCGCGGCGTATGTACCGTGCTACCAGGTGGTGACCTGATAGCCCATAACATCGGGGCCGCTTGGCGGCCCCGATGGCCTATTGGCTAAGGTCTGCCATAGGCCGCTCTACAAACCGGATACTGTCCCGCCCACTGCGTTTGGACTGGTACAACGCCACATCCCCCTGCTCGATCAACGCCGCCAGGCTGGCCGGCGGCTGCTCGAACAGGTTGGCACCGATACTCAAGGTGACCGCCTGCGGTGTAGGCACGGTCTTGCTGGCGTACTGCTGGAACTGTTCACGCAATAGCCCACCCAACTCCATGACCCGCTCGCTGCTCGCCCCGCACAGCAAGATGACGAACTCATCACCGCCCAAACGCGCTGCCAGCGAGCGCTCGGGCAGTCCTGTGCGAATGAGTTCGCTCAGGGCAATCAGCAAGCGATCACCCGCGATATGCCCATGCAGGTCGTTGACCAGCTTGAAGTTGTCGATGTCGATCAGCAGCAAGGCCCCGGGTTGCGCCGGGCTCACTTCCTTGAAGAAATGCCCGGCCCGCACTTCCAGCGCGCGGCGGTTGTAGAGCGCAGTCAACGGGTCGCGCGCGGCCAACCTGGCAATCCGCTCCTCGCGTCGATAACGCACGGTCCCCGTCATCGACAAGGCAATCAGCATGATCGCCATCGCCCCCTCGACCAGGGAAATCTGAATGATCAGCCCGCCAAAGGTGGCCAGGTCAATCAAGGTGCCCGGCGTGATCGCAATGACCGCCTTGGCCACGTAGAACAGCCCGTGAAGCAGCAACACATAGCGCAGCTGCACCGCGCCCACGCTCAGCGACTTGCCGTGCGGCCGCAACAGGAAGCTGGCCTTCAACGTCAGCGCGGCCACCAGCAGCGAGTTGACCATCAACATCACCTTCGACCACTGCGGCCCCACGGGCAGCAAAAGCAAGGCGAACCACACGACCACAACCAATAACCAGGCCCGCGACAAACGGTCTTGGGTAAAACGCAACACGCCCATCAGGAAAAACCAGTGCGCAACCACCAGCAAGCCATTGGCGAACCAGATGCCGATGAACAGCAAGCCGATCCCGCGTAGCAAGGCCAGAACACAGCCGACAGTAATGGTGGCAAAACCTGCACTCCAGAACAGCAAAGAGGTTTCGCGGACGCTGCGCCACTCAATCGCCAGGTACAACGCAGCTGCTGCTGCCAGGGCGACCGAGATGGTCAGCATCGTGGGTGGATCTAGCGCCATATACGCATTGGCCTATCTGGTTAACGAAGAAAAGGCCCGATTGTATGCGCTCGTGATGACTTTTCAGAGGGGCCTTGCACGGTTGCCTGCAAATGATAGCCCAGCCCCTGTCCATGGTCGTGCGCAAGCAATATCATATTGACATCAAGCGGTCGTGTTCACCACTCAAATCGCGATGCATTCACCCAAGAAAACGCACCCGTTGCCCGCCCGTGAGCACTCAGACAAGCACAGGCTTAGCTAAGGTCGCCGAGCCGGCGCGGTCCCTGTAGGCGCGGGCACGGCTTTTGGAAGAGTGCAAGGGCTCAGAGCACCCGCTTGATCAACGGCTCCAACCGGCTATAACGCAACCGCCGCAGGAACTTGCGCACTTCCTTGGGGTGCTCGGCCTTGACCCCCAACGCCTCGGCCGAGCCGATTTTCGGCGCAAACCGGCGCAACTCGGCCAGCTCCGCCTCTCGTGGCGCCAGCCACTGCCCCAGCGGGTCATCGATGAGCAGGCCGTTCTCAAGGTCCAGGTTGAACCCCCGCGGGTTCAGGTTGTTGCCGGTCAGCAGCGAATAGCGCTGGTCGACCCACACGCCCTTGGCGTGGAAGGTATGCCCGGGATCGTTCCAGATCCGCACTTCCAGCTGGCCACGGGTAATGGCCGCGTGGCGGCGCCGGGCGAAGCCTCGCAGGTTGTCTTCATACAGATAAGGCAAAGCGCCACTGGCACTGAACGGCTCACCGGGGGCGATGTAGAAGTCGTTGGCCGTGCGGTCACCCACGATCAGCTCAACGTGCACGCCCCGCTCCAGCGCATGGTCGAGCTCACGCATCACCACCCGTGGCGGGTTGAAATACGGCGTGCTGATGATGATGTGCGTGCGCGCCGCCGCTAGCAGGGCGCACAGCGCCCGGTTCAACGGGTTGCCACGGCCCACGCCCAACAGTGGCACCACCCGCAACCCCTCCCCAGGCACGGCGGCCGGTGCCTCGTACGCCATGCGCCGCAACCGCGCACGCAAGCGCCGAATGTCGCCGCGCAGGCTACGGGTGGCGGGTGGTGCGGGCAAGTCGAGGCGTGGTGTGGCGGTGTGGTGCAGCAGGCGCGCTACCAGGCCGACCATGGCGTCGGCCAGCGCCGGTGACTGGAACAGGTGATAGCGGTCCAGGCGATAACGGTCGAAGCGGTGCAGGTACACGTTGTTCAGGCTGGCGCCGGTGTAGATCACACAGTCGTCGATGATGCTGCCCTTCAGGTGCAACACACCGAACAACTCACGGGTCTGCACTGGCACCCCGTGAATGACGATATCCAGCCCGCGCAACTGGCGCTGGGCCTGGTACCAGGCGGCGTTACCCGGCTGGCGACCGGCCCCGAGCAGGCCACGGCGGGCACGGAACCAGTCGACCACGATAGTGATTTCCAGGCCCGGCCGCTCGGCCTTGGCCTGGTACAAGGCATCCAGCACTTCCTGGCCGGCCTCGTCTTCCTGCAAGTACAACGCAACGATGACGATGCGCCGGGTTGCAGCGCGGATGCGCTCGAACAGGCAGGCGCGGTAGGCCTTGGCATCGGGCAGCACCTGGATCGACTCGGGCGACATGGCGTAGCCTGGCAATGCCGCCAGCATGGATTCGGGGTTCACGAACGATCACCTTCTCTGTGCAATCACTGTCGGCCCTGCCAGCCGGCGGGGCCATTCCTGGTCGCTGCGCCGGGGGTGTAAGATCGACCCGGCAACGACCTATAAAAACAAGAACCACGCGAGGCTGTATTTTCTCACTGCCCCTGACGAACTATGCCTCAGCTTGCACAGGAACAGCGCAATGGTCCACCCCGCTTCTGCAACCCCATCGCCGTCTATTGTAAAGAGTTGTTCCGCGAAGACCTTCGGCTTTCTGATTTTGCCCAATTTCACCACCATCGGCCTGGCCTCTGCGGTAGAAACCTTGCGCATGGCCAACCTGGCCGCGCGCAAGCCACTGTTTCGCAGTGTGCTCATCGCAGCAGACGATGCGCCAGTGACGGCCAGCAACGGCATGCGCGTCTTACCCGACTACAGCATCGCCAACGCGCCCGCACTGGATACCCTGCTGGTGGTGGGTGCCAACCCCATCGACCGTAGTCGAGGTAACCGTCCGTTGATCGACTGGTTGCGCCAGCTGGCCCGCCAACACATGCCGTTGGGCGGTATCTGTACCGGCAGCTACCTGCTGGCCAAGGCCGAACTGCTAAAGGGCTACCGCTGCACCATCCACTGGGAAGACTTGCCGACATTGCAGGCACACTTCCCCGGCATCGTGATCTCCAGCCAGCTGTTCGAACTGGACCGCGACCGCTACACCTGCTCGGGCGGTGTGGCAGCCATGGACATGATGCTGCAACTGGTAGCCCGCGAGGCTGGCGGCCAGGACATCGCGGCCAAGGCGGCCGAGCTGTTGCTGTGCGACCGCATGCGGGGCGAGCGCGAGCGCCAGCGGGTGCCGCTGCGCACCCTGTTGGGCAGCGCCCAACCCAAGCTGAGCCAGGTGGTGGCGATCATGGAAGCCAATCTGGAAGAACCGCTGGGGCTGGAAGAGCTGGCCAGCCTCAATGAAGTGACCGTGCGCCAGTTGGAGCGGCTGTTTCACAAGTACCTGCAGCGTACGCCCAGCCAGTATTACCTGGAGTTACGGCTGTCGAGGGCGCGGGAGTTGCTGCTGCGCAGTGATGTGCAGGTGCGGGAGGTGGCGTTGGCTTGCGGGTTCAGTTCGCCGGCGCATTTTTCCAAGAGCTATAGCCGATTCTTCGGGTTGTCGCCGCTGGGGGAGCGGCGGCAGGCTTCGCTGCATTAATTCAAGTTTTTGTATCGCTTTTACCGGCCTCTTCACGGGTTTACCCGCAAAGAGGCCGGTACAGGTCAACTAATCTTCAAGAGCCGAGTGCGCCGTTTCCCGACACATCAGCATGGCCACCAGCGCGACCAGTGCCGCCGCCAGCAAATACCCCGCCGGCGCCAGCTTGCTGCCGGTCACCTGGATCAGCCAGGTGGCAATGAACGGCGCAGTCCCGCCAAACAGCGCGTTGGCCAGATTGAAGCTCAGGGCAAAGCCACTGAAACGCACCCGGGTCGGGAAAATCTCCGCCAGCAGGCACGGCAAGGTCCCGTCGTTCATCGCCAGTACCGCCCCGAAGCAAATCTGGATCGCCAGGATCACCACCAGCGGCTGCCCATCGAGCAGGCGGAACAACGGCACGGTCAGCCCCAGGAACAACAGCGACGCCACCACCAGCATGGTCTTGCGGCCAAACTGGTCGGACAAACGCCCCATCAGGAAGATCAAGCCGATATAGGTGGCCAGCGACACCGTCGAGGCAATGAACGAATCCCGCTCGCTCATGCCCATTTCAGTGGACAGGTAGGTCGGCATGTAGCTAAGCAGCAGGTAGAACGCCACGGCGTTCAGGCAGGTAACGCCAATGCCGATGGCCAGGCTGCGGCGGTGCTGGCTCATCAGTTCGCGTATTGGCGCCTGCGCCATGCAGGCTTTGTTTTCCAGGCGCTGCTCCATCTCCAGAAATTTGGGGGTGTCCTGCAGGCTCATGCGGATATAACGCCCTACCAGGCCAAACGGCGCCGCCAGCAGGAACGGCAGCCGCCAGCCCCATTCATGCAGGGCTTCGCTGCTGAGCAGCTCGTGCAGTACCGCCACGAATGCCGCACCAAACAGCAACCCCGCTGCGGTGCTGGCCGGCACGATGCTGGTGTACAAGCCGCGCCGTCCAGGCGGTGCGTATTCAGCCAAAAACGCGGCGGCACCGGCGTACTCGCCCGAAGCCGAAAAGCCCTGCACCAGGCGGATCAGCAACAGCAGGCAGGGTGCCCACAGGCCGATTTGCGCATAACCGGGCAACAGGCCAATGCAAAACGTGGATACCGACATGATCAGGATCGACCACGACAGTGCGTTGCGCCGGCCATGGCGGTCGCCGAAATGGCCCCAGACAATGCCGCCCAGTGGCCGCACCAGGAACGACAGGGCAAACACTGCAAAGGTGGCCAGCAAGCCGGTGGTCTTATCGGTTTGCGGGAAGAAGGTGGCGGCGATGATGGTGGCGAGGTAGCCGTAGGCGGCGTAGTCGAACCACTCGACGAAGTTGCCCATGAAACTGGCCCGGGCGGCCTTGCGCAGGGCCTGGCGTTCGGCACTGAGCGCGGGGCCGTCGACGGTGGATGGGTCAAGTGTGGTGCTGGACATGACGGATACCCTCTGGTTCTTTTAATTGGAGGCAGGGTCTGGTGGTCATACAGTGATTTTTTTGTTGTCTGGGCTGGCCTCATCGCGGCTGAAGCCGCGACGAGGCACCACCGATGCTTACTTGCGAATGATGTTGTGCTCCGGCCCATACGGGAATCGGGTGATGTTCTCAGCGCCGTGGTCAGTGACGATCAGGATGTCATGCTCGCGATACCCGCCCGCCCCCAGTCGCCCTTCAGGCAGCATGATCATCGGTTCGATCGACACCACCATGCCCGGCTCCAGCACCGTGTCGATGTCTTCGCGCAGCTCCAGCCCGGCTTCGCGGCCGTAGTAGTGACTCAAGGTGCCGAACGAGTGGCCATAACCGAAGGTGCGGTATTGCAGCAGGTCGTGGCGCAGGAAAATCTCGTTCAGTTCACGGGCGATATCGCTGCAGCGCATGCCCGGACGTACCAGCTTCAACCCGGCCTCGTGTACCTCGACGTTGGCCTGCCACAGGCGCAGGTGCTCGTCCGGGCAATGGTCGAGGAACAGTGTGCGCTCCAGCGCGGTGTAGTAGCCAGCGATCATCGGGAAGCAGTTGAGGCTGAGGATTTCACCCTTGCCCACGCGGCGGCTGGTTACCGGGTTGTGCGCACCGTCGGTGTTGAGCCCGGACTGGAACCAGGTCCAGGTGTCCATCAGCTCGGCATCGGGGAAGCGCTTGGCAATTTCCCGGACCATCGCCTGGGTGGCATGCAATGCCACTTCATATTCAGGCACTTGATCGCGCAGCGCCTCTACCACCGCCGCACCGCCGATATCGGCCACCTGCGCGCCATGGCGAATCAGCGCCTGCTCCTCGGCCGACTTGATCATGCGCATGCGCATGCAGGGTGCACCGATGTCTACCAGCTCGGCCTTGGGGTAGCAGGCGGCGAGCTTGCCGTGGTTCTGCAGGTTGAGGTGGTCATGCTCCACGCCAATGCGCGAGGCCAGCGGCAGGGCCTGCTGGATGGCGACGAAGAAGTTGTCGCGCTGCCAGTCGGTGTAGACGATGTTGTCAGTGCCCACCGTGCGCCGCCAGGGTTGCCCGCCGTCGATGTTGGCACTGATCGAGACCACCTTGTCCTGGGTGATCACCAGCGCATAGGGGCGGCCGAACGAGCAGTAGAGAAAATCGCTGTAGTAGTTGACGTTGTGGTACGACGTGAAGATCGCCGCTTCGATGTCCTGCTCGTCCATGTAGGCCCGCAGCCGGGCATGGCGGGCCGCATATTCCTGGGCCGAGAAGGTTGGCTGCACCTTGTCGCCATTGCGGATTTTCAGGGTCTTGGGCATTTGCATGGTCGGGGTTCCTTGTCGTTGTAAGCACGCTGTTCAGGCTTGCCGCCTGAGAAGCATTGCAACAGAACCGACGAGGACGCTTTTGTATCTATCCGACCTGGAATTGGCGGGATGGCCACTGCAAAGGGGGCGCGATGCGCCCCCGGAAACACTGCTACTTCAGGTCAAAGCGATCCAGCTCCATGACCTTCTGCCACGCGGCCACAAAGTCCCGGACGAACTTGTCACCCCCATCACTGCTGCCATACACCTCACTCAGCGCCCGCAACTGGGCATGCGAACCAAACACCAGGTCAACCCGGCTACCGGTCCACTTCACCTGCCCGGTCTTGCGATCGCGGCCTTCGAAGCTTTCGTTGTCTGCCGAAGTCGCCTTCCATTCCACGCCCATGTCCAACAGGTTGCGGAAGAAGTCATTGCTCAAGGTGCCGGGCTTGTCGGTGAACACGCCCTGCTTGCTGCCGCCATGGTTGGCGCCCAACACGCGCAGGCCACCGATCAGCACGGTCAGCTCCGGCGCGGTCAGGGTCAGCAACTGGGCCTTGTCCAGCAACAGCTTCTCGGCCTTGACGCTATAGCGAGCCTTGGTGAAATTGCGGAAACCATCGGCCAACGGTTCCAGCACGGCAAACGATTCGACATCGGTCTGCGCCTGGGACGCATCGACACGGCCCGGGCGGAACCCAACGCTGCCACTGTAGCCGGCATCCTTGGCGGCCTTTTCAACGGCGGCCGTACCCGCCAGCACGATCAGGTCGGCCATCGAGACCTTTTTACCGCCATTGTTGAAGTCGGCCTGAATCTTCTCCAGCGCCGCCAGCACCTTGTCTACACCCTGGTTTGCAGCCCAGTCCTTCTGCGGCGCCAGGCGCAAGCGGGCGCCATTGGCACCACCGCGCTTGTCGGAGCCACGGAAGGTCGAGGCCGATGCCCAGGCGGTGGAAACCAGCTCGCCCACGCTCAAGCCCGAAGCTAAAACCTTGGCCTTGAGGGCCGCGATGTCTTGTTCACTGAGAGTGGATGCCTCAGCTTTGGGCAACGGGTCCTGCCACAGCAGCTCTTCATTGGGCATTTCCGGGCCCAGGTAACGCGCAAGCGGGCCCATGTCGCGGTGGATCAGCTTGTACCAGGCGCGGGCGAAAGCATCCGCCAACTGCTCGGGGTTGTCCTTGAAGCGGCGAGCGATCGGTTCGTAGATCGGGTCGAAGCGCAGCGCCAGGTCGGAGGTAAGCATGGAAGGCGCGTGGCGCTTGGCCGGGTCATGGGCATCCGGCACGGTGCCTGCCCCCTTGCCCTCCTTCGGCCGCCACTGGTGGGCACCGGCCGGGCTCTTGGTCAGTTCCCAGTCGAAGTTGAACAGGTTGTTGAGGTACTCGTTGCTCCATCGGGTGGGGGTCGAGGTCCAGGTCACTTCCAGGCCGCTGGTGATGGTATCGCCACCCTTGCCGCTTCCGAACTTGTTGGCCCAACCCAACCCCTGCAGCTCCAGGCCTGCAGCTTCCGGCTCCGGGCCGACGTTGTCGGCAGGGCCGGCACCGTGGGTCTTGCCGAAGGCGTGGCCACCTGCAATCAGTGCCACGGTTTCTTCGTCGTTCATGGCCATGCGGCCGAAGGTCTCGCGGATATCCTTGCCCGAAGCCACCGGGTCGGGGTTACCTTCCGGCCCTTCCGGGTTCACGTAGATCAGGCCCATCTGCACGGCGGCCAGTGGGTTTTCCAGGTTGCGCTCGGCCGACAGGTCGCGGTTTTGCTCTTCGCCATGTTTGGCCGGTTCGGCCACCAGGTCACCCTGGCCTGGCGGCTGCGCCTTGACCTGGTCCTTGCCGTAGCGGGTATCGCCCCCCAACCAGACCTTTTCCGAACCCCAGTACACGTCTTCATCGGGCTCCCACACATCGGCACGCCCGCCCGAGAACCCGAACGTCTTGAAGCCCATGGATTCGAGGGCGACGTTGCCGGTAAGCACGATCAGGTCGGCCCAGGAAATCTTGTTGCCGTACTTTTGCTTGATCGGCCACAGCAGGCGCCGGGCCTTGTCCAGGCTGACGTTGTCCGGCCAGCTGTTGAGCGGGGCGAAACGCTGCTGACCCGAGCCGGCGCCACCCCGGCCATCACCAATGCGGTAGGTACCGGCGCTGTGCCAGGCCATGCGGATGAACAGCGGTCCGTAGTGGCCGAAGTCGGCGGGCCACCAGTCCTGCGAATCGGTCATCAAGGCGGTCAGGTCTTTTTTCAGGGCCTGGAAGTCCAGGCTCTTGAACGCCTTGGCGTAATCGAAGTCCGGGTCAGGGCTGGACTTGGACGAATGTTGGTGAAGAATCCTCAGGTTGAGCTGGTCAGGCCACCAGTCACGGTTGGTGGTGCCGCCACCTGCGGTTTGATGGAACGGGCATTTCGATTCGTTCGACATCTGCGGGTACCTTTGGGTCGGTTATCCAGATTTCCGGTCTATGCCAGGTGTTCTTTCAGCCGAGCGTGTGGGCTCGTGCTACCCCTCATCAGGTCTACACGGGGCTTGCGAAGCTGTCACGGCGGGCCGGTGCGGTCTTGCACGCAGGTGCTGACACACCGCCCGCTCGCGGAATTCGCGGGGCCAGGGGAAAGACTAGCCGAGCTTGGGCAGACTTCTAATAGAGTGGCTGTTAGGGGGTGATAGGCTGGCTCTGTCAGGCGTTGGCAGGCACATCCATACAAGGCAAGCAGGCCGCCCACATGCTTCAATACACCGCCAAGCCCTCTACCCCCGGAACCCGAGCCCAATGAACCGCAACGACCTGCGCCGCGTCGACATGAACCTGCTGGTGCTGTTCGAAGCCCTGATGATCGAACGCAACCTGACCCGCGTGGGTGAAAAGCTGTTCATCACCCAGTCCACCGTCAGCGCCGCCCTCGCCCGCCTGCGCGAGCTGTTTGACGACCCGCTGCTGATCCGTAGCGGCCGGGCCATGGAGCCCACGCCCAGGGCCATGCAGATCTTCGCCGAGCTGGGCCCGGCCATGGACGTGATTTCCGCCGCCATCAGCCGAGCCCGCGAGTTCGACCCGGCCAGCAGTTGCAACGTGTTCCGCCTGGGCCTGTCGGACGATGCCGAGTTCGGCCTGTTCCCAGCGCTTCTGCAGGCCCTTCGCGAAGAGGCCCCGGATATCAGCGTGGTGGTACGGCGTGCCAACTTCCTGCTGATGCCCGGCTTGCTGGCCAGCGGTGAAATTTCGGTCGGTGTGAGCTACACCACCGACCTGCCGGCCACCGCCAAACGCCGCAAGCTGCGTAACATCGGCGTGCGGGTACTGCGCGCCGACGACCGCCCCGGCCCGCTGACCCTCGACGAATACTGCGCCCGCCCGCATGTGATGGTGTCGTTCTCCGGCGACATGAGCGGCAATATCGACCTGGACCTGGCGCGCATCGGTCGTTGCCGCAAGGTGGTGCTGGCAGTGCCGCAGTTCGGCAGCCTGCGCGCCCTGCTACGCAATACCGAGATGATCGCCACGGTGCCGGACTACGCCGCCTGCGCCCTGGCCGACGACGGCAGCTTGCGCGCCGACCCGGCGCCGTTCGATATCACCGAGGCAGAGCTGTCGATGGTGTGGAGCGGTGCCCAGGACAACGACCCCGCCGAGCGCTGGTTGCGCGAGCGTATTTTGCAGTTTATGGCTCGGTAGGTGCTTGGCTGAAGAAGTTTGGCGTTTGTGAGATCGAGCGCCTCATTTACGCCGCTGCATCCACGCCGCACCCAGCCCACTGAGGCAAATAACCGAAATACCCACCAGGCTCAAGGTATCCGGCACCTGGCTGTAGATCACGAACCCGAGCAACCCGGCAAACACGATCTGGCAGTAGCTGAACGGTGCCAGCAACGCTGGCGCCGCATGGCGGAAGGCCTGGGTCAGCAGCAGGTGCGCCGTCATGCCAAAGCCCCCCAACGCCAGCATCAGCAGCGCATGGTCCCAACGCGGCATTTCCCAGAAAAACGGCACCAGCGCACTCAACGCCAAGGTGTTGCACAGCCCCGCATAGAAGTTGCTGGTGGTCGGGCTGTCGTGCGCCGCCAGGATGCGGGTCAGCAGTTGGTAGAAGCAGAACCCCAGCGCCGAACCGAACGGGTACAGAATGGCAGGGGTGAACATTGCTCCCCCCGGGTGTACTACCACCAGCACGCCGATAAAGCCCAACACCACCGCCACCCACTGCCCCACCGTCACCCGCTCTTTGAGCAGCGGCGCCGACAGCGCGGTGACCAGCACCGGGGCAAGAAAGTTGACTGCCGTGGCCTCGGCCAGCGGCAGGTATTGCAGGCCAGCGGTAAACAACAGGCTGGTGCTGAGCAGGCTCAAGGCACGCAGCGTCTGCAACAGCGGCCGACGGGTGCGCAGCACGTTCATACCCGACTTGGGCAGAAAGATGCCGGCCATCAGCAGCGTATGCACTAAATAGCGTGCCCACACCACCATGATGATCGGGTACAGGCCGCCAAGAAACTTGGACAAGGCATCGTGGCTGGCAAACAGAAACGTCGCCACCACGACGAGGGTGATGCCACGCAGAGGTTGGTTGACGCCGGACAGCGGTGTGCTGGAACTCATGGCTCTCTCGATGACGGCGCGCCAGCAGGCAGCGCCCAGGGAAGGCCGCACAGGCATGGCCTGGCGGGTGCAACAGTTCGGATTCTAGAAGAGATGGCGCAGCATAAGGAAGTTCAATTGCCGCTTGTCCAGGCCGACTGCAAATTCTGTTCGCTGATCGACCACTTTGTGCCCCGCACGCATGGCCCGTGCCGTGCTGATCGCCGACCATCGACCGCGAACCCTGCACACCCTACAAGGAATTTACATGCAAAGGCTCACCACCCGTAACGGCCTGGCCCTGCCCGCAATCGGGCTGGGCACCTGGCCGATGACTGGCACCGCGTGCACCCAGGCCGTGCGCCAGGCGCTGGACGTGGGTTACCGGCACATCGATACCGCCACCGCTTACGACAACGAAGCGGCTGTCGGCCAGGCCCTGCGCGACAGCGACGTGCCGCGCGAGCAGATCCACCTGACCACCAAGGTGTGGTGGGACCGCCTGGAACCCAAGGCCATGCGTCAGTCACTGGAAGACAGCCTGCGCGCGCTGGGCACCGAGCACGTCGACCTGTTCCACATTCACTGGCCCGGCCAGGACTGGGACCTGGCCCGCAGCATCGAAACGTTGGTAGCGCTGCGTGACGAAGGCAAGGCGCGACACATCGGCGTGGCCAACTTCCCGCTTGGGCTGCTGCGCCAGGTGATGGAAACCCTGGGCGCACCGTTGTCGGCGATCCAGGTGGAATACCATGTGCTACTTGGCCAGCAACCGCTGCTTGATTACGCGCGCCGCCATGACCTGCTGCTCACCGCCTACACCCCACTGGCCCGTGGCCAGGCAGCGGCGCAGCCGGTCATCCAGGAAGTTGCCCGTAAGCATGGTGTGCTGCCTGGCCAGGTGGCACTGAAGTGGCTGCTGGACCAGGACGGCGTAGCGGCGATCCCCAAGGCCAGTAGCCGCGAAAACCAACTGGCCAACCTGGCAGCGCTGGACGTGCAACTGGATGACGAAGACCGTGCGGCGATTGCCGGGTTGCCGAAGGATCAGCGCGTAGTGAGCCCGGCGTTTGCGCCGGACTGGAATAGCTGAAATTCATAAGCGCGACACAGGCCTTGTGGGAGCGGGCACGCCCGCTCCCACAAGGATTGCACAAGTTTTTAGATTTTGAGTAAGACCGCGTAAGCCGTCAGCCTGGCGTAATGACCTGCTTCAACCGCTCGCTCGCCGGTGCCGGCCGCCCGTACAGGTAACCCTGAAAGTGCGAACACCCTTCCGCCGCCAACCGACGCATCTGCTCTTCCGACTCCACCCCCTCGGCCGTGGTCTTGATCATCAGGCTGTTGGACAGGTCGGTAATGGCGCGAATGATCGACATTGCTTCGCGGCTGTCGCACATGTCGTGCACGAACGACTTGTCGATCTTGATCCGGTCGAACGGGAACGAGCGCAGGTACCCCAACGATGAGTAGCCGGTCCCGAAGTCGTCCAGCGAAATGGACACACCCAGGTCTTTCAGCGCACGCAAGGTGCGCACGTTTTCTTCGCTGTTGCCCAGCAGTACCGATTCGGTAATTTCCAGCTCCAGCCGCTGCGGCGGCAGGCCTGAGTCGGCCAGCGCCAGGGCGACAATATGGACAAGGTTGCCATTTTTGAACTGCACGGCCGACAGGTTGACCGACACGGTCTGCTCGCTGTCCCAGCTGGCCGCCTCCTGGCAAGCCAGGTTCAGTGCACGCGTGCCCAGTTCGTGGATCAGCCCGGTTTCTTCAGCGATGGGGATGAAGTCCATGGGCATGACCATGCCACGGGTCGGGTGCTCCCAGCGCAGCAACGCCTCGTAACCGGTAACGCTGCTGGTCTGCTGGTCGACCACCGGCTGGTAGTGCAGCTGCAGCTGGCCCAGATGCAGCGCGGTACGCAGGTCGGTTTCCACCAGGCGGCGCTGGCGGGCCGCGACGTCCAGCTCGACGTCGAAACACTCGTAGCGGTTGCGGCCATTGCGCTTGGCCTCGTACAGCGCCATGTCGGCATAACCGAGCAATTGCTCGGCCTGGTCGTTGTCATCGGGGGCGATGGCAATGCCGATGCTGACCCCCACAGTGAACTGGTGCCCCTCGATCTGGAACGGCGGGCAGATGGCGTTGATCAACCGCTGCGCGGTGTTGCATGCGGCATCTCGGCCATCCAGGCCGGTCAGCACCACGGCAAACTCGTCACCACCCAGACGCGCCAGAGTGTCGTGCTCGCGCAACTCGCGGCGCAGGCGTTTGCCCAGCTCGCGCAGCAGCTTGTCGCCAAAGGCATGGCCCAACGAGTCGTTGATGTTCTTGAAATTGTCCAGGTCCAGGCACAAGGCAGCGGTCAGCTTGGCGTTTTCGCTGCCTCGCACCAGGGCCTGTCGCAGGCGTTCGTTGAACAGCGTTCGGTTGGGCAACCCGGTGAGCGCATCATGGTGCGCCATGTGGTGGATCTGCGCATGGGCGGCCAACTCTTCAGTGGCGTCCTCGGCGACGAAGAGCACGTAGTCAGCCTGGCCCTCGCGGTTCTGGCTGAGCAAGGTGCGGCTGCGAAGGGTGCGCGGGCCGCGGGCCGTGTCGACGCGGGTTTCGGCGGCATGGCCCTTGGTACTGCGGGCACCACGCGCCAGTTGCTGCTCAAGGTAGCCGGCCGCTGCGGGGGCAAGGCAGTCACCGGGCAACTGACCGATCATGCTGCGCCCCGGCCCGCCGAACAGGCGCTCGGCCTGCTGGTTGGCCAACAGGATGCGCTGGCTTTCCAGGTCCTGGACGATGACGCTGGCAGGAATGTTGGCAATCACCGAATCCAGGAACTGAGACAGCTTGGTCATTTCCTGGCTGTACTGCTCGGCCAGTTCCTTGGCCTTCAGCAGCTCCTGCTCCTGGTGGTGGCGCTCGGAAATGTCGCGGGTGACCTTGGCGAACCCCACCAGTTGCCCGGCATCGTCATGCACCGCTTCGATGACCACATGGGCGTGAAAGGCAGTGCCATCCTTACGCAGGCGCGAACCCACTTCTTCAAAGCGCCCGGTGCTGCGCGCCTGCTCCAGGTTCAGCGCCGGCAGCCCGGCTGCACGCTCGGCATCGGTGTAAAACAACGAGTAATGCTGGCCGACAATTTCATCGGCATGGTAGCCCTTGGCACGTTGGGCACCTGGGTTCCAGTTGGCGACAATACCCTCGGGGGTGAGCAGGTAGATGGCATAGTCCACCACGCTCTGGATCAACAGCCGGTACATGATGTCGGGGTTTGCAGCTAGCGACATGAACTTTACCTGAACCCTCGAGGGGCATGAGAAGGGACCCCGGCACACTGTGGCCGGGTCTTGGTATGCGTTGATGGCATTATGCCGCTCATGACGATTTTGTGAAGCGGCTCACAAAAATCTCGCTATTCCCCTTCAAGGACGAACGAAGACAGATACAGCCTCAATGGCGGGCGCCACTCACCAGGAAATTCAGCAAGTCAGGCTCATCGTCCAAGGCAATCGCCTGTGCCGGGCGCGACAGGTTCGCCAGCACAGCCTTGCAGAACGCCACAGCGGGCGGATCCTGTGCGTAGCAGCGCAACAACCAGTCGCCCTCACCGCTCAACAACTGCAACGCCACCGCCTGCCCAATACCCTGGCGGCGGTATTTCTTCAGGATGAACAGGTCGGCCAGTTCGAGGGCATCGAGGCCCGGCAGCTCGCTGCGTTCCACCAGTACGAAACCGGCGATGAAGCCGTCCGCCAGCACCAGGTAGGCGCCCCAACCGTCGTCCTGCCAGTAGCGCTGCAGGTGCTCGTCGTGGATGTAGAAGCGGCCATCCACTTCAACATCTTCCTGCTCCCAGTCGGAGGACTCGTAAGAGTAGAACTGGTAAAGGTTGCGGATGAGCGGGGCCTGGTCGGCGGTAGTCGGTAACAGTGCAATCGGGAGCATGGTGCGGGCTCGGGGTAAAAGGCCGATTCTAGATGACAAGCGGCCGACAGCAAAAAGCCCAGGCCCTCCCCGCACGGAAAGGCCCAGGCCAAAACACTGTGAATCCAGGCTAGAACTCAGCCCTCCTGCAACGCACGCGGCCGATGGCTGCGCGCTTCGGCCTCCGGCGCTGCAGCCGCCTGCAGGTGGAAGTCGAACGCCAGTTCGGCAAAGCGCTCGCCCTGAACACCGCGATCACGCGCGGCAGCGGCATCTTCGACAAAGCGCAGCTCGCCAATCAACCCGTCACGGGTGGCGTAGGCGAAGTCATCCCACAGGTACTTGTCGCCCTCGAAGTTGATCTGCGTGGTCAGGTGGCGGAACCCAGGTGCCGAGATGAAGAAGTGCACGTGCGCCGGGCGCTGGCCGTGGCGGCCGAGCAGGTCCAGGCATTCCTGGGTCGGGCCCTGCGGATCGCAGCCGTACCCCGACGGCACGATGGAGCGCGCACGGTAGCGGCCCTCGGCATCGGTGATGATGCGGCGGCGCAGGTTGTATTCGGACTGAGTCGAATCGAAGTACGAATAAGTGCCCTGGGTGTTGGCATGCCAGAGGTCGACGGTGGCACCGGCGAGCGGCTTGCCGTCGGCATCGAACACCTGGCCCTGAAGGAACATCACCACACCCGGATCGGTGCCGTCATCCATGCGCGCTTCGCCTTGCGCCAGCGGCGCACCGGCCACGTACAGCGGGCCTTCGATGGTGCGCGGTGTGCCGCCACCCAAGCCGGCTTCGGCGTCCTTGGCATCCTGCAGCAGGTCGAGGAAGTGCTCGATACCCAGGCCTGCGGCCAGCAGGCCCGCCTCGTTACGGCCGCCCAGGCGGTTGAGGTAGTCAATGGCGTGCCAGAATTCGTCTTCGGTGATTTCCAGGTCTTCGACCAGGCGCGCGGTGTCCTGCAGGACGCGCAGGATGATCTGCTTGAAGCGTGGGTTGCCCTCGGCATGGTCCAGGCCAGCCACCTTGTTGAAGAAGGCTTGAACATCGGCAGTGTGGGAAATTTTCACGGTCATCGTGCTTACCTCGTATTGTTCTTGTCGGGTAGTCAGGTGCGAATCAGCGGTCGTCGCTGTGGATCGACGAAGGGTGCCGGCACAGGCCGTTCACCTCGATGTCCATGTACGGGAACAATGGCAGTTGCATCAGGGTATCGTGCAGCGCCTCGACGCTGGGCACATCGAACACGCTGTAGTTGGCATAGTGCCCGGCAATGCGCCACAGGTGGCGCCAGGTGCCCTCGCGCTGCAGGCGCTGAGCCAGTTCCTTTTCATCGGCCTTGAGCTTGGCAGCCTTGGCCGGGTCTATGTCGACCGGCAGTTTCACGGTCATCTTCACGTGGAACAGCATGATTTCTCCTTGCTTGCTGATCAGCGACGAGCGAAGCGCGCCAGGCGCTGTTCGTCCAGGGTCAGACCCAGGCCTGGGGTACGGGGAATGTGCAGCTGGAAGTCGCGGTACTGCGGCGGCTCGTTGACGATTTCTTCGGTCAGCAGCAGCGGGCCGAACAGCTCGGTTCCCCAGGTGAGTTGGCGCAGGGTAAGGAAGGCATGGGCCGACGCCAAAGTGCCGATCGAACCTTCGAGCATGGTGCCGCCATACAGGGCGATACCGGCGGCCTCGGCGATTTGCGCGGTGCGCAATACGGCACGCGGGCCGCCGTTCTTGGCGATTTTCAGGGCGAAGATGCTGGCCGCGCCGTCGGCGGCCAGACTGAAGGCGTCCTCGACGCTTTCGATCGACTCATCGGCCATGATCGGCGCCGGGCTGCGCTGGTTCAGGCGCACCTGGCCACCCCGGTTGATGCGTGAAATCGGTTGTTCGATCAGGTCGATACCGTTGTCGCCCAACACCTGGCAGGCGCGAATGGCCTGGGATTCGTCCCAGTACTGGTTGACGTCGACGCGCACGCTGGCGCTGTCGCCCAGCTCACGCTTGATGGCCACCACGTGCTTGAGGTCTTGCTCCACCGGGTTGGCACCGATCTTCAGCTTGAACACGCGGTGACGGCGAATTTCCAGCATGTGCTGAGCTTCGGCGATGTCGCGGGCAGTGTCGCCACTGGCCAGGGTCCAGGCCACTTCCAGGCTCTCACGCACACGGCCGCCCAGAAGCTCGCTGACCGGCAGGCCCAGGCGCTTGCCCTGGGCGTCGAGCAACGCGCTTTCGATACCCGACTTGGCAAACGTATTGCCCTTGGCCAGCTTGTCCAGCCTGAGCATGGCAGCGTTGATGTTGTCTGCCGCCAAGCCGATCAGCGCAGGCGCCAGGTGCGCATCGATATTGGCCTTGATGCCCTCGGGGCTTTCGTAGCCATAGGCCAGGCCACCGATGGTGGTGGCCTCGCCGATACCTTCCACGCCATCGCTGCAGTGCACGCGCAATACCACCAGGGTCTGTTGCTGCATGGTGTGCATTGCCAGCTTGTGCGGGCGAATGGTCGGCAGGTCGACGATAATTGCTTCTATGCGTTCAATCAGCGCGCTTGTCATTGTAGCCAGGTCCCGTCAGGTCGGGCTGCCAGTGGCAATCCCGAATGGTGCATTTACTTGCGTGTTCAAGGATTGCGCGAGACCCTGGTGACCGTCCAATATCAAATGAATCTCCCACCATACCCTGGAGGTCTTGTGGAGCTGCGCCACCTGCGTTACTTCAAAGTCCTGGCCGAAACTCTCAATTTCACCCGCGCCGCCGAGCTGCTGCACATTGCCCAGCCACCACTGAGCCGGCAGATCAGCCAACTGGAGGACCAGCTCGGTACCCTGCTGGTGGTACGCGAACGCCCGCTGCGGCTGACCGAGGCGGGTCGCTTCTTCTATGAGCAGACTTGCACCGTGTTGCAGCAATTGCAGAATATCAGCGACAACACCCGGCGTATTGGCCAGGGCCAGCGCCAGTGGCTGGGCATCGGCTTTGCCCCCTCGACCCTGTACAACGTGCTGCCGGAGCTGATCCGCGAGCTGCGCCAGGACAGCGAGCTGGAGCTGGGCCTGAGCGAGATGACCACGCTGCAGCAGGTAGAAGCGCTGAAGAGCGGGCGTATCGATATCGCTTTTGGGCGCATTCGTATCGATGATCCCGCCATCCACCAGCAGGTTCTGCGTGAAGACCCGCTGGTGGCCGTGCTGCCCAAGGGCCACCCGCTGGCGGGCCCCCCACTTACCCTGGCTCAATTGGCAGGCGAAGCGTTCATCCTCTATCCGGCCAACCCTCGGCCCAGTTATGCCGACCATGTGCTGGCGCTGTTCGCCCAGCACGGCATGAGCATTCGCGTCAGCCAGTGGGCCAACGAACTGCAAACCGCCATCGGCCTGGTGGCGGTGGGCGTGGGGGTGACCTTGGTGCCGGCGTCGGTGCAACAGCAGCACCGTACCGATATCGAGTATGTCGGTTTGCTGGATAGCGGCGCGGTGAGCCCGATCATTCTTAGCCGCCGCAAGGGGGATGTGAGCCCGGTCGTGCAACGGTGCATGGCGTTGATCGAACGGCAGGCTGGATGAGCAAAACCACATTCAATGTGGTTCAGTACGGCGACGGTATGCCACCAGCAAAAACACGAACCACAACGGCATCACGCACAGCGCCAACCGTGTATCCGGCTGCAATGCCAGCAGCACCAGCACAAAGCCAAGGAAGCCTAAGGTCGTGACGGCCATCGGCACCCCGCCCGGCAGTTTAAACTGCGAAGCCTGGTGCGCAACCGGGTTGCGTTTGCGATAGGCAAGGTACGCTGCAAGGATCATCGACCAGGTAAAGATCACCAGAATCGCCGAAACCGTCGAGATCAGCGTGAACACCGTCATCACCTCGGGAATGATGAACAGCAGGCTCAACCCGATCAGCATGCACACACCGGAAAAAACCAGGCTGTACACCGGTACGCTGAGCGCCGAAAGCCTGGCGAACAGGGCCGGCGCGTTACGCCGCTCGGCCAAACCGAACAGCATCCGGCAGCCCGAATAGACCCCGCTGTTGGCCGAAGAGGCTGCCGAGGTCAGCACTACGAAATTGATCATGCCGGCCGCCGCCGGGAAGCCGGCCAGCAGGAACAGTTCGACGAAGGGGCTGCGGTTGGCCGGCACCTCGGCCCACGACACCACGCTGATGATGCACACCAGCGCCAGGATGTAGAACAGCAGAATACGCAAGGGGATGGTGTTGATGGCCTTGGGCAGTGAACGATGCGGATTCTTCGCCTCGGCGGCGGTGGTGCCTATCAGTTCGGTGCCAGCAAAGGAAAACACGGCAATCTGGAACCCGGCGAAGAAGCCACTGATGCCGTGGGGCAGCACCGCACCCGGTGCGACCACGTTGGACAGCGACGCTACCACGCCATTGGGTGAGGTGTAGGAAGTGGCGATCATCACCACCGCCGTGATGATCAACAGCACGATGGCAACGATCTTGATGATGCCGAACCAGAATTCCACCTCGCCAAATATCCGCACCGCCAGCATGTTCAACCCCAACAGCACGAACAGGGTGAAGAACGCGGGTAACCAGGCCGGTGCATCGGGATACCAGTACTGGAAGAACCCAGCCACCACGACCACGTCACCAACCACTGCCACGCTCCAGCTCAGCCAGTAAGACCAGCTCAGCACAAAGCCGGCGCGCGGGCCCAGGTAATGGGCGACGATATCGGCGAACGACTTGAAGCGTAGGTCGGACAACAGCAGCTCGCCCATGGCGCGCATGACGAAGAACACAAAGAACCCGAGGATGGCGTAAACCAGCAGGATTGAGGTGCCGGACAGCGCAATGACCTTGCCCGAGCCCATGAACAGGCCAGTGCCGATTGCGCCACCGATGGAAATCAGCTGGATGTGGCGGTTTTCCAGCGTGCGTTGCAGGTGCCCGTCACGGTCGGGCGTTACCGGTTTGCTTTGCTCAAGGCTTGCGGGCATGTCTTGCATGGCGACCTCTTGTTATTGTTGGTCTGTCACACTGCGGCAAGGCCGTTTACCGGCCTCGCCAGCGCTTTGTGCGCGGGTTAGCGCGCGCTTTCGAACCCTTGCAGGGTGTTCACCGCATTGATGCCGATTTCGTCGACCATGTAGCCACCCTCCATCACGAACAGGGTCGGGATGCCGGCACTGGCGATCTCGGCGCCCATGCGCAGGAAGTCATCGCTGGTGAGTTTGAAATGGCTGATCGGGTCATCTTCAAAGGTGTCGACACCTAGCGACACGACCAGGAATTCGGGCTTGTGCGCGACGATGCGCTTGAGCGCTGCCTGCAGGGCCACCTGGTACTGCGCCCAGACAGTGCCCTTGCCCATTGGGAAGTTGGCATTGAAGCCCTCGCCTGCACCTGCGCCCTTTTCATGGGCATAGCCAGAGAAGTACGGGTAGGAGACATGCGGGTCGCCATGCAGGGAGGCGAACATCACATCAGGGCGGTCATAGAAGATGTTCTGTGTGCCGTTGCCGTGGTGGAAGTCCACGTCCAGCACAGCTACGCGCTTGGCGCCCTGGCTCAGGCAGCGCTCGGCGGCGATGGCGGCGTTGTTCAGGTAGCAATAGCCGCCCATGTATTCGCGGGCGGCATGATGCCCCGGTGGGCGACACAGGGCGAAAGCACTGTTGGCACCGTCGATGATGCGCTGCATGCCGGTGAGGGCAACGTTGGCGCTGCTGCGCACGGCCTCCCAGGTACCCGCCGTGATCGGTGCTCCGGCATCCATGGCGTAGAAGCCCAGCTTGCCGTCGATGAAGCCGGGTTCACGGTCGATGGCCAGGTCGCGCACCGGCCACACCAGCGGCAGTGCATCGTGGGTCTTGCCGGTGGCGGCCCATTCCGACCAGGCGTTTTCCAGGAAGGTTACATACCGTTCACTGTGCGCCGCCACATAGCAGGCACGGTCGAAGGCCTGCTCGGCGATCACATCGCCCAATGCGGTGCTGTGCACACGGGCCAGTACGGTGTCGGCGCGGCGGGGGTTTTCGAACGATGGCGTGATGGCGCCATCCTTGAGTTCCGAGCCGTGGTGCAAGCGGTGTTTGTTGCTAAAGACTGTCAGCACGCGAATGTCCTTTTTCAAGGGGTTACCAGATAACCAATTTTCGCGAGATAGCCCTGAAAATGCTTTGCTTTATGCTCAGATAAACCCGATGCTTGAGCAAAGTATTAACGGTAATTACAATTTATGAGCAAAGCTTTTGCTATTGAAGAACTAGACGAAACCGACCGCGAGCTGCTGCGCCTTTTGCAGGAGGACGGCACCCTGTCGAGCGCTGCGCTGGGCGAGCGCCTGTCGATGACCGTGACGCCCTGCTGGCGCCGGCGCAAACGGCTGGAGGAGCTCGGTATCATCAAGGATTACCAAGCCAACCTCGACCGCAGGAAGCTGGGGTACGACGTGATGGCGTTTGCCCAGGTGCGCTTTGGTAATCACTCGGCCAATGCGCCGGATGATTTCGAGCAAGTGATCTTGAAGCTGCCGCAGGTGCTGTCCTGCCACAAGGTGACCGGCGAGGCTGATTATGTGCTGACGGTGCTGGCGACTGATCTGGAGAGCTATGGCCGGTTTGTGGAAGAGGTTTTGCGCAGGCAGCCGGGCATTGCCTCGATCCAGTCGAGCCTGGCGTTGCGGGAAGTGAAGGCGGTGTCGCGGATACCCGTGTCCTGAAGGCTGATCGGTGGCTATTCCGGCAAACTGTAACGCTCGGCAAAATACTGCCGGAAAAAGTCCACCGCCACCCGCACCTTGGCCGAACTGGCCAGCGGCGAAGTATACACCGCCCAGATATCCGCCGGCTGGTGATAGTCCTCGAGCACCTGAACCAGCCGCCCGTCCTGCAGGCTATCGTGCACATCCCACCATGAACGCAGCAGTATCCCCCGCCCGTCCAGGCACCACTGGTGCGCCACTTCGCCATGGTTGGTCGACAGGCCGCCGGTCACTCGCACGCCTTCTTCGCCGTCCGGCCCCATCAGTTGCCACACGCCAAACGGGTGGTCGCGCTCCTTGATCACCAGACAGTCGTGGCTGGCAAGGTCGCCCAGCACTTTGGGCGTACCGCGCCGCGCCAGGTAAGCCGGCGCGGCGCATAGCACCCGACGGTTGCGCGCCAGCGGCTTGGCGATCAGGTTGGGGGCAATGGCGTTGCCCACACGAATGTCCAGATCCACGCCTTCTGCAATCAGGTCCACCAGGCGGTCGTGCACATCCAGGCGAACATCCAGCCGTGGATAGCGCTCGGCCAATTCGGACAACGCCGGCGCCACGAAGCGCCGGCCCAGTCCCAGGCTGCTGGCAATACGCAGCTGCCCGGCCGGTTCGCGGTGCTGGGCACTGATGTCATCACCCATGCGCTGCACGGCATCGAATATCTGCAATGCCCATTGATATACCCGCTCGCCCTCCTCGCTCACCGTCACCCTTCGCGTAGTGCGATGCAGCAGGCGTACCTCCAGGGTTTGCTCGAGTATGCGAATGCGCTTGCTGATGTACGCCGCCGACATGCCCAACTCGTCGGCCACGGCCGCGAAGCTGGCACGTTTGGCCACCAGCAGGAAGATGTTGAGGTCGTCGAGGCTGGGCAGATTATTCACGTAGCGTGTTCCAAGAATCAATGATTGGCCAGATTATCTCCAAGTCAAGCCCTTATAGCATGGCCAGCACCTGTTCCCTAGACAACGAGTGCACCCCCATGAGCAAGACGTTCAGAATCGCGGCAATCCCTGGCGACGGCATCGGCAACGAAGTACTGCCAGAAGGCATTCGCGTGGTCGAGGCCGCTGCACGCAAGCACGGCCTGGACATCAGCTTCGAGTTCTTCGAATGGGCCAGCTGCGACTACTACCTGGCCCATGGCAAGATGATGCCGGACGACTGGTTCGAACAGCTCAAGGATTTTGACGCCCTGTACTTCGGTGCCGTGGGCTGGCCAGACAAGGTGCCGGACCACATCTCGCTGTGGGGTTCGCTGCTCAAGTTCCGCCGCGATTTCGATCAGTATGTGAACATACGCCCAGTGCGCCTGTTCCCGGGTGTGCCGTGCCCGCTGGCTGGCCGTGAACCCGGTGACATCGACTTCGTGGTCATCCGCGAAAACACTGAGGGCGAGTACTCGTCGCTGGGCGGGCGCATGTTCGAAGGCACCGAGAACGAGTTCGTGCTGCAAGAATCGGTGTTCACCCGCCGTGGCGTCGACCGCATTCTCAAATACGCCTTCGAGGTGGCCCAGACCCGCGAGCGCAAGCACGTCACCTCGGCCACCAAGTCCAACGGCATGGCCGTGAGCATGCCGTATTGGGACGAGCGCACCGCCGCCATGGCAGCCAATTATCCCGAAATCAGCTGGGACAAGCAGCACATTGATATCCTTTGCGCCCGCTTCGTGCTGCAGCCAGACCGCTTCGACGTGGTCGTGGCCTCGAACCTGTTCGGCGACATCCTGTCCGACCTCGGCCCGGCCTGCGCCGGCACCATCGGCATCGCGCCCTCGGCCAACCTGAACCCCGAGCGCAAGTTCCCGTCGCTGTTCGAGCCGGTGCACGGCTCGGCGCCAGACATCTACGGCAAGAACATCGCCAACCCGATCGCGATGATCTGGTCCGGCGCGCTGATGCTCGACTTCCTCGGCAACGACGGCACCGACCCACGTTACCGGGCTGCCCACGACGACATCCTCAAGGCCATCGAGCAGGTCATCGCCGCCGGTGACGTAACCCGCGACATGGGCGGCCAGCAGTCCACCCAACAAGTGGGCCAGGCCATTACCGCGCTGGTCGAAGCCTAATGCACAGGGGCCGATTGTCAGAAGTGTCTGACAATCGGCCCCTTGCCTCTTGCGAGCGGCGTGGATTGTATGCAAAATCTGTTAACCATTAGATTATTGTAAACCAATGGTTAACCACCAAGGAAGGAGCAGTACCGCAGCACCCCGGATGCCTGCCGGGTATAACAAGTACGCCAACGTCCAGGAGACGATGATGTCGCACAAGAATAAAAAGATTGATGTGTTCCTGATTACCGTGAGCCTGATTGCCGTACTGCTCACCGTGATCGGCCTTGCAGCCTTCCCCTCCCAGGCTGAAAGCGCCGCCAACCAGTTGTTCGAACTGTCCACCCGCACCTTCGGTACCAGCGTGCAGGTACTGGTGTTCGCCAGTACCCTGGCCGTGCTGTACCTGGCCTTCAGCAAGTACGGCAATATCCGCCTGGGCAGCGGCAAGCCTGAATATGCCACCGCCACCTGGGTGTTCATGTTCATCTGCGCCGGCATGGGGTCGTCGACCCTCTACTGGGGTGTGATGGAGTGGGCCTACTACTACCAGACCCCAGGCCTGAACATCGCCGCCGCCACGCCCAAGGCGCTGGAATACAGCGTGGGCTACTCGTTCTTCCATTGGGGTATCAGCGCCTGGTCGATCTACGCCCTGGCCTCGCTGGCCATGGCCTACCACTTCCATGTACGCAAGAAGAGCGGCCTGAACCTGGCTTCGGTCATCGAAGCGGTGACAGGTTTCAAGGCCACTGGGCCAGTAGGCCGTACCGTCGACCTGATCTTCCTGCTGACCATGATGGGCGCACTGACCGTGTCGCTGGCCCTCACCGCCTCTACCCTGACGCGCGGCCTGCACGACCTGACCGGCACCCCGGATACGTTCACCGTGCAATTGATGGTGATCGGCGGCGTGGCGGTGATGTTCTCGCTCAGCTCCTACATCGGTATCGATGGCGGCCTGCAGCGCCTGAGCAAGATGGTGTGCATCGGCGCGCTGGTGTTTGCCGCGATCGTGCTGCTGGTGGGCCCGACCCAGTTCACCCTCAACAACACCGCGAACTCGATTGGCCTGATGATCCAGAACTATGTGCACATGAGCCTGTTCACCGACCCGGCCGGGGACGGTGCCTTCACCCG
This sequence comes from Pseudomonas sp. URIL14HWK12:I5, assembly GCF_900176445.1. Classification (NCBI taxonomy): domain Bacteria; kingdom Pseudomonadati; phylum Pseudomonadota; class Gammaproteobacteria; order Pseudomonadales; family Pseudomonadaceae; genus Pseudomonas; species Pseudomonas sp. URIL14HWK12:I5. The sequence continues at coordinate 316,058 of NZ_FWXQ01000006.1, forward strand.
CAACTGGACGGTGTTCTACTGGTTGTGGTGGGTGTCGTACGCACCGGGCGTGGCCATGTTCGTCACCCGCGTTTCGCGTGGCCGACAGATCAAGGAAGTGGTGCTGGCCCTGCTGCTGGGTGGCAGCTTCGGTTGCTGGTTCTTCTTCGGTGCGCTGGAAAGCTACAGCATGCACCAGTTCATCACCGGCGCGGTGGATGTACCGAAGATGCTCGCCGAGCAAGGTGGCGAATCGGCCGTGACGCACTTGCTGCTGGCGTTGCCGTGGGGCCAAGTGTTCCTCGGTGTGTACCTGTTCATCATGGCCATCTTCTGTGCTTCGCACATGGATGCCGCAGCCTACGCGGTGGCCGCCACCAGCACCCGCAACCTGCGTGAAGGCGACGACCCGACGCCAACCCACCGCCTGTTCTGGTGCGTGGTGCTGACTTTGGTGCCGCTGGCCATGCTGTTCGCCAAGGCCTCGCTGTCGACCATGAAGACCGCCGTGGTGCTGACTGCAATCCCGTTCATGGTGATTCTGCTGGTGAAGATCTACGGCTTCTTCAAGTGGATGATCGCCGACTACGGCCAGGTACCGGCCCATGTCATCGAGGAGGAAGCTGCGCGCATGGCCGGTGAAGAACCCACCGATCAGGCCCCGCGCAGCGCTGCTGCCGTGCATTGATTAAATCAAAGGGGGCTGCACTGCGGCCCCCTCGAAGGACTGCAAATTTTTTTGCCTGATCTGTTAACCAACAGATACGCGTTAACCAACAACTATAAACCGAGCTTGTGAGATACCTGTCATGAACGACTTCAAACGCCTGCCCGCCGATTTCTGCGCGAATGCCGACGAGGCCTTCACCATCCCGGCCACCTTCTACACCCAGGCTGCGGTGTTCGAGCACGAGAAAGAAGCCATCTTCGCCCGCAGCTGGATCTGCGTAGGCCACCGCAGCGAAGTGGCAGACAACAACGCCTACATCACCCGCGAAGTGATTGGCGAAAGCATCATTGTCGTGCGCGGCCGTGACAGCGTGCTGCGTGCGTTCTACAACGTCTGCCCGCACCGTGGCCACCAGCTGCTCAGCGGCAGCGGCAAGGCCAAGAACGTCATCACCTGCCCGTACCACGCCTGGACCTTCAAGCTCGACGGCGAATTGGCCCACGCCCGCAACTGCGACAACGTGGTCAACTTCGACAAGGAAAACTCCACCCTGGTGCAGCTGCGCGTAGAGGAATACGCCGGCTTCATCTTCATCAATATGGACATGGACGCAGGCTCCGTCGAAGACCAGTTGCCAGGCATGCAAGCGCGCATGCGTGAAGCCTGCGCGGTGATCGACGACCTGCACCTGGCTGCGCGCTTTGTTAGTGACACCCCGGCCAACTGGAAGTCGATCGTCGACAACTACCTGGAGTGCTACCACTGCGCCCCTGCCCACCCTGGTTTCTCCGACTCGGTGGACGTTGGCCAGTACAGCCACAGCCTGCACGGCAACTGGACCCTGCAGTACGGCCTGGCCAAGCCTTCGGAGCAGTCGTTCAAATTTGACGAAAACGTGAAAGACCCGTCGTTCGCCGGTTTCTGGGCCTGGCCATGCACCATGTTCAATGTGCCGCCAGGGGCCAACTTCATGACCGTGATCTACGAGTTCCCGGTCGATGCCGAAACCACCCTGCAGCACTACGACATCTACTTCCTCAACAAGGACATCAGCGAAGAGCAGCAGAAGCTGATCGACTGGTACCGCGAAGTGTTCCGCCCAGAAGACCTGCGTCTGGTCGAAAGCGTGCAGAAGGGCCTGAAGTCGCGTGGCTACCGCGGCCAGGGCCGCATCATGGCCGACCGCGAACGCAGCGGTATGAGCGAGCACGGCATTGCCCACTTCCACAACCTGATCGCCGTGGCCCACCTCGACGATTGATGGCAACCGCTCCACTTTTATATGCACTTAAAAGGTGCGCGGCAGGGCCTGCCGCGCACCCAGGCAGTTGAGGTGAACCATGGCCAACACTTATGAAATGTTCAGCGTCCGCGTAACCGACGTGGAACACGCCACGCCGCTGATCAAGCGCTTTACCTTGGCCCGCGAAGACGGCGCGGCGATGCCCGCCTTCACCGGTGGCAGCCACGTCATCGTGCAGATGCAAGGCGCCGATGGCAGCCAGTTCAGTAACGCCTACTCGCTGATGAGCGACCCGCGCGACACCCGCAGCTACCAGATTGGCGTGCGACTGGAAGAGCGGTCCAAGGGCGGCTCGGCATTCATGCACCAGCAGGTGGAAGTCGGCACTCGCCTGACCATTTCGTCACCCAACAACCTGTTTGCCCTGGACCCTTCGGCTGGCCGCCATGTGCTGATTGCCGGCGGTATCGGCATTACCCCGTTCCTTGCGCATCTGCATGAGCTGGAAGGCGGCAGCACCGACTACGAGCTCCACTATGCCTTCCGCGCACCGGAGCACGGCGCGTTTCAGGAGCAACTGGTCTGCGGCCCGCACGCGGCCAATACCCGTTTCTACATCGACAGCCTCGACCGCAAGCTCGACCTCGCCGCCCTGTGCGCAGGGCTGGACGAGCAAGCGCACCTGTACGTGTGCGGCCCCAAACCGCTGATCGACGCGGTCATCGACTGTGCTGCCCAGGCTGGTATTGCCGAGCACCGCGTGCATTGGGAACAGTTTGCCGCCACCCCCGTCACCGGCAGCGCCTTTACCGTGGTGCTGGCGCAGTCGGGCGTGGAGTTGCAGGTGGAAGAAGGCATGACCATTCTGCAGGCCATCGAAAAGTCCAAGGCCGCCAAGGTCGAGTGCCTGTGCCGCGAAGGCGTGTGCGGTACGTGCGAGACCGCCATTCTGGAGGGCGAGGCCGAGCATTATGACCAGTACCTGAGCGACGAGGAGAAGGCTGCCCAGCAGAGCATCATGCTGTGCGTCTCGCGCGCCCGTACGGCGCGGCTGGTGCTGGATCTGTAAGTGACCGCTGCAAAGGCCGTCAACCAAAAGTTGACGGCTTGCGTATACTGGCAGGCTCTTGGCCCAGATCAGGACACCCTGCCGATGTTGGAAAACAGCTTCGCCTTCCGCCTCAAGGAACTGCTCGAGCATCACAAGCTGACCCTGCAAGCCGTGGGCACGGCCTTGGGCATCTCACGCACCGCAGTACACAAGTGGACCCGTGGCGGCGAGATCGACTACGACAACCTGCGCAAGCTGGCCGATTTTCTCAAGGTCAACTGGATCTGGTTGCGCTATGGCGACGAAGCCCTGCAGAACATCCAGCAACCGCAGGTGGTCGAGCTGCCGATGACCGACCTGCGCCGGCGCCTGACCGCCGAGATCATGGAAAGCGAAACGCGCATGAAGCTGGCCCAGGAAGGCGCGCGCATCGTCACCTGGGAGTGGAACCTGATCAGTGACGAAGTCACCTACTCGCCTAACGTCGAGCAGGTGTACGGCTGGCCGGTGCACCACAACGAAGACTTCTGGAAGCACCTGCCCGACGAAGACGTGCAGCGCATGCAGGCGATGTACGCCGAGGCGGTAGCCGAGGGCACGGGTTGTGAGTGCGACTTCCGCATCACCCGCCCCGATGGCGAAGTACGCTGGATTTCCTCCCGCGCCACGGTGGTACGCGACAGCGCCGGGCGCTCGGTGAAAATGGTCGGTATCAGCATGGACAACACCGAACGTCAGGTGGCCCAACAAGCGCTTAGCCAAAGCGAGGAACGCTTCCGGGCGATCTTCGAACTGGCCTGGGGCGCCCTCGCCTACATCGACCCGGACGGCACCTGGCAGCGGGTCAACAACAGCCTGTGCGAGCTGCTGGGCTACCGAGCCGAAGAGCTCTACGGCATGACCTTCCAGCAGATCACCCACGCTGACGACCTGGCGCAGAACCTGCAACTGCTGCAGCGCATGCTGGCCGGTGAGACCGAGCGTTACGAGGTAGAAAAACGCGTGCGCCACAAGAACGGCGAGTACATCTGGGTGCGCGCCCGCACCTCGTTGCAGCGCCATGCCAATGGCGAGCCTGAACACCTGATCAGCGTGTTCGAGGACATCAGCGCCGAGCGCCAGGAACATGAACGGCTGCAGGCACATATTGCCGCGCTGGAAGCTCGACTGGCCAAGATCAGTCTCTAATTTTCGAGGGGGTCGCCGCGCAACCAGTCGATGAACCGTGCAAACAACTCGGACTGGGAGTTGATCTCCAGCTTCAGGTACAGGTTCTTGCGGTGCATGCGCACCGTCTCAGGCGAGATACCCAGCTCCAGCGCGGTCGACTTCACCGAATGCCCTCGCAAGATCATGTGTGCCACCTCGCGCTCGCGGTCGGTCAGCACTTGGCAGCCAAAGCTGTCGAACGCTGCCTGCAAGCCGCCGCGCTCGACCGATGCAGTGCCAGGCTCCAGGTTGTGTCGGGCATAGCGCCCCAGCAGTTCGCGCACCATAGGCTCCAGCGCCCGCAGCAGGTCGATCTGCCCGGCACTCAGGGGCGTACCGCTGCACCCCTGGAACAGGCTCAGCGATAGCTTGCGGCCCGCGCTGAGGTCGACGATGTAGTAGCTGTCTTCGCTGCAACCGGTGCCCAGGTAATAGGCCTTGTAGTAGTCGCTGTCGAAGAAGTTGTCGGGGGCGATTTCCTGTAGGTGGTAAAAGCCTTCGGCCAGGCCGCCTTGCACGGCCAGGCAGAACGGGTCGAGCAGGTAACCGGCGCTGAAGTAGCGTTCCAGCACCGCGGCGCGGTGCCGTTCGGGAATGCCTTGCTGGTATAAAAGCTGCGGCGCCCGCCCCTGGCACTCCAGGCTGATCATCATCGATTCCACCTGCACCAGCTGGCCGATGGCAGCGGCTACATGCTCCAGCGCCTCAGGCGTTTCGCTATTGGCCAGCGCACGCTGCAACGCCGCATGCCATTGCTGCAGCGCGCCCATGGTGAGGGTAAGCGGGGTGTCGGGGGTGGCCTGGGTCATGCCCGGCAGTCTAGCCTGCCAGGCACGCCCCCGCACAGCCCTTTGCGCCAGGTTCATCGGCCCCGGTACAGGCCAAGCGCGGTGAGTTCGCGCGCGGTTTCGATGATGCACTGGCGCAGGGTCTCGACGATTTCATCCACCTGCGCATGGGTAATGATCAACGGCGGCGACATCACATTCAGGTGCATGATCGGGCGTACCAGCAGCCCCTTGGCCTGGGCCTTGCTGTGGATGCGTTCACCAATGTTCACCTCATCCGGGAACAGCGCCTTGCTGGCCTTGTCGGCCACGAACTCGACGCAGGCCATCAGCTTCATGCAGCGCACATCCCCCACCAGCGGCAACTCGCGCAGGCTTTGCAGGCGTTGTTCCAGATAGCTGCCAACGTCCTTGACGTGCTCCAGCAACTGCTCGCGCTCGATGATCTCGATGTTCTTCAGCGCCGCCGTGCAGCACACCGGGTGACCGCTGTAAGTGAAACCATGGGTGAAGCAACGGCCCTTGCCCGGCTCGGCGATAACCTGCCAGATGCGCTCGGAGAAAATGCACGCCCCCAGCGGCAGGTAGGCCGAGGTCAGGCCCTTGGCGGTAGTGATGATGTCGGGGGTAACGCCAAACAGCTCCTCGCTGGCGAAGAAGGTACCCAGGCGCCCGAACGAGGTCACCACCTCGTCGGCGACGAACAGGATGTCGTAGGTCTGGCACAGCTGCCACATGCGTTCGAAATAGCCCTTGGGTGGAATGATCACCCCGCCCGAGCCCATGATCGGCTCGGCGAAGAACGCTGCCACGTTGTCAGCGCCCAACGAGAGGACCTTGTCCTCGAACTCGGCCACGAGGAAGTCGAGGAACTCGGCCTCGTCCATGTCGTCCGGCGCGCGGTACGGGTTGGGGTTGGAGACGTGGTGGATCAGGTCATGGTGATAATCGAACTCCGGCACCCGGTCGGCGGCCTTGTTGCCGATCGACATGGTAAGGGTGGTAGAGCCGTGGTAAGCGTTGTAGCGGGCAATGATATGTTTCTTGTGTGGCTTGCCGCGGCAGTTCTGGTAGTACTGGATCAGCCGGTAGGCGGTGTCGACAGCGGTCGAGCCGCCGGTGGTGAGGAACACATGGTTCAGGTCGCCGGGGGCCAGCTGCGCAAGTTTCTGGCACAGCTCGATGGCCACGTCGTTGGCCATGTCGGAGAACGGGTTGGAATAGGCCAGTTGGCGCACCTGGTCGGCGATGGCCTGGGCCATCTCCTCACGGCCCAGGCCGATGTTGGTGCACCACATGCCGCCAACGGCATCGAGGAAGCGGTTGCCGTGGGTGTCGCGAATGTACGCGCCCTCGCCGGCGACGATGTTCAGTGCGCCTTGCTCGCGGTGCTCGTCGAACACATGGTAGCCGTGCATGTAGTGGGCCTTATCGGCTTCCACCAGCGGGTCGTGGGCGATGGAGAATGCTTTGCTTGGGGTGGCCATGGGCAGCTCCTTGGCGGGAATCGTTGGGCAGTGTTCAGAAACCGGTCTTGACCGTGCTCCAGACCCGGGTGATGGCACGCATGTCCTTGGGGCTCTGGGTTTTCTGCGCGAACAGGCGTTCGCGGGTGGATGAATCGGGGTAGATGGCCGGGTCCTGGCGGATGTCGTCACGCACCAGCGCAGTGGCAGCAGCGTTGCTGTTGGCGTAGTGGATGTAGTCGGTGACCTTGGCCATGGTCTGCGGCTGCAGCAAAAACTCGATGAAGCGGTGAGCGTTGGCTGCATGGGGCGCATCCTTGGGGATGTACAGGTTGTCGAACCAGATCAACGAGCCCTCCTGGGGGATGAAGAACGACAGCTTGATGTCCTTCTTCGCTTCCACCGCGCGGGCCTGGGCGGTGGCGTAGTCACCGGACCAGGTCAGTGCCAGGCAGACATCGCCGTTGGGCAGGCTGGTCAGGTAGTTGACCGAGTCGAACTTGCGAATAAAGGGGCGGATGCTCAGCAACAGTTGTTCGGCGGCCTTGAGGTCGGCCGCGGATGCGCTGCGCGGGTCCTTGCCCAGGTATTGCAGGGCCAGCGGAATGACCTCGGTGGGCGCGTCCATCAGGGTGACGCCACAGTCGGCGAAGCGCGAGACGATCTTGGGGTCGAACAGCATGGCCAGCGAGCCGATGGGGGCGTCGGGCATGCGCGCGGTGATCTTGTCGACGTTGTAAGTGACCCCCGAACTGCCCCAGGTGTAGGGCGCCGAGTACTTGAGGCCTGGGTCGTAGCCCTGCAGGTTGTCAACCACTTGCGGGTCGAGGTTGTGCCAGCTGGGCAGTTGCTGCTTGTCCAGCGCCTGGAACACCCCAGCACTGATCAGCGGGGGTACCAAGGATGCGTTGAGCATGACCAGGTCGTAGCCGGAGCGGCCGGTGAGCAGTTTGGTCTGTACCGTTTCGTAGCCGTCGAAGGTGTCGTAGATGACCTTGATGCCGGTGGCCTTCTCGAAGTCGGCCAGGGTGGTTTCGCCGATGTAGTCGGTCCAGTTGTACAACCGCAGCGTGTTACCGCTGTCCACCTCTCCCGCCTGGGCGAGGCTTGCGCCAGCCACCAGCAGCAGACCACCCATCACCTTCAGTACCTTGCGCATGGCAACTCCATCGTGTGAATGCTCCGGATCGAGCCGATGGGTTCACTATCGGGGGATTTGCCGAGGGGGAACATACCCCGAATGTGTGGGTGGTCGTTTTTGGCAGACGGCACTGCCAGGTTTGCGCAATGTCGTAGGCCGATAACAGGTTGGGGCCGCGTTGCGGCCCCAAGGGTTGGTACAGGAGAAAGATCAGGTCAGCGGGTACAGCGCCTCATCGAACTGCGCCAACCGCGGGAACACCAGCGGCTGATCATCCGAGAGCTGCTCCAGCCGCTGTCGGTACTGCAGCAAGAAGCCCTGGCGCGCCTCATCGCTGATATACGGCACATGCCAAGCCACGAACGGCGGCAACACCTCGAACCCCACGTAGGCCAGCGTACCCCGCAGAATCGGCCGCAACATGTCTTCCAGCGGGCCATGAATCGCCCCTTCGCCAAACATGTGCTCGCGCCCGCCCAGGGTTATGGTGACCAGCGCCTGCTTGCCCGTCAAACCACCCTGGTCGTAGAAGCGCTTGCCGCCATAGCACACCCCCGACACCAGCACCCGGTCGATCCAGCCCTTGAGCATGGCCGGCGCCGAGAACCAGAAGATCGGGAAGTTGAGCACCAGCAGGTCAGCCCACAGCAGCTTGTCCAGTTCCTGCTGGATATCCGCAGCGATGGCACCGCGCTTGACCCCCTGGCGTTGCTCCAGTGCATACACCAGGTATTGCGGGTTCTCGCGCTGGGTGAAGTCTTCGGCACTGGCCACCGGGTTCCAGCCCATGGCGTACAAGTCGCTGACCTGCACCTGGTGGCCCTGGGCACGAAAGGTTTCCACGGCCTGGTCGCGCAGTGCGGCGGTAAACGATTGTGGCTCGGGGTGAGCGTGGACGATCAGTACATTCACTCGTGTTCTCCTTGCACAAAACAGGTTGTTTTGCCGCCGTCGCTTAGCCTTGCATCAGCTCGCCGGCACAGCGGGCGATGCGCTGGCAGGCATCGACGAGCGCCTCGTTGCCCAGCACCAGCCCCAGGCGAATATGCCCGGCGGCGCTGGGGCCAAAGGCTTCGCCGGCCAATACCGACACGCCCTGGCTGTTCAGCAGGCGGTCGGCAAAGGCCTGGGCACTGAGGCCGGTTTCGCGGATATCAACCATCACGAACATGCCACCATCGGGCTTCAACGCCTTGAGGCCCGGGCAGCCAGCCAGTTGCTCGCACACCAGGTCACGGCGCTGGCGATAGGCCTCGCGCATGGCGTCCAGTTCGGGCAACTGCTGCTCCAGCGCCACCACCGCAGCGTCCTGAATGAAGTCTGGCGAGCCATACAGCATGCACAAGGCGAGGTTCTCCAGGTGCGTGGCCAGTTCAGCCGAACCGACTACCCAGCCCACCCGCCAGCCCGTCATGGCATGCGATTTCGACAGGCTGTTGAGGGTGGCGGTGCGTTCGGCCATACCCGGCAGGCTGGCTGGGCTCACATGTTCACCCTCGTACAGCAGCTCGCTGTACACCTCGTCGGAAATCAGCCACAGGTCACGGGCGATGCACAATTCGGCGAGTGCTTCCCAGGTCGCACGGGCCAGGCTTGCACCCGAGGGATTGTGCGGGCTGTTCAGGGCCAGCGCGCGGGTGCGCGGCGTGATGCGCTCGGCCACGTCTCGCGGGCAAACGCGAAAGCCGTTCTCCGGCTTCACCGGCACCGGTACCACCTTGGCACCACAAGCACCGAACACGGCCGCGTACGTGACATACATGGGCTCGGCAACGATCACCTCGTCGCCCGGGTCCAGCACGCACTGGGCCACGCAGTACAACGCGCACTGGGCACCCGCCAACACGGTCACCTGGTCTGCGCTGACCGCTTGGCCGCTGCGCTGCCGGTGGCGGTTGGCAATGGCCTGGCGCAGGGCCAGCTTGCCGCGCACATCGGCGTAATGGGTGTGGCCCGCACGCAGGCTGTCGATGGCCGCGTCAACGATCGGCGCGGGCGTGTCGAAGTCCGGGTCACCTACCGAGAGCAGCAGGATGTCCTTGCCCTCGGCCTGCAACGCCAGGGCGCGGTAGTGGATGTCCCAGGCCGCAGCCCCGTCGCCGGCGATGCGTTGGGTGAGCGTGGCGTAGCGCATGGCAATCTCCCTTCAATGGCGGTTTCAGTCGACGAGGATCTTCGGGTTGGAACTGCCCCACACGGTGTACAGGTCGGCGAGCAACGCGCCATTGATGTCTTCCATTTCGGCCTGGGTGATTTCGCCCCCGGCCTGCTTGCCGAACAGCACCACTTCGTTGCCCCCCTTCACATCCGGGAAGTCGGTAACGTCCACCATCAGCGTGTTCATCGACACCTTGCCCACGACCGGCACACGGTGGCCGTTGATCAGCACATGGCCCTTGTTGGTAAACGCCCGGCGGTAACCGTCGGAATAGCCGACAGTGATATTGGCCAGCCGAGCGTCACGGGCCAAAGTAAAGGTGCGGTCGTAACCGACGGTATTGCCGGCCGGGTAGCTGTGCACGGCAGCCACACGCGACTTGAACTGCATGGCCCGCTGGTACTCGGTGTGGCTCGGCACGGTGTCACCGAACAGCGCGCCACCGGTGCGCACCATGTCCAGGCGCGCTTCCGGCACCTCCAGCGTAGCGAACGAGTTGGCGGCGTGCAGGGTGAGCTTGCTGCGGTCCAGCTTGGCGTGCTTGATCAGCCAGTCGGTCTGCTCGTTGAACGCTGCCAGGCCCTTGCGCACATCATCTTTGTCTTCCACGGCAAAGTGGGTCATCAGCGCGACCAGCTTGAGGTGCTTCTGGTCGGTAACCTGCAACGCTTCGCCACGGCCGGACCAAGTGGTCATCTCTACCCCGTTGCGGCTCATGCCGCTGGAATTGAGCGCCAGGTGGATGCGCAACGGCTTGCCATGGCGCTCGGCGATGGCGTCGAGTTGGCGGGCGAATTCGGCACTGCCCACCAGTTCTTCCATGTCGTACTGCAAGGCGTCTTCCACTTCGCTGAGGCTGGCCAGGCGTACCCGCACCAGTTGCCCGGTGAAGCCACTGGCGCGGACCACGCGGGCCTCCTCGTTGCTGGCCACCGCCACGCAGGGCACGCCCTGGGCAATGATCGACGGCATCACCAGGCCGACACCGTGGCCATAGGCATCGGCCTTGAGCACGGCACACAGCTTGGACTTGCCGGCCAGTTCGGCCTGCAAGGTGCGGATGTTGTGTTGCAGGGCGCTGGCGCTGATTTCGACCCAGGCGTTGCTGTTTTGCACGGTCAAGGCGGTGGTGCCGTTGTCCATCGACAGCGGCGGCGCGGCGTACAGCGGAGCCTGGCCAGTGATCAGCAGGGCCAGGGAGGCGGCCAGAAGGGTACGGCGAAATGGCATGGTGGTTTCTCTTGTTATGGGTGGTGTGCGCGGTTTAGCGCACACAGGTGTGTTTGAGTTCGATAAAGGTCACGCCGGGTGTGGCGAAGCCAATGGCCAGGTCGGCCTGCAGCGCGTCCAGGTCTCGCGGCTGGCGCACCGCGCAACCAAAGGCGCGGGCCAGGCCGACGAAGTCCGGGTTGCGCGGCAGTACACCGACCGGTTCGATGTCCAGGCCGAGCATGTCGTCACGGATCTGACCGAGGGCGTCATTGTTCCACAGCAGTACGACCATCGGGCGGTCCAGTTCTTCGACCGCAGTGGCCAGTTCCTGGGCGGTGTAAAGAAAACCGCCGTCGCCCACCAGCACCAGGCCCGGGCGGTGATCGGTGGCGAGCATGCCGCCGATGCCGGCCGGCAGGCCGTAGCCGAGGGTGCCGTAGCCGGTGGGGTGCAGCCAGCTGCGTGGCGCCCGGCTGGCGAAGGCGTAGTTGCCGGTGTAGGCCAGCTGGGTCATGTCGCTGCTGATGAAAGCGTTGTCGGGCAGCACCGCGGCAATGCGGTCCAGAATGGCCTGGTGCGTGGCCTGCAGTGGCGCATGCCCGTTGCGGATGGCCTGGCGCAGGCTGGCCACAGCCTCGTGGGCCTGAGCCGGTTCGCGGGCGAGCTCCGGCAGGTGGTCGAGCAAGCCGCACAGGGTTTGCCGGGCATCGCCGTGCAGGGCCATGGCACAGGGGTAGAAGTCGTTGAACTTGCGCGGGTCGATGTCCACGCGCAGCAGTTCGCCCGTGATCGGCAGGCGCTCGCGCCAGAAGTCGGTGTCGGCCATTTCGGTGCCCACGGCCAGCACCACATCGGCCTCGCTGATGAGTTGCCAACCGGGCTCCACGCACAGGCTAGAGCCGGCATTGAGTGGAGCGTCCGGTGGCAGCAGGCCCTTGCCGGCCACGCTGGTGAACACCGGTGCCGCCAGGCGAGTGCTCAGTTGCGCCAGTGGCTCGGCAGCGTGCAGCGCCCCCCCGCCGGCAATGATCATCGGCCGCTTGGCCGCCGCCAGCTTCAGGGCCGCCCGGTCGAGGGTTTCCCGGCACGGCTGGCCACGGCCGGGCCGACGCACCACCTCATTGCTCCAGTCGCGGCTTACCGGCGCGGCCAGCACGTCCAGCGGCACCGAAATGTGCACCGGGCGCGGCCGTTCGCTGTCGAACACTGCCCAGGCGCGGGCGATCAGCTCGGGCAGGTCTTCGCCGCGCAGGGCCACAGCAGAAAACGCGGTGATCGGCGCTGTCATGGCGCGCTGGTCCTGGGTTTCGTGCAGGCAACCCCAGCCCTTGCCCAGGCTGGCGGTGTGGTTGACGCTGGAAATCACCAGCATCGGGATAGAGTCGGCATAGGCCTGGCCAATGGCGGTGGCGGCGTTGGTCACGCCCGGGCCGGTGATGACAAAGCACACCCCAGGCTTGCCACTGACCCGCGCGTAGCCGTCGGCCATGAAACCGGCGCCCTGCTCATGCCGGGTCAGCACATGGCGGATGCCACTGCCCGGCAGGCCACGGTAAAGCTCCAGGGTATGCACGCCGGGGATGCCGAACACGGTTTCCACGCCGTAATTGGCCAACAGCCGTACCAGCGCCTGGCCGGCAGTCATGCTGTGGTTATTCATGTCGTTCTCCTTGCGCCTGGCCGAGGCGGATCAACGCGTCGACCGCAGTGGTGCCACGGGCCCCCACCATCAATGGGTTCACATCCAGTTCCAGCAGGTGCCCGGCGTTTTCGCAGGCGTAGTCGGCCACCGCGCGGATGGCTGCAACCAGCGCGTCGAGGTCGGCGGCCGGGCGACCACGGAAGCCTTGCAGCAGGCTGGCGCTGCGCAGGCTCAGCAGTGCGGCACGGATGGCGCTGTCGGTGGTGGGCAGCAACAGGCTGACGCTGTCTTTGAGCAGTTCGACCAACACGCCTCCGGCCCCCATCACCAGCGCCAGGGCGAAGTCGTGTTCACGCTTGATGCCGACGATCAGCTCGGCCAGCGGCGGCTCGGCCATGGGTTCGAGCAGTACCTGGTCGAATGCTACGTGCGGGGCGTAGGCGGCGATGCGCTGGCGCATCTGCACCAGTGCGGCTTCCAGGGCAGCAGCATCGCGCAGATTCAGCGCCACCGCACCGGCCTCAGTCTTGTGTGGCAACTGCGCGCTGACGGCCTTCAGCACCAGCGGGTAACCCACACGTGCGGCGTCTGCCACGGCGCGTTCGGGCGTGCTCAGTACACCCGCTGGCACCGGCAAGCCAAAGGCGCGCAGCGCTTGCTTGGATTGCCATTCATCCAGCAACCGGTTTTCGCCCGTGAGCGCCTGCGGGCACAACGGTACGCGTGCGGCCTCGCCCTGCTCCAGCAGCCGCTGGCGGTTGCGTTGGTAACCGACGATGCAGCCCCACGCAGCCAGGCCGTCTTCCACGCCCTGCAAGGCAGCGATGCCGCGCGCATGCAGGCGCTCACGCGCGCTGGCGGGCAGCAGCTCGGGGAAGGCCGAGGTAACGAAGCCGATCTTGCCATGGCGCTCCAGCGCATCGCAGTAAAGCCTTAGCAGCAGGTCGCATTCCTTGCGCTCGCCGGTAAAGGCCGCTGGGTAATCCAGCACCAGCATGGCAGCACCGGCCGGCCCGCTCAGGGTGCTATCGAGCATGCACTGCAGGGCCGCTTCATCGCCCCAGATGGCCGTGGTGAAATCCAGCGGGTTGACCAGGTTGGCATAGGCTGGCAGCACGCAGGTCAGTGCCGTCACCTGCTCTGGTTCAAGCGTTGGAAGGTTCAACCGGTTTCGCTCGGCATAGTCGGCAATCAGCCCGGCATCACCGCCTGAGCAAGCCAGTGCGATCAGCTCGCCGTCTGCCGGCAAGTGCCCGCAAGCGGCGGCCTTGAGGGTTTCGACAAAGCTGACCGGGCCACTGACACGGATCACCCCCAAGCGCTGGAACAGGCTGTCGTACAAGGCATCGGAGCCGGACAACGAGCTGGTGTGGCTGAGCGCCAGTTCAGCACCGATTTGCGACACGCCCGTTTTCAAGGCAATGATCGGCGTGCCCTGTTGCAGCGCTTTGTGAGCGGCGCGCGCGAAGCCCTGCACGTTTTTCAGGCCTTCCAGATGCAGGCCGATCGCCGTTACCCGTGGGTCGTCAAGCAGCACGTCCATCAACTCGGCCACACCCAGTTGCGCCTGGTTACCGACCGAGGCCATGTAGGCCACCGGTAGCGAGCGGTCGCTCATGGACAGGTTGTAGGCGAAGTTACCGCTTTGGGTGAGAATCGCCACGCCCTTCTCCACCTGTTTACCGCCATGGGCCACCGGCCACAGGGCGGCCCCGTGCAGGTAGTCGAGCAGGCCGTAGCAGTTGGGGCCGAGCAAGGCCATGTCGCCAGCAGCGTCAAGCAGGCACTGCTGCAACTGGCGGCCCTCCTCGCCACACTCGGCAAAGCCCGAGGCATAGCAGATGGCGCCGCCGGCCCCGCGTGCAGCCAACTCGGCCACACACTGCAACGTCCGCTCGCGGTTGGTGGCGATGAACACCGCGTCCGGGGCATAGGGCAAGTCGGCCACCCGCGCTACGCAAGGGATGCCCTCCAGGCTTTCGTGCTGCGGGTTGACCAGCCACAGCTCGCCACCAAAGCCCCCTTCCGCGCAGCGCTTGAGCGCCCGCGCCATGCTGCGCCCACCAACGAAGGCCAGGTGCCGGGGCGCCAGCAGGCGCTTGAGGTTGTCACGAATCGATTGCGACATGTGCGTTCTCCAGGCCGGTCAGCGCAGCAGCGGGCGCAGCAGTTCACGGGCGATGATGTGCCGCTGGATTTCCGAGGTGCCCTCCCAGATGCGCTCGATGCGCGCATTGCGCCAGATGCGCTCGACCGGCCCTTCATCCATCAGGCCCATGCCGCCGAAGATCTGCACGGCTTCGTCGGCCACCTTGCCCAGCACTTCACTGGCGAACAATTTGGCCATGCCAGCCTCGCCATCGGTCATGCTGCCCTGGTCCATCTTCCAGGCAGTGTGCAGGGTGAGCATTTCGGCAGCGCGGATCTGCGTGGCCATGTCGGCCAGCTTGAACGACACACCTTGATAGCTGCCAATGGCCTGGCCGAACTGCTTGCGGTCGGCGGCCCATTGCAGCGACAGGTCGAGGGCGCGCTGGGCCTGGCCTACGCAGTTGGCGGCAACCATCACCCGGCCGGCGGTGAGCCAGGCGTTGGCTACTTCCCAGCCTTTGTCGACTTCACCCAGCACCTTGCTGGCCGGTACCCGGCAATCGTCGAAGAACAGCTCATAAGTGTGATAGCCGCGGTTGCTCACGCACTTGGGGCCACGGCGGATGGTCATGCCCGGCGTACCACGGTCGACCAGGAAGGCCGTGACCGCGTTGCGCTTGCGCCCGTTGTGCTCGTAGGTGTCAGTGACGGCAAAGACAATGGCGAAGTCGGCATGGCCCGCGTGGCTGATGAAGTGCTTGCTGCCATTGATGACAAAGTCATCGCCCTGGCGCACGGCGCGGGTCTTGATGGCGTTGGCATCAGAGCCGGCCCCCGGCTCGGTGAGGGCGAAGCAATCGGTTTTCTCGCCCTGTACGCAGGGCAGCAGGTAGTCGTTGATCTGCTCGTCCTTGCAGGCCATGAGGATTTTCGACGGCCGGGCAACGAACACATGCAGCGCCCAGGACACCTTGGACAACTCGCGTTCGATCAGCGCCTGGGACAGGTAGTCCAGGCCGCCGCCGCCCACCTCCTCCGGCATGTTGAACGCGTAGAACCCGGCGGCGATGGCCTTGCCACGGATGTACGCGGCCAGTTCCGGAGACACGGCATCGGCTCGGTCCACCGCTTCCTCATGGGGCAGCAGCTCTTTGGCAACAAAGCTGCGTACCGCTTCCACCAACATTTCTTGTTCTTGGGTCAGTTGGAAATTCATCTGCGAAGGTCCTGGTCAGGGTCGGTATCAGGTTACTGGCCGGTGAAACGGGGGGCGCGACGTTCAACCGAAGCTTGCAGCGCCTCGGCGCCGTCCTGGCTACGGCCACACAGCAGGCCGGCGTGGCGCTCGGCTTCCAGCTGTTCGGCCAGGGTGCGCCGGGCGCCATCGCATATAAGCCGCTTGGTTTGCGCGTAGGCGAATGTCGGGCCGTTGGCCAGGCGCCCGGCCAGTTCGGCGGCTACGGCGGGCAGTTGTTCGTCAGGGCACACTTCGCTGACCAGCCCGGCTGCCAGGGCGCGTTCGGCGCCCCACAGTTCATCGAGGAACAACAGGCGCTTGGCCTGTTCGCTGCCGATCAGCCGAGGCAGGTGCCAGCTGGCGCCGGCATCGGGGCTGTAGCCCATGCTGGTGTAACCGGCCTTGAAACGCGCCGAGGCGGCGGCGATACGCAGGTCGCAGCACAGGCTGAGGTCCATGCCCCCGCCCACGGCGGTGCCGTTGATGGCAGCGAGGGTGGGTTTGTCGAGGCTGTGCAAGCGCAACATCAGGGCGTGGGCGGTTTCGGTCCAGCCATAGGTTTCCAGGGTACCTGCAGCCTCGGCGGCGGCCCACTCGGCCAGGTCGGCACCGGCGCAGAAGCTGCGGCCGCTGCCAGTCAATACCACCACGCGTACGGCCGGGTCGCCGTTGTGGCTGTCGAGCAAGGCGTGCAGCTGCTTGAGGGTGGGGATATCCAGCGCGTTGCGCTGCTCTGGGCGGTTGAGGGTGATCCAGGCAACGCCGGTTTCGACCTTGCTCAACAGAGACGACGACGGGGTGGTCATGTAGGCCTCGGTATTGTTGTGTCTATTTGAGGGGCTGACGAGGGAGATACTAAACGAGTGTTCAACAAGGCGGGATGGGCTGTTACAACTTCGCACAACTTGGTCTTCGACGTTACACACCCCCTGCTATTGCAGGGGGTGTGCGGCATGGGCTGTCGGTTCAGACACCGGGCGCGCTGGGTGCCAGGGCCCCTTGCCGACGACGATTTACAAAGAAATACGCCGCATAGCACAGGGCAATGAAGCCAAAGCCCCAGTACAGCGACGGCCGCTGGGTTTCATCCAGCGCCAGGAACACGAACAGCGAACTGCACAAGGTGATGCACAGCAGCGGCACCAGCGGGTACAGCGGCGCCCTGTACTTCAAGCCTTGCAGTTGCCCACCTTCACGCAGGTAGGCTCTGCGGAAGCGGTATTGCGCCAGGGCAATGACGATCCAGGTCACGGTGCCGGACATGCCGCTCACCGCCATCAGCACCATGAACAGGGTGTCGGCGGCAATGAAGCTGGTCATCAACGAGATCAACGCAAAGCACAGGGTGATGCTCAGCGCCCGCAGCGGTACACCACGCTTGCTCAGCGGCGAGAGACTTTTCGGCGCCATGCCGCTCTTGGACATGGCCCACAGAATGCGTGTGGACGCATACAGCCCGGAGTTGCCCACCGACAGGATGGCGGTAAGGATGACGAAGTTCATCAGGTCGGCGGCGTAAGGGATGCCGACCATGTCGAACACCTGCACGAACGGGCTTTCCATCAAGCCAGCCTGCTCGTACGGCACGATGGCCGACAGCACGGCAATCGCCAGCACATAGAAGATCAGCACACGGAACACCACGTTGCGCACGGCCCGCGGGATGCTCTTTTCCGGGTGCTCGGTCTCACCGGCGGCCACGCCCATGATTTCACACCCCTGGAAGGCATAGACCACGGTCATCATCACGGCGAAGACCGCCGACAGGCCGTGTGGGAACAGCGACTCGCCCACCAGGTTGTCCAGCATCGGTGCCGGTGCCCCGCTGCTCAGCGGGATGGCGCCGAAAATCACCAACAGGCCAATGACAATGAAACCGAGGATGGTCGCCACCTTGATGCCCGAGAACCAGTACTCCGCCTCGCCAAAAGCGCGGGTGGCCAAGGCGTTGAGGCCGAACAGCACGACCACGAACAGCGCCGACCAGTACCAGATCGGAACCTCGGGGAACCAACGGGTCATCAGCATGCCGGCGGCGGTGAACTCCAGGCCCACAGTAGTGGCCCAGCTCATCCAGTACACCCAGCCGATCATGAAGCCGGTGGCGGGGCCAATGAACTTGGTGGCGTGGGCCTGAAACGAGCCGGACACCGGCATCTGCACCGACAGCTCGCCCAGGCAGACCATCACCAGATACATCAGCAAGCCTGCCACCAGGTAGGCCAGGATGGCGCCCACCGGGCCGCCCTGGTTGATGGTCACGCCCGAGCCCATGAACAGGCCGGTGCCGATCACCCCGCCCAGCGACAACATGAAGATGTGACGGCTTTTCAGTGCGCGGGTGAGCTGGATCTTCTCGTGGGTGTCAGTCATGGTGCACCTCGCCATTGCGGCCGGTGCGCGGGGTGGTGTGAAGGAAGGGCTGAGCACTAGCGCATGTCATTGTTCTTGTCTCCAGTAAGCCTCATGGACCGCGTACAGCACGGTTGCCATGGATTATTGGAAACAGATGTAAGACGCCGTTGTACGAACGGATCGAAGATGTAAAAAGTCGTAAGTTTTTTGTACGTCAGCCCTGGATCAGCTGTTCGAGGGTGGCGCGGGCCTGGCCGAGCTGGCTTGCCAATGGCTCACCAAGCGCCTTCAACGCCTGTTCGTCGTGCTGCCGGGCCGCCTCTTCAATGCAGCGCAATAGCGCGGCCAGGCCAGAAAAGCCCAGGGAGTCGCAACTGCTGGCCAAACGATGGGCCAGGTGCAGCACTTCGGTAACGTCCTGGGCCAGCAGCGCCTCGGCCAGTGCCGTGGCGTGCTGTTCCAGTGACTGGCGCAGCACCTTCAGCAAGCCCTGCAGTTTCTGCTCACCCAGCAGCGAACGGTGGGTGTCCAGCAGCGACCAGTCCATGTCTGCGTCAGTGCCAATCACTTCGCTGGGCGCCACTTCGGCCAACGCCTTGCGCAGGGTCTCCAACCGCAACGGTTTGGCCAGTACCCCCTGCATGCCGGCCGCCAGATAACCCGATACCTGCCCCGGTTGCACACCGGCCGTCAGCGCCAGAATCCGGCTGGCGCGGTTCGGTCCGGGCGAGGCACGCAGCCTCTGACACAGTTCCACTCCACTCATGCCCGGCAAGTGTACGTCCAGCAGGATCAGGTCGAAGCGCTGTTGCGCGCAAACCTGCAGGGCCTGCCCGGCGTCTTCGGCAAAGCTCACCCGATGGCCATCGCGCAGTAGCAACCCTTTCGCCACCTCGCGGTTCAATGCCACGTCTTCGACCACCAGAATATCCAGGCTGGGCATCGGCGGCATGGCGGGTGACCGGCCCGGCACGGGTTGCCCACGGGCCATTTCGAGCTCGAACCAGAAGCAACTGCCCTGCCCCGGCACGCTGTCCAGGCCGATGCTGCCGCCCAGTTTTTCCACCAGGTGCTTGCAGATCGCCAGGCCCAGGCCGGTGCCACCATAGCGACGGGCCACGGCCTCGCTGGCCTGGACGAAGCGGTCGAAGATTCTCGCCTGCACGGCGGGCTCGATGCCGATGCCATTGTCACTGACCGACAGCCGCAAGCGCTGCGCGTGCTCGCTACTGGCAAGCACCCTCACCCCAAGCTGCACCTGGCCGTGCTCGGTGAACTTGATGGCATTGGCCAGCAGGTTGCTGAGCACCTGACGCAGGTACTGCTCGGCACCGTGCTGGTACCCGGCCAACGCCTCATCGATATGCAGGTGCAACGTGTCGCCGTTGTCCTTGGCCATGGGCTCAAGCAGCGTCAACACTTCCTGGCACAGTTGGCGCAAGGAAAAACCCACCAGCTCGGCCCGGCTCTCGCCTTCTTCGAGCCGGGCGAAATACAGCACTTCGTTGAGAATCGCCAGCAGCCCCTCGCCGGCCTTGTACAAGGCCTCGACGCGCTGACGGTCAGGCAACTCCAGCCGCGCGCCGCGCAACAATTCAGCCATGCCCAGAATGCCGTTAAGCGGCGTACGCAGCTCATGGCTCATGGTCGCCAGAAAGCGCGACTTGGCCAGGTTGGCAGCCTCGGCCTCGTCCTTGGCCCGAGCCAGGCTGGCCGTACGCCGCTCGACCATGGCCTGCAGTTCGTCGCGCTTGTCCTGCAGTTCAAGCCGATCACGCTCGCGGCGCTCGATATCGCTGAGGATGGCGCGGCGCATATCGTCCAAGGCATTGGCCACCGTGTCGATTTCATCCGGGCGCGATGAAGGACGGCGGCCCAGGCGCAGCGGCTCTTGCCACTGGCCGGCGCCAATACGGCGAGCGAACTCGGCCATCACTTGCAGGTGGCGAGTGACCAGTCGGTAGAAAAGCCCCGACAGCGCCACCGCCAACCCGCACAAAAACACACCCATCCACAGCAGGCTGGTCAAGCCGGTGGCATACAGCCGCTGATGCACTGCCCCCAAGTCAATGGTCACTTCCAGCTCACCCAGGTGCCTGGCAGGCCCCGAAGGGGGCTGAAAGTCGAGCGGGAAGCGCTCGACACGCAGCGGCCCTTTGGGCTCGGCCGCCCCTCTCTGCAGTTGGAAGTCGTCGCTGACCAGGCGCACCCGGGCCACATCGGAAAAGTCCACCAGGCCGCGCAGCTGGGTGTCCAGTTGCGCTTCGTCCAGGTCCCACAAGCTGCGCTCCAGGCTGGCCAGGTAGCCGGCACGGATCAGCGCCATGCGTGCGTCAATGTCGCGCATCTCGCGGCGGTACTCGAAGTACAGCTGCACCCCGCTGGCCAGCACGGTAAAGCAAAGGCTGAACAACAGGATGAACAGCAACAGGCGGCGCAGCAGGCCGTCAGCGCGCAGCGGGATCATCGGGCATCCGCCGGCAGGTTGACCATGTCCCTGTAGGTGACTTCGCTCTGCTCCAGCCAGCGCGCGATCTCTCCGGTCTGGTTCATACGCTGCAACTGCGCGTCGATTTCGTCCATGTGCCGGCTCAGGGGTGATCGCCGCGATACCGCAACGCGCAGGTAGTCCACGCTCAGGGCGCTGGGCAATACGCGGATATCCTGCGCCCCGGGCAGGTGCTCGATGAACAGTTGGCCGGTGCGCCGCTCCTGGATCACATAATCGATGCGCCCACGGATCAGCTTGCCGAAGTTCTGCTGGCTGGAAGACACCCGCTCGATGTTCTGGTGGCGGGCCACGAAGCGATCGAATTCGGCGCCGTAGCTTTCACCGTACAGCAGGCCGCCACGGTAGCCCGCAAGGTCCTCCACGCGCTGGAACCGAACCGGCCGAAGGCGGTTGTAGAACACCGCCACCTCTTCGCGTACCACCGGCTCGGTGGAAAAACGCATGCGCTGGTCACGCTGGTCGCTGTTGTAGGCCAGTACCACGTCCACCCGCCCGGCGGCGGCGTCCATCAGACAGCGCTTCCAGTTGCCCAGCACCACCGTCTGCACGTCGTAGCCCATGCGGGTGAACAGCTCGCGCACCACGGTCGGCGCCAGGCCGCGCACCTGGTGGCCATCGCTCCAGGAGATCGGCGGGTACACCGGGTAGTCACAATAGCGCACCGTCTCGGCCGCACCAGCGTGCGCGGCGAGCATCACCAGCGCCACCCCCAGGGCGCGGGGGGTCATGCGGCCACGCTGGCGGTGAACAGGTAGCCGGTACCGTGGATGGTGATGATCAGTTGCGGCTCGGCCGGGTCGTCGTGCAGCTTGCGCCGCAAGCGCCCGACCAGCACGTCGATGGAGCGGTCGTTGGGCACCCACTCACGGTTGCGAATCTGGTCCATCAACTGGTCACGGCTGAGGGTATGGCCGCTGTTGCGTAAAAACACGCTGAGCAACTGGAATTCACCGTGGGTGAGCAGGGTTTGCCCCCCGCGCGCGTCAATCAGGCGGCGACGGTCGGTGTCCAGCGCCCAGTCGGCAAACTGCTTCAGCGACTGCGCACAGGCCGGCACGGGATGCACTTCGCGAGCATGGCGCACGCGGCGGATCAGGTTTTTGGCGCGCGACACCAGCTCACGGGGGTTGAGCGGTTTGATGACGTAGTCATCGGCACCGCATTCCAGGCCGACGATGCGGTCGATGTCGTCGTTGCGCCCTGTGATGAGGATGATGCCCACCTCCGAGCGCACCCGCAGCTCGCGGGTCAGGGTGAGGCCGTCCTTGCCGGGCAGGCGGATATCCAGCAGCACCAGGTCGACATCCTGGCTGCCGAGCAGGGCTTCGGCTTTTTCTGCCGTATCAGCGCAGTGTACGTCGTAGCCTTCCTGGGAAAGATAGGCCTGCAGCAAGTCACGAATAAGCGGATCGTCATCGACGATCAATACCCGAGGCGTCATGCGTGTCGTCTCTTTTTATTGGTGTTGTTCTACACACTCGCGCCAGCAGCGTACTCGTTACTGAACAGGCGATCAACAGCCCTCGGGCAGGCTGAAACGGCGCCGACCACCGGCTTGCAGGCCATCGACCCAGGCTTCGCAGATAATCACGCCCTGCTCGGGCGTGAAGGTGCCGGGGTTGAGCCCCGACTCCAGCCACAGGCCGTCCAGCAAGGCGCTGAGGCTGATGGCGGCGAGGTCGGCATCGAAGCCCTGCCAGCCCTCGTCTCTGGCGAGCGAGGCCAGCAGCTGGCTCAGCTCCTTGCGGTACTCGCCATAGGAATGGTCGTGCACCTGGTTGATTGCATCAGCTGTCTTGACCGCGCCCCAGAACGCCAGCCAGGCGTCAAGCAGTTGCGGGTCGAGCAACTCTGCGCAGAACGAAGCGCGGAAAAACGCCGACAACCGCTCGCGGGCATTGGGCGCGGCCTGGGCCATGGCTTCACGCAACAGGCCCATCACCCGCCCGGTAACCGCCAGGTAGGCCTCGGCCACCAGTTCGTCCTTGCCGGCGTAGTGGTGGCTGATCAGCCCTACCGAAACCCCGGCCTCGGCCGAGATCTTGCGGATCGAAGCCCCCTGGAAGCCATGGCGCTTGAGGCACACCAAGGTCGCCTCGACCAGGTTGGCTTTGCGCAATTCCGGCAGCATGCGGTGGTAGCGGGCTTCCTGGTTCATGGGCGGCTCTCGGTTCGGGGGGCTGGACTGAACGACTGTACAACAAGCCGGCGTGCGTGATAAACCCTTGGCTCTCCTGCCTACAACAACAAAAGCGGCTGCCATGAACGACCTGATCATACGCGACCTGGACCAGGGCCTGCTGACCCTGGCCTTCAACCGCCCCGACAAGCTCAACGCACTGAATACAGCCATGTACCAGCAGCTGGGCGACCTGTTGTTGGCGGCCAGTGAAGACCCGAACGTAGAGGCAATCATCATCACCGGTGGGCCGCAGTGCTTCACTGCGGGCAACGACCTGCGCGATTTTCTCGACAACCCGCCCGGTGATCTGAACAGCCCGGTATTTCGCCTGATGCGGGTGGTGATGGGCCTGGACAAGCCGCTGATCGCGGCAGTCAGTGGCGCGGCCATCGGCATTGGTGCCACCTTGCTGTTGCATTGCGACCAGGTACTTGTCAGCCGTTCGACCAAGCTGCGCATGCCGTTCGCGCCACTGGGTGTGTGCCCGGAGTTTGGCTCCAGCCTGCTGCTGCCTCGCTTGCTTGGCCAGGCCCGTGCAGCCCGCTTGCTGCTGGGCAATGAAGGGCTCAATGGCGAACAGATGGTGGCTTGGGGGCTGGCCAACGAGCTGCATGAGGATGGCGAACAATGCCTGGCCGCAGCCCGCACGCTGGCGCGGCAGCTGCAGGGCTACCCGCAGGCGGCGCTGCGCATCAGCAAGCGGCTGCTCAAGGACAGCCAGCGCGCCGAGCTGGAGGCGACGGTGGCGCGGGAGAGCCGGTTGTTTATCGACTGTTTGCGTACCGAGGAAGCCCGGACCGTGTTAAGGGGCCTGATCAAGGATTGAATGGGCTGAGGCTAGTATCCGGTCATCTCCAGATACCCACGCCCACCCGCACTTCCCGTCAACCGCACCGGCCCTTCCCAATACCCAAACCGCGTATCCATCCACGCCTGCGGTTCCACTGCATCCACGTGTATATCTACCCCGTGCGCGGGTACCCGCACCCGCCAGCGCGTTGGCACCTGCTTGTCATTTTTCTGAGTCACCGAAGCAAGCGCCTGCATCTGGATCTGCTCCCCATGAAGCGCCACGACGTCACCCTGCGGCCCCACCCAGGTCCCGGCGCGATACACCTCACCCTGCGCCTCGCGCACCTGGAACAGCATCAGCTTGGCACCACTGTCCAGATGCAGGGAAAACCAGTCCCACCCAGTCTGCCCGGCAGCCAGCGGCTGGCTGCTCCATTCCCGGTCCAGCCAGGCTTGGCCAGTGACAGCCATGCACAAGCCGTCACGCTCCACCTCCCCCTGCACGCGGTAAAACGGCTGGCTGTAATAATAGGAAGCCTGTCCCTTGCCGGATTTTTCGCTGTAACCCTGATCGCCGTGCAGCACCAAGGGCCGGTCACTGCGCAGGAGCAAGTCATAGTGAAAACCTTCGCCACCTGCGACCATTCGCAGGCTTTCGATACCTCCCCTGCCCTGCAACGCCCAGTCATTGATCCACGCCCGAAACGGCTGGGCCTGCACGCCGGCCTGGCCGATACCACCGCGCGCCAGGGTTTCGCCAGACTGATGCCCACCCGGGCCGGTCAAAGCCGCGTGCCCCATCCACAGGTTCGGGCTGTTCCAGTCAGCGGTTTCCGGGCCGGGGCGCAGTGCCGAGCGGAACAGCGTCCACTGCGCGCCCCAGTCGCGCCCCTGGGCGTCCTTGAGGTTGGCGGTGACATACCACCACTCGATGCGAAATCCCTCATGAGGCCCGTGGTCACGAGGGAACGCCAAGTGATGCCCGCGGGTTACCTGGCTGAACCCGACTGCCTGCTGCCCAAGCCCGGCATAGCCTTGTGGCGCCGGTTGATCACAAGCGCACAGCAGGCCGCACAGCAACAACCACGCACTACGCTTCATCGGCAAACGGCCTCAACAGTTCGCGGGGCTGGCGGCGCGCCAGTTGCCACAGCGGCCAGGCGCTGGCCAGCAGGCTGGTCAACAGGCCCAGCACAGCCAGTTGCAGCAGTTGCGCAGGAAACACGTAGAGCGGCAAACGCCAGCCAAACGCCTGCACATTGACGACCGCCACCAGGCACCATGCCAGTAACACCCCCAGCGGAATGGCCAGCAATACCGTGAAACTGCTTAGCATCAGCGTTTGCCCCAGGCTCAGCCACACCAGTTGCCTACGTTGCACGCCCAGCGCCCACAGTGGTGCCAACTGGCCGAGCCGGGTTTGGCCCAACGTCAGCAGGTTGATGAACAACGCCACCCCGGCCACGCCCAGGGTGAGGCTGTTGAGTGCCGCGGTGGCGGCGAAGGTGCGGTTGAACACCTCGGTAGACCAGCTTTTCAGGCGTACCTGCTCCACCACGCGGCTGTCGTCCAGGGCGAAGTGCTGTTGCAACGCGGCCTTGGTGACGGGCACTTGGTCGGTGTGCAGGTCAACACTCAACCCCGTCAGCGTCGCCTGTGGCCAATGCGAACGCAACCAGCCGGCATTCACCAGCACATGGCCTTTGGGGTTGCCGTAGTCGGCATAGACCCCGACCACCGTCATGGCCTGCGAAGACAGCGCAAGGCGGTCACCCAAGTGCAGCTTCAAGCGCCTGGCCAATTGTTCACTGAGCATCACGGCCTGCCCACTGGACAGTTGCTCCCAGGCGCGCGGCTGCTGCTCAAGCAACGGCCAACGTTTGAGGTAGAGGGGGTGATCGACGATACCCTGGACCTGCACTGGCCACCCCTGCAACCGGGTTTCAACACGCCAGCCAGGCAGCACTGCGATGACCGCAGATTGCTGGCCAAGCCATTCGGCAATTTGCAACCCTTGTTCGGTATCCCTGGGGGTGACATACAGGTCGGCAGACAGACGCATGTCCAGCCAGCCAACGAACGTCTTGCGAAAGCCTTCGGTCATGCTGCCCACGCCGACACTGGCCGCCAGCGCCAGCAACAACGCCATGAGCGCCAGGCTCAGGGCCGGCAGTTGCTGGCGGCTGTCGGCCACGAACCATTGCGCCAAGGGCCGCCGACAAAACCGCGTCAACCCGCCAAGCCCGTGGTCGAGCAAGGCGGGCAACAGGAGTGCCGACGCCAGCAACAACCCGGCCAGCATGGCAAGCGCGCAAGCCAGGCTGTTACCCAACACGCCAAACCCCAAGGCCAGCAGCAACAGCAAGCCTGCTGCGCAAGCCTGGCGCCTTGACCACAACCCCTGTGCCAGCCGCCAGGCCTGAGGCTGCGCCAGCGCCAGCAATGGCAGCCGGGCTGCACGCAACACGCTACCCAGCCCTGCCAGCAATGCCCCCAGCACACTCACCAGTACACCCGCCAGCCACCACCCTGCGGGCAGGCTCAGCGTGCCGGCCACCTGGGCGCCATACAGGCCGCGCAAACTGGCAGCCACATCAGGCAACAACCACGCGGCCAGTACATACCCACTGGCCACACCTGCCAGCCCGCCCAGCAGTGCGAACAGGCCCAGCTCCAACACCAATGCACCCAGCAGCGTGTTCAAGCTGACCCCACAGGCGCGCAGGTTACGTATCAGGCCTCGCCGCTGCTCCAGCGCCAGCCCGATGGCGGCGTGGGCGATGAACAGGCCAACAACGAACGCCAGCAGGCCAAGGGCGGTCAGGTTAAGGTGAAAACTGTCGGTCAGCCGCTGCAATCCGTCGTCGTCCTGCTGAGGTTGCAGTTCGAGCAGGGCCGCGATATCAGCAGGCAACGGCCCTGGCTTGCCGGCCACCAGCAACCGCGACAACTGCCCGGGTGCGTGCAGCAGGCGTTGGGCATGGCCGATGTCGACGACCATGATGCCGGGCGCCAGCGCAGGTTGCAGGACCACGGGGGGAAGCGGTTGCCCTTCGCTGTCGCGCATTGAACCTTCGCCCCATTGGCGCAACGTATCCGGCCCTACCCAGGCTTGCCCGGGTGTGCCGATAAATGCCTGCAGGTCGAATGCTTGGGGCTGCACGCCGGCAATGCTGCTGGTCGGCGGTAGGCTCAAAGGATCGATGCCGATCAGCCGCACACTGCGCACAGGCTCACCCGACAAGCGCAAACGCCCTTCCAGCATGGGTGTCACCTGCCACCCCTGCTTGCGCAACTGCACGTACAGCTTCTGATCGAAATGCTCACCCTTGCGCGGTACAAACTGCGCCTGCATCGGCCCGGCCAGCACGGCACTGGCCCGGGCATAGTCGCTGCGGGCCTGGCTGTTCAGTGCCTGTACGCCCGTCCACAAGGCCGTGGCCAGCCACAGCCCGGTGAAGATGCTGACAAACTGCACCCGATGGCGCCGCCAATGGCTGAGCAACGCCAACAGGGCCAGCGACAAGAGCCTCATCACCCGTGCTCTGGCTGAACGCGGCCGGCCTGCAGGTAGCAACGCTGCTGCAAGCGTGCCGCCAGCCGCGGGCTATGGGTCACCATCAGCACACCACTGCCGGCCTCGGCGACCAGTTGCAGCAGCAGGTTCAGCACCTCATCGCTGCTGGCTTCGTCAAGGCTGCCGGTAGGCTCGTCGGCCAGCAGCCACGCCGGCCGCCCGGCCAGCGCACGGCCAATGGCAACCCGCTGTTGCTGGCCGCCAGACAACTGTTCCGGATAGCGCGCGAGCAAACCTGCCAGGCCCAGGCGTTCTGCCAGGTAGGCCACCCATTGCGGGTCATGCCGGCCGGCGAGCCTTGCCTGGAATGCAAGGTTCGTCGCCACGTCCAGGCTGCTGATCAAATTGTATTGTTGGAACACCAGGCCAATGCCCTGCCGCCGCCACTGCGCCAACGATGACTCTGAACGGCTGTCGAGCGGCGTGCCATCAATCAGGATCCGGCCACTGTCGGCGCGGTCCAGGCCGGCAACCAGGTGCAACAAGGTGCTCTTGCCGCTGCCCGATTCGCCCATCAATGCCAAGCTGCTGCCGCGCGCCAGGCGCAGGTTGACGCCCTGCAGCACAGGCAGCGGGCCTTGGGGGGTGCGGAATGATTTGTGGAGCTGTTCGATGGCGAGCATCGAGGGGCCTTGGTGGGTTGTGGGGTTTGTTTAGGAATAGCAGGTTCAGGCCGTTTCCCAGCCATTAAAACACCCTGCTCAATCCCGAGCCGTGATCAAAATTCTTATTAGTGGATCCATAAAATCCGATAATCGCCCAAAACCTTATAAATAACCGCGCAAACCATTGACCGCGCGTGAGGCGAATGGCTCTAATGGATCCATTAAATAAAAACAAAACCCGGAGAGCCTCCTTCATGTACCCCAAAAACACCTGGTACGTAGCCTGCACCCCCGACGAAATCGCCACCAAACCCTTGGGCCGGCAGATCTGCGGCGAGAAGATCGTGTTCTACCGCGCCCAGGAAAACCGCGTGGCCGCCGTCGAGGACTTCTGCCCGCACCGTGGTGCGCCGTTGTCGCTGGGTTACGTTGAAAACGGCAATCTGGTGTGTGGTTACCACGGCCTGGTGATGGGCTGCGATGGCAAGACCGTGTCGATGCCGGGCCAGCGGGTACGGGGCTTTCCCTGCAACAAAACCTTCGCCGCCGTCGAGCGCTACGGCTTCATCTGGGTCTGGCCCGGCGACCAGGCGTTGGCCGACCCGGCGCTGATCCCGCACCTGGAATGGGCCGTCAATGAAGAGTGGGCCTATGGCGGTGGGCTGTTCCATATCGGTTGCGACTACCGCCTGATGATCGACAACCTGATGGACCTCACCCACGAAACCTACGTGCACGCCTCCAGCATCGGCCAGAAGGAAATCGACGAGGCGCCGCCCGTCACCACCGTCACCGGCGACGAAGTGGTCACCGCCCGGCACATGGAAAACATCATGGCGCCGCCCTTCTGGCGCATGGCCCTGCGTGGCAACGGGCTGGCAGACGATGTGCCGGTGGACCGCTGGCAGATCTGCCGCTTCACCCCGCCCAGCCATGTGCTGATCGAAGTAGGCGTGGCGCACGCCGGCAAAGGGGGCTATCACGCGGATGCGCAGCACAAGGCGTCGAGCATCGTGGTGGACTTCATCACGCCAGAGAGCGACACCTCGATCTGGTACTTCTGGGGCATGGCGCGCAATTTTGCGGCGCAG
Organism: Pseudomonas sp. URIL14HWK12:I5; assembly: GCF_900176445.1. Lineage (NCBI taxonomy): Bacteria > Pseudomonadati > Pseudomonadota > Gammaproteobacteria > Pseudomonadales > Pseudomonadaceae > Pseudomonas > Pseudomonas sp. URIL14HWK12:I5. Next base: position 345,059 of record NZ_FWXQ01000006.1, read on the forward strand.
GACCAGGCGCTGACCGACAACATCCGGGAAGGCCAGGGCAAGATCTTCAGCGAAGACCTGGAGATGCTGGAGCGGCAGCAACAGAACCTGTTGGCCTACCCGGAACGCAACCTGCTGAAGCTGAACATCGATGCCGGTGGCGTGCAGTCGCGCAAGATCCTGGAGCGGCTGATTGCCAAAGAGCGCATGCCGCAACCACAACTGATTGCCACCAGCGCTACCCCTGCCTGAGGAGAAGCCAAGATGATCGATGCCGTAGTGGTTTCCCGCAACGATGAAGCGCAGGGCATTTGCAGCTTCGAGCTGGCAGCGGCGGATGGCAGCCTGCTGCCCGCGTTCAGCGCTGGCTCGCACATAGATGTGCATTTGCCCGATGGGCTGGTGCGCCAGTATTCCTTGTGCAACCACCCCGAAGAGCGCCACCGCTACCTGATCGGTGTGCTCAACGACCCGGCCTCGCGGGGTGGTTCACGCCGCCTGCACGAGCAGGTACAGGCCGGCGCACGCCTGCGCATCAGCGAACCCCGCAACCTGTTCCCGCTCGTGGAAGGGGCGCGGCGCAGTGTGCTGTTTGCGGGAGGCATCGGGATTACCCCGATCCTGTGCATGGCCGAGCAGCTGGCGCAAAGCGGTGGGGATTTCGAACTGCACTACTGCGCCCGCTCGAGTGAGCGTGCCGCCTTTGTCGAACGCATTCGTAAAGCGCCTTTCGCCGACCGCCTGTTCGTGCATTTTGATGAGCAGCCGGAAACGGCACTGGACATTGCCCGGGTGCTGGATAACCCGCAGCCGGATGTACACCTGTATGTGTGTGGGCCGGGTGGTTTCATGCAGCATGTGCTGGACAGCGCCAGGGGCCTGGGTTGGCAGGAGGCTTGCCTGCATCGGGAATATTTTGCCGCAGCGCCGGTGGATGCCAGCAACGACGGCAGTTTCTCGGTACAGGTCGGCAGCACCGGCCAGGTGTTCGAGGTACCCGCCAACCAGACAGTGGTGCAGGTGCTGGAGCAGCACGGCATCGAGATTGCGATGTCATGCGAACAGGGCATTTGCGGCACCTGCCTGACGCGCGTGCTGCAAGGCACGCCAGATCATCGCGACATGTTCCTCACCGAAGAAGAGCAGGCGCTGAACGATCAGTTCACGCCCTGCTGCTCGCGCTCGAAAACACCCCTGCTGGTGCTGGACATCTGAACCGGCCTACGACGAGGGCAGAATCACCTTCATGCCCTCTTCCACCGTTGCCCCGCCGAAGGTTTCGGCGTAGCGCAAGGTGGCGTTGGCGTGCTCGCGCATAATGGCTTCGGCGCGGGCACCCTGGCGATTGACCAAGGCATCGAACGCCGCATGGTGTTGCATGTGCGCGAAGTTGAAGCGCCGGTATTCACGGGCCAGGTCGTGGCGGTCCACGGCCAGCGCTGTGACGGAGGCAAACGGCAGGTGATCGTTGCGCGCCAGGGCATCGGCGATGGCCGGATTATGGCTGGCTTCGATGATGACCTGGTGAAAGCGCATGTTGAGGTCGTGGTAGGCCTGCAGGTCTTCTTCGGTAACGAAGCCCTTGTCGAACAACTGGTCGCCTTCGACCAGGCAGCGTTGCAGCGCTTCGCGGGCCTGGGCTGACAGGCCACGTTCCGCAGCCTGGCGGGCAGCCAGGCCTTCCAGTACGCCGCGTACCTCGACTGCGCCGGCGATGTCATCGGCACTGACCGAGCGCACCTGAAAACCCCGACCGCCAAAACGCACCAGCAGGCCTTCCTGCTCAAGGGTGCGAAACGCCATGCGCACCGGCATGCGTGACACGCCGAACAGTTCAGCGGTGGGGACTTCCATCAAGCGCTCGCCAGCTGCAAGCTCGCCCGAGGCGATCATCTTGCGCAACGCGACCAGCACCATTTGACCAGGCTTGCTCATCCGGGCGACTTCCAGGGACATGAGCGGGCATCTTAGCGTAAGGCGGGGAGGTGCTGTTGGCTTGTTCGGGCAATACCAGAGACAGTGCGGCGTATCATTGGGGCTGCTGCGCAGCCCCAGTGCCTTAAAGGCGGCGCGGTGCAAGCTTTTATAGCGACAGCGGATAGCTGACGATCAGGCGGGTCTGGTCGAAATCACTGTTGAAGCTTCGCCGGTTGGTCGCGTTGTTCAGCCGGATGTTAAGGTTTTTCAACGCCCCGCTCTGGAAGGTGTAGTTCACTTCGGTATCGCGCTCCCACTCCTTGCCATTGCTGCCGGCCGCCGTGGTCGCGTTCTCGCCATGCCCGTAACGCACCATGGCCAGCAGCCCTGGCACCCCCAATGCGGCAAAGTTATAGTCGTAACGCACTTGCCACGAGCGCTCGTCGGCGTTGCTGAAGTTGCCGTTGAACATGTCGTTGCCCAAGGTACGGCCGCTGCTGCCATACACCGACATCCACTGGCTGTCGCCACTGACCTTCTGCAACCCCAGGTACAGCGTATGGCCACTGTGCGAGGCCGACAGCAAGGCGTAACCGGTGCGGCTCTGAATGCCGCCGATGCGCGCCTGGCCGTCATCCCGGTCGATGAAATAGCCAAGATTGGCTCCCAACGTCCACTCCCCCACCCGCTGGTTGTGCAGCAGGTTGAAGTAACTTTGCTGATAGATGTCCTCCAGCTGCGAATGCCAGGCACCGATCAGTGTGCGCTGCTGGTTGAAGCGGTACTCGGCACCGGCGTAGTTGAAGCCGTCCGAGGTGACCCCGGGCGCGGCCCAGGCAGAAAGGTCTTGCATGTCGGACGAGTTGCGCAGGCTTACTTCACGGTACTGGCCGGCCTGCAGACTCAAGCCTTCGATCTCTCGCGAATCAAGCATCGCCCCACGGAATGTCTGCGGCAGCAGGCGGCCATCGTCGTAGCGCAGCAGGGGGATGTCGGGCAGCAGCTCGCCAACCTTCAGTTCGGTCGCGCTGATACGCAGCTTCGCCGCCAACCCTGCCCGGCCATAGTTGTCGGCTGCACGCCCGTCATCGTGCACCGGCAGCAATTCGGAACCGCTGGTGCCACCGCCGCTGTCCAGCTTCACACCGAACATGGCGATACCGTCCAGGCCAACACCGATCAACCCCGGGGTGTAGCCAGAGCTGAACTTGAAGATGAAGCCCTGAGCCCATTCTTCGACCTTGCCCTTGGCCGCCCCCGGGTCGCGGAAATCGCGGTTGAAGTAGTAGTTGCGCAGGGTCAGCCCGGCCTTGGCATCGTCAAGGAAGCCCCCCTCCTCGGCCCAGGCCGGCAAACCCAGGCCAAGCGCCAGCGATACCGCCAGAACCGAACGGGCCAGCGTGCAAGTTGTGTGCATCATTATTATTGTTCTCCGCTTTACTTGGGCGCAGCCGCCCGCCCCAGGCCAACAGACACCTGGGGCGATAAGCTGCATTCAGGTGCCCGGCCAGGCCGGGCGGCACTTAGTGGCTCAATGCATCGGTAGGTAGAGCAGGTGCCGGCTTGGCCGCTGGCCGCAGCAACAGCAGGCACCCTGCCGCCAGCACGAACACGCTGGCGAACACTCCGTACAGGTGCAGCGGTTGCCAGCCGCCATCGAGCAACACACCCGCCACGGTGGGCGACAGGATCGCCCCCATGCGCCCGATGCCGATGCCCCAGCCCACGCCTGTTGCACGTACCGAAGCGTCATAGACCACCGGCGACAACGCATACAGCCCGGCCACGCAGCCATTGGAAAACAGCCCGATCAGCAGCCCCAGCGCCAGCGCCGCACTGACCGACGCGCCATTGACCACGAACAACACCAGCAGCGCTGCGGTGATAAGCATGAACAACGCCAGCACCCGCGTGAGTGGCCAACGCGAAGCCAGGCCGCCGATCAGCGCCGCGCCGAGGATGCCGCCGACGCTCAGCAGCACCCCGCCGGTAATGCCCTGCTGTGCCGACAGGCCAGCGGCGACCAGCAGTTTCGGCGTCCAGCTCATGACGAAGTAGAAGCCGAACATGACCAGGAAAAACAGCAGCCAGATCACCAGCGTGGTGCGGCGCATGTCAGGCGCCAGCAGTTGCCGGAAGCCGCTGGCGGCGCCCTGCTTACTTTCAGTGGGTGTTGGCAGTTGTGCCAGCGCCGGCTGGCCGAGGCGAACGGCCAGGCGATTGACCCGTGCCAGCGCATTAGCCGGGCGACGTGCCAGCAGAAAGTCCAGCGACTCCGGCAACCACAGCAGCACCAGCGGGATCACCAGCACGGTGACAATGCCACCAAACAGGAACACCGAGCGCCAGCCCCACTGCCCCAGCAGCCACACCGCCAGCAAGCCACCCAACGTCGCGCCCAGGGCGTAGCCGGTGGACTGCAGGCTCACCGCCAGCCCGCGCCAGCGTTTGCTGGCGTACTCACTGGCAATCACGTTGCTGCTGGCCAGGATGCCGCCGATGCCCAGCCCGGTCAGGCCACGCAGCAACGCCAGCTGTAGCGGGCTTTGGCTCATCGCCGAAAGCAGCATGCCGATACCCGACAGCCCCAGGCACAGCAGGATCAGCGGGCGGCGGCCAAAGCGGTCGGCCCACGGCGCAATGAACAACGAGCCGGCCGCCATGCCGAACAGGCCGGCGCTGAGCAGCAGCCCTACCTGCGCCCCGTTCAGGCCCCACTCGGCAGACACCGAGGCAGCCGTGAAGGCCATCACCAGTACGTCGAAGCCATCGATCATGTTGAGGATGATGCAAATACCAATGGCCAGGCATTGGAAGCGGCCCATCGGGTCGTTGTCCAGGCGTTGCTTGAGATCGGCATTCATAAGGTCACCTGCCGGTTCACAGGTGGGAGAACAGATACGCACACGCAGGCAAAGCGCAAGGAACCCTGACGGTTCCGTCCCCTTGGAAAGCCACTCATGACTGGACCCTTTTTGTAATTGTTGTCGCATACGGCTGGAGGGATCCGGCCGTTGTCAGGCGCTAATCAACCAGATAGTGGATCCACAAACAATCACTTCAAGGGTGGAGGCTCAGGGTGTAACGCGGTGAGCAAAGAAACAAAACGACAAAGAATCAATTTTTATTGATTATTTTCAACATCTTACATATTTATACCGAAAAAGATTTCTTGTTCGTTTATCGCACAAATTTTATTTATGGATCCATAAATACACCAAAATCGAGCTCAATCCTCTTCACCAAGGGTTAGCCATGAACAAATCTTCATGATGTGCGCCAGCGCCCTGATCACGGGGCACGCAGCCCATACCCGCTTTCTGATGGGCGCCACTCACCTTGAGGCGGCGGGGCGTGTTGCGTAGCATCCCCCGCCCGTTCGCGCGCCCGCACAGCCAACGCGATACCCGTAGAAAGAAGAGCCCCGATGCCACAGCCCATCCCCCTCAAGGACCACGAAAAGGAAAAGCACCTGGTCAACCGCCGGCTTCTGGCCTGCGCCGCCCTGGTGTTCAGCCTGTGTGCCGTTCTGGTGGGACGGCTGTACGTATTGCAGGTGCTGCAGCACGACCAGCAGACCGCCGTGTCGGAAAACAACCGCGTGCACGTACTGCCCATCGCCCCCGAACGCGGGCTGATCTACGACCGAAACGGCGTGGTACTGGCTGACAACAAACCCAGCTTCGACCTGACCATGACGCGCGAGCGGGCCGGTGGCGATACGGCCAAGGTGCTCGATACCCTGACCCAGGTACTGGGCCTGACCGAGGACGACCGCAAGCAGTTCGACAAGGACCTGCGCCGGGGTCGCAAACCGTTCGAGCCCGTAACCTTGATGGTGGGCTTGAGCGAAGAGCAGATCGCCCTGGTGGCCGTGAACCAGTTCCGCCTGCCAGGCCTTGAGGTAGAGCCGCAGTTCATCCGCGAGTACCCGCTGGCCGAACATTTCGCCCATTCGGTAGGCTATGTGGGGCGTATCAACGAGAAAGAAGCCAAGGTCCTCGACAGTACCGAGTACCGAGGCACCCAATCGATCGGCAAGACCGGCATCGAACACTTCTACGAAAGCCAACTGCACGGCCACGTGGGCTACGAAGAGGTCGAGACCAACGCCCAGGGCCGGGTGATGCGCGTGCTCAACCACAAGGCCCCGACCCCTGGCCAGGACATCGTCCTGACCCTGGACGCCCACCTGCAGATCGCCGCAGAAAAAGCGCTGGGCGACCGCCGCGGCTCGGTGGTGGTGCTGGACCCGGCCAATGGCGATGTACTGGCGATGGTCAGCAACCCCAGCTTCGACCCCAACCTGTTCGTAAAAGGCATCAGCTTCAAGCAGTACGCCGAACTGCGCGACTCCATCGACCGCCCGCTGTTCAACCGCGTGCTGCGCGGCCTGTATGCCCCAGGCTCGACGGTGAAGCCGGAGGTAGCCATCGCAGGCCTCGACAGCGGCGTGATCACCCCGGGCAGCCGGGTGTTCGACCCGGGCTACTACGAACTGCCCAACTACGACCACAAGTACCGCAACTGGAACCGCAGCGGCGACGGCTGGGTGGACATGTACACCGCCATCATGCGCTCCAACGACACTTACTTCTACGACCTGGCGCACAAGCTGGGCATCGACCGCCTGCACGACTACATGGCCGAGTTCGGGCTGGGCCAGAAGGTATCACTGGACATGTTCGAGGAAGCCTCCGGGCTGATGCCGTCGGCCGAGTGGAAGCGTGCCACGCGCCGCCAGGCATGGTTCCCGGGCGAAACGCTGATCCTGGGCATTGGCCAGGGCTACATGCAGGTCACCCCGCTACAACTGGCCCAGGCCACCAGCCTGCTGGCGAGCAAAGGGGTATGGCACCGCCCGCACCTGGCGATGACCGTGGGCGGCGATACGCCAGTCGATCCTAACCCGATGCCCAACATCGTGCTGCACGACAAACATGCCTGGGACCAGGTCAGCCAGGGCATGCAGATGGTCATGCACGACCCGCGCGGCATCGCCCGTGCGGCGGCAGCTGGGGCGCAATACCGGATTGCCGGCAAGAGTGGTACCGCGCAGGTGGTAGCGATCAAGCAGGGCGAACGTTACAACCGCAACAAGACCCTGGAGCGGCACCGTGACAACGCCCTGTTTGTCGGCTTTGCACCGGCCGACCACCCAAGTGTGGTGGTGGCGGTGATGATCGAGAACGGTGAGGCGGGGGGCCGGGTGGCAGGGCCGGTGGTGCGGGAGGTGATGGATGCTTATCTGCTGGATGAGCAGGGGCATCTGAAGCCTGAGTTCGCGGGAGGAGTGACGGCCCACAGCGCGCCACACATTTAAGCATTTTGGGGTGCCTCGCCAGAGCGAAAATCAGCCATGGGCTTACCGGCCTCTTCGCAGGCGTGCCCGCTAAGCGGCCGGCGATACAAACGTTCAACCCCAGGTCAGACTGGCTTGTCATTGTGAGTGAATCATTCGCCCAGGTAGGCCTTCTTCACCTGGTCGTCATGCAGCAGGGTCTTGGCGCAGCCTTCCAGGCTGATGCGCCCACCATCAATCACGTAGGCGCGCTGGCAGGTTTGCAGCGCCAGCCGGGCGTTCTGCTCCACCAGCAGCAACGTCACCCCACCCTTGACCACCTCGAGGATGGTTTCGAAAATCTTCTGCACGATGATCGGCGCCAACCCCATGGACGGCTCGTCCAGCAACAGCAGCTTGGGCCGCCCCATCAATGCCCGGGAAATCGCCAACATCTGCTGCTCGCCACCCGACATGGTGCCGGCCAGCTGGAAGGCGCGCTCCTTCAGGCGCGGGAAGATGCCGTACATGCGCTCGATGTCGGCAGCGATGGCGTCCTTGCCGTCGCGCCGGCTGAAGGCGCCCATTTCGAGGTTTTCGTGCACCGTCAGCTTGGGAAAGATCCCTCGCCCCTCCGGCACCAGCGCCAGCCCTTCGCGGATCAGGTCGTGGCCCTTGATCGCCGCATGCGCCTTGCCATCGAAGGTGATGCTGCCGGCACTCGGCTTCAGTAGCCCGGCCAGCGTTTTCAAGGTGGTGGTCTTGCCCGCGCCGTTGGCGCCGATCAGCGCCACCATCTCACCCTCGCCCACCCTCAGGTCGATGCCCTTGATGGCCTGGATGGCGCCATAGCTGACCCTCAGGTCGCTCACTTGCAGAATGTTCTTCATGCCACTGCCTCTGCACCCAGATAAGCCTCGATCACGCGTGGATCCTTGCGCACGTCGGCCGGCAAGCCGTCGGCGATCTTGCGACCGAATTCAAGTACGGTGATGTGGTCGCACAGGCCCATCACCAGTTTCACGTCGTGCTCGATCAACAACACGGTTTTGCCATCCGCCTGCATCTTGCACATCAGTTGGCGCAGGCCTTCGGTTTCCGAAGCGTTCATGCCTGCAGCCGGCTCGTCGAGTGCAATCAGCTTGGGTTCGGTGGCCAGAGCCCGGGCGATTTCCAGGCGACGCTGGTCGCCGTAGGACAGGCTCTTGGCCAACTCGCCGGCCAGGTGGCCGATGCCCACGTAATTCAGCCAGTAACGGGCGGCCTGGCGGATCTCGCGCTCTTCACGCACGCAGGCCGGGGTACGCAGGATGGCGCCGAACACACCGCTACGGGTACGCACATGGCGGCCAATCATCACGTTCTCCAGGGCGGTCATGTTGTGGAACAGGCGGATGTTCTGGAAGGTACGGGAAATACCCGCCTCCACCACCTTGTGCGGCTTGCTGATGCGCAGCGGCAAGCCGTCGAACATCACACGGCCCTGCTCGGCCCGGTACAGGCCGGTAAGTACGTTGAACAGGGTGGTCTTGCCAGCACCGTTAGGGCCCAACAGCCCCCGAATCTCGCCACGGCGAATGCTCAGGTCGATGCCGTGCAGTGCCTGCAGGCCACCGAAGAATTTACTGACCTGATGCAGTTCGAGAAGGATATCGCTCATGCCTTGTCCGCCTCTTTGATCGGGAGTTCGAAGGATGCCTGTTGAGGTACTGCAACGACCGGCGCGGGCTCTGCTTCCACTTCACCCTCGTGCAGCTCGGCACGGCGGCGGTCGGACGGCCACAGCCCTTCGGGCCGGAAACGCATGACCAGGATCAGCGCCAGGCCGAACACCAGCATGCGCAGGGTCGAGGCATCCAGCACGTTGCGCAGGATGTCGCGGCTGATGAAGGTAACGTTGTCCATCACCCATGGCTGGATCCAGTTGACCAGGTCGCGGAACAGCTCGGGCATCACCGACAGGATCAGCGCCCCCAGCACCACGCCACGGATCGAGCCCATGCCGCCGAGCACTACCATGGCCAGCACCATGATCGATTCCATCAGGGTGAACGATTCGGGGCTGACAAAGCCCTGATAGCTGGAGAACAGCACGCCAGACACCCCGCCAAAGGTCGCGCCCATGGCGAACGCCAGCAACTTGAGGTTGCGCTTGTTCAGGCCCATGGCCTCGGCGGCCACTTCGTCTTCACGCAGGGCCATCCAGGCACGGCCGATGCGCGACACTTCCAGGCGCTTGGACAGCACGATGCAGAGGATGACGATGAACAGGAAGAACAGGTAGTAGCTGATCACCGGCGAAACCTGCAGCCCGAATACGCTCCAGCTTTGCTGCAACGACAGCACGGGTGCCCCACCGGCATCCGGCGCATGCGCCCATGGCCCGAAATCGACGTGCAGCGGGGCAATGTCGCTGATGCCCTGGGGGCCGTTGGTGAGGTTCACCGGCTGGTCCAGGTTGTTCATGAAAATGCGGATGATCTCGCCGAACCCCAGGGTGACGATGGCCAGGTAATCGCCGCGCAACTTGAGCACTGGCGCCCCGATCAACACGCCGCAAATGGCTGCGGCCACGGCTGCCAGCGGGATGATCACCCACACCGGCCAGTCCAGCACAACCTCGATCAGGCCGGCCATTTGCAAGTGCGGCGAGGCCAGCAGTGCGTACAGGTAGGCACCAATGGCGTAGAAGCCGATGTAGCCCATGTCGAGCAGCCCGGCGTAACCGATGACGATGTTCAGGCCCAACGCCAGCAGCACGTAGAGCATGGCAAAGCCAAGGATGCGCACCCAGGTGGGGCCGAGCATGGGGATGGCCTCGATCAGGAACGGCAGGGCGATGAAGCCGAGGATCAACAGCAGGTACTGGCTCTTGAGGTTTTTCATGACCGCCTCCTCACGCCCGGTCGGCCTGGCGTTCGCCAAGCAGGCCGTTTGGCCGGAACAGCAACACCAGGATCAGCACCGCGAAGGCGAAGATGTCCTGGTAGTTGGCGCCCAGGAAACCGCCGGTGATCTGGCCGGTGTAGCCCGCTGCCAGCGACTCGATCAGCCCCAGCAACAGGCCGCCGGCCATGGCGCCGAACAGGTTGCCGATACCGCCCAGCACCGCCGCCGAGAACGCCTTCAGGCCCAGCAGCAAGCCCATGTAGGCATCGGCCTGGCCGTAGTTGATCGCACGCATTACCCCGGCGATGGCACCCAGGCTGGCGCCGATCAGGAAGGTGGCGCTGATCACGCGGTTGATGTTGATGCCCATCAACCCGGCCACTTCCTGGTTTTGCGCGGTGGCACGCATGGCCTTGCCCAGGCGGGTCTTGTCCACCAGCAGCCACAAGCCAAGCATGATCACCACGGCAATCAGCATGATCGACAGCTGCACGTTGGTGACGGTGGCGCCGAACACGTCGACCGGCTGCGTCTCGACCACTTCAGGGAAGGTCTTGTAGCCGCGCCCCCAGATCATCATCGCCAGGTTCTGCAGGGCGATGGAGATGCCAATGGCGAGAATCAGCGGGGTTAACCGCGGGGCTTTGCGCAAGGGGCGATAAGCGTACTTTTCCATGCCCTGGGCCAGCAGCATGCACACCACCACGGCGGCCATGATCGCCAGGAGCAAGGTAATCAGCCCGGGGGCAAAGCCTGCGCCAGCGAGCATCGTCAGTACCGAAATGGTCACCATGGCGCCAACCATCACCACCTCGCCGTGGGCGAAGTTGATCAGGCCGATGATGCCGTAGACCATGGTGTAGCCCAGGGCTACCAGGGCATAGATGCTGCCCAGCACCAGGCCGTTGAGGACCTGTTGCAACAAGATATCGAAATTACCGTCCACGCGCTGAATCCTCGAAACTGCGTTGTCGTCGGCGCGCGGCGGCTCAGCGCCACACGCCGACAGGCCTGGCAGGTGGGAAAAGTCTTCTTGTTATGTGGCAGGCCGGCGCCTGCTTGTTATGAGGTGCTGCTCAGTCGCGCTCGACCGACAGGGTTTTCCAGCCGCCGTCGGCGAACTGGAACACGGTGGCCGCCGGGTTCTTCAGGTTGCCCTGATCGTCGAAGGCGATGGTGCCGGTGACGCCTTCGTAACTCTGGTTCTTGAGCACAGGCAAGTACACTTTGGGGTCGTCGGAGCCGGCCTTGACCATGGCATTGATTGCCGCCCAGGTGGCGTCATAGGCGGCGGGCGACGACTGCACCACGCCCACGCCGAACTTGTCCTTGAGCTTCTGCTCGAAAGCCGCGCCCTTGGGCATGTCCTGCAACGGCGTGCCGTAGTTCCAGGCGTAGGTGCCTTCAGCGGCGCTGCCGGCCATCTGCCTGAACGAATCGTTGGGCAGGTTGCCGATGTTCATGAAGCGCGCCTTCAGGCCCAGGTTCTTCATCTGCTTGGCCATCGGGGCGGCCTGGTAGTCGAGGGCGGCAAAGAACACTGCATCGGCCTTTTGCGCCTTGGCCGTGGTGAGGATGGCATTGAAGTCGGTCGACTTGTCATTGGTGTACTCGCGCACCACCACGTTGCCACCCGCCGCCTTGACCGCCTTGGTCACCTCATCGGCCAGGCCTTGGCCATACGCGGTGCGGTCATCGAAGATGGCAATGCGCTGAGCCTTGAGCTGGCTGACCAGGTAATTGCCGGCATAACGGCCAAGGGTGGCGTCGTCGTTGACGGTGCGAAATACCGAAGCGATACCCTGGCGGGTCAAGGTGGGGTTGGTGGCCGAAGGCGAGATTTGCGGAATGCCGGCGGCGGCATAGATTTTCGAAGCGGGAATACTGGTGCCAGAGTTGTAGTGACCGATCACCACCGCCACTTTAGCGTCCACCAGCCGCTGCGCCACCGCAGTGCCTGTGCGCGGGTCGGCGACATCGTCTTCGGAAACCAGCTTGAACCGGGCCACCTTGTCACCGATTTTCAGTTGCTGCTGGTTGGCCTCTTCCACCGCAATCTGGATGCCATGCTCGACGTCCTGTCCTTGGTGCGCCGAAGGCCCGGTCAGGGGGCCGGCGAAGCCGATCCTGACAATTTCACTGCCTGCTGCGTGTGCCGTCCCCATGGCCATCAGCAATGTTACCGCGGTCGCAAGGGCTGTACGCCCTCCCTTGTTGTTATTCATGCTCAGCTCCCAGTAGTGATTGGACGAACCTCGACATCGCTTACCGCATGCAAATTGGCCGGAACGCCATCGCACTTGTAAGATAACAGTCAGCAGGCAACTGTCAATGGGTGTATGCTACGGGAGAAGGTATAATAATCTTTCCGGCGACAAGCGATGCACGCAATCAAAAAGCAGGGCATGAGCCTGGCTAGTAAGATGTTTGATAACATATGCCAACACCATCACCGCTGGTTGGCTACGGATCCCGCCGCAAGGGGCATCAGGGCTGCGCGCAACCTGCCGGAGAATCAACCGTGATGAGCCAATCAGTTTCAGGAGCAACCCTTCTATGAATGCGTCGTTAGGCACGCGCCGCGCCAACCTGGCGGAAACCGTTATCCAGGAGCTTTCCAGCCGGATCGACAACGGCACCTACGGCCCGGGCGACAAACTGCCGTCCGAACAGGAGCTGTGCAAAGAGTTCAACGTCAGCCGCCCCGTCATCCGCGAGGCGGTGGCCTCGCTGCGCCTTGGCGGGCGCCTGATCGCTCGCCAGGGTGTGGGCGTATTCGTGGTCGAGCAGGATGTAAAGCGCATCGGCTTCGCCATCGACAGCGTTGTCGATGATGTACGCGCTGCAGCGCAGATCCTTGAACTGCGCCTGGGCATCGAGACCGAATCGGTCGCCCGCGCCGCCGAGCGCCGCAGCCCTGCGAGCATGGCGGCGATCACCGAGGCGTTCGACCGCTTCAACTCGCTGGACGGCGCCACGCAAGAGGAAGAAGCCAAGGCCGACTTCGAGTTCCACCTGGCGATTGCCCGCGCCACCAGCAACCCGCACTTCACCCAACTGCTGGAGGCGCTGGGGCCGGACATCATCCTCGACCTGAACCTCAAGCATGGGCAGGTCACCGGCAAGAACCGCCAGGCGCATATCAAGAAAATCGCCCGTGAACACGGGGCAATCCTGTCGGCAATCAGCATGGGCGACGTGGCCAGTGCGCGCACGGCGCTGCGCAAACACCTGGAAGAGAGCCTGTCGCGGTATCAGCGCTTGCTCGACAGCAAGGCCTGATCGCTGCCCTGCGCTGGCCTCTTCGCGGTTGAACCCGCGAAGCAGGCGACGCAGTTCATGAACAACGCATCAGGCGCGCAGCTGGTACCAGGTGGTCTTGAGCTGCGAATACTTATCGAACGAATGCAGCGACAAGTCGCGGCCAAACCCCGACTGCTTGCCCCCGCCGAACGGCACCGTCACATCCAGCGCATCTACCGTGTTCACCGACACCGTACCGGCCTTCAACGCCCGCGCCACCCGGTGCACCTGATTGAAGTCATCGCTCCACACCGAGGCAGCCAGGCCATAAATGCTGTCGTTGGCCAGGCGCACCGCCTCTTCTTCCGTGTCGAAGGCGCTGACCGCCAGCACCGGCCCGAACACTTCCTCCCGCGCCAGGCGCATGCGCCCCTCGACACCGGCAAAAATGGTCGGCTCGATGTAGTTGTCCGAGCCTTCGACAGTCAAGCGTCGACCGCCACACACCAACCTGGCGCCCTCTTGCCCGGCGCGGGCAATGGCGGCCTCGATGCGGCCGGTCTGCTCGGCATCGACAATGGCACCGGCGCGGCTTGCCGGGTCCAGCGGATTACCCGGCATCCATTGGCGTGCCTTGGCCTGCAGACGCTCGACAAATTCGTCATGAATCGAACGCTGCACATACAGCCGCGAGTTGGCCGAGCATACCTCGCCCTGGTTGAAGAAAATGCCGAAGGCGGCCTTTTCCGCCGCCAGGTCGAGGTCCTGGCAGTTATCGAACACCAGGTTGGGGCTTTTGCCACCACATTCCAGCCACACTTGCTTGAGGTTGGATTGCGCCGAGTACTGCATGAAGTACTTGCCCACCTGGGTAGAGCCGGTGAACACCAGACAGTCTACGTCCGGGTGCAGGCCCAGCGCCTGTCCGGCCTGCTCACCCAGGCCCGGTACCACGTTCAACACACCTTCCGGCAAGCCTGCCTCCAGGGCCAGCCGGGCCAGACGCAGGGCCGAGAACGGGGATTGCTCGGCGGGCTTGAGTACCACGCTGTTGCCGGCCGCGAGCGCCGGGGCCAGCTTCCAGGCGGCCATGTCGAGCGGGAAGTTCCAGGGCACCACGGCGGCGACCACACCGAGCGCTTCCCGGGTGATGGTGGCAAGCGCGTTGGGCGCAGTGGGTGCCACCTGGTCGTAGAGTTTGTCCAGCGCCTCGCCGTACCAGGCGAATACATGGGCCGAGCCCGGCACATCGATGTTGTAGGCATCCATGACGGGCTTGCCCATGTTCAGCGAGTCCAGCAAGGCCAGTTCTTCGCGATGGGCCATGATCAGCTCGGCCAGGCGCAGCAGCACCTTCTTGCGCTCGCCGGGAGCCATGCGTGGCCACGGGCCTTGCTCGAAGGCCCGGCGGGCGCTGGCCACTGCAAGGTCGACTTCGGCCTGGCCGCAGGCAGTGACCTGGGCCAGTACGGCGTTGGTGGCGGGGTTGATGGCGGCGAAGGTGGCGCCATCCTGTGCGTTGACGGCTTTGCCGCTGATAAATGCCTGGGACGGGAGGTACAGGTCCGAGGCGCGTTGTTGCCAGAATTCGAGGGTGTACATTTGTACTCCTTATACCCTTGGAGCAGTCTTTTGATGAAGGGCTACGCGTTTCCTGTGGGAACGGGTTAGAGTTTGCCGACCAACCGGGCCGTGCGGTCCACGGCAATCCGCGTCTTCTCCACCAGCTCATCCAGCTCGCTGTGGTTGGCGATCAAGGCCGGCGCCATGATCATCCGGCCCAGGGTCGAGCGAATGATCACCCCCTCCTCGAAACCGAACGTACGGCACTGCCAGGCCAGGTCGTTCTCGTTGGCAAAACGCTTGCGCGTTGGCTTGTGCTCGGCAAACTGCAACGCCGCCACCAGTCCGGCACCCTGCACCTGGCCGATCAACGGGTGGTCAGCGAACACCTCGCGCAAGATGCGTTGCAGGTAGGGCCCGGTGTCGTCCTTCACCTGGCGCACGATGCCTTCGTCGCGCAGCGCCTTCAGGTTGGCAATGGCCACCGCCGCCGCCACCGGGTGGCCGGAATAGGTCAGGCCATGGGCAAACACCCCACCGCGCTCTACCAACGCTTCGGCAATGCGCTTGCTCAGCACCAGGCCGCCCATGGGCACGTAGCCACTGGTCAGTCCCTTGGCGATCGACAGGGTGTCGGGCTCGAAGCCGAAGTATTCGTGGGCAAACCACTCGCCGGTGCGACCAAAGCCCCCAATCACCTCATCGGCGCAGAGCAGCACGTCGTACTGGCGGCAGATGCGCTGAATTTCCGGCCAGTAGCTTTCCGGCGGGAAGATCATGCCGCCCGCACCCTGGAAAGGCTCGGCAATAAAGCCGGCAACGTTCTCGGCGCCAAGCTCGAGGATTTTTTCCTCCAGCTGCAAGGCGCAACGGCGGCCAAACTCGACCGGGGTCAGCTCGCCACCCTCTGCGTACCAGTACGGCTCATCGATGTGCGCAACGTCCGGAATCAACCCGCCCATTTCGTGCATGAACTTCATGCCGCCCAGCGCCGTGGCCGCCAGGGTCGAACCGTGGTAGCCGTTCCAGCGGCCGATCATGATTTTCTTGCCTGGCTGACCCACCACCTGCCAGTAGCGGCGCACGGTGCGGATCAGCACCTCGTTGGCCTCGGAGCCGGAGTTGGTGTAGATCGCGTGGCTGTAGTGCCCTGGCAGCAGGCTGAACAGCAACTCGGACAGCTCGATCACCGCCGGGTGGGTGGTGTGGAAGAACATGTTGTAGTAGGCCAGCTGGTCCATCTGCGTGGCAGCGGCGGCCGTCAGATCGCGGCGGCCGTAACCGAGCTGGGTGCACCACAGGCCAGACATGCCATCCAGGTAGCGCTTGCCCTCGCTGTCCCACAGGTGCAGGCGTTCGCCACCCACGATCACCCGCGGCCCTTCGGCGTTCAGCGCCTTCTGGTCGAGGAAGGCATGGATATGGTGTGCGGCGTCGGCTGCCTGGTAGTCACGGGTCTGGCGTTGCGGGGCGAAAGGCGCGTTCATTGTTGGTTTTCCTTTGCGGTGGGGGTTGCAGGGCAGCCGTCGCTCAGCGCAGCTTGCCCATGTAGCTTTCAAGCGGATCCTTGCCCAGCACGCCCTGGGCATTGGCCAGCGCGTCGATGAACAGGGAAAACAGCTCGGACTGGGTGCCGATGTCGAGCTTGGCGTAGACGTTCTTGCGGTGCGACTTGATGGTGTCTTCCGAAACACCCAGGCGCTCGGCCAGCGACTTGGTCGAGTGGCCACGCAGGATCAGCTGGGCGATGCGGCATTCACGCTCGGTCAGCAACGAGCTGCCGAAGTTGTTCAGCGCAGCGTGGATGCGTTGTTCGAGGATGTTCTCGAAACGCCCGGCGCGGCTGTCCAGCCCGGCGAAGTGCTTGCCGAGTACCGCCAGCACCCAGGGCGTGACGCGCCCGAACAGCTCGCGGGTCTGTGTATCGAGCTTGTCGGTAAACGCCAGCGACACCGCCAGGCTTTGCCCGGGCGCCACCTGCAGGATGTAGTTGAGCTCATCTTCCAGGTGCGAGTGCCGGTAGAACGACTGGTAGTACTCGCTGACCTCGAAGTGGTCGGGAGCCACTTCGAACAGGCCATAGCAACCGGACGCGACCTGCTCCACGCAAGCACCGTAAAACGGGTCGAGCAGGTAGAAGCCCGACAGGTAGCGGCTGACATTGCCCTCGGGCTGCCAGGGCGCCTTGTCGTCCTGCTCGAACAGCGCGCAAGGCATGCCGTCGTGCGGGTAGAGGTACACCGTGGTCGCCTGGATCGGCCGGATCACGCCAAGTGCGACAAACAGGTTGGCGGCGAAGCCCGGGCGACCGATGGCCTCGGTGACCTTGGCCAGGTGCTCGAACCACTGTTCTGAAAGCAATTGATTAGTCACTGTGGGCCTGCCGTTTCTATTCAGTGGCACCGCCGCCAGTGCGGTGCGTTGTTGACCAGATCCTCCCACGCCGCTGCAGGTACCGAAATCACCCGTTGGGGTGAGTCGGCCAAGGGTCGCCCCCCTCACCCCAAAGGGTGATTCCGGGCACCCACAGGGTGTGGGAGCATCAAACCGCCCCAGCGCTGCGAGCCTTGCGCTCGACCTCCTTGCACACCACCCACCGGTAGCGAGCCTGCTCGCGTACTGCGGTGCCCTGCATCCCTTTCCAGGAGTTAGCAATGCATACAACAACAAGTACAGCCCATTCGCCTGCTTCGCATGCACCGTCACACCCCGGCACCAACACTGGCCGCTTCCGCAAGTCCATGGGCATGACCGCCCTGGTGCTGTTCGGCCTGGCCTACATGGTGCCCCTGGCCGTCTTCACCACCTACGGGCTGGTCACCCAGATGACCAAAGGGCACCTGCCCACCGCCTACCTGCTCACCCTCGCCGCCATGCTGCTCACCGCCTACAGCTACGGCCGCATGGTCCAGGCCCACCCCTACTCCGGCTCGGTCTACACCTACACGCGCAAAGCCTTCGGCAGCCACATCGGTTTCATCACCGGCTGGACGCTGCTGCTCGACTACATCTTCCTGCCACTGCTCAGCTACCTGCTGATCGGCATCTACATGTCGGAATACTTTCCGGCGATCCACGCCTGGGTGTGGGTGGCGGGCTCCATCGCCCTGGTCACCTTCCTCAACCTGATCGGCATCGAGTCGATCACCCGCGTCAACTGGATCCTGGTGGTGGCGCAGCTGGTGTTCATCATCGTCTTCGTCGCCCTGTCCGTGCTCAAGCTCAACGGACAGGCGGAGTCGGTGTCGCTGCTGGCGCCCTTCCATCACGAAGGCTTCAACGTGCCGTTGATCATGACGGGCGCCGCTGTGCTGTGCCTATCGTTTCTCGGCTTTGATGCGGTGTCGACCATGGCAGAGGAAACCAGCAACCCGACCTACCGCATTCCCGTGGCGATCCTGGCCGTGTCGCTGATCGGCGGCCTGCTGTTCCTGGTGGTGTCGTACTGCGCACAGATGGTGTTCCCCGACTGGGGCAGCTTTGCCGACCCCGACTCGGCCTCGGTGGATGTCATGCGCCGGGTGGGCGGCGAATGGCTGGTTACCGCGTTCACCGCCACCTACGTGGCCGGCTGCTTCGCCTCGGCCATGGTGTCCCAGGCCAGCGTGTCACGCGTGCTGTTCGCCATGGGCCGCGACGGCGCATTGCCGCGCGCGTTCGGCCAGCTGGTGACGAAAAAGCGCGTACCGGCGACTGCCATTCTGGTGGTCAGCCTGATGTCCCTCATCGCCCTGGTCATCACCCTCGACACCGTGGCCAACATGATCAGCTTTGGCGCCCTGTTCGCCTTTTCGGCGGTAAACCTGGCGGTGGTCAAGCACTACCTGGTCGATCAGAAGCTACGCGGAGGCCGCAACTACCTGCTGTATGGCGCCATTCCCGGCCTGGGCTTCCTTAGCACCCTGTGGTTGTGGAGCAGCCTGACCAGCCTGTCGTTCACCATCGGCCTGTGCTGGATGGGCATGGGGCTGGTGGTGCTGATGGGGCTGACCAAGGCGTTCCGGGTGAAGCTGCCGGAGTTGCAGATGGCCGAGTGACGCTGAGCACCGGGTGATAACCGCTCGTTATCACCCGATCCGCATTAATCATTATTCAGCCTCCCGTTCGCCGCCTACAGTCCCAGCGCAACGACTGTCATTGCCAACGGGAACCGAAATGTCCATCGAACATCGCCTGAACCACATCGCCGGCCAACTCAGCGGCAACGGGGACGTGCTGCTGAACAGCGTCGACGCCCACAGCGGCGAGCCGCTGCCGTACGCCTTCCACCAGGCGACCGGCGACGAAGTCGAGGCTGCCGTGCAGGCTGCCGAGGTTGCCTACCCGGCCTACCGCAGTACCCGCCCGGCACAGCGCGCCGCCTTCCTCGACGCCATCGCCAACGAACTGGACGCCCTGGGCGATGACTTCATCCAGCATGTCAGCCGCGAAACCGCACTGCCCGAAGCCCGCATCCGTGGCGAACGCAGCCGTACCAGCAACCAGTTGCGCCTGTTTGCCGAGGTGGTACGCCGTGGCGACTTCTACGCCGCACGCATCGACCGCGCCCTGGCCCAGCGTACCCCGCTGCCGCGCCCGGACCTGCGCCAGTACCGCATCGGCGTGGGCCCGGTGGCCGTGTTCGGCGCCAGCAACTTCCCACTGGCCTTCTCCACGGCAGGTGGTGACACCGCCTCGGCGCTGGCAGCGGGCTGCCCCGTCGTGTTCAAGGCGCACAGCGGGCACATGCTCACTGCCGCGCATGTAGCCGCAGCCATCGACCGCGCCGTGGCCAGCAGCGGTATGCCGGCAGGGGTGTTCAACATGATCTACGGTGCCGGCGTGGGCGAAGCGCTGGTCAAGCACCCGGCCATTCAGGCAGTGGGGTTCACCGGCTCGCTGCGGGGTGGCCGCGCCCTGTGCGACATGGCTGCCGCGCGCCCGCAGCCAATCCCGGTGTTCGCCGAAATGAGCAGCATCAACCCGGTCATCGTGCTGCCCCAGGCGCTGCAGGCCCGTGGCGAGCAAGTGGCTGTAGAGCTGGCCGCCTCGGTGGTGCTGGGGTGCGGGCAATTCTGCACCAACCCGGGCTTGGTCATCGGTATTCGGTCGCCGCAGTTCGAGCACTTCGTGCACACGCTGGTGGCGCGCATGGCCGACCAGGGTCCACAGACCATGCTCAATGCCGGAACCCTGCGCAGCTACCAGAACGGTGTGCAGCACCTGCTGGCGCACCCAGGCATCCAGCATCTGGCCGGGCAGCCGCAAACCGGTAACCAGGCCCGGCCACAGCTGTTCAAGGCAGACGTTAGCCTGCTGCTGAACGGCGACCCGCTGCTACAGGAAGAAGTATTCGGCCCGACCACCGTCGTAGTGGAGGTGGCCGATGCCCAGCAACTGGCCGAGGCGTTGCGCCACCTGCAAGGCCAGCTGACTGCCACCCTGATTGCCGAGCCTGACGACCTGCACGCCTTTGCCGGGCTGGTACCACTGCTGGAACGCAAGGCCGGGCGCCTGCTGTTGAACGGCTACCCTACTGGCGTTGAGGTGAGCGACGCGATGGTGCATGGCGGGCCTTACCCGGCCACGTCCGATGCCCGAGGCACCTCGGTCGGCACCCTGGCCATCGACCGCTTCCTACGCCCGGTGTGCTTCCAGAACTACCCGGAGGCGCTGCTGCCGGATGCACTGAAAAGCGCCAACCCGCTGGGGATTACAAGGTTGGTGGATGGTGTGGCCACCCGCGAGACGGTTTGAACGGGCACTGAGGTAGCCTGTGCCGGCCTCTTCGAGGCGCCTAACCGCCGCGAGGAGGCCGTTACAGGCTCACATCATTGATGAATTTGGGTTGTCGGCATTCAATAATGCAGCACTGACAATCAAACTCAATTCATCAAAAGGCCGGCCATGTACTCCTCCGAACGCCTGAAAGGCATCGATGTTTTCGTCGCCGTCGCCGATCTGGGCAGCTTCACCGCAGCCGCCGATCGGCTCAACCTCACCAGCTCGGCCATCAGCAAGAGTGTGGCCCGGCTAGAGGCTCGCCTGGGCGCACGCCTGTTCAATCGCACCACCCGCAGCCTGTCGCTCAGCGAAGCGGGCGTGCTGTTCTACCGCACCTGCACCTCGGTGCTGGCTGACCTGGAAGAGGTCGAGCACGCACTGGTCGCCAGCGATAGTCAACCCCACGGTAAAGTCCGAATCGAGCTGCCCGCCTCCTACGGTCGCTTGCATGTGCTGCCACTGATCCTCGACTTTATCCGCCTGCACCCTCTGCTGCAGCCGCATGTGTCGTTTTCCGATCGTTTTGTCGACCCGGTGCACGAAGGTATCGATATCGTCGTGCGCATCGGTGGCCCGGATGCATGGCCGACCGCGCTCGGCCACCAGTACTTCGGTGCCCAGCGCCTGATGTTCTGTGCCGCCCCCTCGTACCTGGAGAAGCACGGTGTGCCGCAAGACGAGCGCGACCTGGAACACCATCACTGCATCGGCTATGGCCACACCGACGGCATGGTCAGCCCATGGTTCTTCAAGGGCCGCCAACCTGGCGAGATGGAGCGACGCACCGTGCAGCCGCGCATCGCGGTGGGCGACGGCGAGGGGGAAGTTGCAGCCGTGCTGGCCGGTCATGGCATCGGCCAGCTGCCCACCTGGCTGACCCAGCAACACCTCGATCAAGGGCGGCTGGTAGAGGTGTTGCCGGCCCTGGCCACCGACGGCCTGCCGATGAACCTGGTGTGGCTGAAAAGCCGCGAAGGGTTACCCAAGGTACGCGCCTTGCGCGACTACCTGCTGCCCCGGTTGTCGCCTCACGGCACCCGTGCCAGCACCGCGGGCTGACGCGAAAGGCTGCTGACCAGCGGCACCAGGCCCAGCGCCAACAGCGCGACACCGGCGGCCATGTAGCCCAGGTACTCGATACCCAAGCCAGAGATGGTCATGCCACCGAGCAAGGCGCCCAGGCCGATCCCAGCGTTGGCCGCCGACACATTGGTGGTACCGGCCAACGCTTGGGCGTGCGTCACCGAACTCATCACCCGCACCTGGCTGACGGGGTACAGCGCCGTGTTGGCAATGCCCCACACCGCCAGTGCCAGGCAGAATGCCAGGCCGGCACCTGCCAGCGGCACCAGCGCCGCCATACCGATGGCCAACAGCAGCAGGAACAGCGCCGTCGCCCTGAGCGGTGAACGGTCCACTGCGCGCCCGCCGATCCAGTTGCCAAACAGGCCGACTGCGCCAAAGCCCATCAGCCACCAGCCGGTATGAGCCGGTGCGACGCCGACAACCCGCTGTAGCAGATCGGCCAGGTAGGTGTAGCCGGTAAACATCGCGGTGAACACCACCACCGACAGCAGCACATTGGCGAGAAAATAGCGCTCCTTGAAAATGCGCGCCTGCTGCATGAAATCGATTTTCGCCGTGCGGGCGACTCGCGGCATCCACAACCCCATGGCCAATGCCATCAGCAACGACAGTGCGGCCAGTATCCAGAACGCGCCACGCCAGCCCACGGCATTGGCCGCCACAGTACCCAGCGGAATGCCCAGCAACATCGCCGCCGAGATGCCCAGGTAAACCTTGGCGATGGCCTGCCCCGCGCTATCACGCCCGGCCAGGTGCCCGGCCGTTTCGCTGGCCGTGCCCCAGAACACCGGCAATGCCAGAGCCGGAATCACCCGCGCGATAGCCAGCACCCAGAAACTGCTCGATGCCGCAGCCAGCGCATTGGCTGCGGCAAACACCAGCAGGATGGCGATGAACAACCGCTTGCGGTCCAGATGGGCCAATGCGGCTGTCAAGACCGGGCCGGCAAGCATGACGGTAAAGGCGAACAGCGTAACCAACTGGCCCGCCATCGAGATCGATATCTCCAGGTCCTGGCTGAGCGCGGGCAGCAACCCGACAATGAGGAACTCGGTGGTGACGATCAGGAATGCCGAGAAGGCCAGGATGGCGATGCTGATTGCAACATTTCGCCCGGTAGTGGCAGCCCCAAGGCTGGATTCATGAACAGGCATCAAGACAGGCTCCAGAAAAGAGTCTGTCAGTCTATTGGCAAAATGGGTTCATATTTCTGGTCATATTTCATAAATTAAATGAACCAGATTCATCAATCATGGGGCAATGTATACAACTTTCATGAATTCTGATTACATAACCATTCGCCTACGACCTCGGTAAACGCCGATGCGTATTGCGACGGGCCTTAGCCATGTCATCTTCAACCCGCAAGAAAACCCTCCTCGTCAAGAACGCTGCACTTCTGGTCACCATGGACGGCGAACGCCGCGAAATCAAACACGGCGGCCTGTTCATCGAAGACAACCTGATCAAGCAGGTCGGCCCCAGCGATACCCTGCCACAACAGGCTGATGTCATCCTGGACATGGCCGGCAAAGTGGTGATCCCGGGCCTGGTCAACACCCACCACCACATGTACCAGAGCCTCACCCGCGTGGTGCCTGCTGCCCAGGACGGTGAGCTGTTCAACTGGCTGACCAATCTGTACCCGATCTGGGCACGCCTGACCCCAGAAATGATCGCGGTGTCGACCCAGACCGCGATGGCCGAACTGATCCTGTCCGGCTGCACCACCTCCAGCGACCACCTGTACATCTACCCCAACGGCTGCAAGCTCGACGACAGCATCCATGCCGCCGCCGAGATCGGCATGCGCTTCCACGCCGCGCGCGGCAGCATGAGCGTGGGCCAGAGCCAGGGCGGCCTGCCGCCTGACGCGGTGGTGGAAAAGGAGGCCGACATCCTCAAGGAGTCCCAGCGCCTGATCGAGGACTACCACGATGCCAGCCATGGCGCGATGCGCCGTATCGTGGTGGCGCCCTGCTCGCCCTTCTCGGTCAGCCGCGACCTGATGCGCGAAGCCGCCGTGCTGGCGCGGCAGTACGGCGTGTCGCTACACACCCACCTGGCCGAAAACGTCAACGATATCGCCTACAGCCGCGAGAAATTCGGCATGACCCCCGCCGAATACGCCGAAGACCTCGGCTGGGTCGGTCACGATGTCTGGCACGCACACTGTGTGCAGCTCGACCAGCACGGCATCGAGCTGTTCGCCCGCACCGGCACCGGGGTCGCCCATTGCCCTTGCTCGAACATGCGCCTGGCCTCAGGCATCGCCCCGGTGCGCAAGATGCGTGACCACGGCGTGCCGGTGGGCCTGGGGGTCGATGGTTCGGCGTCCAACGACGGCGCCAGCATGATCGGTGAAGTGCGCCAGGCCTTGTTACTGCAACGGGTAGGCTTCGGCCCCGACGCCATGACCGCACGCGAAGCACTGGAAATCGCCACCCTGGGCGGTGCCAAGGTGCTCAACCGCAATGACATCGGCGCCCTGGCACCCGGCATGGTCGCCGACTTTGTCGCCTTCGACCTGGGCCACGTGGCCTATGCCGGCGGCCATCACGACCCGCTGGCGGCACTGGTGTTCTGTACCCCGACCCAGGTGCACACCAGCGTGATCAATGGCCGTGTGGTGGTCAAGGACGGCCAGTTGGCCACCGTCGACCTGCCCCGCGTACTGGAGCGCCACAACCAGCTGGCGCACCAACTGGTCAGCGGTGCGTGATGCACCCGGCTGCTGCGTCCCATGTCGGGCGCAGCAGCCTGCTCACGCCTGCTGGCGGATGGCGTTCTAGGTACGCAGCACTGCCATCAGGTGCGCAGGACCTGCTCCCCTGCATTGCTCGGCAAGCGGATGGCATCCACCAACGCGACGCAGGCGATCAATGCAACGCCGATCAACGCCCAGTGAAAGTCACTGACTGACATCTCAGTCTCGCCGCCCCGCACCATCATCGCTACGCGTAGCAGCAGCGCCACCACGGCCACACCCAAGGCCATCGCCAGCTGGAAGCACATGCTGAACAACGTCGAAGCCTCGCCCATCTGCTGCTTGGGCACTTCGGCAAAGCCGACAGCGTTGTAGGTGGTGAATTGCATCGACCGCGAAAGCCCACCCACGAACAGCACCGCCGCCATCCAGTACCACGGCATGCCTGGCTGCAAGCCCAGGCACGCCAGCATGCATCCAACGCCAATCACGCCATTGACCAGCAACACCCGGCGAAAGCCATAACGGCGCAGCAAGCGGGTGGTGAACGGCTTCATCGCCAGGTTGCCCGCGAAGATCGCCAGCACCAGCAACCCGGCATCCACTGGCGACAGGCCAAAACCGATCTGCAACAGCAGAGGGATCAAAAACGGCAAGGCGCTGATCGACAGGCGGAACAAGGTACCGCCCACGATGCTGACCCTGAACGTGGGAATAGCCAGGGTTGCCAGTGGCAACAGCGGTGCAGGATGGCGGTTGCAGTGACGGATCGCCAACCCGGTCAGCCCCCCACCCAGCAACACCAGCGCCAGCCCGGTCCCCAGGCTGCCCCCAGCCAGTGAACCAAGCATTTCCAGGCCGACCAGCCACGCCGCACAAGCCGACGCCAGAAACAGGAAGCCCAGCATGTCGAAACGGCGCGTTTCATCTGCACGGGCATTCGGAACCAGTAACCAGGCCGCCGCGATCGCCAGCAACCCGAGGGGGATGTTCAGGTAGAAGATCCAGGGCCACGACCAATGGGTGACGATCAGGCCACCGAGCGGTGGCCCCAGTACTGGCGCCACCAGCCCGGGCCAGGTGATCACCGCAAGCATTTTCACCAGGTCTTTCTTTTCGGTGGTACGCAGCACCACCAACCGGCCTACCGGCACCATCAAGGCACCGCCAATACCCTGCAATACCCGCGCGGCGACGAAGGCTTCCAGGTTGGGGGCCATACCACACAGCAACGACGCCACGGTAAACAGGCCGATGGCCCCGGCGAACACTTGTCGCGGGCCAAAGCGGTCGGCCACCCAGCCGCTCAGCGGAATGAATACCGCCACCGCCAGCAGGTAGGCACTGATGCCGATGTTCAGGCTGACCGCATTTTCGCCGAAGTCACTGGCCATCTGCGGCAGTGCCGTGGCAATGACGGTGGCGTCGAGGTTTTCCATGAAGAAGGTGATGGCGACCAGCAAGGCGATGCAGGTGGCTTGGCGGGAGGTATAGGGGGCTGCCGGATTGGCCAAGGTACGCGTCCTTCTGGTTGGCAATGAATCATGGGCCGTGGAGCAGCCCCTGTGGGAGCGGGCATGCCCGCTCCCACAAAGGTCGGTGCTGGGACCTAGAGCATGCGCAAGGCCGCACGCAACGCCAGCAGGTAAGTCTCGACACCAAACCCGCAGATCTGCCCACGCACCACTTCGGCAAACACCGAGTGGTGCCGAAACGGCTCCCTAGCATGGATGTTCGACATATGCACTTCAACCACCGGCACCTCAAGAATGGCCAGTGCATCACGAATACCGTAGCTGTAATGCGTCCACGCCCCGGCATTGATCAGCACTGCATCCACCCGCTCGTCAAAGGCCCGATGGATACGCTCGCACAGGGCACCTTCGAAGTTGCTCTGGAAGCTTTCGACCCTTGCCCCCAGCTCCGCGCCCAGCGCCTCCAAGGCGTGGTCGATGTCGGCCAGGGTTGCCGTGCCATACTGGCGCGGGTCGCGCTTGCCAAACATGTTGTGGTTGATACCGTGCAGCATCAGGACATTGGCGACCATGGCTTACTCCAGCGCAATCGTCAGGCGGTCGATCACGGCACGGGTTTCAGGCCGCACTCCTCGCCACCAGGCAAACGCCTCTGCGGCCTGCTCGACCAGCATGCCCACGCCATCCGCCAGACGTGCCACACCGGCCTCGCGCGCCAGGCGCAGGAACGGCGTGAGGCCTTTGCCGTAGGCCAGTTCATACGCCAGTCGCGCTTCGCTCAGCACCCCGCCAGGCAGCGGCGGCAGTTCACCGACAAGACTGGCGGAAGTGGCGTTAACCACAATGTCGAAGGTTTGCCCTTCCAGCGCTTCGTAACGGCTGATACGCAGCCTTGGGTGATCCAGTTCGTTACGCAGTGCCAAGGCTTTGGACATGTCGCGGTTTGCAATCACCAGCTCGCTGGGCTGCGCGTGCAAGAACGGCAACAGCGCACCGCGCACTGCACCACCGGCGCCAAGCACCAGCACGCGGCGGTTACGCAGCGGCTCACCGAGGTTGTCTTCGATATCGCGCAGCAAGCCGATGCCGTCGAAGTTTTCAGCTGTGATGTGGCCATCCTCGAACTTCAGCGCATTGGCGGCCCGGGCCAACTGCGCGCGCTCGCTGCGCCGGTCGGCCAGTTCGAAGGCACGCAGCTTGAACGGCGCGGTGATGTTCATGCCCAGCCCACCGTCAGTGCGAAACTGCAACACCTGGGCCTCAAAACCGTCCAGCGAGCCTTCAATAGCCCCGTATTCCAGGTGCTGGCTGCTGGCCTGAGCGAACAGGCCATGAATCAGCGGTGACTTGGTGTGGTTGATCGGTCGGCCGATCACTGCGTAGCGGTCGCTCATCGTGTATCTCCGTGGGTAAACAGCACACCGTCTGCCTGCATGGCGGTGATTTCTTCAGGGCTGAAGCCAAGCGCTGCGGCCACTTCGGCGTTGTGCTGGCCGAGGTCAGGGGCTACCTGATGGATCGTGGTGTCACAGCCGGAAAACCGGAACGGCAGATTGGGCAGGCGCAGGGTGCCGTAGCGAGGGTGCAGCTGTTCGATGACCATGTTGCGCGCCTGGATTTGCGGGTCTGCCAACACCTCATCGATACGCTGGACCTTGGCACTGGGAATGTCGACGGTGTCGAGCAAGGCGAGGATCTCGGCCACCGAGCGCGCACCCGCCCAGTCACGCACCACCGCCAGAATCGCCTCGCGGTGGGCATTGCGGCCATTCAGGTCGTGGTAGCGAATATCGCTGCCAAAACCTGCCGGGCCGCCGTTGGCTTCGAGCATGGCGGCGAAGCGCCGCCAGGCATCATCGACCTGGGCTGCAATCACCAGATCGCCGTCGGCGGCGCGGAACACGCCGTACAAGGTAGACGTGGGCATGTCGTGGCCGGTCTGCTCGGGCAGCACGGTGCCATCGGACAGCGTGTAGCACTGCACGGCGTACTCATGCATCGACACCAAGGTGTCGTACAGCGCCATGTCAATGTGCTGGCCGCGCCCACTGCTCACCCGCCCCAGCAGCGCCGCATTGATCGCGGCTACAGCGTGAATACCGGTGTACATGTCGCCCAGCGAAATGCGCAGCAATGGCGGCGCTTCACCCGGCACGCCGACCATCTGCATGATCCCGCTCTTGGCCTCGGCGATCAGCCCGAAACCGGCGCGGTGGGCATCCGGCCCGGTGTGGCCATAGGCGGAGATCGAGCAGTACACCAGGCGCGGGTTACGCACCGACAGCTCGGCATAACCCAGCCCCAGCTTGTCCAACGCGCCGGGGCGGTAGTTTTCAATGAACACGTCGGCCGAGTCGGCCAGGCGCTGCATGAAGGCTTTTCCGCGTGGGTCCTTCATGTTCACGCTGACGCCCTGCTTGCCCATGTTCATCTGCAGGAAATAGCCGCTCTGCTGATCGTCCAGGGTAAAGGCGTGCTGGCGGCCAGCATCGCCGCTGCCCGGCCGTTCGACCTTGATCACTTCAGCGCCCAGCGCCGCCAGGCAGCGCCCTACATAGGGCCCGGCAAGGAAGTGGCTGTAATCGATGACGCGGATACCCGCCAATGGCAATGCCTGGCTCATGCCTGCCCCCTCCGTGGCACCATCAACCGGTGCTCACCGCGCTGCACGACCTGGCCATGCTGGTTGACCAACTCTGACGGCAGCACCACGATGCCCCAGCCTGGCCGGCTGTTGCTCGGTCGCATCGCCCCCACCCGCATGCGTACGTGCAACACATCGTTGACCTTGATCGGCAACACGAAGTCCCAGGTCCAGCCCAGCGACATGCCCGGCAAGAAGCGGTACTCGCACTGGGTCTTCAAACCATCGGCGATCGACAGCCCGAACAGGCCGTGCGCAACCAGGCAGCCGAAGTGGCTGGCGTTGGCGTAGGCCTCGTCGACGTGCACCGGGGTGTGATCACCCGTGAGATCGGCGTAGGCCAGGATGCGCTCACGGGTTACGGTATAGGTGGGGCTGATGCACTCATCGCCTTCGCGGGCATCATCCCAGTATCTTTCCACCCCGCTCATGCCTGCACCTGCGCACGCGGGTCGATGGCCAGTGCCTGGGCAACACACTTCGCCGGCAACGCCTGAATGAACTCCACCGCCAGACCATCCGGCAGGCGCAGCCAGTTGCGGCCCTGGGGCATTTCGCTGACGCCATAGCGCTGGGCGGCTGCCAGTACGCTCTCCAGGTCTTCGCACATGATGCCCAGGTGTGCCATGCGCCCCTCAGGGCCGGCAAAGTCGGGCTGGTGAATGAACTGCAGGCCACCCAGCGTCCAGTACTGCGCCGGTTGCTCGACGCTGCCCTGCACCTCACGCATGGTCATGCCACACACTTCGCTGAAAAAGCGGATATGCCACTGGATGTCCTGCACCCAGAACGCCACGTGTTCAAGGTAGGCTTTTGGCTGGCTCATGGGTTGTCCCTTTTCTGATGATCGGCCATCGCACGTTCGATGCCCTTGATACAAGCCACCAACGTGGCGTTGACCGGTGTGGCGACGCCATGGCGCTGGCCCCAGCGCACGACAGAGCCATTGATGAAGTCGATTTCGGTGACCGAGCCTTTTTCCAGGCTTTGCAGCATCGAGGTGCGGAAGCTCGATGGCAGGCCCTCGGCGGCCAAGGCCCACGCTGCGTCGGGGCTGGTCAGGCTCAGGCTTATGCCGGCACGCTCGGCCACGGCAATCGCCTCGGCCACCGCAGCTTTGGCAGTGCTGGCCAGCAGCGGCTCGCTGTACAACTGGCCGTAGCTGAGCATGGTGATGCCGCTGAGTGCGCCCGTGGCGACATTGACCAGCAGCTTGTCCCACATGGTACCGAGGATGTTGTCACTGACCGTGGTGGCCAGCCCGGCAGCGTTGAAGGCCTCGGCGATGGCCTGCACACGCGCTGAAAGCTGGCCGTCGAGTTCACCGATGTAAGTGTGTTTGCCCGCCACACCAGCGCGAATCGAACCGGGTGCAAGCAGCACGCCGCCCACATAGGTCTTACCCGCCAACACCCGTTCCCGTCCGGCCACCTCGGCCAGAATGTCCTCGTGCCCCAAGCCGTTCTGCAGCGACAGCACCAGCGTCTGCGGCCCCAGCAGCGCGGTGGCCCCGGCCATCGCTTCGGCGGTGTGGAATGACTTCACCAGCACCACGACCAGGTCGGCCACACCCACGTCGTTGGCGTCCGTGGTGGCGTTGACGCGCACGTGGCGCTCACCGCGCTCATCCTGCACCTGCAGCCCGTGCAGGTTCATCGCTTCGACATGCTCGCGACCACGGTTGAGCAGCCAGGTTTCATGCCCGGCCTCGCTCAGCGCCGCACCAATGGCGCAACCCAAGGCGCCGGCACCCAGAATGCAGACTTTCAAATCGCAGACCTCCTGTGGTTTGCGATTACCTTATGCAGCGGGCCTTATTCGCGCTATACAATGACTGCAATATGCCAATTGAGATTTACAATAATGTCTGCTGCCGACGCCCTGCCCGAGCCCAAGCTGCTGCAATTGTTCGATGTGCTCTACCACTGTCGTAGCGTTACCCGTGCCGCCGAACAGCTGGGCCAGAGCCAGCCGACCATCAGCATCTGGCTGGCCCGCCTGCGCCAGCAACTGAACGACCCTCTGTTCGTGCGCACCCCCGGCGGCATGGCCCCAACCCCGCGCGCCGACCAGCTGATCGGGCCTTGCCGCGAGGTGCTGGAGTCGCTGCGCAGGCTCACCGCCTGGGAGCCGCAGTTCATCCCCGCCACGGCACAACGGCGCTTTCGCCTGTGTGTCAGCGATGCCAGCCATATCACCCTGCTGCCAAGCATCCTCAACCACCTGCGCACCCATGCGCCGGGCATTCGCCTGGAGGCTGTGCGCATCGATGGCAACAGTGAAAGCGCGCTGGAGTCGGGCGAGGCCGACCTCGCCATCGGCTTTGTGCCTTGGCTGGGTGGCGGGATG
Organism: Pseudomonas sp. URIL14HWK12:I5; assembly: GCF_900176445.1. Lineage (NCBI taxonomy): Bacteria > Pseudomonadati > Pseudomonadota > Gammaproteobacteria > Pseudomonadales > Pseudomonadaceae > Pseudomonas > Pseudomonas sp. URIL14HWK12:I5. Next base: position 375,955 of record NZ_FWXQ01000006.1, read on the forward strand.
TACCAGCAGGTCCTGTTCGAACAGGACTGGGTATGCCTGAGCAACCGCCAGCACCCGCGGCTGGAAGGCGGCATGAACCTGGCCCGCTACCACGCTGAAGGCCATGTGCAGATCAGCGCGGGGACCGGCCAGAAGTTGCTGGAAGCGGGGCTGGCCCGCGCCAGCATCGAACGTCGCATCGTGCTGGAGCTACCCGCGTTTCTCGGACTGGGCATGATCGTCGGCACTACGGACCTGGTCGCAACCCTGCCTCGGCATATCGGCCAGACCCTAGCCGATATGCACGACCTGCAAGTGCACGACTGCCCGTTTGCAGTTGAGGGTTTCACGGTGAAGCAACACTGGCACGCTCGCTACCACCAGGACAGTGGCAACCGCTGGCTGAGGGAGGTGATCCACAACCTGTTCGGCCGCCCGGCCTGAAGCACGCCCTCGATTACAGGCCCATGATCATCTCGTGCCAGGCCATGCCGCCGTGGTCCGACGGTGACGGTTTCACATACTGGTAGCCCAGCTTCTGGTACAGGGCCACATGCTGCTCTTTGCACATCAGGTGAATGGTCTGCTTGCCCGACGCTTTCATACGGGCGATGAATGCTTCCATCAGCCGTTTGGCGTAGCCTTTGCCCTGGTGTGCCGGGTCCACCACTACTGACATGATCACCACGTTCGGTGCTGCCGGGTCGTGGCCGACCAGTTCCTTGAACGCTTCATCAGACATGACAACTTCGTGGGCGCAGCCGCTGTTGATGAAACCGACGATCTCACCTGCGATTTCCAGAATGAGAAAACCCTGTGGGTACTGTGCGATGCGGGTGCGGATCTTCTCCAGGGTGGCCGCCTCATCCCCTTCATAGGCGCCGATTTCAATGGCGTAGCATCGCTCGGCGTCTGCGGCGGTGGGGGTGCGGAACTGGACAATACTCATGGCTGATTCCTTGGAAACGTGAAAGCGTCTGCCATGGTAAATCAGGCGTGCGTTCTGGCGATATCGGGCCGCCACCCTCGGCCAGGCCAGCCGCGTGGTGCTTGATGCTGGCCAAGGATGGCAAGCATCATGGGCGTATACCCCTCACACCACGGATACCCCTATGACCGCTGCACACTACCCCCTCGTGGAGCCCGGCCGCTGCAAACGCTTGAAGGCGGCCAGCAGCCGGGACCATGACAGCGTCGATCAACTGGTGATGGCGGCACGCCCTTTCGAAAACCGCGAGCGCTATGGCCGTTTCCTGCAGGTACAACACCGCTTTCACGGCAGCCTGTTGACGTTGTACAACGATGCACAGCTCAACCAGCACCTGCCAGGGCTGGTTGGGCTGTCGCGCTTCGCTGCGGTCGAAACCGACCTGCGTGATCTCGGCCTGCCACTGCCAACGCGCCCTCAACAAGTCTGCGTCGGCCCGGCCGAGGCCTTGGGCTGGCTATATTGCAGCGAAGGTTCGAATCTGGGGGCGGCGTTTCTGTTCAAGCAAACCCAGCGCCTCGGGCTCGATGGCGACCAAGGCGCCCGCCACCTGGCGCCACACCCGGATGGCCGTGCGCTGCATTGGCGCGAGTTCGTTGCCCGGCTCGACGGCCTGGTGCTGGACGACCAGGACGAGGCCGCAGTGGTCGCTGGCGCGATTGCCGCGTTCGACAGTTACCGGGCGCACTTGCGTGTGATATTTGCGGGTTTATGAGCTTGTGGCTCAGTGATACCCCTCGCCGTCCTTCACCTTGCCGCGGAACACGTAATACGACCAGGCCGAATACCCCAGGATGAACGGAATGATCAGCAACGCCCCGACCAGGGCGAAGCCCAGGCTCTGCGGTGGCGCCGCCGCTTCCCAGATGGTCAGGCTGGGCGGCAGCACGTACGGCCAGATACTGATGACCAAACCGCTATAACCGAGGAACACCAACACCAGCGACCAGACGAAAGGACCGGCATGGGGCGTACCGCGCAACGACCTGAGGATCGCCCAGGTGGCCACCAGCACCAGTACCGGTACCGGCAGGAAGAACCAGAAGTTCGGCAGGCCGAACCAGCGGTCGAAGATCGCCGGGTGCGTCAGCGGCGTCCAGATGCTCACAATCAGCATCGCCGCCACCGTCGCCAGGGTGATCGGTGAGCAGGCACGAATGATACTGGCCTGCAGCCGGCCCTCGGTCTTCAACACCAGCCAGGTGGCGCCCAATAGCGCATACGCCACGACCACGCCGATCCCGCAGAACACGTTGAACGGTGTCAGCCAGCTCATCAGCCCGTTGGTGGCCACGCCATCGACAATCGAATGCCCGTCGATGAACGCGCCCAGCATCACGCCCTGGAAAAACGCCGCCGCATACGACCCGCCAATGAAGGCCCGGTCCCAGAACGGCTTGTGCGCATCATCGGCCTTGAAACGGAACTCGAACGACACGCCACGCCAGATCAACCCGGCCAGCAGGCCGAGCGCCGGGATGTACAGCGCGCTGAGCAAAATGGCGTACACCTTGGGGAATGCCGCCATCAACCCTGCCCCGCCCAGCACCAGCCAGGTTTCGTTGCCATCCCACACCGGCGCCACGGTGTTGACCATGGTATCGCGGTGGTCGCGGTCGGTGATGAACGGGAACAGGATGCCGATACCCAGGTCGAAGCCATCCATGATGACGTACATCATCACGCCAAAGCCGATGATCAAGAACCAGATCAGCGGAAGATCAATACCCATGACAGCGTCTCCGGTCAGTCAGTGTGATTGGGCGAATTCGGATACAGCGGGTCGTCCACGGCCGACAATGGGCGGGCCGGGCGCTGGTTGGCGGCCACGGGGTGCTCATGGTCGTCGTGCGGCTGCGGCCCCTTGCCCACCATGCGCAGCATGTAAACGACGCCGGTGCCGAACACAGCCATGTACATCACCACCAGCACCACCAGGCCCACCGACAAGGTCAGTGCCGAATGATCGGAAACGGCGTCCTTGGTACGCATCAGGCCGTACACCACCCACGGCTGTCGGCCGATCTCGGTGACGTACCAGCCGGCCAACAGGGCCACCAGCCCGGAAGGCCCCATCCACAGGGCAAACCGTGCCAGCCCCCGCGACGCGTACAACTTGCCGCGCCAGCGCTGCCAGGTGCCAAACAGACCGAGCACGACCATCAGCAACCCCAGGCCGACCATGACCCGGAAGCACCAGAACAGGATGGTCGCGTTGGGCCGGTCTTCTCTCGGGAAGTCTTTCAACGCCGGGATCTGTCCGTGCAGGCTGTGGGTCAGGATCAGGCTGGCCAGGTTCGGGATCTCGATTTTGTAGCGGGTGGTTTCTGCTTCCATATCGGGTATACCGAACAGGATCAGTGGCACGCCCTGCCCCGGCGTGTTGCTCCAGTGGCCCTCTACGGCGGCAATCTTCGCCGGCTGGTACTTGAGCGTGTTCAAACCATGCATGTCACCAATCAGCACCTGCAGCGGCGCGGTGAACAGCAGCATCCACAACGCCATCGAAAACATCTTCTGCACTGCCGGGGTGCGGTTGCCACGCAGCAGGTGCCACGCCGCCGAGGCGCCGACGAACAATGCAGTCGACAGCATGGCGGCGGTCACCATGTGCGCCAGGCGGTACGGGAACGACGGGTTGAAAATGATCGCGAACCAGTCCACGGGCACTACTACGCCATTGATCACTTCGTGGCCTTGTGGCGTCTGCATCCAGCTGTTGGATGCCAGAATCCAGGTGGCGGAAATCATCGTCCCCACGGCCACCATCAGCGTGGCGAAGAAGTGCAGACCACGGCCGACCTTGTGCCAGCCGAACAGCATCACCCCGAGAAAGCCTGCTTCAAGGAAGAAAGCCGTCAGCACCTCATAGGTCAGCAACGGGCCGGTGATGCTGCCGGCGAACTGCGAGTAGAAGCTCCAGTTGGTGCCGAACTGGTAGGCCATGACCAGCCCCGAGACCACGCCCATGGCGAAGTTGACGGCGAAGATCTTCGACCAGAAGTGGTAAAGGTCGAGGTAGGCGTTTTCCTTTTTCCACAACCACAGGCCTTCCAGCACGGCCAGAAACGCCGCCAGGCCAATGGTGATGGCCGGAAAAATGATGTGAAAGGTGATGGTGAAACCAAACTGTATACGGGCCAGCTCCAGGGCTGTAAGGCTGAACATGGCTATGCCTCGCTCCGTTGTGAAAGACGTTGCAGCAGCGTGCGTGGCCGGGCCTGCCGATGGGTGGCCGCAGCCTCCTGCCAGCGCTGGGCCGGTACGCTGGGCGAAACCAGGGCACTGGTGAAGCCGCACTGCAGTAACATGGCGAACTGGTCAGGCAGCAATGGCCCGGCGGCGCGCAGGTCGCCGGTGAACCCATGGCGCTCGCGCAGCAGCCTGGCCAAGGTGAAGCCACGACCATCGCGTGACTTGGCGAACTCGATCACGATCAACGTCAGGTGGCCAAGCAGCGCCAGCACCTGTGCCGGGTCCTGGTCGGCGCTCAGCCACAGGCCCTCTGCCGGCTGACCGAAACGCATGTGGTAGTCGTCCCACTGCTGCGGCTGCAGCACGGTGTGCGGGGCATAGGTTGGCAGCACTTCGCTGCCCAGGTAGCGCCAGCTGTCGGGCTGCGCCTGGCCTTCACGATCAACGAGCATCACGCAGCACCTCCTTGAATGGCTCGATACCGACGCGGCGGTAGGTGTCGAGGAAGCGTTCGCCGTCCTCGCGCAATTGCAGATAAATGCCAACGATGGCCTCGACGATGTCGGGCACCTCCTCAAAGGGCACCGAACGGCCGAGGATGGTCCCCACCGCAGCGTCCTCTTCGGCACTGCCGCCCAGCGTGATCTGGTAATTTTCGTGGCCAGCCTTGTCCAGACCGAGGATGCCGATATGCGCCACATGGTGGTGGGCACAGGCATTGATGCAGCCGGACACATTGAGCTTGAGCTCGCCGATTTCCTGTTGTCGGGCTGCGTCGAAACGCTGGGCGATGCGCTGGGCGACCGGCACCGAGCGGGCGGTGGCCAGGCTGCAGTAGTCCATCCCCGGGCAGGCGATGGCGTCAGACAACAAGCCGATGTTGCTGGTCGCCAGCCCCGCCTGGCGCAGGGCCTGCCAGACGCTGTACAAGTCACCCTGACGAATGTGCGGCAACACCAGGTTCTGCTCATGGGAAACGCGGATTTCGTTCAGCGAGTAAGCCTCGGCCAGGTCAGCCAGGGTGAGCATTTCCTCGGCGCTGATGTCTCCGGGGATGCCGCCTGGTGGCTTCAACGAGATGACTGCACTGATATAGCCACGCTGCTTGTGCGGGTGGGTATTGGTGCGTACCCAGCTGGCAAACGCGTTGTCGTCTGCCCGTGCGCGCAGAAAGCTGTCACACAGCCTGGGCAATGCCTCGAAGGCGGGTTGCACGAAGCGGGCATGAATGCCCTGGACGATGGCGGGCTCCAGGTATTGATGGTCAGCTGGAAGGCTGGCGAACTCCTGCTCGATCATCTCGATGAAGCGGCCAGGCTTGAGCTCGCGCACCAGGATCTTGATGCGTGCCTTGTACAGGTTGTCGCGCCGCCCCAGGGCGTTGTACACCCGTAAGATGGCTTCGACGTAGCGCAACAGTTCACGCTCCGGCAACCACTCGCGCACCCGGGTGCCGACGATCGGGGTGCGCCCCAGACCACCACCGGCATACACCTGGAAGCCCACCTCGCCCTGTTCGTTGCGCTGCGCCAGTATGCCGATATCATGAAAGCGCACAGCCGCCCGGTCTTTGGGGCTGCCGGTGATGGCGATCTTGAACTTGCGTGGCAGGTAAGTGAATTCCGGGTGATCAGTAGACCACTGACGGAGGATCTCGGCATGCACCCTCGGGTCGAGCACTTCATCTTCGGCGGCACCGGCAAAGTGGTCGGTGGTCACGTTGCGGATGCAGTTGCCGCTGGTCTGGATGCAATGCAGGTCGGCATCTGCCAGTACCGACAGAATTTCCGGCGTATCGGCCAGGTGCGGCCAGTTGAACTGGATGTTCTGCCGGGTGGTGAGGTGGCCGTAGCCTTTGTCATAGGTGCGTGCCACGTAGGCCAGCTGACGCAGTTGCACCGCGCTCAAGGTTCCATACGGAATGGCCACGCGCAGCATGTAGCCGTGCAATTGCAGATACAGGCCGTTCATCAGCCGGTAGACCTTGAACGCCTCTTCATCCAGCTCGCCACTCAGGCGGCGGGCAACCTGCTGCTCGAACTGGCGGGCGCGGTCCTTGAGGAACTCGCGCTCGAACGGATCGTAGCGGTATACCCCAGCCTGCCCCGCCGCAACCGGCAGCAGCGGCCGTACCCCTTTGCCGACCTGTAGGGCCCCCCCGGGAGCCTGCTTGCCAAGGTCGCTGCGTACCGACGGGCCGCGCGCACGCAACCGCTCACGCAGGCTTTTGGGCTCAGGCTGGCCATCGACCAGCCAGGCTTCACAAGGCGTCGGCGCAACCACCTGGTTGGCCCGCACGGCAGCTTCGGCCGCGAAGGTTGCCGCTTCCAGGGCCTGCGCATCGAAGGTGCCGGCCTGTTGCAGTGTCTCTACCCATTCATGCCCGGCATCAAGCCAGACCACAGCCCCATCGCCCAGGCGGTTGGCGCAGATCAGATGACAGTCATCCATCGAACATCTCCATGACTGGGAGCCCGGAAGCGCTTATCGTTGCAGCCCTGCAGCGGCGTTCCGGTGCATATCAAAATAACCATACGCTTTCCATTTTGTATGGATCTATTAACAACCGTATGTCATGATATTCCTATGCGTATGGACTGACAACCGGGGGATAATACTCATGCCTCTTGCCGAAACGCCAAGAGAACACGCTCAAATAAGCTGGACCAGGCCATTTAAGCCGAAGAGCGGCCCAAGATACATACAGATTGCCGATATGATCTCAGAATCCATACAGTCTGGAATTTTGCAGGACGGCGAACAAATCCCACCACAGCGTGCGCTGGCAGCGCACCTGGGTGTCGACCTGACCACGGTGACCCGTGCCTACGCCGAAGCGCGCGACCGCGGCCTGATTGCCTCCTACAGTGGCCGCGGGTCGTTCATTCTGGGTGCCCGCGAAACACCCACCCAGGCAGGCATTGACCTGACCATGAACATTCCGCCGCAGCCGGCCAATGGCTCGATGGCCCAATGGGTAAGCGCCGGGCTTGAACAGGTACTGCAACGCAACCCCATCGAAGCACTGTCGCCCTACCAGGATGAGCCGGCCTCCCGCTCGCTGCTGCAGGCCGCGCAGGGCTGGTTGAAACCGGCGCTGGGTGATCTGGACAGCCGCAGCCTGGCCCTGTGCCCAGGTTCGCAAGCGGCCGTATTCGCCATCCTCAGCGCCCATGCCCGCACGGGTGACACCGTGCTGTGCGACCCACTGACCTACCCCGGCCTGCTACTGGCTGCCCAACAACTGGGGCTGCGCATTGTCGCGGTGCCCGGTGACGCCGACGGCATGCGCCCCGACCATCTGGAGCAAGCCTGCCAACAAAGCGGTGCGCGCCTGCTGTACCTCAACCCCACGTTCCAGAACCCTACAGCGCACACCATGCCCGTGGCCCGGCGCCAGGCGATTGCCGAAGTGCTGCTCAAGTGCGGCATCACACTGATCGAGGACGACCCCTACCGCTATCTGCTTGACGATGCGCCAACGCCCATCACCTGCCTGACCGGGGGTGCCAACACGTATTATCTGGCATCGCTGTCCAAGTGCCTGTGGCCAAGCCTGCGCACCGCTTTTGTACTGCCCCCGCGCGGAGATGACGGCCATGCCCTGCTCAACGGCTTGCGCGCCTCGAGCATGGGCTGCTCAGCCCTGCTGCTGGCCTTGGTCGAGCAGTGGATCCGCAGTGGTACCGCCAGGGAGCTGGTACAGGAAATCCAGCGCGAAGCCCGCGCCCGCCAGCACTTGGCACGCACACTGCTGAGCCATGAGTTCCAGGCGCACCCTACCGGGCTGCACCTGTGGTTACCGTTGCCGGCGCACTGGCGCCAGGAACGGTTTACCCAAGCCCTGGATGATGTGGGGGTGAGTGTGGCCGGGGCGGACTCGTTCAGCGTTGCGCAGCAAGGGCCGGAGGCCGTGCGTATCTCGCTGGGCGGGGCACCGGACCAGGCCGTACTGGGGCAAGCGTTGCGCAAAGTAGAGGGGCTGCTGAAGGAAGACCGCCGCCGTGGGGGGCGGGCTTTTGTGTGATCAGCCAATCAGATGAGGTTTCTGGCAAGCAGCGCAAGCGGCATCGGGTGTGTGCAAATGTTCTACAAGTTGTTGCCGTAGCGAACTTTTTCTCGATGGCGGGTCTATTTCGCAGGTACAGAAAGGTAGCGGCTCGCGAGACAAGGCTCGCCCTCACCTGCTGGCCAGATGGCTCAATTGTTATCAGAGGTTGGCTTCGCTCATGAAAATACATGTCGCAAGGTTGATGCTGCTCGGCCTGTTCTCGTTCGCGGCAATGGGTTCGGCATCGGCAACACAAATGAAAGCACCAGTGGCCCAGGCCCCCGCCGTTCAGTCACCGTTGCAGCCTGCCGGCAACCCTTGGTCGAAAGTGGCCTCCGGGGCCGTCGAACAGCCGGCCACGCTGTTGGCGCATGATGACGACCGCTGGCATGACCACAGAAGCGACTGGCGCCGTGAGCAGTGGCGGCGTGAGCAAGCCCGGCGGGACTGGGAGCGGCGGCGGGACTGGGAACGCCGCCGTGACTGGGAGCGCCGCCATGAGCGGGCGATGCACCAGCGTCACTATGACGACCACCGGTACTACCGCCGTTAAGGGCGCTGCGGCAGCACTTGCGCTGCCTGCTCAGTGAGTCAGGTGGGGGTGTCCCCCACCGCCTCTGCCTCCATCTTCAACCGGTCAGCCTTGCAAATGTATTTGGGCTTGCGCGGTGCCAGCTTGGCACTGGCCTTTTTGGCATGCGCCTGCAATAGCTGCTTGATCTTCTTACGACGGTTCATAATCCACAGGGCCTGTCAGTACGTTTTAGCGGCCGCCATCATACCCGTGCGGCCTGCGCATTTCGCCACGTTGACGTTATTTTCACAGCCCACAGATTAGCGTCACATCCTTTATGGCCGCAGCAAACCTGCTGGCTACCAAGGTACGACGAGGCATACGTGTCACACACTACATCCCCCGCCGCGCGCAAGCGCGTGGACTGGGCCGGCCTGGGCTGGCTTTTGCTGTTCTTCTGGTACTTTTCCGGCGTAACCCAGGCGTTGCTGCTGTTCAGCGGAACGACCGGGTTTGCCGGTTTTCGTGATGCGTTCTTCCTCAGTAGCCTGTGGCTGGCCCCGGTGCTGCTGGTGCCGCGCTTCACCCGCGCCACTGCAGCGGTCATCGGCCTGGTGCTGTGGGGGGCTTCGCTGGTGGGTTTGAGCTACTTCGGCATCTATCGCCAGGAGTTCTCGCAAAGCGTCATCTTCGTGATGTTCGAGTCCAACACCGCCGAAGCCGGTGAGTACTTCAGCCAGTACTTCAGTGTATGGCTGGGTCTGGCGTTGCTGCTGTACACACTGGTGGCGGTGCTGCTGTGGAAGCGCGTACGCCCGGTCAGCCTGCCGCTACGCAGTCGCCTGCCGGTGGTCGCCTTGTTGCTGGTGGCCAACCTTGTGTACCCGTTCTACAAGCAGATGGTCACCCAGGAGCGCAATTTCGCCGATGCCGCGGAGAAGGTGCAGCAGCGTATGGAACCCGCCGTGCCCTGGCAGTTGCTGGTCGGCTACCGGCAGTACCGCCAGCAACTGGACAACATGCAGGAACTGCTGGCCCAGAACGCCGCATTGCCGCCGCTGCAAAACCTGCGTGACAGCAGCGGAACAGCGCCCCGCACCCTGGTGCTGGTACTGGGCGAGTCCACCACCCGCGAGCACATGCACCTGTACGGCTATAACCGCGACACCACGCCCAACCTCGACGCGCTGGCCGCCAGCGACAAAGGCCTGACGGTGTTCCGCGATGTGGTATCGCCACGCCCGTACACCATCGAAGTGATGCAGCAGATCCTCACCTTCGGCGATGAGCAGAACCCGGACCGCTTCCTCACCGACCCGTCGCTGATCAACCTGATGAAACAGGCAGGCTACAAGACCTTCTGGATCACCAACCAGCAGACCATGACCAAGCGCAACACCATGCTCACCACCTTCTCGCAGCAGACGGACGTGCCGGTGTACCTGAACAACCAGCGCAACCAGAATGCCAGCCAGTACGATGACGTGGTGCTGGCGCCGTTCGAGAAGGCCCTGCAGGACCCTGCACCGAACAAGTTCATCATCGTGCACCTGCTGGGCACGCACATGGACTACCGCTACCGCTACCCGGACGACTACACGCACTTCACCGACAACCAGGGCGTGCCGGGCAAACTGACGCCGGACCAGGTCAAAACCTACAACTTCTACGACAATGCGGTGCGTTACAACGACTATGTGGTCTCGAGCCTGATCAAGCGCTACTCGGCCGGTAACCCCAATGGCTTCCTGGTGTACCTGTCGGACCACGGTGAGGACGTTTACAGCTCCGGCGACCACGACCGCCTCGGGCGCAACGAGGGCGCGCCGACCCGGCCGATGTACACCATTCCGTTCCTGCTGTGGACCTCGCCCAGCTGGCAGGCCGAGCACCCTCGTGACTTGCAGGCGATGGCCAACCGCCCCTACAGCAGCTCGCACCTGATCCATACCCTGTCAGACCTGGCCGGGCTGAGCTATGACCGCTTCGAGCCGGCCAAGAGCCTGGTAAGCCCGCAGTTCGTGGCAACACAGCGCTGGATCGGCGACCCCTACCGCAAGGATGGCTTGCGCGAGTTCGACCACCTGCCGCTGGACAAGCCTGAGCGAGCACAGGAAACAGCCAGCAGCCGGCAGTAAGCCGGCACCTGCGGGCGTTTTCCGGTGCGATGCACGGTGTAGTCCTGCTGGCAGGGCTGATCACCAGCGTGGCCTTCGCACTGCCCTGGCTGCTGCGCGAAGTGCCGCTGCGCCAGGCCACACAGGCATGAAGGCAGGATGCCAGCGCGCCGCCCGCATGGGACTTATACCGGTGCAGAGCAACTGCCGTTCCGGGCACTCCCCCGCACCGCCTCGGCCAGTTTGCGCAGGTTGGCCTGGTGCGCATTCACCAGGCTGGTGATGCTGTTGTCCGCGGCCGTCTGCACCGACGTGCGGCAGGTCAGTTCAGCCTGACCTGCCTGCTTCAGGCGCCAGACGGCCTCCAGTGAGGCATAGCGCCCCGGCACCGTATCGAAGCGCCGCACATCCACCCGCAGTGCCGCCTTGTTGCCAGCCGCCGGCCCGCCCAACTGGTCCTGCAAGGCGCTGCGAAATTCATCCACCAGGTTGGCGCCCCACCATTCCGTTTCCAGAATGGCCAGGCCGCTCTGGCCCCGGCGCACCACCAGTTGCGGGCGGTCCACCTGCGGCGGCACCACCACCCGGGTCACCTGGATATGCTGCCCGCTGTCGCGCACCGGCTCGCTCGCCACCAGCGTGTGGTAGTTGTTCGGCGTACTGCTGCAGCCCCCGAGCCACACCAGCAGGCTGGCCACACAGACATTGCGCAGTCGTTGCATCGGCTGTCTCCTCAGGGTTCAAGCGCTTCGGCACCGGCCGCCTTCGGCCGCCCGCGAATCAGCGACTCGGGGTGCCGGCCCAGGTAATCGGCGAGGTCACGCAGCGAACGCGACATGCGCTCCAGCTCATCCAGTGTTTCGCCCATCCGCTCGCGCTGTGGCGAATCTTCGGAAATGGCCGAGTTGGCCGTGCGTAGGGTCTTGTGCACTTCATCGAGCGCCACCTTCACGTCCGGCAGCGTCTGGCCATTGAACTGTTTGAGGCTGGCGCGCAACGCTCGAAGGCTGCCGTCCAGGTTGCCGGCGATGCTTTCCAGCGGCAGCTTGGCAATGCGCTCGACCACCCGCTGCAGCTGCTCCTGCAACTGTTCCAGGCTACCCGGCAGTGTGGGGATGGTGATGGGATTGGCGGCCATGTCGAAGGCCACCTTGGGGGCATCCGGGTAGAAATCCAGGGAAATGAACATCTGCCCGGTGATCAGGTTACCGCTGCGCGCCTGGGCCCGAAGGCCATGTTCGACGAAGGTGCCGATCAACCGCCTGGCCCCATCCATATCGCCCTCGGCGTGCTTGAACACCGACAGCATCTTGCGGTGCACCGGCCCCAACCGTTGCGGGTAGATCACCGCATTGACCACCACCGGAAAAGTCTGGCGGGCGGCATCGTAGTCAAGCTGGACCGAGGTAACCCGGCCAAACTCCACGCCCTTGAACTCCACCGGCGCGCCCACCGAAAGGCCGCGCATGGCCTGGTCAAAGCGCAATTGCAAATACTGCGCCTGGCCATTGGGTGGTGCCAACGCGGTCTCGCGGTCGGCAAACAGCTGGAAGCGGGCCTGGTCGGCAGCAGCCTCGGCCTGGGGGGAAAAATCAGGCGAGCCGAAAGCCAGCCCACCCACCAGGATCGATGACAGCGATTCGGTATCCACCTTCAGGCCGTTGGCACCAATCTGCATGTCGATGCCGCTGGCGTTCCAGAAGCGGCTATCCGTGGTGACGAAGCTGTCATAGGGTGCCTGCACGAACACGCCAATCTCTACCCCCTTGCCATCATCCTGCAGGGCAAACGACACCACCTCACCCACCGGAATCTTGCGGTAGTAGATCGATGAGCCGACGTCCAGCGAGCCAAGGTCGCTGGCAGTCAGGGTAAAACGCTTGCCCTTTTCGTCGAACGTGATCGGTGGCGGCAGTTCAAGGCCGACAAAGGCCTTTTCCGGCACTTTCGACTCGCCGGAGTCAGCCCCGATGAAACTGCCGGAAAGCAGCGTGTCCACCCCGGACACCCCACCCACGCCGATGCGCGGGCGCACCACCCAGAAGCGCGCACCCTGTGTGGCGAACGAGCGGGCATCGTCCGACAACTGCACCTTGGCCACTACGCTCTTCTTGTCGTCGGCCAGTTCCACCGTGGTCACTTCACCAATCACCACGCTCCGGTACTTCACCTGGGTCTTGTGCGCCACCAGCCCTTCCCCGGTGTGGAAGGAAATGGCAATGACCGGCCCTTGCTGCATCCAGTTGCGCACCACCAGCGAAGCGCCGATCAGGATGGCCAGTATCGGCACGATCCACACCAGCGATACGCTCCAGCGTCGGGTGCGCACGTCAACCTGCCCCGCCCCCTCGCGTTCGTCAGCCTGTTGCCCCATCAGTGCGGCCTCCCCTCGTTGGCATGGCTATCCCAGATCAGGCGTGGATCGAAGCTCATCGCAGAAAACATGGTCAGCACCACCACCATGCCGAAGAACAGGATGCCCACCCGTGGCTCGATGGTGCCCAGCCCGCGCAATTGCACCAGTGCCGCCACCAGCGCCACCACCATGACATCGAGCATCGACCAGTAGCCGATCAGCTCGACGAAGCGGTACAGCTGCGAACGTTGCCGGCAGGCCCAGGTGGAACCACGCTGGGCGGTATACAGCAGCAGGCCGAGGGAAAAGAACTTGATGGCAGGCACACCCACGCTGGCAATGAAGATGATCAGTGCGATGTCCCAGGCCCCCGCCTCCCAGAACTCCAGCACCCCACCGCCAATGGTGCTTTCACTGCCACTGCCGAGCATTTCGGTGTGCATCACAGGCAGCAGGTTCGCCGGGATGTAAAACACCAGCGCGGCCAGCAGAAACGCCCAGCCGCGGCTGATGGCATTGGCCTTGCGCCGATGGATGGCAGCACCACAGCGGTTGCACGTATGCGCGCCACTGCTCAGGTCACACGCCTGGCCGCAGCCATGGCACAGACACAGGCCGAGGTCGTCAGCGCTGGCCGGGGCAGTCATGCCTGCTCCCACAAATCGCGGATGTCCTTGCCGGCGATATGAATGATCAGCATGCTCAGCGCGGCCAGGGCCAGCAAACCGATGCCCGGGATCACATCGAGCAACCCCGCCAGCTTGATCACCGCCACCATCGCCCCCAGCAGGCACACCTCCAGCATGCTCCAGGGCCGCAGGCTCTCCAGCCCGCGCATGCACAGGGCAAAGCCGGGGGCACGCTGACCGGCCAGGGCAAAGCTCAAAACCCAGCACAACACGGCAATCTGCAGCACCGGCGCAACGATGATCGACAGCGCCATGACCAGGGCGATGAAGGTAATACTGCCGTGGCTGAGGATCTGCACCGAGTCCCACAACGTGGCCGAATGGGTAAGCCCCTGCATGCCGATGGTCATCACCGGGTAGGCATTGGCGAACACCAGCAGGATGCCACCGGTCACACTCAGTGCCAGCCGCTGCTGAAGGGTCAAGGACGTATGCCGGTACAGCACGCCGCCACAGCGCTGGCAAAGGGCGCGCTGATGCTTGCGCAGCGTCGCACGGTGATACACCGCGTCGCAGTACTCGCAAATAATCAGATCGTGGGTCTGAGTCATGACGATCCCACCGGTAGCCCGCTTTGATGGTCGTATGCAATGGTGAAGCCTGATATCCGGTGTAGACCATGCAGGCAAAACCGCCATGTCCAACTGAAGACAGACTATCCTGTGAAACGGGCTTTCCGCCCCGTGGAGGTGTGCCATGCGTACGTTCACATGGAGCTGCCTGCTGGTGCTGCTGAGCGCGGCACCGGCTGCCCAGGCGCAGTCGGTAGTGCCGCTTAAAGGCCAGAGCAGCCAGCAGATGCAACTGGATATCAACGATTGCAATACCGTCGCCACAAATGCTGCAAACAGCACCGCAACGTCCGGTGAAGCCCATGTCGGTGGCCGGGTACGCGGCGCGGCTGCCGGTGCCGCCGCCGGTGCAGTGGGCGCGCAGGTGCGCGGCAACCAGCATGAAGCGTTGTATGACCGGGCCAGTGACGATGCCAAGCAGCAATACCGGCAAAACCGCGCTGGCGAGGTGGCTGCCGCCGGTGCCGCAGTCGGTGGCATGCGTCAGCGTCAGGATCGGCGCCAGGACAGGCGCGGTCAGGACGAAGCAAAAACCCAGGCCCATGCCAGTGCCTACAGCGGCTGCTTGCAAGGCCGCGGCTATCAGGTCAATCCTTGACCACCCTGGCACGCCATGCCGTTGAATCAGGCGGCATGGCGTGCCGGCCTTAGAACTTCGCCAGCTCCTCCCGACAGAACTCCACAAACAACTGTGCAGGTTTGGTCAACTGCACCCGCTTCAACCACGCCGCCGCCAGCCCCGACAGCGCCACCGGCTCGGCAATGTCCAGCATGGCCAGGCGCTGGCCGTCGTAGGTGCATTCCGAATGCGGCCGTGTCACCAACAGCGAAAAGCCAAAGCCCTGCCCGACCATGCCACGCACCATCTCGATCGACGGCGAGCTGAAAACGATGTTCGGCGTCAGCCCCAGTTCGTTGAACAGGCTGACGAAGTAGGTGCGGCTGGGCGCCACGTCCAGCAGGATCATCGGTTCCGGGCACAGGTCGCGCAGCGAGACCTGGGCCTGGCCGGCAAAACGGTGGTTTTCCGGCAGCAGCACATAGGGCTTTTGCGGCGGCATCAGCGGCTCGGCTTCGATGGTGCCGTCCAGGTCGTGATCGTAGAGAAACGCCAAGTCGAAGGTGCCGGCCGTCAGGCCCTGGATCAGGTCCTGCTGCTCGCCGTCACGCAGGCGAATGTCCACGCCCGGGTAACGCTGACGAAAACCGGCAATCAGCCGCGGCAGGTACAACGGCGCCACGGTTTCGAAACAGCCGATGTCGATCTGCCCGGCCACGGTATCGTTATCGGCCAAGGCGTTCTGCTCGAACTCATGGGCCATCTGCAGCAGCGACTTGGTCTTGGCGTAGAAGCGCTTGCCACTGGGCGTCAGCGACACACCCTGGGCATGGTGACGGATGAACAGCTGCACACCGAAACTTTCCTCCAGGCTTTTGATGGCCGTGGAGATGGACGGCTGGGCGATGTACAGCTGGCGCGAAGCCTCGGCAACGCTGCCGGCCTCCACGGTGGTGACGAAGTACTTCAGTTGTCGCAGGGTATAGGCAGCCACGGGTACCTCTTTGGTGCCCGATGGGCACGCAGGGATCATGGCTGACACTTTAACCCTGGCCGCTGGCGGATGGGGGCTGGGTGATAAAGGATTTACCTATGGCTTGAGCAGGTTTTTTTGTGGGGGCCACCTGAAGCCCCCACCGGATCACTCGAAGTCTATATTCGCCATCACGCAGTCATCCCCGACGTGTTTGTACCCTGGGGCACATGCCATCTCCATTACAGGGGCCACGCCACGCTTGCGCCTGGAGAGTTTCACTTCAGACTCCACATGCTCCAGCGTCTGTTGCTCATCGTTACCTGGCAATTCCGCCTTCGGTTCATCTTGCATGTACGTTACTCCTGGGTTGGGTGAACTTGCCAGATAGACTCTATCGTCCGCTCACCCGGTACCCCATCTGGAAACCCGGCCACTGGCCAATAATCTCTGAACGTCTTTACTGATACCCAACGGCCTCAGCGATACGGAGTGCGCCAATGAAGATCGTGGTTACCAGCATTCTCGTCGACGACCAGGCCAAGGCCCTGGCCTTCTATCACTATGTACTCGGTTTCGAGCCCAAGCATGACATCCCCATGGGCCGGCACCGCTGGCTGACCCTCACTTCGCCCAACGACCCCAATGGTGTGGAGTTGCTGTTGGAACCCGATGCGCACCCAGCGTCCAAGGTGTACAAAGCGGCGCTCAAACAGGACGGCATCCCCGCCACGTCGTTTGGCGTACGCGATATCCAGGCTGAATACACACGTCTGTGTGCGGCGGGCGTAACGTTCACCCAGCCGCCCACCAACATGGGCCCCGTTACCGTGGCCGTGTTCGATGACACCTGTGGCAACCTGATCCAGATCGCCCAAAAACACTGACACCCCACCCCACGCGCAACAACAAGGAAAACAGATGCGCCACGAATTCAGCGAAGTGCTCAACGACCTGGTCGATTACTTTCTGCTTGGCGATATCCAGCTGCTCGAACGCTTCAAACAGGAGCATGAGCTGCCCGACGACCTTGCCTATGCATTCACCCATGACGACAGTGGCGACCAAGCCGTACGCGAAGGCATCGTGCTGCCGCTGGCCGGGGTCGACAACCTGCCTTATCGCATCCTCTTCACCCTCGATGGCTACACCCCGGCCCTGCGCGAGCCCGGCAGCCGCCTGAAGCACCGGCGCAATGGCTACGTGCTGCGGGTCGAGCACGGTGCGCTGATGCTGTACACCTGGCGCATCCTGCAGCATTTCACGCCCAAGACCTTGGGCGACCTCATGGCTCGCTACCAGGTGCCGGGGCGGCCGATCATCGAGCTGGACAACGGCTGGTATGACGTGGAGGTGCTGGCGGGGGCACTGGTGCGGGACGGTTTGTACGAGCCGGCGTTCGAGTTTGTCTTGAAGAAGCGCTGGAGTCGGGGTCAGGCTGCTGAAGTGGATACCGGGTATGCCTTTGGGCTGCGAGGGTACTTCGACTGACCGGTTGCCTGTACTGACCTCTTCGCGGGTTTACCCGCGAAGAGGTCAGTACAGGCAACCTCATTCGTCAGGTATGACTGATATCCCGATCCTTGGTCTCCGGCATGAAGAGGATCCCCAGTACCGCCGTCATCACGGCGATCACGATCGGGTACCACAGGCCGTAATAGATATCCCCGGTCGCCGCCACCATGGCAAACGCAACCGTCGGCAGGAAGCCGCCGAACCAGCCGTTGCCGATGTGGTAAGGCAGCGACATCGACGTGTAGCGGATACGCGCGGGGAACAGTTCCACCAGCCAGGCGGCAATCGGGCCGTAGACCATGGTCACGTAGATC
Source organism: Pseudomonas sp. URIL14HWK12:I5 (assembly GCF_900176445.1). NCBI lineage: Bacteria > Pseudomonadati > Pseudomonadota > Gammaproteobacteria > Pseudomonadales > Pseudomonadaceae > Pseudomonas > Pseudomonas sp. URIL14HWK12:I5. The sequence continues at coordinate 393,777 of NZ_FWXQ01000006.1, forward strand.
ACCAAAAGGGTCAGTAGCAACAGCACCATCGGGTAGTGGATCTTCGCCGGGTCAGCCTTTTCCGGGTATCCAGCTTCTTTCAGCGCACCACTGAGGGTGGCGGTAAACGCCTCGCTTTGCGCTTTGAAGTCCGCTGCGGCCATGCTGCTGCCGTCAAAACTCGGCAATACCCGCTCACCAATACGGATCTGCGCCACGCTGCCAGGTTCGGCCGCTTCGTTGGTGTAGGGAATGGCGCGCTTGGCCAGCAGGCTCTTGGCGATGTCGCAGGAACTGGTGAATCTGGCCTTGCCCACCGGGTCGAACTGGAACGCGCACTGGCCAGGGTCAGCCACCACCACCACCGGGTTTTGCTCCTGGGCAACGAACACGTCCGGGTTGCCGTACTCGGTCAGCGCCTTGAAGATCGGGAAATAGGTCAGCGCAGCGATAATGCAGCCGGCCATGATGATCTTCTTGCGGCCAATGCGGTCAGACAAGCTACCGAAGAAGATGAAGAACGGCGTGCCGATCAGCAGCGAGCCGGCAATCAGCAGGTTGGCCGTCTGTGGCTCGATCTTGAGCATCTGCAACAGGAAGAACAGCGCATAGAATTGCCCGGTGTACCACACCACGGCCTGGCCAGCAGTGCCGCCCAGCAACGCCATGATCACCACCTTCAGGTTGTCCCAACGGGCGAACGACTCCGTCAGAGGGGCTTTGGAGGCTTTGCCTTCGGCCTTCATCTTCATGAACACCGGTGACTCGTTGAGCTGCATGCGTATGTACACCGAAATCGCCAGCAGCAGGATCGACAGCAGGAACGGCACCCGCCAGCCCCAGGCCTCGAAGGCCTCGGTCCCCATGGCCGTGCGGCACGCCATGATTACCAGCAGCGACAGAAACAGCCCCAGTGTAGCCGTGGTCTGGATCCAGGCGGTGAAAAAGCCGCGCCGCCCCTTCGGTGCATGTTCGGCCACGTAGGTGGCCGCGCCGCCGTACTCGCCCCCCAGTGCCAAGCCCTGCAGCAGGCGCAGAGTGATCAGGATGATCGGCGCGGCCACACCGATCGAGGCGTAGCCAGGTAGCAGGCCGACGATGGCGGTGGACAGGCCCATGATCACGATGGTAATGAGAAAAGTGTACTTACGCCCGATCATGTCGCCCAGGCGGCCGAATACGATGGCACCGAATGGCCGCACGGCGAACCCGGCGGCAAAGGCGAGCAAGGCGAAGATGAACGAGGTGGTTTCATTGACCCCGGCAAAGAAGTGCTTGGCGATGATCGCCGCCAGGGAACCGTACAGGTAGAAGTCGTACCATTCGAACACCGTGCCCAGGGAAGAGGCGAAGATGACCTTGCGCTCCTCCCGGGTGATACCGCGTTGGGGCGCGCTACTGCCCGTGGATGCGCTGTCGAGAACCGCCATGGGTTGCCTCCGTCATGTCATCATGCAGGCCGGAGCACCTCACAACCACTTCACCGTCGCACCCAGGCCCTGGGGCTTGCTTTGGTTGCGCGAAGCACGACGAGACGGGCCGCCTCGGATCGCAGCAGGTTAGTAAAGCATAATCGGGTTTGGCGGGATATCCACCCGCCTGAACGCACTCCAGAGGGCAGCATGAACGACACGGCTACACCGGGCTGGCTAGGCGATATCTGGTTGGCTGACGATCACTGCCTGCTGCTGTCTACACTCGGCAGGACCGACCGTCACGTGCACTACGCGCATCAGGTGCTTGTCGGCCTCGGCGCCGATGTCGAGGTGCGTGTGGGCGAGCAGCTCTGCAGCGGCCCGCTGGTGCTGATTGCCTCGCAGCAACCTCATGCCATCCTCAGTCATGGCATACCGTGCCTTACCCTGTTTGCCGAGCCGCTGGCATTCGACCTGGCAGACCTTGCCTTGGCCTGCGAGCACGCGGGCAATAGTGCAGAACATCTGGCAGAAAGCCTTGGGCATTGGCCGCGCCGCCGGCTCGATCCGCGCCTGGAAAAAGCGCTCCAGCGCATCCGCGCGCTCGACGAACAAACCTTGCCGGCCCGGGAACTGGCCAGTACCGCTACGCTGTCGATCAGCCAGCTGGAGCGTCTGTTCAGCGGTTCACTGAAACTGTCGGTGCGGCGGCTGGTGTTGTGGCAGCGCTTGCGCGTGGCCCTGCAAAGGGCGCTGAGCGGCACCAGCCTGACCGAAGCGGCATTGGCGGCAGGGTTTGCCGACTCGGCGCACTTCACCCGCAGCGTTCGCCGGCAGTTCGGCCTCAGCCCCCGGGCAGCCTTGCGCGGATTGCGTCTACGTACGGTCGGCTAGCGCCTGGCACAACCCCGCTGGCAATACCGCAGGGGCATGAGCATCGCCGTTCACCCACGGCTCGCGCAATTGCGCCAGGTAAGCCTGCGGATAGTCGGGCCGATCCCCGATGCCCATGTCGTCGTCCGCAAGCGCATAGCCTGGCAGGTACAAAACCGTGCCAAGCAGCCGGTCCCAGAGTGGAAAGAACAGCGCGAAGTTGACGTCGCCAGTACTGCCGTACTTCAGGTGATGCAGGCGATGCACCGGCGCCCAGGCAAACACATGGCGCAAGCCGCCAATGCGCATGTCCACGTTGCTGTGTTGCAGCAACAGCTGGATGGACACACTGAACGCCAGCAGCGATGCCACCTCGACGGGCAAGCCCAGCAGCAACAACGGCAAGGTACCGCCCAGGGTTTCGAGCAACTGGTGCAGAGGGTGCTTCATCAGGCCGTTGAAACCGTACAGGCGCGTGACACTGTGGTGCACCGCATGCAGCCGCCACAGCAGCGGGCTGCGGTGGCTGGCGTAATGCACCAGGGTGATGCCCAGGTCGGCCAGCGCAATGGCTAGCAGCAACTGCAGGGCCAACGGCCAATGATCAGGCCAAAGACCCGTACCCGGCAGCCAGTTGGCAAGCAGCGGAATGGTCGCCACGCTACAGAGGGTCAGGCATTCATTGACCAGCGCATGGCAAACCCTTGCAGCAACTGCATCGCCGCCCGCCCACCCACCACACAACCCAGCGAATCATCCAGCAGGACAATGGGCGCCCCCTGCACCTGCAGGGGTACCCACGCCTAGGCGAACAGCTTGCCTTGCGCGGTGTCGTTCCAAGGCTCGCGACTGTGCAGCTCGCTCATACCGCACCTGCCACCGGCCCCTTCAACTCGACCTGGTTGCCATCCGGGTCGTAACAGTACAGGGACAGCCCCTCGCCTTCGGCACCATAACGCTTCTCTGCGGGCTCAACCTTTACCCCGGCGGCTTCCAGGTAGGCCGTCAATGCCGCCTCGTCGAACGGCTCGATACGCAGGCAGAAATGGTGCAGGTTGCGCCCCTCCACCCCCGGTGCCGCCCCGCCTGGCTGGCCCAGCGGGCCGTCCAGGGTCACCAGGTCGATCATCGCCGTGCCAGTGGCCAGGTGCACCATGCCCAGGTCGTCGCGCACGCGGCTGACAGCGCAACCCAGCAGCTCGGTGTAGAAGGCAACACTGCGCGGCAGGTCGCTGACCCGCAGAACAAGATGGTCTATGTGCTTGATAGCGAACGGTCGCATGCCGGGCTCCTTGTGCCGTGTGCGCGAATACGTTCGCCACCATAGCCCAGCTTCGCCCGGCGTGACCAGAATCAGCTACTCGTTAACCAACCGCTGCAGCACGCGCCCTTCATGCCGCGTCAGGATGCGCAACAGTTGGTCGACCAGCGCCCGGTCCGGGGTATCCAGGTGGAAGTGGTGCCCGCCCGGGTGCCACGAAATCTTCGCCTGACCAGGCAAGGCAGCCTCGCGCCGGGCAAAGGCTTCGCCGGTAAATGCACCCTGGCGACCAAACAGCAGGTACAACGGGCAGCTGATCTGGTTGAGCAGTTCGCAGGCTTCGCGCTCGGTCAGTGGCATGGGTTCGGGCAGCACCAGCCGCGGGTCGTGGCGCCAGCAATAGCCATCGCCCAGTTGCAACAGGTCGCGCAGCGCCAGCAGCCGTGCAGCACCTTCCGACAGCTCGGTGTCCAGGCGTTCGCGGCGTTGCGCCAGTGCGGTGTCCAGGTCGTCGAAGCGGCCGGGGTCTGGCTCGGCAAAACCCGGTAGCTGGCTGCGCTGCACCATACGCTTGAGCCGGTAGGCCCGCGCCAGGTGCTGCACGCGGTCATCCTCGGCCACCGTGAACGGTGCCCCCATGCCGTCGAGGAAGGTCATGCTGGCAATGCCGCTGGTCATGGCAGCCAGCAGCGATGCCACCCCGGTGCCCATGCCGTGGGCCAGCACATGGAACTGCGCCAGCCCCAGACTGTCGGTCACCGCCAGCATGTCTTCGGCGTGCTCCCACAGGTAATAGCCACTGTCGTGGCGGCGATGGTCAGAGCGGCCATGGCCGACCAGGTCGGGGGCCACCACGAAACAACCGTCCAGCATCGGTGCCAGGCGTTCGAACGAGGCAGCGTTGTCCAGCCAGCCATGCAAGGCCAATACGGGAATACCGTCTTCGGCGCCCCAGGTGCGGACCGCTATTTCAATACCATCGAGGTCTAACAGGTGATCTTTCGGACTGCACAGCGAACGCATTGCAATTCTCCTTGGCTGAAGCCTGCGCCATGGCCTGCCTCACCCTCTCGCAGATCGCCCCCTGCTGCTGGCCCCTCACCGACCCACGCATGCGCAAGACCGACCGTTACCGACAACTATCTACCGCACCACGGCGCCTTGAAGAGCGTGGACTATTCCCTCTACGCAAGAGGTCATGACCATGACAAACCCCACGCCGCTGCATCAAAGCCAGATAACCCGCGCATTGCCGAAATGGAGCAAGGCGCTTCACCCCGCACACACGCAAAAAGTGGTGCAAAGCCTGCGCAGGGACTATCTGGCTGAAGATGGCACCCCTTACACATGGTATGCCACTGCCGATGCGCCCGCGCGCGAGCAGTTGCGTAACGCCATCAAAGTGCGAAACAAATGCCTGGCGCAACTCAAGACAGCGCTTGCGGGCTTCAAAGACATCATCACCTTCAGCACCCCGCTGCTGACCGAGCGGTTGAAAGTGAATGTGCCCGTAGACAGAGCGCAGTATGTCTTCCAGCCCTTTGAAGCCGATGCCGATATCTGGACCGGCGTTCCCGACCTGGAAGTGCCTTTGTTCCCTGACCGGAAGGTGGATGTGCTGGCCACCCGCCCCGTGGGCGAGCCGCAAGCACGCAGCTTGCTGGAGGCGGCTCTGCACAACTTCGAGGGCCTGGATGAAGTAGGCGCCTACAGCAGGCTCACCCGTGCAGCAGGCAGCGAGACACCCTTGCCAGGCCTGACGATGGCGGACTTCGTCAAGCATTGTCGGGCGCTGGACCTTGGCCAGCGCTATCAAGACCATCTGCATGCAACCCACGAGGGCGACAACCGCGCTGAAATCCAGCGCCTGTCGATTCAAGCCAGCCGTGAAGCTTTGAGGGTGCAGGCCCTGATCGCAACGCTCAAAGGCCTGCTGAGCGACCACGCAGGCAATGCGCTCATTCAGTTATGCGATGGCAAGCCCCACCCCACCTACGATAAGCAGCCGTTGCACTGCTGGAACTTCAGCCTGTTCGGTATTCCCATCCACGAAATCCTGTTCATCGGGCCCGACGAGCCTGGCCAGATAAACCCGTGCATTGTTTACATACCTGAAGACAACGAGCACCCGGTCAGGGAATTTGCCTCACGCCAGGCAGCAGGCCAGCACCTGCGCAGCCGCTTGCTGCAAAGCACATTCCGTCGTGCCTTGGTCCATTTCGCCTACAAGGACAGGCAACAGGAGCTGGCCGACAAGCTGGAGAACGCGCTGTTCGAGAAGGACGATGCAGGCATACGCAGACCCCGACACAAGCCTGTACTCCACTTCACCCCCTCGCCCATCCGCACCGATCCCTGGGCCACCTTGTACAACGCGCACCTTGCGCGCATGAAGGCCGACGCGAAAACCATTGCTGTCCCCACTGCCGACGTAGACGCCAAGGCCCGCAACCAGCGCCTGAAGCACTGGTTCGACATGGGCATGAATGTGCTCAACGTGGCTGCGTTCTTCGTGCCCGGGCTGAACACGGTCATGCTTGGCGTTTTCGCCTACGACCTGATGAGTTCTGTGTTCACCGGGTTCGAGGCCTGGGAAGAAGGCGATAGCCAGCAAGCGCTGGTGCAACTGGAATCATTGGCCATCAATGCGGCGGTCATCGCCGGTTTTGCGGTAGGCGCCAAGATCGTTCAGGCATCAGGCTTCGTCGATGCACTGACGAGTGTGTGGCACGAAGATCAGGAAGTGCTCTGGCACCCCGACATGAAGCCGTATGCAAGCCCAGCGGCTGTCCCTGAGGGAGTTCAACCCGATTCGCTCGGCCATGTGCACGTCGATGGGAAGACCTACCTGAAGCTGGATGGGACGCTATACGAAGTGTTTCAGGACGCTGAGCAACAATGGCGCGTGCGCCACCCCGATGATGCGCAGGCTTATGCGCCACGCTTGTTGCATCATGGCAACGCCCGCTGGCAACTCGACCATGAACAACCGCTGGAATGGTACCACCAGCAACTCATGAGCCGCCTGGGCAACTACACCACTGGCCTGGACGAAAGCGAGCTGGACTACGCCATGCGCAGTACCGGTACCGATGAAGGTGTATTACGCCGTAACCAGGCAACAGGCTCACGCCCACCCGCCCTGTTGATCGACACCTTGCAACGCCTGCAACTCGACAACGAGGCTCAACAGATCATCGATCGCGTACGCCATGGGCTACCGCTGGCAGCGTACAAGAACTTTGCCTTACCTGAACTGCTGCGCCTGCCGGGGTGGCCTGAGGGAACTGTACTCAAGGTTTACAAAGGGCCAGAACCCTGGGGCGAGTCTGTGCGCTACGGCCCGTCCCATTCGACAGGGCAAATAGAAATCGAAGTCACCCGCACCGACCTGGACAATGGTCAACTGAGCCAGACCGTGTTGGCTCAAATGGATGAAGAGACCGCGCTGCAACTGCTGGGTGACACGCCGCCCGAGCAGCGACCTTCTGCCTTGAACAACACGCTCGCGACCCACCTGGAAGCACATCGCGAAGCGTTGTTCAGCAGCCTGCGACACAGCCGCCGCCCCGTCCTTGCCCCAGCCGCCCAACCCCTCGCCCAGCAGTTTCCCGGCCTGCCGGACAGTGCGCTTGAAGCGTTACTGGCCAACATCAGCAACGCCGAACGGCTAAGCCTGACAAGGGGACGGGTGCCGCTTCGCATTGCCGAAGAAGCCCGCCGTCTGCAAGCCCGTGCACGGCTAGACCGCGCCATCCTCGGCATGTTCAGGCGCAGCCTGGCTAACGATGACAGCCAACGCCTGAAACAGGCCCTGCAAGCCGAGCACCCACAGGCTGACTCGGCCCAGTTGCTGCAACTTGCCCTTGCCGATCGCCAGCGCTGCGCCTCGCTGCTTGGCCAACAGCCCATCAAGCCGAGCTTGCGCTCACCCTTGCGCATGGCCAACGGCCAACTTGGCTACCCTTTGAGTGGTCGGGGCCTGCCAGCCGCGCGCCGCCTCCAGGCACTCTACCCCGAACTCAGTAGCCCGCAAATCAGTGCGCTGCAAGCTGAACTTGCGCAAGGGGGCGACCTGGGTATCGCCATCAGTCGGCTGGAAGCAGAACAGCGTACCCTCAGCCGTGACCTCAACCGCTGGGCCAACGCTTCAGCTTCGCTGGAAGAGCGCTTTGATCGCCAACAGTGCGCCGAGCGGCTGATGAGTGCTGCCCGGCGTGAAGGCGGCGCGCAACGCGAGGCACTCGTGCTGGACCGCATGCAGTTGCAAGCGCTGCCAACGTTCACGGCTCGCATGCCACATATCCGGCAACTCACGCTTGATGGGCTGCAACTGCGGCGCCTGGACAGCGGCTTGCTGTCAAACTTCCCCAACCTGGAAAACCTGGAAATCATCGGCAACCCCGACATGGACGCCGAAACACTGTTCGAGGCGCTCAAGTCTGCGCCACGGCTACGCGGGCTGGGCCTGACAAGCAATGGCTTGACTGCCCTTACAGCCACAGCCCAACAAGCCATCGAAGCGATGCCCGGCCTGAGAATACTTGGCCTCAGCCGTAACCGCCTGCAACTCGATGACGCCAGCTTGAGCTTCCTTGCGCGCTTGCCACTGGATGCACTGGGCCTGGGCAATAATCGGATCACACTCGATGAAACCCTCGCTGCCCGTTTTCAGGACATGATTCACCCTATGGTATTGCACATGCCTGGCAACCCATTGCAGCTGCCGCCCGACCTGCGCTTCATGGCCCGCCTCAGCCACCTGGACCTCGAGCGTTGCGAACTGCAGCAATGGCCCGACAGCTTGACCACCCTCATGAGCCAGCCCCAGTACCAACTGCGCTATCTCAACCTCTCCTCCAACCGCATTCGCACGCTGCCAGACTTGCCAGGGGTGCTGCGTACCCCCTTCGCCCGTGACGTCGCCGCGCGCCTGCCTGAGCGCCGCTGGCTGTTCAACTACAACACCCTGGAAGCCCAGACACGTGCACGCCTGGGCAGCAGTGGCGTCAACGTATTCGAGCACGCAGAGGACGTACCGCAGTGGCAAGGCATTTTCCGTGGTGAGGCGAGCAATGCCGAGGAGCAACTGTGGAGCGATTTGTTCGACCAAGGTGAGAATGCGGCACTGCTAGGGGTCCTGGAACGTCTCGCCCAGTCGGCGGAAGCGCGGCGTGATACCGCAGCACTGAGGGAACGTGTCTGGGACTTGCTGGAGAAGGCTGCTCAAGACACCGAGCTACGTGAACGCCTGGCCACCGTGGCGGGCGACTTCCCCCCAACCTGTGGCGACGCAGGCGCCGACGCTTTCAGCGCATTGGAAATAGAGGTACTGGCCCACGAAGCCGCAGGCCGTGTTGGTAGCCGACCCATCGATCTGCTGAGGCTGTATCGCAAGCTGTATCGACGCGACCAGGTCAATCAACTGGCCGACCGCATCAGCTGGAAAAGGTCCTTGCGCAAACAGGCGCTGCTCGATGGCGTCTTCGATGAAGATCTTCCCGCTTACGATGTGCTCGACGAACCCTCTGCGTTTCCGGATATCGACCTGGAAACGGGGCTGGTGGACGATATCGAAGTACGCCTGGCGTTACGCCAGTCTCTGGCCACCGCGCTGGACTATCCCGAACCGAGCCGAGGCATGTTGTACCGCGACACAGCCAGGATCAACCAGACCATCATCGACCGGGTGAAAGCTGCGGTCCTGGCGCTGGATACGGATGCCAGCGCGCGGGAACAATGGATGAACCAGCAGCCGGGTTGGGTTGAGTACATGAAACGTGAGCATGCAGCACAGTTCAGCCTGATCACCGATTTTTGGCGGCCGGGCCTGGACTACCTGTACTACTGCCTGGATGAAACTGCCGACCCAGTCACCTCCCTGGACAGTTCTGTTCTACAGGCGCTGGCTGGCGCCATGCCTGAAAGCCCATTGAATGCTCAAGGAATACTGCGTCGCGTCTCGATCAACGAGCAGCAGTACCGCCAGGGGGTGGACGTGCTGACTGCCGAGCAGCAACAGGTTGAAACCGGCCTGCTGACCAGCCTCACTCGCCAGGCGCAAACCCTCGGCGGCTAAGCGGCTCTCACTGCCCGCGCAGGTCTTCGAAGAAGGCCTGCCGGCCATCCACCTGAGCAGGCAATTATCTACCGCACAGACTGCCAGCTTATACGGCCCCATAGCGGCTCCCGAATACGGAGCACCGACATGAGCCACACCCCTTACCACCACGCGCAAATCGTGCGTTCCCTTCCCGACTGGAGCAAGGCACTGCACAGTGAACATGCCGGCCAGATAATGAGGCGACTGCGCAAGGATTACCAAGACACCGACGGCAATACCTACGCTTGGTATGACCAGGCAGACGAACTCACCCGCCAGGCCCTGCAGCGCGCCATCGCCAGACGCGACGCCAGCTACAGGGCCCTGCAGGCGGCGCTCGGCGCCTTGCAGGGCATCTCCGAATTCTGCGCCCCACTGCTGCAGAAACAACTGAGCATCGGCATACCGGTCACTCAGGCTCAGTACGTGTATCAAGCAACCTCCGTCAAACAACCGGGCGGGCTACCTGGCGGACCTGCAGTGCCACACGAGCTGGGCGAAATCATACCCAAGGGTAACCCACAGTATCGCAGCCTCCTCGAAGCGGCCTTGCACAACTTCGAAGGCCTTGCCGATACCACGCGCTTGAGCCGCCTGCAGCACAGTCGCCAAAACATCAGGCTAATCGAAGGGTTGACGCTGGCGAGCTACATTGAGCAATGCCGGGCACTGAACCTGGGCCAGCGTTACCAGCAGCACCTTGACCAGGTCTACAGCGGTGCGAGCAAAACCAAGCTGCATTCGCTGGCCATCAACGCTCGGCGTGACGAGTTCCGTGTACAAACCCGTATCGCTGCCTGCAAAGGCCACCTCAGCGCTTCCGGCTCTTTGGCGATGCATGGCCTCTGTGCAGAGCCCGCCAACGCCACCTACCAAGGCCGCCCCCTGCATTGCTGGCAATTGCAGGTGTTTGGCATCCCCATCCACGAGCTGCTGTTCATCGCGCCCGCGCAAAACCGCAAGCATGACCCGGTGTTTCTCTACAACCCGGTGGATGGGGATACGCTCAGGGAGTTTGCCTCGCTAGGGGATGCACACAAGTACCTGCGCCAGCAACTGCTGCAGGACGACTACCGCAAGCGCTTTGTCGCCCTGGCCCTGCAATCTCAGCAAGCGGCGTTAAACAAGCGACTGATGCGAGCCCTTTACAGCAACCCCGACCAGGACGATGCAACGCAGTTGGAGCCTCGCAAGTCGATACACCTGGAATCCATCGACACAAACTTGCCAAACATCCCTTGGTCGCCACTGGAGGCCAAGCACCTTACACGCCTGAAGGCCGATGCCCGCTGGGTCGCGGTGCCTACTGAAGACGTAGACGCCAGGGTACGTCTGCGCAACATCGAATACTGGCTGGATCTTGGCATGACCGTGCTGAACGTCGCTGCCATGGTCGTGCCATGCATGAACCCGATCATGCTCGCCATCGGCGCCGCGCAGATCATGGACAACGTCTTCGAAGGCATCTCGGCCTGGGAGGAAGGTGACAACGAAGAGGCTGTGGCTCAACTTGAGTCAGTGTTGATGAACGTAGTCATGGTGGCTGCAGTGGGTGGCGGTGCTGTGGCGCTGAAGGCTTCAGGTTTCGTCGATGCCATGCAGAGCGTCGTCAAGGATGGCAAGGACTACTTGTGGAGCGCCACGCTCAAGGACCACGCAAGCCCGGTATCCATCGAACACCTTGAGCCCGATGCACAAGGCCGCTACACGATAGACGGGCGCCACTACATACGCATCGATGGCACTGTGTACGAACAGGTACAAGCGCGCGGCCAATGGCGAATCCCCCACCCGCAGGACCCACAGGCCTATCGGCCACTCGTGCGCGATAACGGCGCAGGCGCATGGCGAGCGGCACATGAAATGCCGCTCGAGTGGGAGGAGCTGCATCTATTGCGGCGCCTGGGGCCAATCAGTGACGGCCTGAATGACGAGGAACTGGAAGCGGCACTCAAGTGCTCAGGGGTGCAAGGCAATGAACTTCGCCAAACCCAGGTTGCAGCGCAGCATCCCCCTGCGTTGCTGGCCGATGCACTTGACAGGCTGAGCGCGCGAAATGAGGTCAGTTTTCCCGAAGAAGCCCAGCCACTAATCAGACAGTTTCCGGGCCTGCCGCAGCGCGCCATCGGTCAGATCATGGCCAGGACCTGCATCAGTGAACGCCTGAGCCTGGCCGAAGGCAAGGTCCCCTTGCGGGTTGCCGAAGAGGCCCGAGCCCTGCAGGCACACGCCCGCCTGAGCAGGGCCTTGCTGGGGCTTTTTCGCCCTGGGCTGGCCACTGCAGACAGTGAGGTGCTGGACGTTGCGCTCAGAGCCGAGCACCCTGGCCTTGATGCACGACAACGGTATGAGATGGCCGTCACCGACCGGGGGCGTGCGGCCAGGCTGATCGGGCAGCAGCCGATCAGACCAGGCTACCGTTCGCCAATGCGCCTGGCCGACGGGGGCCTTGGCTACCCGCTCAGCGGCCGGCTACCTTGGCGCAACACGATAGATCGGCGCTTACGTTCGCTCTACCCAGGCTTGGACGCACAAGCGCGTAACGCATTGCGGGCTCAGCTGACCCAGCGTGGTGATATGGCAGCTCAGCTCAGGGCGCTGGAAATCGAGCGCGATAACCTCGACAGCACGCTGCATCACTGGGCAAGCCAGGGCAATGAAAACCAGCGCAACGCGCGTACCGTGGTGCGCGACCTGTTCAATGCCGCCTGGCGCCGCGACGACCCCGACAGCCTGACACTTCAAGGCCTGGACATCGACACGCTGCCGTCCTTGCCGGCGCGCTTCGATCACATCACCACCCTGAACATTCGCGCCATCGGCATCCGCCAGATACCTGCAGACTTTTTCCAGAGTTTCCCCTCGCTGCGCACCCTGCGCCTGGCACAAAGCCCAGAGCTCGACTTCGAGGGCCTGTTCCGGGCACTGGCATCCACCCCGCAACTGGAAGTGCTGGAGCTAGGCAACAACCAGCTCGGCAGCCTGACTGACAGCATGCGCCAGCGCCTGGCCAGCCTGCCCCACTTGCGCCGGCTGAGCCTGCGCCTGAACAGGCTGCAGCTCGACGAAACCGACCTGCAAGCCCTTGCACAACTGCCCCTTGAGGACCTTGACCTTGAAAACAACCACATCGTGTTGACTGAACCGCTGGCAGCCCGCTTTACCCGCCTGCAACACCTGCGCGACTTGCGAATGACCAACAACCCTCTGGGCCACGCCCCCCATGTGACCGGCCTCACTCGCCTGGCCAACCTTCAACTGCGCAACTGTAGCCTGCTTGAATGGCCGCGCGGCCTCACACCACTGATGACGCAGGCCGACCTGCAATTGCGTCACCTAAACCTGAGCTACAACCCAATCGACCACATACCAGACCTCGACCAGGTGCTGACCAGCGCCTTTGCCAATGCCCTGCGTACGCCAAGCAGTGATGCCATCTGGACCTTCAACGAAAACAATCTGGATACTGGCAGCAATCGCCAGCTGCGCATGGCAGGCGTCGAAGTGCATAGCGACGATCAGCTGTCGGCTATCAGCGTGGACTTCTGGCTCGTGGATGCCAGCCCGGATCAGGCGCAGCTTTGGGACGAGCTGTTCGAAGGTGATTCAAACCGGCATTTGCGCGAGGTGGTCGAAGGCGTGGCGCGCTCGCGGCAGGCCGAGCGCAACTTGCGTAGTCTGACCCGCCAAGTCTGGCAGCTACTGGAGCAGGCAGGGCAGGATGAAGAGTTGCGAACCCACCTGGACACTGTCGCGCAAGAGTACCCACCTACCTGTGGCGATGCCAATACCGATGCGTTCAGCGCCCTGGAGCTCGAAGCACAGGTGTTCAGGCAACTGGCCGAGGACGCAGAACGCCCTACCGCGCTCTTCAACTTTTTCAGAAGCCTCTATCGCCGCGAAATGGTCAACGCGATAGGCGAGCAACTACAGCTTGCCCGCCTGGCGCGTCAGGCCCGCTTGCAAGAGCTGGAGCGGTTACCCGCACAGGCGCAGCCGCAAAGGCTTGACGTGCCTGCGCTGGACGGCCTTGACGACGTTGAAGATGGCGCCTTGCTCAATGGCGGCGTGGACCTCATTGAAATACGCCTGGCCCTGCGCCAATCGCTGGCGAGGTCGCTCAATTTCCCAGAAACCAGCCAAGGCATGCTGTATCGCCACGAAGCGATGATTTCAGCACGCGTGCAAAACAATGTCGAACGTGCCGTTCTGCGGCTAGACAGTACGGCCACAGAGCGCAGGTCCTGGATTGCGCGGCAGCCCAGTTGGCAACGCTACCTTGCCCAGCGTTTCGCCAGCCGCTTCGCAACGCTGGATGAACGCTGGTATCAAGGCATGCAATATCTGGACTATTGCCTGGATGCCGAGAACGCAGTGATCACTTCACTGGATGACCCGGTGCTGCAAGCCCTCACCGAGGTACTGCCTGAGCCACCGCTGGACGAACGCGGGCAACTGCAGAGAATGGAGCTCGGCAGCCAGGCGTATGACCAGGCCAGCCGTCGGCTCAATACTGGCCGTGATCAGCAGCGCGAAGCGTTGTTCGAAACACTCACCCGCGCGCTAGACCCGAAGGACTAGGCATCCTACTGACCGCGCAGGTCTTCAAAGAAGGCCTGCCGGCCATCCACCTGACTGGACGCCCGCGGGGCCACCGCCGCATCAGCATTGGCGGCCTCCACATGCCAATAGCAGTGCTGCACCGCACGGGTCACCGCCACATAGGCCAGACGCTGCACTTCTTCCTTTTGCGCCGTATCGAACGGTTGGGCATCACCGGCCTTGCCCAGCCCGGCCTGGCGATACACCTGGTTTTTGTAGGGCGAGCTGGTCAGGTACTGGCAGTCGCCCAGCATGAACACCGCATCGGCCTGCAAGCCCTTGGCACTGTGGTAGGTCAGCTGGCGCAGCCGGCGCTGTTCGGCCGGCAATGCGGCTTCGGCGTGCAGCACGCTTTGCAGGTGCTCGTTCATCAAGGCCCTGTCGCTGCCCTTGCGGTACAGCATCATCACCGTCTCGCCCCGCTGATAGTGCTCCATCAGCGTTTCGCCCAGGGCGGCCTCATCACGGTCGAATACCTTCACTGGCGAACCCGGGAGTTCGGCTGCCGGGCCACTGGCCCGGGCTTTCTTGCCAGCAATTGCCGGGGTGCCCTTCACCAGATGCTCGGCCGCGTCGATCACCTGCTGCTGGCAGCGGTAATTGTCGACCAGCATCACCCGAGTGCTGGACGGCGACGGGAAGGCCTTGGTGAACTCCATGAAGTACTTGGGCGAACTGCCACGCCAGCCGTAAATCGACTGCCAGTCGTCCCCCACGCACAGCAACGACGAATGCTGCGCATGGCGCCCGGTGTGCATGGCCGGGCCGCGTCGGCGGATTTCGGCGAGGCTGGCGCGCAGCCAACTGACGATCTGCGGCGACACGTCCTGGAACTCGTCGATCATCAGGTGCGCCAGTGGCCGCAGCAGCGGGTCGGGCAGCAGTTTCAGGTTTTCCGGGTTGTTCTCCCCAAACAAGGCGAACATACGGTTGTAGCTCATCACCGGCGGCGACTGGTCCAGCAGGTGCGCCTCCAGGGCTTTCCAGTACAGGGCCAGGGCCTCGAAGAACAAGGCATCACTGTCGCCCGACGGGAAGCTCATCGCCGCCACCGCGTTGTTCACGTCCAGGCCAAGGTTCTCGATGAAGTTGGCCGCGCCGACAAAGGCATCCAGCAACGGCGCCGGGGCCAGCTCACCCTTGACCTTGTACTCGAACCCCGGGCCAGCCACGGCATCGCCCGCCAGCGAGGCCGCCAGGCGCCGGGCCATGGCGTAGTTGTCGAGCCAGATCAGCGGCCTGTCGCAGAAGGCCTGCAACAAGGTGCGCTTGACCGCCCACTCGGCACGCACGGCCAGCTTGGCGCCGGGGCGCTGATACTGGGCACTTTCTGCGGGGTCGAAGCCCAGCACCACCCAAGGCCCCTGGCCTTCCAGCCGGCCATGCACATGGAAGCGGCTGCCACGGATGTCGACGGTTTCGCGGCAAGGTTCGATACCCTTGATCGGCCAGGCACCAGCGGCGAACCACAGGTCCTCGATCACATCGCACAGCTCTTCGTCGCGCTGGGCCGCCAGCTGCGTAACCTGTGCGCGCTTCTGCACATCAGGGTTGTTCGGGTCCAGTGGCTTCAGTTGCAACGCTTCGCTGCGCAACAGGCCGACCAGCTCGGCAAAACGCGGGCTCTCGCCCAGCAAGCTGCTGTAGCACTGGTTCAGTTGCTGGCGCTGGGCATCGTTAAGTCGCAGGTCGAACGGGTTGCTGTCGGCCTCGGCCTCACGCCCGGCGGGCATCTCATTACCCAGCGTCTCGAATGCGCGCACCAGGCCGAAACCCGGCAGGCTGCGCACCAGCGGCAGAATGCGTGAATGGAAGGTGCGCACCAGCTCGCGTGCCTGCACCGGTTGCAGGTTGATCTGCCACAGCGCGAACACGTGCAACAGGCGCTTGATGAAGTCCTTGCGCGACTCGCGGGTAAATGTGACCACGGTCATCGCGTCCAGCTCGTAGCCCAAATAATGGCGCAGCAGCAAAATGCGCAGCACCAGCGATGTGGACTTGCCTGCCCCAGCCCCGGCCACCACGCAGGTGGAGGGTGTGTCACTGAAGATCAGCTTCCATTGCGCGGCACTGGGCTGGGCCTCGGCAGGCAGACGCTGGGCCACATCAGCCTTGAAGCGCTTTTTCAGCTCGGCCGTCAATGGCAGGCGCCAGTCATCGAACAGGTTATCGTCCTGCCCAGGCACGGCGGCGGTGTCGGGGCGGGTATCGCGAATAACCAGCACCTGGCGCCCGGCCTCGTAGCCTTCCACCCGACCGCGCTCGAACCCTTCGCGCTCACCCTCGGCATGGCCCGTGCGCTGCCCGCTGGCGTGGCCGAGGAACCAGGAGTCGCGGTGCTGAGCCTGCAGGCGGGTCAGGCCACGCCCCAGCAGACGGGCGACCAGGCGGCGAAACCAGGGCAGTTGGGCGGGCGGGGTAAGGTCGGCGGGGGCCTGGGGTTGCTCGTGGGCCACGGTCACTCCGTTGAAAAACAAAATCAGCGGGCATGTTCGCTGCATCGACGGAAAATCGCCAGCGAATGCTTGCAGATCAGTGGATTAGGCGATGAAGCGAAGAAAGGCCGGCAACAATAACATCTATTAAACTGATTGTTTTAAGCCGATATTTACGCTTATTTTCGATGTTTACTTAGCGCATCATGGCGTCATTCCACCGTTTCAAGGAGCACGATCATGCTGCAATTACGACCGTTTGATAGCCTCGGCCACGCCAACCATGGCTGGCTGGACGCCCACCACCATTTCTCGTTTGCCGAGTACTACGACCCGGCGCGCATGCACTGGGGCAACCTGCGGGTATGGAACGACGACCTGATCGCAGCCGGCAGCGGCTTCCCGCCGCACCCGCACCGCGACATGGAAATCATCACCTATGTGCGTGAAGGCGCGATCAGCCACCAGGACAGCCTGGGCAACAAGGGCCGCACCGAAGCCGGAGACGTGCAGGTAATGAGCGCCGGTACCGGCATCGTGCACAGCGAGTACAACCTGGAGGACGTCGATACCCGTATCTTCCAGATCTGGATCGTGCCGGAGCGCACCGGTGAAGCACCGCAGTGGGGCACCCGGCCGTTCCCAAAAGGCGAACGTGGTGAAGGCTTCGTGACCCTGGCCAGCGGCCGCGTGGGCGATGAAGACAGCCTGCAGATTCGCACCGATGCGCGGCTGGTGGCTGCTACCTTGCGTGCTGGGGAAACCGCCGAGTACTGCTTCGATGCCGCACGCCGGGGTTACCTGGTGCCGGCCAAGGGGCTGGTGGAGGTGAACGGGTTGCGGGCCAAGGCGCGTGATGGCGTGGCGATCGAGCAGGAAGAAGTGTTGCGGGTGACCGCCATCGAAGACAGCGAGATCGTGCTGGTAGATGTGGCCTGATGAATCGGCCAGTACAGGCAGCCTTGTAGTGCCTGCACTGGCTTGCCGGCGATGGGCTGCACAGCAGCCCCCCTTTCAGAATGGCAAGGTCAGCTTCAACCAGTAGGCATCACCCTGGGCGCGATTGCGCACTTCGGTTTCCTTCGACCACTTCGCCGTCACGAACCAGCCATCCTTGCCGCTGTACTTGATCGACGGGCCGATGGCAAAGCTGCGCCCCTTGTTGTCTTCGATACGCTCACCGTCCTGACGGTCGTCAGTCGTCTGCCGATAGTAATACCCCCCTACTCCCAGCACCCAGCCATTCCCAAGGCCCCATCCCACGGCATAGTCCACATGAAACTCCTGCCCCGAACGGTAATCGGTGGCCGGGTTGCGCCTGTTGAAGTCGTACATCACCTTGGCATCCAGGTTGAGCCCGGCCGGGTCGATGTAGCTCATCGCGTACACCGGCTCGAACACCCAATAGTTGCGCCCGGGGTTGGCCAGGTCGTTCTTGTCGTAACGACCGGTGGGGGCAATCATGTCGAAGGCCAGGATGCTGTGAAACTTGTCACTGTGGTGAAAGCCCAGTGCCGGGCCGAAGATCACGTCGCCCAGGCCGCTGTTGTGCTGCGACTGGCCATTGAGCGAGACCTTCACATCCACCAGCGGCACGATGGCATGCAGCGCCAAGCTGCCACCCAGCACGGTGTAGTCACTTACCCAGATCAGCCGCGGCACGAGGGCGTTGGCGCGCACCCGAAAGTCCACCGGCAGTTTGCGCCCGTCGTTGCCGCGCAGGTTGTCGGCTTCGTAGTGGTTGACGAACAGCTGGCCGTAGAAGCCAGGTGGCGGCATGGCGCCAGACATGTAGTTTTCGGCACCGAGCGGGTAGGACGTGCCGCCCCCCTCGGTGGCATGGGACAGGTTGGCAGCGCCGAACAACGAGGCACACACGGCAAGGCGCAGCAGGTTTGCAAGGGTCGGGGTCATCGGGTCAACCTTTCTTGTTGTTATCGGTCGGGTGCACGCCAGCCCCCTGTGGCCAGGGAGCCAGACGCCAAAAGGTTCAGATGCGTTTGAACAGGGCCGAACGCTGGCCTTCGGAGGCACCGTCTGCGGCGCTGTAGAAGCGCTCCATGAAGATGTCGCGTTCGAACAGTCGGCCCTGCATCAGGCAAGTGATGGCCGCATCGATCATGGGTGGTGGGCCGCACAGGTAAGCCTTGTGGCCGTTGAAGCGGCCATCGAAATGCTGCCTGGCCGCGTCGTGCACGTAACCGCGCACACCTTGCCACTGCGCGTCTTCGGCAGCCTGGCTGAGGGCTGGCACATAGCTGAAGTTGGCATGGCGGGCAGCCAGCGCTTCGAACAGTTCGCGGTTGTACAGCTCGGCACGGGTACGAGCGCCCTGGAACAGGGTGATGCGGCGGGTATCGCCACGCGCCAGCAAGTCGAGAATCATCGACTGCGGGCTGGAAAGCCCCGAGCCGCCAGCGATGAAAATCAGGTCGCCCGGTTGTGAGCTGCGCACGAAAAACTGCCCGTATGGGCCGGACAGCGCCAGCGCATCGCCCACCTTGAGCTGCTGGTGAATGTACCCCGTGGCCACGCCGCCTTCCACCAGGCGCACATGCAGTTCCATCTCATCCGCCTGCTGGGGCGGGTTGGCCAGGGAAAATGCGCGACTGCCTTCAATGCCTGGCAGTTGCAGGTTCACATACTGCCCGGCCTGGAAGGCCATCGGCCGGTCGAGTTTCAGGTGCACGCCGCGAATGGTCGGTGACAGTTCGACCAGCCGAGTGACTACGGCGTGGTAGTCCTGCACCGGCAGGCCGGCGAAGTCCGGGTCGACGTCGATGTCGGCCTCGATGACCAGGTCGCTCTGCGGGATGGCGCAACAGGCCAGCACCTTGCCCTCGTCGCGTTCCATGTCCATCAGAGCGAAGGACGAAGCGGCACCGAGGTCGACCTCGCCTTCCAGTACCTGGCACTTGCAGGTAGCGCAGGTGCCGTGGCCGCAGGCAAACGGCAGCCACACGCCCTGGCGCAGGGCGGCTTCGAGAATGGTCTGCCCCTCCTCTACTTCAATCTGTTCACCAGTGGGTTCGATGGTGACTTGATAGCTCATGGCGGCACTCCTCAGTTGTGGCTGCCGCCCAGGCCTTCAAGGCCGGGGGTATGCAGGTGCAGCAGGCTTTTGTGGGTGATGCCGTTGGCCGCCAGGCCACGGGCCAGGTCGGGCGTGAAGGGCTGCTCATCCAGGCGCCACCGCGCAGTGGCGAAGTCCACCTGGGCGGCATCCGGGTGCAGGGCAATGGCCGGTTTGACCACCTGCTCGATGAAAGCGGCGAAGGGCAGCGCCGGGTCCACCGGCAGGGTGAACGGTGCGCAGAACAGCAGGTGGTTTTCCCAGCACAGGTACACCAGCTGGGCGCCGTGGAAGTTGGCCTGGCGGTCCAGGGGCTGGGCAGTGTAGGTGCCGATGGCGGTCACGGGCATGGCGTTGTTCCTCTTGTTCTTGTAGGGCCAGGGCGCGTCAACGGCGCCTTGGTGGTTCGGTGGCTCAGCCGGTCTTGCGCCCGGTGCCTTGCAAGGCCTGCCAGCGCTGCTGTTCGGGCGAACCCTGGTACTCGAAGTTGTCCTGCCCGGGGTCGATGTTGTAATAGTTGCGCACGACCGCCTCGACATCGCCGCCACCGCAGTTGCCCTGCAGGATCTGATGCACCGGCAGCCAGGCCTGCACGTACTTGTCCGGCTCGAAGGCGAATATGTCGCAGCAGCCATCGGAGCAGAAGTGGTAGCGCTCGCCCTCATGCACCAGGCTGCGATGGCTCAGTTGCGTGGGCGCATCCGGCTCGGTGAAGGCCAGCGGGATCTGGCAGATCTGGCACAGCATCGGCAGCGTCGGGTTGTAAAAGCGCTCACCCCGCGCCTGCAGCTCGCGCCAATGCTCGTAGCGTGGCCGGTAGTAGCGGTCGAAGGTGTCCGGGTACTTGGCCGACAGCCAGTCCAGCTCCTCGTCGGTGGGGATCCAGGTGTGGAAGTTGGTGGCCTGGCTGTACTGGTAGAAAATCGACCAGGCCTGGTGGCTGATGTGTTCCTTGCCGATGGTGGTCTGCTCGACGTACTTCGGCGGGCGGATGCCATAGCGTTCCAGGTCCTTGAACAACGCGCCACCGGCCTGTTCGAAGTACACCTCCCAGGCTTCGGCCCAGGACATCACCTTGTTGGGCAGCATGTAGTCCATCATCATCCCGACCAGGGTCAGCAGCCGGTAACCGCGCCAGAACCACTTGTCGATCCAGCGCTGCACGATGGGCACATTGTCCTCGTGTTGCTCCAGCAGGAACTTGATCACCTCCAGGCCCAGGGTCATGTGCCGGGCTTCGTCGGACTGCGCCGAGAAGCCGAAGGTGACCGTGGCCATGTCGCCGTTGAACGCGGCACCCGACATGAACGGCACGAACAACAGGTTGGTCAGCACGTACTCGAACGAGAACGAGATGGCGGTGAGGAACTCGAACGGGCCGGCTGTGCGCGCATCTTCAAAGAACGACTTGGGCACTGACAGGAACCACACCCGGTCGTGCATGTGGGCGAAGTCATGCAGGCCGTTGAAGTGCTTGTTGTAGTGGCTCATGGCATGCACCTGGGTCTGCACGTGGCGCAACTCGTCGATGGCCTGCATCTGGCAGGCCACCCGTGCGCCGGCGCCACCAAAGTGCCGGCCGACACGGGCGAAGCCCTGGTAGGCCTGGTACTCCAGCGGGGTGACGCCGCTCAGGAACAGTTTCAGGGCGTTCACGTAGCGGGCGTCAGAGATGTTCTGGTGGCCGTTGTTCTGGGCGAAGGCATCGAAGATGGCGTACAGCTTCTTCTCTTTTTCGGCCTGGTACTTCCAGTAGGCGTCCATGGTCAGGCGGAACGGGTCTTCCCACTTGTCCCAGTCGGTGATCTTGATGCCCTCGAACCGCTCGTAGGGGTAGATGGCGTCCTTGCTCTGGTAGCTTGGCTCCCAGCCCAGGTCGCGGGTCAGGCAGCGGTACTTGTCTTTCTGGTTGAGGCGCTTGGCGGCCATGGTGGTCTCCCTTGTTATTGTCGTTGTGCGGATCAGTTCCAGTGCAGGGCGAAGCAGTCTTCGTCTTCCTCGACGTTGCCGCCGAGGGTGATCACGTCGATCAGCATTTCCTGCACGTCCCACTCACGGCCGATCTTTTCTTCCACCGTGGCGCGGTGGATTTCCAGGCGCCCTTCGGCCTGCACGCGGATCATCGCCGGCTGGTGCTGCACCTGGGCATGCGGGTTGTCCTGGGTGATGGCCTCGACGATGTAGCGGGCGCTGTCGTTGTCCTGGAAGGCGATGTACACGAGGGAAGTCATGCGGCGTCTCCACTGAGGCCAAGTTTTTTCAGGCGTGCGCCAAAGGCGCTGTCACAAGCATCCAGCGCGTCACGGCCTGGGCCGGCCTCGGCCAGCGGCAGCAGCGCTTGCACGGCACGGCTGCGCCACTCACACACCCAGCCTTCGATCAACTCACGGTTGTATGGGCTCTCGGCTGCGGCCGTCTTGACCAGCGCATCGACCCAGCGCTGGCTTTCGGCAAACCACAGGCGCATGAACTCGGTGAGCATGCCCAGCTGCCCTGCCCCGATGGCCACCAGCTGCGCATCGAAGTGTTCGAACAACAGCGGATACAGCAGGCCGTCGCTGACCAGGTTCTGCGCCAGGCTCAGCTCGAACCAGTCATGCACCACCAGGCTGTCCTCCACATAGCGGCGCAGCCCTTGCCAGGCCGGCTCGTCCAGCCAGCGCTGCTTGGCCTCGGCCAACAACGCCAGGCCGTCGTCCTCCAGCAGCAGGCCGATGCGCGACAGGTACTGGGCAATGGCCAGGCGGTCCATGGCGTGGAACATGTGCATCTGGGTGACGCTGGTGCCGAACGCGTCGGCGGCAATGCCGCTGTTGTTCATGTTGGCGCCCAGCTCGGCATGGCGCAGCGGCAGCAGCAGGCGCGCGACCAAAGCACGGGTTTCGGCCGGCAGGCTGGCTAGCAGCTCGCGCTTTTCGCAGAAGGCGAAGCTGTGCTCGGCGTTTTCCTGCATGCGTGCCCGGGCTTGCACGTAGGCGCCGTAGTAGTACTGACGCGGGTCGCTGACGGCGTACCAGTCAGCCATCTGCACGGTGGTACGGCTGGGGTCGTTGAGCAGCTTGTCGGGCTGCCACAGCGGGCGGTAGTGGAAGTTGGTGGCGGCCTCGATGTCGAAGCTGGCTTCCTGGTAGCGGCTGGCCGGCTTGTCACCGAAACGGCGGCGGATGTGGCTGAAGGTCTGGCGGATCGGCTCGACCGTGGCCGTCTTGATCTCGATACTCATGCAAGGCGTCCTGTACTTGTTGTTGTGGGGATGCAATGCGCCGGCAGGCGGCGCTTCAATCGTCCGCGTCGCGGCTTTCGCCATAGCGCCACTTGCGCATGTCGGCATCGACGGCAGCGGCCATCGCAGCGTCCATGTGGCGCACCCGGTTGCTGGCGCAGAAGCTGGCGAAGGCCGTGCGCGGCAGGACCAGTTCGACGAACAGGTCCGGGTAACCGATGGCAAAGTCGAACTCGACGAATGCCGCGTCCGGCTCGCTACGTACGCGGACATAGCGCGGCATTTGCTCGAAGGTGGTGGTGGCTTGAGTCATGCGCTGGTGCTCTGGTTGGACGTGTCATAGGCCAGAGCAACGGCTGTGCCAGGCGCGTTGAAATCGCCAAGAACCCAACCCAACCAATTGTTTCTAAAGGATTTTAATTTTTTCAGCGTTACCCTCAGGCAGCGCTATGCGCACGCTGCAGGCTGCCCGTTTGATCATTTGCTCAAATGCGCCAGCGCCGTTTGAGCAAATGGCAAACGTCACCGGCGATTGACTTTTGCGCCGCTTTCAGGCGGTTTAGAAAAGAGATCGACCCGGGCCTTGCCTGCAGACTGCGGTCGTCCCGGCGTGACCAGCAAACCCGCCTTGCCTGAGCGGGTGCACGCCGATTCCCCATACAACTACAAACAAGGGGCGCAAGCGAATGATTACCCAGTACAGGGCGCCGGAACCTGCGCCGGCGCTGAAGGACCTGACCGAACGGGTACGGTTTGAAGGCACCGAAGGCAAGATCTGGCTGGACGAGCAGCGCATGCTGCTGGTGCAGGCCGCAACCATGGCCAGCATGCGCCGCGAGCTGATCGAAATGCTTGGCGTGGAGCGGGCCAAGGGCTTCTTCCTGCGCCTGGGTTACCAGTCGGGGCTGAAGGATGCCGAGCTGGCGCGCAAGCTGCGGCCCAATGGCAACCCGGTGGAAATGTTCTTCATCGGCCCGCAACTGCATTCGCTCAAGGGCATGGTCAAGGTGCGCCCGCTGCAGCTGGAAATCGACCTGGACAACGGCCATTTCTACGCCGACATCGAATGGCAGGACTCCTTCGAGGTGGAAAACTGCCAGTCCGAGGCCCTGCATTCCGAGCAACCGGTGTGCTGGATGCTGCTCGGTTACGCCATCAGCTACAGCTCGTTCTTCCTCGGCCGCCAGGTGCTGTACAAGGAGGTCAGTTGCCGTGGCTGCGGCGGCAGCGAATGCCGCATCATCGGCAAGCCGGTGGAGCAATGGGAGGATGCCGACACCTTCCTGCGCTACTTCCAGAGCGACCCGGTGATCGACGAGCTGCAGTCGCTGCAGGTGCAGGTGGCCAACCTGCGCCAGCGCCTGCAGTACGAGTCGGGGCAATTCTATGGCATCGGCCAGTCGGCGGTGTACCGGCGCTGCTGCGCACTCACCGACAAAGTCGCCCCTGGCAAGGCCTCGGTGCTGTTGCTGGGCGAAACCGGGGTTGGCAAGGAAGTGATCGCCCGCAGCCTGCACCTGCGCAGCGAGCGCGCTGGGGCCGCGTTCGTGGCGCTGAACTGCGCGACCATACCGCCGGACCTGATCGAAGCCGAGCTGTTCGGCGTAGAGAAAGGCGCCTACACCGGCGCCCAGCAGGCACGCATGGGCCGCTTCGAACGGGCCAACGGCGGCACGCTGTTCCTGGACGAAATCGTCGAGCTGACCCCACGCGCCCAGGCCAGCCTGTTGCGTGTGCTGCAGGAAGGCGAACTGGAGCGCGTGGGTGACAGCCGCACGCGGCCGGTGGATGTACGGGTGATCGCCGCCACCCACGAAAACCTCGAACAGGCCGTGAAGGATGGACGCTTTCGGGCCGACCTTTTCTACCGCCTGAACGTGTTCCCGGTGCACATTCCGGCACTGCGCGAACGCCGCGAAGACATCCCGCTGCTGATCGAGCACTTCCTCGGCCGCCTGCACCACAGCTACGGCAAGAAAACCCGTGGGCTCAGCGACCGGGCGATGCAGGTGTGCCTGCAATACGACTGGCCGGGCAACATCCGCGAACTGGAAAACCTCATGGAGCGCGGGGTGATTATCACCGACGAGAATCAGAGCATCGGCCTGGACGCGCTGTTCCCGCATGCTCCTCCGGCTTTCGACAGTATCGGACTGGGCAGCGATGGCCGGCTGGTGGCAGACGGTGACCAGGCTACGCCCGGCTGGGTGGCGCAGATTCTCGACAGCGGTACAGGCCTGGACGCCGTCGAGGCGGTGCTGATGCAGGAGGCCATGCAGCGCTGTGGGCATAACGTTTCCGAAGCCGCCCGCCTGCTCGGCATGACCCGCCCTGCCCTGGCCTACAGGCTGAAGAAGGGGTGAATCCACCGTAGCAATTTTTGCAGAGCCCCTGTGAGAGCGGTTCTAGCCGGTGCCATCCACTGCATCTTCTTCAGAGGGCGCAGTACGGGATTCGCGGTCTATGTCCGCTGGCCATTCAACCTTAGGTGCCAGGCAATGCATGTGGCTCAGGCCATCGTCGTCGTTCCAGTCGCGGGGTGGGTGCACGAATGTGGGTAGGGCTTCAGGGCCTTGCTGCATGAAGAGCCGGGCGATAGCCCAGTAGGCCTTGCCTTGGTCCAAGGTATGCGTGAAGAAGACACGGTCAATGACTTCATTGGTTTCGGGATTACGGACTGACAGCATGACGTTTTCGATCAGGCCCCCGTGGCCGGGGGCGTAGATGCGGTAGACCTCAGCGGTGATGTCGTCCCAGTTATAGGCGACGGGCTGGACGCCCCAGCGTTTGCGGCTGAAGATGAAAATGCGGTCGATCTTGCACTCGTAGATGTAGATTTTTCGACGCAGGCGATTGAAGCGGATGGGTTCGTCTCTGGGCAAGACAAGATCCTCTATCGCGTAAGGGATGAGTGCCCATAGAATTATTGGCGAGCCAATCAGAAATAATACATTCATTAACCAGTCACGCTGCAATCCGTACACGAACAAATCCCAGTACAAAGAAAGTACCGAACCAGCGCAAAAAAGCAAACCAGGAATACCGATTAATGCTGAAACCCCTCGAAGGCTTATTGTTTTCCTCGGCAGTTCAAGGTAGACATCATTGAAATAATTAGGCGAGGGATCTACAGCCTCTATCCAGCAGCGGCCATCTGGCTCCTCTCCCGTTGAAGGCAGATCATAGCTCCAGCCTATAGCACGCTCCCATAAAACCTTGGACTTAAGCGTCATTCATTCATCTCCCGAGAGCAAACTTCAATATAGGCGTCCGGCAAATTGCGGTCGGGCCAATACATAATCAGCAGAGTGGCGGCGAGCAAGCTGTGGGTCCCAATCATAGGAACCAGGGGCACAACCCCAGAAATTTCAAGCTGAACACTGCCGTCTTCGACGGCATAGGGTCTCTGGTTTTCATCAATGGAACAATCACTCGTATAGTCCGGGTGGCGCGGGGGTGAAAATTTAGAAAATTACGATGATGGAGAA